>CALVAR010000038.1 GCA_944325575.1 Candidatus Gastranaerophilales bacterium | reverse complement strand
CTCTCAGAAACAATACTTAATTGTTTCTTCGGCAGAGTCGCAAAATGCTAGACTTGGCGTCACTCGCACTCCGTGGAGCACTTCTACAAGCGAGGCCGCCTCAGACAAATAATTGTAAAACTCCCTGACTGTATAATACCCTTTAGAGTAAACTGTATGATATAATTTGCTTATTAAATTTTGAATAATATTGGGGCACGCAATAAGAATTTTAAAACGGACTTTTGAGGTGAACGATGGAAAATACTATAGATACTATTTATGACAGAAGAAGCGTTAGAAAATATATTGATAAAGAAGTAAACCCTGATCTTGTCGATGAAATTTTAAGAGCAGGCATGTTTGCTCCGTCAGGATGCAATAAGCAGCCATGGGAATTTGTTGTGTTTAATGAAAAAGATTTAATAAAAGAAATTAAAAGCATGCATCCTTATGCATCGCCTCTTGAAACCGCACCTGTTTGTATACTTGTGTGTGGAGATAAACAAAGAGAGATGGCAAAGGGTTTTTATCAGGTGGATTGTTCTGCCGCTATTGAAAATATGCTGCTTGCCGCCAGAGCTCTCGGGCTTGATACATGCTGGATGGGAATATATCCCTGGGCGGAAGTTATGCAGGCTTTTTCTAAGCGTTTTAATCTTCCTGAAAATATTGAACCTTTTGCTCTTGTATCTGTCGGATATGCGGACTCAAGAGCGCCGAGACCAAAACGCTATGATTCTTCCAGAATACATTATAATAAGTGGTAATTTGTATGCATAAGTTTAAAGGTATAATATTTGATTTTAACGGCACACTCTTCTGGGATTCCCAAAAACACCTTGAAGCCTGGAGAGAATATTCCAAAAAACTGCGGGGTACTGCATTTACGGATGAAGAAATGCAAAAATATATGTTTGGCAGAACAAATGAAGATATTATAAAATATTTAATCGGAAAACAACCCGACAGAGCGCTCGTGGAAAAATGCCAGAATGAAAAAGAAGCAATATACCGTGAAATGTGTCTTAAAGACAGGGAAAATTTTGTTCTGGCAAAAGGTGTTGTAAAATTTTTGGATTATGTATGCGAAAATGATATTCCTCATACTATTGCAACTATGTCTGAGGAGGTTAATGTTAAATTCTTTATAAAAGAATTCAATCTGGCAAAATGGTTTGATATAGACAAAATAGTTTATGATAACGGAAAAATTAAAGGTAAACCCGCACCTGATATATATCTAGAAGCAGCAAAACAGTTGAATCTGCAGCCAAAAGATTGTATCGTGGTAGAGGATGCTTTATCTGGCATTGAAGCTGCACACAAAGCCGGTATCGGAAAAATCGTGGCAATAGAATCAATGGAAACAAGAGAGCTATATTCAAAGGTGCCGGCAGTTGATGAAATCATTGCGGATTTTGATGATTTTGACAGAAACTGGTTGTATACAAAATTAGATAAGGTAAGTTAATTATGAAAAATATGAAGAAGTTATTTGTTTGTCTCGGCGTTATTACAGGTTTGATGTTTGCATCGGGCAGTGCATTTTCAAAAGTAGTTATGGATGATATAAAACTTCCCGAACCTTCTGTTACGGGCGGAATGTCTTTAATGGAAGCTTTGAAAAACAGACACTCTTCAACAAAATTTTCTAAAGATGAAATACCTCTGCAAACGTTATCCGAATTACTCTGGGCAGCTGACGGAGAGAACAGACCGGACGGCAAAAGAACTGCCCCCAGTGCATTGAATTCTCAGGTGATAACAATATATGCAGCACTGAAAGACGGAATATATAAATACAATCCTCAGATGCATACTTTAGAAGCATTCAGCAAAGAAGATATAAGACCTATAATAGGCTCAAAAGCTCCTGTTATCTTACTTTATGTAGCAAATCTGTCCAGACAGAGCAAGTATCTTGCTGCTGTAGACTGTGGTTTTATTGGCCAGAATGTATATCTGTACAGTGCGGCAAATAATCTCAATACAGTATTTCTATACGGTGTAAACAGCAGTGCGTTAAATTATAAGCTCCAGTTCAAACTTGGTGAAGAAGTTCTGTTTGCTCAGCTTGTAGGTTACTCTTCTTCAAAATAAAATCTACAATATGAAATATAAACAGAAGCGTGCTTTTTGATAAAGCACACTTCTGCAAGGCGAGATTGATTAATTTACTGCCGGCGAATTATTTACATCCGCAGTCATTGTTGCAGTCGCAAGGATTGCATGTGTTGCAAGGGTCACATGGCTGAATCGGTGCTGCACAACCTGTTACGGAGTTGCAGCCGAATGCTACTGTAATATTTTCTCTTGGGTTAACTGAAGTAACTCTGTTGCCTTTCGGGTCAACAAGATATGCTACTTCATCGCCTGTATGTTGTAAGAGGCCTATAGTTCCGGATAAAGCGGTTCTTGTCAAATCAATAGGTGCTTTAACAAGTGCTTTTGTTGAATCCATTAAGCTTCTTCCCGCTGCAGGCAATTGCCCCTGTAAAGTTTCACCAAGAGCAAGCCCTACGCCGTCTGTAACGTGTTCAGCTGCATTGCCTAAAGATACAATGGCACCGCCCACTGTTCTTCCTACAGTACCTAACACGCCGCCTGTCCAGTTGAACGGAGCTTCAATTACTTTTGCAAAGAAGTTAGGCTTTTTGTCTGTTTTTACCTGTGCGGTCAGTACCTGTTGAGGCAGGTCTGCTTTGCAGTCTTTGCATTGGATTCTTTCAAATGAAAGTTTTAAGCCGCCTTTGCAGTTGCCTGTAGGTCTTTCAACTTCTGTAACTTTACCGTAAACTTTTGAACCTGCAGGGAAGTTCTGTCCGTTTATGGTAACGCTTTCAGTAGTTTTTGCAGCGAATCTGTCGCCTATTGTAGCTGATTTCGCACTGATTTCGTCTTCAAATTTCAGACAAAGTGTAGGAATAGTTACGACTTCATCTTTTGCTACAAATGCTGCACCGCCAGTGCATCCGCAGTCAGGAGCAGTATATGCAACGTCTTTTTTAGAATATCCCATTGCACATCTTACAGCTTCGAGCATAGAAGCTACATCTGCACGGCTTGCATCTTTGCAGGCTTGAATTTCGTTAGGATTAGGTACATCGTTCAATGCGCCGGATTCAATAGCTTTTGCTACCGGAATTTTTGCCCAGGACGGAACTTTGTTTCCGTCACAGTATTTGCTTAAAATCTGGTCAGCTTTGCAGTTATCCATTTCGCAAGGGATGCCTTTTGCCAGTGTAACCATAGCTTCAGCTCTTGTTACGGGCTTGTTTGGTTTGAATAAATCACCAGGATATCCTTCCATTAAGCCGTTTGCAACAGCAGTGTTAATGGCTTGATTTGCCCAGTGGTCTGCAGGAACATCTTTAAATGTCTTTTGCGGACATCCGCAGCTTCTGAGGTTGAAACCGTTAACGGCCATAGAAGCTATTTCTGCACGTGATACAGGCAGATTTGGTTTGAATGTTCTGTCCGGGTATCCTGCAACTACCTTATTTTCTGCAAGCAGGTTAATATCGCATCCTGCCCAGAAGCCTGCCGGTACATCTTCAAATGATGAAGCACCGGTGATTGGTGATGCACCGCCTGTAATTGGCGGATTGAAAGGCACGATAGTACGTTTGATTACTTCCATACCTGATGAGGTCTGCATTTCGACAGGGCATCCGGTGTTTGCAACAGGTGCTGCACCGCCTGTGATAATCTGGTCGATGGATTGTCCGATAACCGGCATGTCTGCTGCCGCACCGGTTGTAATTCCTTCTCCGCAATCACAGCCGCAAGTCGGCAAATCAGATACCATTACACCCTGAGAAGGTGCAATAGGACATCCGCAGCCTGCGCTTTCGCCGATAATTACATTGTTAGCTTCGGAACCAACCATCTGGCTGTCGGAGTATACGTTAGCCGGATAAGCATAATGCTGTTTAGAAAGCGATTTGTCGTGATTTCTCGAAGCGCAAACAGATTGTACTACAGGCTGACAGTCACACGGGGCGGCAGCTTCACAAGGATTGCACGGATCAACCGGTGCACATGTGTTGCAAGGGTCGCATGGTGCTGCACATCCTGTGTTGCATCCGCAGTCTGGTTCTGCAGCAGGTGCGCACGGGCATACTGCTGTGTCAGGTGTAACATCTGCCTGACATCCGGAGATTGGGCAAGCAGCAAGTTTTGACATATCTAAAGTTGAAATATCTACATTACTTGCAATCCCCGAGTTCATTGTGCCTGCCATCAAACCTATTGTTAAGGCTGCGGCAAGCGTAAGTTTGTTAATTGTCATCTTTCCCTCCTTAATTAAACAAACTGAAAATCGGATTTACCCAGTTCCGGTGCCGTATAAGCACACAACTTTTTAATGGATTAAAATCCAATTTACGATAATTAACATCTTATGCCGTATTATTACGGTGAAACCTGCAAAAAATCATTACCACTTAAGGTTACCTTTGCGGGCTATTTAAATTTATGGGAATAATGCAAACGCCCGTTGTTTTATTTTTTTATTAGCTGCAAATAAATTTGGGTAAAATTTTAAAATCCTGTAAATGCAGTAGCCAAGAGGGGTTTAAATTGTTACAAAAATAGTATATAATATATATAGAAATTATTACTCTCTGTGTCACTAATGAAATAGATGAAATTTTAAAATGTCTTTCGAAATTAACGGACCAAGCCCTAAATTTGGAATTCAAGAAGCCCAGAACATGCGCAACAATGGCGGCGGCGGAAATTTGGGCTACTTTCAGCGCCGTAAAAAGGATGAAAAAAAGAAAAAAGATGAAATAGATGTTTTTCAGTCAAGTGATGAAAACGATGTGTTTATAGGTGAAGATGAACTGAAAGATGATGAAAGCATTATAAAAAAAGCTGCTGATTTTATAAAAATGTTTAAAAAACCGAGACATACATAGAAAAAGCCTTGAAATTAATTTCAAGGCTTTTTATTAATTTATTTAATATTATTATGCCATAAAGCATAGATTTGCATCGTGTTTCGGCTGCAGTTCTCCCGTACCATTATATGGTCCGATAAATCTTCTCATATCAGCAAGATCTCTGTCTACAGCAGAACCGCCTGCTGCACCGGGTGCCCCGTATGTGCCGCCTGCTTGTCGTGTTCCGCCAACTTGCTCTGTGCCGCGGGTACCTATAGCACCGATTTGTTGTACCGGCTGTTGAAACATATTTATTTTTGGAATTTCAAATGCCATAAATTTATAAATTTCCTTTAACTAAAACTCTATATTTAAATAAAAACTCCTGATTAAAAAAAATTGCCAATTTTGTAACAAACTTTACAAAAATTAAAAATAATTGTATTGATTTTAACCGGGTGTTGCCTTTACTGCTTTGGATGGTCGGAGTAGACATGTTGATAATATTTATTATGTAAAATATAAACATATGCAGCGAAGCTGCACACGAAGTGTAGTACGGCTCTGCCGTTGTAACTTTGATTACAGACTCTTTGTAT
>CALVAR010000037.1 GCA_944325575.1 Candidatus Gastranaerophilales bacterium | reverse complement strand
GCGAAGCAAAGCGAACGACAGTACCGAGCGTGAAGAAAATCCAAGAAGTAGTCGGAGTCAGTTGACAATATGAAATAATAAACCCGTACCGCTCCTGACGGCACGGGTTAAAAAAGACTCTTGTTATTTTACCTCCAGTTTTTTTGTTTCTTCTTCCTGTGTTTTTAGCTTGGGAAGGTGAAGACACAGTATTCCGTTGTCCAGATGGGCTTCGGAGGCTGAGACATTTATTTCGCTCGGGAAATATATTGTTCTTGAATAATTTCCGTATGCAAATTCGGTTTTGTGATATTTTTTTGTCTTTTCTTCTTTTTCTTCTTCTTTTTTTGCGGTTATTGTCATATATGATTTGTTCAGTTCTATATCAATATTTTCTTTTTTTACGCCCGGTACTTCCACTCTTACTTTGTATTCGTTATCGAATTCTTTTATGTCTACAGGAATAGTCAGACCCTTTGTCTCTTTTTCAAGAACGTATTCCGGAAAAACGGAATCAAAGCTTCTTCTTAAAATAGAGTTGATTTCTTCGTTTAAAGTATTCATGAAAGTGTCAGGTTTTCTTATAAGGTATTTCATGCAATTTCTCCTTCACAATAGTGTTGTAAGCATTATTCACAAAAAAAATGATACTTACATTGCCTGTAAGTATCATTTTTAATATTTAATCGGGTAAATTTATTTATTATTCTTTGATTTGTGCATCATATTGCGCAAGCTGTTTCTTTTTCAGATTGTGCACAACAGCATCTACAAGAAAATCAAAAGATTTCATATTTTGGATTTCCGGAGTAAATTCACGAATTAATGATGCTCTTACAATATCTTCAAGCTTGTCATTTGCTGTTTGTGTATCATTGTCCGAACAAATCATATCAATATATTTGGAATTCACTTTGTAATCCTGCATCTGAGAAAACATAAGCCATTTTAGTCTTGGCTTGATAGATCTCAGCTGTTTTACAATTTTTAAATTTTTCAAATTAAACATATATTTACCCCACCTGTTTTTTATTTATTGAGAATGGTAGATTCACACATATTAATAAAGTATAGTCAAAATATTAATTTACAAAAACGCGGCATGCTCTTAACAATTTGTTACTCTTTGCCGATTAATAGTATTTTCCGCTTTTTTTGACATTTTGTCAATGCAAAAAACCGGCGGTTATCGCCGGTTTTAAAATAAATCTATTCAATTTTTATTATAACGGAGTACTACTCCCAGCACAATTTGTTTTTAAATTTTTTCTCCTTTTTTCTTTGCTTAAAACATTTTTTTTCGTTGAACATAAGCTTGATGTCCTGAAGATCCTCTTGAAGTTCTTCCAGTGCAATGTCTGATTCCAAGTTCATGTACATGTGTTTTGTAATCACGAATACGCCTCCAATTATGTACTTTCGAACCGTTTAAAGTTTTCATCCCTTCGGTTCACTATCCAGATAACGGCATATTTTTTGAAAACTTTAGTAAAATTATGTAAAAGTTTATAAAAAATTTTCTTTTCTTAACAAAAAATAGTAAACTATAAATGGAGGAGATTACGTTGGAAAAGAATGAAGTTATTTTTGATATAAATGCTTTTTTAAAAAAAGCTGTAGAGGAAGGCGTTTCAGATGTTCATCTTCGTATTGACGAAGTGCCTGTCGTGAGAAAAGACGGAGTGATTGTTAAAACCAATTATCCGGTTATTAAAGAAAAAGATATATCGCATGTGCTCAATGTTGTTTTGCCCAAATACCTGAGAACAAAGGTACAGGCCGCATTTGATTTGGATTTTTCTTATGAGATAAAAGGTGTTTCAAGATTCAGAATCAATCTGGGCAGACAGATGGGCAATACCTCTCTGGTATTTCGTATAATCCCTTATGAAATACCTACATTTGCGGAGCTTCATCTTCCTCCGGCAATAAATACTTTTTCCAGATTTAACAGCGGAATTGTGCTGGTAACGGGTCCTACCGGTTCCGGTAAATCTACTACCATTGCTTCATTGATTGATTTGATAAACAAAAACGAACGCAAACACATTATCACAATAGAAGATCCTATAGAGTTTATATATTCCAACAAAAATTGTATCATTACCCAAAGACAGGTTGAGATTGATACGGTTTCTTTTCCTGAAGGTGTTAAATATGCACTAAGACAGGACCCGGATGTTATTTTGATAGGTGAAATCAGAGATATAGAAACTCTTACAAGCGCCATGAAAGCAGCTGAAACAGGGCACCTTGTAATATCTTCTCTGCATACAAACGATGCAATACAAACAGTAAACAGAATCGTTGGCATGTATGAACCGTCTGACAGAGAAAATGTAAGAAAACAACTCGCAGAGACTTTAAGAGCATGTGTGGCACAAAAACTTATTCCGATGAAAAACGGGCATGGTCGTCTGCCGGCATGCGAGATTATGGTTGTTACACCTACTATCAAGGACTTTATTATTAAAGACGAGCTTGAACAAATTTATGACCTTGTTAAAAAAGGTTCTTACAACGACATGATTACAATGAATATGTCTTTGCTCCAGCTTATAAAAGAAGATTTAATATCCAAAGAAGTTGCCGTTGAAGTAAGCGATAACAAGGTTGAAATAGAGCAGATGTTAAGAGGAGCCTACCACGGCACCGGTACATCCGAAAAATTTAATATTCAGTTCTAATTCGTTAACATTTATAACAATGCAAAACTTTACCACTAATGCCATAAATCTGAAATCATACAATTTGTCCGAAACTGACAAAATTATTGTCATGTATTCAAAAGACAAAGGTATTATAAGAGGTGTGGCAAAAGGTGTAAAAAAAACAACAAGCAAACTCGGCGGGAGAATGGACATGCTTGTTGCAAACCAGCTGATGCTGCGCCATGGCAGAAATCTTGATACTATCTGTCAGGCTCAGGCAATAAACACTTTTAAAAACACCCGCAATGACATGGACAAACTTTTGTATTCTATTTACTGCGGGGATATAGTTCACAGCTTCGGGGTAGAAAATGATCCTAACAGTGAAGAAATCTATGAGCTTTTTTACAAAACTCTTGATGCTATATCAAAATCAAAAAACAAAACAGAACTTCTGCTTGCAGTGTTAAAATTTCAGCTAAAAATCACTCATATTGCCGGATACTCTCTGGAGTTAGAAACATGCGTATGCTGCGGAGGGGGACTTGATAAAGAAAATATGTATTTTTCACCGGAAAATGGCGGGGCTGTGTGTTTTGAGTGTAAAAAGCATACAATAAAAGCGGTGAAGCTTCATTACAAAATAAGGGATTTTTTAAATACGCTTTTGCAGCTCGATTTTGACGCAAAAACAAGATATGACGAGCTTGTGACAGAAAGAATCTGCGGTTTTTGTTTTGAGCTTTTAAAAAGGCATGTGGAACAATTCGCACCTAAAAAAATCAAATCCGCACAGTTTTTGGCAGAAAATAGCTTTTCTTCTGTGAGTTAGCGGCATGCTATACAGGAATAATATAACTAAAATAAGGAATCAATCATGGAACTCGCAAAATATATCGAACATACTCTTTTAAAACAGGATGCATCAAGAGAAGAATTAATAAAACTTTTTGATGAAGCAAAAAAATACGGTTTTCTCGGAGTATGTATAAATCCCTGTAATGTCAGCATGGCAAAAGAGTATCTAAAAGATACCAATATAAAAATCGTAACGGTTGTAGGCTTTCCATTGGGAGCAAACCGCAGTGACGTCAAAGCTTTTGAAACACAAAAAGCAGTAGAAGACGGTGCGGACGAAATTGACATGGTCATAAATGTTTCCAAAGTTAAAGACAAAGATTGGGATTTTGTAAAAAAAGATATAGAAGAAGTAAAAAAATCCTGCAAAGATAAACCCTTAAAGGTAATTCTTGAGACTGACCTTCTCACTAAAGAAGAAATTAAAAAAGCCTGCGAGGTATGTGTAGAGGCGCATGCAGATTTTGTAAAAACTTCAACCGGATTTGTAAAAAACGGAGAGGGTGCAAAAGCCGAAGATGTTGAACTTATGGCAAAAACGGTAAAACCGCACGGACTCAGGGTAAAAGCTTCTGCGGGTATAAGAGACAGGCAAAAAGCGCTTGCCATGATAGAAGCAGGTGCCGACAGGCTGGGTACAAGCTCCGGTGCTGCAATTGTTTCATAACTTTGCTTAGTTGCTCAAATAGCAGCTTTATTGCTGTCAGGTCTGTTAACATACACAGAAAATTTGCTTGTGTTATAATTTGTTTGAAATACAGATTATTGGATAAAGTATGAAAGTTAGTGTAAAAGTTCCTGCTACTACAGCAAATTTAGGACCCGGTTTTGATTGTCTGGGTTTGGCTCTGCCTATATACAATACAATAACGGTAGAAGAAACCATAATGCCCGGTACAGGCATAGAAATAAATATTATAGATGAAACACACGAGCAGGATCTTATATCAATCCCAACGGATGAAAACAATATTGTATATAAAGCAATTGAACTATTGTACAATTCAATAGGTCAGAGTCCGAGCGAACTTAAAATTACAATAAAAACACAAATCCCTATTGCAAGAGGACTTGGCAGTTCAGCAGCAGTTATTGTGGGCGGATTGATTGCAGCCAATGAACTTTTGGGCAGACCTGCAGATGAAGCTGCTCTTTTATCAATCGCAACAGAAATTGAAAATCATCCCGACAATATAACACCTGCTGTTGTGGGCGGTTTTGTTGTTTCATCTCTGGAAGAAGACGGCAGCGTTGTTTATTCAAAAATTAATTGGCCTAAAGACTGGAATATAACGGTATGTATTCCTGATTACGAACTTTCTACAAGCATTGCACGCTCTGTTCTGCCTGCGGAAGTTCCTATGAAAGATGCTATTTTTAACCTGAAACACACAGCCATGCTTATACAGGCTGTTAATACACATGATGAAAAGCTTATGAAAATAGCTCTGGATGACAGGCTTCACCAACAATACAGAGAAAAACTTATTCCAGGTCTTACAGAAATTAAGGAAGCACTAAAACACGAAGACAACGTGCTTGGTGTTGTAATAAGCGGGGCAGGACCGTCTGTCCTTGTTATTTCGCATGGCAATAACCTTAATAAAATAAGAGAAACTGTCTCTAAGGTCTGGTTTGACATGAATGTTAAATCGAAAATTTTAACTTTGCAGGTAGAAGAACAAGGCGCAAAAGTTATTGACTAACATACGGTTAGTAATTTAACAGACAAAAAGTTTAATATATGTTTGAGGCGGCTTCGCTTGTAGAAGTGTACACGGAGTGCGAGTGACGCCAAGTCTAGCATTTTGCGGAAGTGACCCCATGCACTGTCTTGAAATCTGACGTTCGGGAAAAGCGTGGTTTTCCCTCACAAGGGGCGTTCCTTTCAGTCAGCCCCGTCCGATTTCGCTGTTGCCTGTGCCGGACTTATTGAACAAAACAGACTTGCCAATTGCACAGGTTCTACAAGTAGTCGGAG
>CALVAR010000036.1 GCA_944325575.1 Candidatus Gastranaerophilales bacterium | reverse complement strand
ACTTGCTGATAAAAACGGACTTGTTTATTGCACAGGTTCATCAAGTAGTCGGAGTCAGTTGACAATATGAAATATTTTATTTATTCGGGATTTTATAAATAAAAAAACTGCCTCAAGTTTTCTTGAGGCAGTTTTTGATGTGTTATAAAAAACTATTTAATAATTTTATCTACAACACCGGCACCAACTGTACGGCCGCCTTCTCTGATAGCGAATCTCATACCTTGTTCGATAGCTACAGGAGCAATCAATTCAACGTCCATTACAACGTTGTCACCAGGCATAACCATTTCGCCGTTGAATTTGATAGAACCGGTTACGTCAGTAGTTCTGATGTAGAACTGAGGTCTGTATCCGGGGAAGAACGGAGTATGACGTCCGCCTTCTTCTTTTGTCAAAACGTAAACGTTAGCTGTGAATTGAGTGTGAGGTGTGATAGATCCGGGAGCAGCCAATACTTGACCTCTCTGGATTTCAGTTTTATCGATACCACGGAGCAATGCACCGATGTTATCACCTGCAAGACCTTCGTCTAACAGTTTTCTGAACATTTCAACACCTGTAACAGTTGTTTTCTTAGTTTCGCCGAAACCAACGATTTCAACTTCCTGACCAACTTTAACTTTACCTCTTTCAACACGGCCTGTAGCAACAGTACCACGACCTGTGATAGAGAATACGTCTTCAACAGGCATCAAGAAAGGTTTGTCAAGGTCACGTTCAGGAGTCGGGATGTAAGAGTCAACTGCATCCATAAGTTCCCAAATTTTGTCAACCCATTTGTCTTGGCCTCTTTGGATAGAAGGATTAGCTTGAACAGCTTCGAGAGCTTTAAGAGCTGAACCTTTGATAATAGGAATATTGTCACCGTCAAATTCGTAAGAAGATAACAATTCTCTTGTTTCCATTTCAACGAGGTCGAGAAGTTCTTCATCGTCAACCATGTCGCATTTGTTCAAGAATACAACCAATTTAGGTACACCAACCTGTCTTGCTAACAGGATGTGTTCTCTTGTTTGAGGCATCGGACCGTCTGTAGCAGCGATAACGAGAATACCGCCGTCCATCTGAGCTGCACCAGTAATCATGTTTTTAACGTAGTCAGCGTGGCCGGGGCAGTCAACGTGAGCATAGTGTCTTGTTGCTGTTTCATATTCTACGTGAGCAGTAGAGATAGTAATACCTCTTGCTTTTTCTTCAGGAGCAGCATCGATTTCATCGAATTTTTTAGCTTGAGCTTGACCAGCTGCTGCCAAAACTGAAGTGATTGCTGCTGTCAATGTAGTTTTACCGTGGTCAACGTGGCCTACTGTACCAATGTTAACGTGCGGTTTCGTACGTTCATACTTTTCGCGTGCCATTAGAGTAATCTCCTTTTTCTCTGGTTATGTACTACTTTTCTATTGTATTTCAAATAGTCAACGAAAAAGGCAATATATGCCCTCTCCATTATACAATCTTATATGCTCATTTCATTTTGTCAAGCAAAATTCATGGTTTCGGTCTATCTAAACTTGCATAAAACAAGGTTGTCCGAGAAAATTTAGTACCTCGGATTGACTTATACAAAAAAATGATTAAAAAATAACTGACAGTAAATCATTTAAAGGTTTAAAATATGTTTTTCCACCGTAAAAAAGAATGTACACATTCGAAAGTTTCTCCTGACAAAGAAGCCTGTTATTGCCCCGATTGCGGCAAATATATAGAAAACAAATGGTATATGGCACGCTGCAACTGTTGTAACGTTAAACGTAAGAGCATAATAAAATTCGGGCAAATTATGCCGGAAACTAAATTTTGTCCAAATTGCGGCTCAGAACATTACCATATTGAGCAGGTTAAAAACATAAATTTTATAGATATAAATTTTGCGGTTCTTGTTAAAGAAATCAACGAAGAAAAATCACGTAACAGAAGCCAGAGCTGGCTTGAAAGGGAAAATAACGAGCCTATCAAACTGCTCGGACTAAATTTGGGGTTTGATTAAGTTTTGTAAAATTACTTCCGGCATTTGTAAACAAAAATCTTTTACGCTATTTATAAATTTAGTCCGGGAATGAGTGTCCGGGGAAGGCTTGGGAAAAGCCGAAGCGTGAAAGAAAGGAAGTAATCAATGAAAATCCCGTCATATAGAACATTTGCAAGACCGTTAACTGATTTAAACGACCATGTGGATGAAGCAGCATGGATAAAAGAACACTTTCGTCCAAAACAACTTTTAAGAAAATTGGTAGACAACCCTGAATATGAATCATTTAAATCCCTAAATCGACGCGCTGCCGGAGGACAGGTCAGAATGCATTTTATGTTTCCGGAAGAGACTCCTGACAAAATTGTTTTGAGTATGGCAGACAGAAAAAATCCTACGCCTATGGATGTTTTTAATTTCTTTGCAAATAAATTCAGAACAAAAGGAAAAGTTAAACCTTTGCCGACTATGAATAATCAGGAGTTTGTTCAATTTTTCAAAGATGCATTTAAATTTGCCGTAAAGCCGGGTGCCGTTAACAAGGCTCCCGTTAAAACAGTAGAATTTGACCCGTCTAAACCCTTTATGGAAGAAGTTCGCAATGCACTGAGAGAACTGGCAAATGAGAGACTTTTTGGCGTTCCTAAAAAATAAATAAAATTTCTTGATAAATCTCCTTGTTTTGACTACCATTCAATTGTATACGGTACAAAATAAGGAGATTTATTATGTCAAGAAGACCTGTTATTGCCGGCAACTGGAAAATGCACAAATTGCAGGCAGAATCTGCTCAGCTTGTTAATGATTTGATGGCAGAATTAAAAGATATGGACAAAGCAGCAATGCCGGAAGTTGTTGTTGCTCCTGTATTTACATCTTTGTATGCAGTAAATAAAGCTATGACAGACTGCGGCTGCGGCAGAGTAAGACTGGCTTGCCAGAACTGCTATTTTGAAACTCAAGGCGCATTTACAGGTGAAGTTTCTGTTGAAATGGCTAAAGATGCAGGCTGCGAATATATTATTATCGGCCACTCCGAAAGAAGACAATACTTTGGCGAAACTGATGAAATGGTAAACAAAAAAGCTAAAAAAATTCTCTCGGAAGGTCTTGTTCCTATCATCTGCTGCGGCGAATCTCTTGAACAAAGAGAAGCAGGCGTTACAGATACACACATCGCTTCTCAAATCAAAGCAGCTCTTGAAGGTTTGAGCGCAGAAGAAGTTGCAAAATCAATCATTGCTTACGAACCTATCTGGGCTATCGGTACAGGCAAAACTTGCGATTCTGTTGAAGCAAACAGAGTAATTGCAATGATAAGAAGCGTTGTTAAAGAAATTGCAGGTGCTGATGCTGCTGATAAAATCAGAATTCTTTACGGCGGAAGCGTTAAACCGGAAACAATCGAAGAACAAATGGCACAGTCCGATATAGACGGTGCATTGGTCGGTGGTGCAAGCCTTAAAGCTGACAGCTTTGCTAAAATTGTTAAAGGTGCTATGTAAATCAAAGGTGTGTGAAACCTTTTGGGGTTCGAGAATTCGAAGCCCAAAGGGTGAAACCGTTCCAGGCTGGCGTTGTGAAAGAAACGTAGTTTCTGTAACGAACAAATTTCTGCAAGAAATTTGACAGCCGGAAATAATTAAAGTAAGTTACTGAGAAAACGAAGTTTTCGAAGTGAACAAATCTTTGATTTGACAGGAGCTGGAAAAGCTAAGAGTGTGAAGCCCATCTGGATTCGAAACTCGAAATTCAAAGGGCCATTAGTTTAAATTAGCCTCCCGCAACCATTTATCAAAAGAGGGTTTCATAATCTATGAAACCCTCTTTTTTAGTAGAAAATTTGCAAAAAGATTTTGTATATCTTGTATGTGGTTTAATGTCCAATTTTATCGTTGGGTAGGTACGCCAACCTACAGACTGTCTAGGTCTAGTATGCCTATAAATTCAGCTTCTTAAATCTATCGTACACTTACATTCAATATCTCATTAACTTTAGATTTCAATATGTTAGCAAAGTTATAAATATCGTTCAACGAATTTAATGGAACTTTTTCTTCTTTACCTTCTTTTATATATGAGAGGTACTTTTGATTACGGTTAAAATATAATCGACAAATCGTTTTTCTGATATTGTCATCAAGAAGCACATTGCAATAGCTTGCATTGTCTCTATAAGTAACTCTGTTTAAATCAATGCAGCCATTTAAAATGCTTTTTACAATTGCATATCCTTCAAGCTCTTCAAGTGTAGTTACTACTTGATTTTTGTTTTCTTTTTCTTCTTGCTTAGCAGTCAGACTAAAATCAAGCGATGTTTTCATAACTTTTGACATAAAAAGATTGAAAGCTTCAACAGTCGTTTTTCTATGTTTTTCAATAACTTTTGCGGTTTTTACACCGTCATATATTTCAGACTTATCAAGCAAGTATCTGACAAAATCGTCTGAGGGATTTCTGTATTCACTTTCAATAACTTCTTCAAATTGTCTGATATATTTCAGGTCGCCTGCATTGGAATATGCTTTTTCAAGGTCAAAATTTTCTTTACAAAACTCTGCTAATGTCTCAAGCTGATTTTCTTTATATTCAAACAGATTGAATGTAAAAAACGGGTCTTTATCTAACACATTTGTTTCTTCAATATCTGAAAAGAATTTGTAAACAATACCGTTTGTAAGTATAATAAACTTTGCCTTGCAGGCTGTAAAATACTTAAATAGCTGTCCTGCATGTTTTTTGACATCAAGTTTATCATTATCAACTTTTTTACACTCAATGAGAATTATTGGTTTGCCGTCTTTCATAACAGCATAGTCAACTTTTTCATCTTTTTTGAGCCTGGAATCAGCAATAAATTCGGGCACAACTTCAAGAGGGTTAAAAACATCATAACCAAGTGCGTTTAAAAATGGCATAACAAGAGCATTTTTTGTTGCTTCTTCTGTCTGCAGGCTGTCTTTTAAGCCAATTGCACGTTCTTTAAGCTGTTCGATTTTTTCTGAAAATTCCATTTTAAACCCTTTCTTATGATATGAGCCAGTTAATAAAAACACCTACAATTACAGCTAAAAATATTATAAAAGCAACTGTACATCCACAGCCTTTTTTCTGTACACTTGCTAAAAAATTATACCCACACTGTGGACAAACCTGTGCGTTATCTGCCAATTCTTTTTTACAATGCGGACAAATCATATATATTCTCACTACTTTTTGATAATAATATCATGCTTTTTTTATTTTGCAAAATCAATTCGCATATAAAGGAATATTTTGTCTACAGTTAAGCATTTTATCCAGATTTGAACTTCCTGAGAAAATCCCATGCCTGCAGCCATATCAACATAAAGTGCAGCACTATCAAAAGCTGTTTGCTACGCCAGCCCCATAGTTTCAATTGAAATTTTGACCAGTTTAATACAGTGTGTGTGCTATCCCACACATCTCCTGCGGTCCACACACCTAAGGTTGGATTTGAAAAGCGGATTGGTGGCAGAGTGCGAAGCAGAGCGGAGTCACGTTTAATGTAGCCAACCAAGAAACCTCAAAAATTTGCAAATTTTTGGGTTTCCGCATCTTCATATAGCAAACAGGGTTGAAATATTATAACTAATTAGTTATAATATAAGTATAGTTAAAATGAGTAAGAAATATAAGATTGTCTTTTGGCAGGATAAAAACGGATATTCAGAAGCTCAAGATTATATTATGGAGCTTAAAAATAAATCCGTAAAGTCAAAAGATGCAAGAATAAAACTTAATAAAATTGTGGAATATATGGAAATGCTTGAAGCATACGGAACTGAACTCGGAGAGCCATATATAAAACACATTGACTGCGAAATCTTTGAACTGCGTCCTTTAAGAGATAGATTTTTATTCTTTTTCAAGCAGGAAAACAGATACGTTATACTTAACCACTTTGTAAAACGTACGCAAAAAACTCCCAGAAGGGAAATTGAAAAAGCTATACGACTAATGAAAGACTTTAACGAAAGGAACTTATAAAATGGATAATCAAAACAAAAAATATAGTGCTGATTGGGCTGATTTTAAAGATTCCCTTGAACTTTCAAAAGAAGAACTCGCCGAAATCGACCTCAAAGTTGAACTTATGGGGAAAATTATTGAAATCAGAAAAGAATTAGGCTTAACTCAGTCAGAGTTTGCAAAAAAATGTAATATTAAACAGGAATATTTAGCAAGGCTGGAAAAATCAAAGACAGCTCCTCAAATAGATACATTATTAAAAATTCTTGTACCGCTTGGATATAAGCTGGACATTGTTCCG
>CALVAR010000035.1 GCA_944325575.1 Candidatus Gastranaerophilales bacterium | reverse complement strand
AGAGTCGCAAAATGCTAGACTTGGCGTCACTCGCACTCCGTGGACCACTTCTACAAGCGAGGCCGCCTCAGACAAATACAATATAAAAAAGGCTGCAGGAGAAAGATTAGCAGCCCTCACCAAAGGTGAATTATGGTATTGGTCTAAATAAATGAAGTTATCAACATTTCAATATTGTTAGTTTTATCTAACTTATATTACAAGAGTAAGGTATAACTAACAATTTGTCAAGTATTTTTTCCTTGTCCTTTTATTTAACCGGTTGGCTATAAGAATTTTTGTTGTTTTCAAATATGCTTTCTTATGTGTACAGAATCTTGAAAATCGGGGATTATGCAAAAATTCTTGATAATTTTATTCATATGTTTTTTTAACATCATGCCTGCTTTTTGTGAAGACTATGACGAATTAATATGGGACTATCACTCCGATCAGTTTCTTGAAACATTAAAAGAAGGCAAAGGAATGTTTGATGAAAAACAGCAGCAAGATTTGGACAATCAGATAAAAGAACGCCTGCAGATAACGCTTTTGCCAATAGATTTAGAAACGTGCATTTATGTGGCAATGAAAAACAACTATGACATTAAAATAGCAGGAACACAGACAGAAGAAACAAAATGGAATTATGCAAACTCATATGCGGATTTATTTCCTGATTTCTATTACGGGTACAGGATACAGGCTCTGCACGGGGAATTTCTTGTCGGCAATATATTACCGCGTGTAATTAGACAGAATCCCATTTACAGCGGCCTAACCATTGATTACCCGATAGGAAACGGAAGTACTTTTTTTACGATAGCAAGCACAAAAAACCTGTATAAAGCACAAAAGCACAGATACAAATACACTCAAAGCGAGCTTCTTTTAAACACTACAAACTACTATTACGATCTTTTAGAAGCCAAATTTAACATAGAAGTTCTTTTATCAAATTTAAGAGACCGTCACGAACAGCTAAAACTTATGGTAGCAAGATATCATATAGGAATAGGCTCAAAATACGATATTTTAAGGGCAGAAGCACAATATGCGGACGCAAAACAAGAACTTATAAGTGCTCTTAACTCCCTTAGGTTGCAGCAATCCAGACTCGCCAATATTATGGGAATAGAAGTAACTCTAACATTGTATCCTTTTGAAAACGGAGTGCGCCCAAGAGAGCTTGTTGCAAAAAGCAATAATATAGAGTGTCTTTACAATGTAGCATTACAGGCGCGTGAAGATATTAAAGCCAAAAGAGCGGAGATAAGATCTCTTGTTAATTTAAAAAATCGCAACTATACGGATTTTGCCCCGTATATCGAACTGACATACGAATTTGCAAAAGTAGGTGTAACAGGCAATACAAGCCTGAGCCCTAATCATACCTGGAGCCTTAATGCGGTAATACCACTGGGCAAAAAGCTCGGTATTGATACACTAACGCAAAAAAATGCTGATCTCGCAAAGGTAAAAACAGCAAGGTATGAACTAACAAACCTTGAAAGGAATGTAAAAGAAAATATACTAAGCTCTTACTACAGCTCAAAAACAGCTCTTGAGAGAATTGAAGCGAACAAAAAACAGGTAGAATCGGCCGATGAAGGACTAAAATTTTCACTTGTAGGATTTGATGTAGGTCAAAATACCTTTATCGATGTTTTAACTTCCCAAACAGAAAAGACACGAGCCAGACAGCAGCTTATACAATCGATAATAGAATATAATAAAGCTCAAACCCAGCTGCTTTTTGATACCGGCATTATCAGCCCCAAAACTGTTCTGTTAAATTATAAAGGGATGAGAAGCTATATTAAAAAATAAAAAATCAAACATAAATACTTATTGACCCCAAAAGCTGCTGTGGTGTGACTGTTGTAAAATCCTGTGTTTTATCCGCACCGTAATAAGATTCAGGATTTATTGTAGATTTTGTCTCACTTTTTTCAATACTTTTAATAATACTGTCCACCGTCTCATCAGAAAGACTGTCAATAAACTGTACTATTGCAATGGTTTGCGCGGTTTCCATTCCGTACATATCAGCAATTTCAGAAGAAATGTTCAATTTTCCTTCTTGTATCAAACCGCTGATTGCAGAACTTTTTGATAAACTTTGCGCAACCGAAAACTTCACTGCAGTAACAAAATCCTCCTGTGTGATATAATCCCCGTCCGCAGACAGGTTATTAAATCTGTCTAACATTGTAACAGCAAGTGCGTATGCATTTTTTTGCGTCATATTTTCATTTTCCAAAAGAGTTTTAAAATTATTCAAACCTTCTCTGCTGATTCCATCAGATGATGAGGCTGTAAGCATGGAAAGAGACTGATAAACAAGCTGAGCAATAGACTGCATTGCATTTTGAGCCTGTTTAAAAACAGACACGACAGAATCAGAGGAAACCGCTGACAAATTAATATTATTTCTTTGATTTATATTAATAGACTCTACAGAATTAATCACTACTACCTTCAAATAAAAAATTCACTACAATAATAATAAAAAATAAATATAATAAAATATTGCCCTAATAATAAACTTTAAATTTAATTATTAGGGTAATATTTACAATTATTTACGTTTAAAAATTTCATATTGTCAACTGACTCCGACTACTTGATGAACCTGTGCAATAAACAAGTCAGTTTTTAAAAACAAGTCCGGCACAGGCAACAAGTGCATGGGGTCACTTCCGCAAAATGCTAGACTTGGCGTCACTCGCACTCCGTGGACCACTTCTACAAGCGAGGCCGCCTCAGACATATTTAATCACCTTCAATACTGAGGCTTATTCTCCTGTCATCAGGATTAAATCTTATAATTGTCGTTTTAATTTTATCACCTGCAGCGAGTATACAGTTGTTTTTATTTTGATATTCAACCACCTCATTGTTAGGCAGAAGTGCCTCTACTCCGGGGAATACTTCTACAAAAGCACCGAAGTGTTTTATCCTTGTAACTGTACCTTCGACTTTATCGCCTTCTTTAATCTTATTTTTTGCTTCAATCCATGGATCAGCTTCCAGATTTTTCAAGCTCAAACTAACTCTTTGCTTATCGTGGTCAATACCTATAATCTCAACATTTATGGTATCGGCAATTTTTAATATGTCAGAAGGATGATCAACCCATCTCCATGACATCTGAGAAAGAGGAAGCAATCCATCCATACCGCCTATATCAATAAATGCACCGAAATCGGTAATTCTTACAACTTCACCCTTAACAACCTGCCCTACTTCTAGGTTTGTAAACATATTTTCTTTTGTTTCTTCCAAAGCATCAGAATAAACTTTTTTATTAGAAAGGATAAAATTATTTTGAGCAGGATCAAGAGAAAGAATTTTCAACTCAATTTTTTCACCTACAATATTTTCTGTATCTTTTGCTCTTAAATGGCTCGATGGAACAAAACCTCTGACGCCCTTTACTTCAACCAGTACACCGCCTTTAACAACTGAAACAACAGTACCTTCTACAGTCGCATCTTCTTCTTTTAATGCTTCCAGCTCTTTCCATGCATAAGCCATTGCAACTTTTTTATAAGAGAGCATAAACTTGCCGTCTTCATCTTCTTCTCTTATTATCAAGAACTCATATACCTGCCCTTTTTCAAGCGTTTCATTGACAGGTTTTGACATATCGATTCTGGCTTCTCTATCAGGACAAGATGCAGAAGTTTTTGCGCCTATATCAACAATAACACCTTCCGAGTCATAGCCGCAGACAATGCCTTTGACAAGATCGCCTTTTTGAAATTTGTAATCATACTGTGAAATTAAAGACTCAAATTCATCATCTGTGTACGCTTTAGTGACCATTAGTTTTCTCCATTAAAAATATATCCTCGTTTTTACTATAATTATAATATTAAATTTTTATGAATTTTGTCAAATAAAAAATTATCAAGCCTTAAGAAATCTCAATGTTTAGACCGTTTTTTATTGTCCGAAAACAAAATAAAAAGCCCTTAAAATTTTCGAAATTCGGAAATTTTAAGAAACTAATTTCTATAACCTATACCAGCTCTATATCCGGATACAAAATACATTAACGGCAATGCCGGCTCAATCCATTTAAATCCGGACAAAACTCCCGCTGTTGCAATATCATCTGCATGCAATGCAATATCAACAAGCTCAGGTCTTCTCTCATCATAAACACCTTTGTGTTTATCTGCATTTTTTTTACCCTTATTAAATATCGGATCAATAATTTTCTGGCTCATTTTATTTGCAATATAACTTCCTCCGATGATTCCAGTAGCAGTAATACCCGTCAATATAACCAGCATTTTTTTTGCCGGAGAAAGCGGTTTTATCTTTCCCGCCTTTTGTAAGCATTCTGCTGCAAACAACGCAGCACAAGCACCGACATTGCATAAGAAAATATTTGCAAAATACTGATAAAAACCCTCTTTTATTTTATTTGACGTGGATTTTTTAGAAGATGTCGATGTAACTTTATCTGCAGCTATACCGCCTAAAACGCCCCCTACAACAGGTATGGCGCCAAGCAAAGACAGCCTGCCTATTTCTGCAAAAATACCTCTTGCATTAAGATTTTCAGGCTCCGGCAAAATATCGTTCAACAAAATCTTTTTAGCATCGGAATTTTTCAAATTATCTGTTAAATACTCAATTTCGCCGGGTTTTAGAGCTTTGCTTCTTGCTTTATTCAATATACGAAGAATATTTTTATTTTCTGTCTTTTCCGTACTCAAAAATTTATCGATTGCACTGTTTTGTTTTTCTAAAATTTCACTGAGAGGATGAGATGGAATAAGAGGAGGAATAATCTGTTTTGAAGGGAGGTGGATATTTTTATTAAAAACATTTAAATTTATTGCTTTTGTTTTCAACCCCTTTGCTCCGGCAAGTGATGCGGCAATGGTAGTTGTAATAATAATTGCATTTTTCAGCGCAATCTTTGCTTTTTTATTACGAGGTTGGTGCCTGGATGACCTGTAGGTATCAAAAATCCCGTATGCACTTCCCGCTCCAATTAAAAGAGCAGGCATCTTTTTTTCGAGTTTATTAAGAATTAAAGGCTGATCAACACACTTTCCGATTGAAGATAATCTCATAAATTTCCCTTTTTTAGAGCCTTATAAATTGTTAGGTATCACTAACTTTATCCAAAAAATTTTTTATTGTCAATAGTACAATTAATTACATTGATTTAACATAACTTCACATATTCCATAGAAACTATAAAGTTTTTATCGACATGTGCCGATAATAATAACATGTAAAAATATAGGGATGATATATGGATTTTTACAACGAACACAATAACACACAAAAAAAACACATAAAAATGCAAAATGACCTTATAAGGCTTATAAAAGTGCTGGACGAATGCATAGAAAACATTGACAGCTTCTATTGCTATACTCTAAAAAAACAAATGCTTGCCGGCTCAAATCAAAATTAAGCTGTTTAAAAAACGTTTTCCTTACGAGCTTCTTTTAATATTATCTTGTTTTAACTATAATTTTTGTATATTAAAACTATACAAAGGTGAAGTATGTTAAAACAATATATTACAGATATTACACAACAGGCAATAAAAGAAGCCATCAAAAATAATAAGCTCGGAGAAATGTCCGAAGAACAAGAGTTTACACTAAATGCAGAAACTCCAAAAAATGAAGATTTCGGCGATTTTGCCGTAAATGTATCATCACTTGCAAGATATGCAAAAATGGCACCGCCTGCAATTGCACAAACAATATCCGAATATATTAAAGTTGAAGATATAGAAATAAATACAGTTGCAGGGTTTATAAACTTCAAACTCGGCAAATCTTTTTTAAACACAATTGTTAAAGACATACTGAACCTTAAACAAGAATACGGTTCCAACGATTACGGCAACGGACAAAAGGTTATATTGGAGTATGTTTCTGCTAATCCGACAGGTCCTTTCCATATAGGACATGGCAGATGGGCAGCTATGGGCAGTGCTCTTGCAAATCTTTTAAAATTTGCGGGATATGATGTTTATCAGGAATTTTATATAAATGATGCCGGAAATCAAATAAAAAATCTTGGCCGTTCACTGCATATAAGAGTACTGCAGGAAATGGGAGAAGATATAGACTTTCCGACAGATGAAACAGAAAGAAAATCTTTTTATCCCGGAGACTATCTTATCCCCGTTGCAAAAGGTTTTGTAAAAGAAAATCCGGAATTTGCAAAATCTTTAACAAGAGATTTGACTGATGAACAGCTGGAAAAATTGAGCAGCTACGCTAAAGCAAAAATGCTCGAAGCACAAAAAGAGCTTTTGGAAAAATTTCATACACATTTTGACAATTTTTATTCCGAAACAGATTTACACAAATCCGGCAAAGTTGAAAAATGTTTGAAAAAACTTGAAGAAAAAGGAATGCTGTATGAAAAAGACGGTGCTTTGTGGTTCAAATCCTCTTTATTCGGTGATGACCAAGACAGAGTTCTAAAAAAAACGGACGGGTCAAATACTTATCTGACAGCAGATATTGCATATCACCATGATAAAATCCAAAGAGGTTTTGACAAACTCATCAACATCTGGGGTGCAGACCACCATGGTTACGTTGCAAGAATGAAAGCCTCTATTGAAGCGCTTGGAGACAATCCGGAAAAGCTGGAAGTGCTATTGGGTCAGCTTGTAAATATAGTTTTGAACGGCGAAGCAATGCGCATGGGCAAACGCAAAAATATGGTTACACTCGATGACCTGATTGATGAAGTAGGCGTTGACGCAACAAGATACTGGATGATTATACGAAGCATCGATACAACACTGGATTTTGATATAGAACTTGCGAAATCAAAAACCGACGACAACCCTGTATTCTACGTACAATATGCACATGCACGTGCATGTTCTATATTCAGAAATGCAAAAACAGAACGTGTAAATATTGAAACAAAAGAAAAAATTGCTCCTGTTTTTGAAGAAAGAGAACTGGACAACGCAATAATGAATGCGGATTTAAATCTTTTATGGAATACGGAGGATGAAAAGTCTTCTGCATCCGCAAAAAAATTAATATTAAAACTGGAAGAGTTCAATTTTATAATATACATGGCAGCAAGGAACAGAGCGCCGTATCTTATTTGTAAATATCTTCAGGAGCTAGCGGGATGTTTCCATCAGTTTTATACATTCTCAAGGGTATTAACAGAAGATAAAAATCTTACGGCGGCAAGGCTTGCACTGGTAAAGGCTGTTTCTACGGTAATCAAAACATCTCTGGACCTGTTAGCCGTTGATGCGCCTGAGAGAATGTAACCGCATATGATACTACTTTAATTGTATTGATATATGTCATTTAATTTCATATTGTCAACTGACTCCGACTACTTCTTGGATTTTCTTCACGCTCGGTACTGTCGTTCGCTTTGCTTCGCTTGTGCTCACTTCGTACCTCGCTCCCCGGACTTTGTCCGTCCGAAAATCCGCTTGATGAACCTGTGCAATAAACAAGTCAGTTTTTAAAAACAAGTCCGGCACAGGCAACAGCGAAATCGGACTGGCA
>CALVAR010000034.1 GCA_944325575.1 Candidatus Gastranaerophilales bacterium | reverse complement strand
TTGGACAGTAATCAGACAATCAAGACCAGTAAAAGACCATTTTGTAACATATAAAACGATTACTTCCGACCGCTAAAGGTCAAACACAAAGCCAACTTTGCCGAATAATCTTTTTATGCGTGCAGATAAAATGTCCCGTTAAATTACAATACACTTGTGGTTCTCATCCCTCCAAATAAAAAAGACCCTTGCGGGTCTAAAAAATTCGGAGAAGGAGGGATTCGAACCCTCGAGGCAAATTACTCCACCTAACACCTTAGCAGGGTGCCGCCTTCAGCCTACTCGGCCACTTCTCCATATATTTAATTTCAAGGTAAATTAATCTTATCAAAAAAATCTCTTTTTTACAAACCCCTAATTTGCTGAGAACAAAATTCTATCAACATACAATACGCCGATTCCACGTCTTTTGGGTCATAATTAAAAATTTCATCTCTGTTCAAACAAATCCCCGTCATCTTTTTTTCAACTCCGGAAAGTTTTTGAAACAGTTCTTTTTTAGATAAAATATACTCTCCGCTTTCAATAAAATACTTTGCCTGCAAGATAAAAAACAACTGTTTATACAGTTCATAAAGGCTTCTTTTTAAATCATCGGAATACAAAAAGCTGTGACATGCCGCATGATACATCCCCTGAGCCCCAATACATACAGCCTGAGCAGCATCTTTTTTATCCGGCTTTTGCACAATATCATCAAGATTGCCATACAGAGCTTTTGTATCATTGTATAACTGAAAAACCTCAGCACTGCTCCAGTTTTTCAGCTCTTGCGCACCGCCTATGAATCCGCAGGCCTTATCACTGTTGTCCATAGAAGAAACAATTTCTTTATATTTTTTCAAATCCTCAATATCGACTTTATCAAGTATCACTACCATATCAATATCACTGGTATCAGATGCTTCGCCTCTTCTGTAACTGCCCTGATAGCCTATAAAAAGAATACGCTGATTAAATTTCTCTTTTATTTTTTTACAGATTATTTCCAGCCAGACATCAACACAAAACATATATTCTCCTTTTTATATATCATAATATATTAAACACCTATCCGATATTATTACATCAAATTTAATGTATGTTATATTAGGGAAAATAAAATAATTAGGAGAAAGATTATGAAAAACTGGATTATTGCACTCGCTGTTTTAATTATTCCGATGTTGACCTATTTTGTACTTGATAAAACAAATCAAAGCAAAACCGCTTTTGAAGCACAGGCAAAAAGTTCTTATGAAAAGCCTGTTGTAATAAAATTTGCTTCTCCAATGTGCCTTGACTGCAAAAAACTCGAGAGCGTGATGAATGAAGTTATGCCAAAATACGCAGATAAAGTCACCTACCAAAAGATAAACGCCCAGTCAAATGACAGCGAAACACAGAATCTAATCAAAAAATACTCGGTTACACTGGTTCCGACAACAGTCTTTTTGAAAAAAGACGGCAATATGTATGAAAGAATAGAAGGCTATATGCCCAAAAGCCAGCTTGAGGGGATTCTGAACGGACTAATAAAATAAATACTTTCGGACCGTCTGACATACAGCCATAACTTATAAGGACAATCACAGTGGATAATTTAATACAGTTTTTTCAAGCAAATGTAAAAGGAGAATTTTCATTTATAATTCTTTGCCTGTGCTTTTTAGGCGGTGTAGTTGCTTCACTATCGCCATGCGGCATAGGTATGCTGCCCGTTGTAGTAAGCTACATAGGTGCAAGTCCGGAACAAAAAACTTCAAAAACGACTATTCAAATATTATTTTTCATTTTAGGCTTATCAATATGTCTCACGGCAATAGGCATAATAGCCGCCATGACAGGGCATGTTTTCGGCGGAGAAAACAGAGCATATTTTGTACTGTTTTTGTCATCATTAATTTTAATTTTCGGTCTGAATCTTGTAGGTCTGCTTGATATAAATTTTCCCGTAATTGTTAAAAAATTTCCTCAAAGCAGCAAAAGTAATGAAATCATCTATCCGCTGATTCTTGGCATGGTCTTTGCATTTGCAACAACACCGTGTTCAACTCCTATTCTTGCAGGGATTATGGCGGCGGCGTCTTTGTCCTCAAATATTGCTTATGCGGCATTGATGCTGTTCTTGTTTTCAATAGGTCAGGGGATGATTATACTTGTTGCGGGGCTATTTACATCTGTGCTAAAAAATCTCTCCTCTTTTGCCAGATACACGGATTTATTGACAAAAGCAAGCGGTATCATTCTGATACTTTTTGCAATATTTTTGTACTACAAGGTATTCAGCCAGTTTATGTAAAATATTGTTCCTTGTGCCCATGTTTCACCTTACGCTCCTGCATAGCTGATATTAAGGCTGCAGGTTGGGCATACCTGCCCAACTCAATGGAAATGTGTCATTCTGAAGCATCGAATATGCTTTGCCGTAAAAATATTGCTGTGTTCAGAATCTTACAAACTTGATGCATTATCAAAAAGCCGGTAAGATCCTGAGCTCGCTTACGCTCCTCAGGATGACAGATAATCGTCATTCTAAGTAATGTAGGTTGGGCATACCTGCCCAACACATATATCTTTTGCTCATCCGGTCACTATTTACAGACCCTTACAGCTTTAAAAATCCTATGTATATCCGTGACGCCATTTTCTTTAGCTCGCCACGGCTCGCTAAGAAAAGAAGGCAAATCCGCCTCTTGGATTATTGGCAGTTCAAAAGTTTTTGCACTCCATTCAGATTTGTTTACACAAATCTCACTTCGTCAAACTTTTTCACGGAACGTGCTGGGTTCGACCTTACGGTCTCACTCGGCGCACTTGCCAAAATCCGCAAAAAAAAGCTATGGACTCGTAGGTTCATAGCTATTAGATTAGGGATATGCGTATCGTCGTCTTTATTTAAGGAGTATAGTGTTATTCTACACATACTTTAGTTGCAGAAAATCATACATTATTATGAATAATTCGTAACATGTTCATCTTTTTATGCGACATATTCATGACTTTTTCCCCGCAATCATTAAATATAAGGCACAATCGGCATGTCACAAAGCATGGCAGACAAAATATTTTCCGCCAAACGAAGGATTTTTGAACAAAACATTTAACTAAAGCTTTGATATACCGATATCGATGTTAGGGCAAATTATCAAGGGTGTTAAAATTTGTATAACAGTATTTATCCGGTACAAATAAAACCATATGTGCCGCCGCAGACGAAAAAGCCCGTCGGCAGCAAAGATGAGGACGAACAATCCTCTCAGTCGTCTGACTTAAACAGGGAAAATCGGTCTAAATCTAATACTACAAGCCCATACGGTTCAGTCAATCCCGACGGAAAAAGCGCCTATACAAGGCATGAGTTTCCAAACGGAAAAAAATCCGCCATTGATTATTCCAAGTCTAAAGTAAATATTGCCCAGATTTTGACGGATTTTAAAAACACCGCACTTGCAATAGGCTCACCTCCTAATATACTGCAGGAGGTTGAACAGTATCTGTCACTTGCAGGCACGGAATCACAAAAAAATGAACCTGACAAAAAACTCATACAGTCTAATCTTAAAAATGCCTCAAATGTGCTTGACAAATTCATTTCGGTAACTCTGGATAAAAAGTCTAAAGTTGTCGAAAACTGGATTGATGCACTATTTTTACAGCAGGTAGATTACAAATCCGACCCGACTACTGTCAATGAAGATTTTCTTGTAAAACTTCCGGACAAAGAAACAGGCGACATGAAGCCTATTTCACAAAATCTTGTACAATCAAATCAAGAAGAAGCTCCGGAAACAGCAACAGCAGCAAAAACACAAGAAACACAGCCACAGAAAACTGCCGAACACAATGTCTATATTCCTGCTGATGAAAATGTAAAAAAAGCAATTTTGCAGGGCAAAAAATATTCTGCAATAAATCAGCCGGAAAAAGCAATTGCAGCGTTTAAAGATGCCCTTGAAAAATCACTGGCAATAGGAGATACAAATGCAGAAGGTATAGCCTGCTTTGAACTCGGACAGATTTATGACAAAAAAGACAACCTTGAAAACGCCCTAAAATACTATCATCAGGCACACAAAGCCTCAAACGATGATAACCTGAAAGCCAGAGCACTCTACTCCATGGCAGAAATTTACAATGATGTTGTATACTTTGAGCCTGCCATGCAGCATTATTTTGCCGCAATTTCACATGCCGGACAGGCAGACAACCTAAAAGTTCAGACAAAAGCTCTTTCGGAAATTGCAGACATGTATGCTGAAAGATATGACATCAAAAACACCTATACATACTACGATGCCGCAAAAAGTATTGCAAAAGAAACAAACAACAATAAAGTTATGGGGGCAATCTGGTCACGCTCCGGAGATTCGCTTGCAATGCTGAATGAAAATGTTAATGCCCTGAAAGATTACAAAGCTTCCGCAAAATTCTACAGAGACACTGATGCGGATTTAAAAATGGCAAAGAATTTTGAAAAAGCAGCTGCAGTAATGCTAAAACTCGGCAACAAAACAAAAGCCCACTCTCTGTTAGAACAGGCGCAAAATATAGCACTAAATATAGATGATATAGGCTATGCACAAATTCTTGAAAAACAACTGAATGTAATTTAGTCTGTTTTATTGTATTATTCAATTTATTAATAACTAAATTGAATAAACGGAACTTTTATATGAAAGATTATAAATCAGGATTTGTAGCGGTAATAGGACGCCCCAATGTAGGTAAATCAACACTTTTGAATACAATTGTGGGACAAAAAATAGTAATAGCCACAGACAAAGCCCAAACAACAAGACGCAGAATCAAAGGTATCTTTACAAACGAAGAAGGACAGATAGTCTTTATCGATACGCCGGGTATACACAAACCGCTGGACAAACTCGGCGAATTTCTTATGGATGAAGCAAAATGCTCTATACCCGACGCTGATTTAATCCTGTTTATTGTAGATGTCTCAGAGCCTGCAGGTGCAGGGGATAAATGGATAGTAGAAAATCTGCTCAAAAAAACAGATATACCTGTTATCATTGTATTAAACAAAGTAGATAAACTAAAAGACCCCATAAAAAAGGAACAAAACCTTCTAACTTACAAACTGTTATTCGACAAAAACATGCCGACAGCAAAAATCTCTGCTCAAACCGGCAGGAATATAGATACTTTGATTTCCACGATTATGAGAAAATTGCCTGACGGACCGCCTGTATATGCACAAGACGATCTTACGGATGAAAGCATGCGCTCTATTGCTCAGGAAATTATAAGAGAAAAAATTCTGCTGAACACAAAAGATGAAATTCCCCACAGTACTGCCGTTGTCATAGAGAAATACGAAGAAAAAGAAGATATCGACAGAATATACGCCCAGATACATGTTGAGCATGAAAGCCAGAAGGGCATCATGATAGGCAAAAAAGGACAGATGCTAAAAATAATCGGTACTCAGGCACGAAAAGAACTGGAAAAAATGCTTGATAAAAAAGTATATCTCGAGCTGAGTGTAAAAGTATCCAAAGATTGGCGCAAAAAAACACCCGATCTTGAGAACTGGGTATAATTTATTATTTTGTATACTGATACTATTTATTATGCAGCGGATTTGCCTTCTTTTCTTAGCGAGCTGAGGCGAGCTAAAGAAAATGGCGTCACGGATATACATAGGATTTTTAAAGCTGTAAGGGTCTGTAAATAGTGACCGGATGAGCAAAAGATATATGCGTTGGGCAGGTATGCCCAACCTACATTACTTAGAATGACGATTATCTGTCATCCTGAGGAGCGAAGCGAGCTCAGGATCTTACCGGTTTTTTGATAATGCATCAAGTTTGTAAGATTCTGAACACAGCAATATTTTTTGCAGCAAAGCATATTCTATGCTTCAGAATGACGTGATTTATTGAGTTGGGCAGGTATGCCCAACCTGCAGGCTATGGAATTCTGCAGAGCGAAGCAAAACGAAAAATACAATAAACATGCCTGTAACAAATCATGATAACCTGCCCCGTAGGGTTCGTGTTGTTGTTGTGTGTGTGTGGGTCTTCTTAAATTAGTTATTTATAACTACACAAATAATCGATTAAATTATTTAACGAATTACCATATTTTTAATTTATGGAATATCAAAAATTAATAACTAATGGAATTAACAACTTCGCATTAAATTGGGGTTAACGCAAGAACAATTCTCTGAAAAAGCAGGTTTAACTCCTCAGGGCTTATCAAACCTTGAACGCAACAAATATCAGCCGACTGCAGAAACTATTGATTTAATATGCAAAAACTTTAATGTTCATCCGGTTGATTTGCTGCTGGACTATCCTGATGCAATGGAAACGGAAGATTTATTAAAACAAATAAATGTTGTACTAAAACAGTTTTCAAAAGAAGAACTGCAAAAACTATACAAAATCCTTACAGTACTTAAAAATTTAAAATAAAAAATAAAAGAGAACAGGCTATAGAACCTGTTCTCTTTTTTATTTTTAGTCTTATTTTATTTGGTCATCTTATAGCTTATGCCTGCGCGTTTCATACGTCTTAATGCCTCTCTAAGCTCGTCCACAGGTCTTGTCAGCGCTATACGGAAAAATCCCTCGCCGCCCTTGCCGTATCCATTTCCAGGCGGCACAACGACATGAGCTTTTTCCAGCATTACTGTTACAAACTCTTCTGAAGTAAAACCTTGCGGAACAGGCAGCCATAGGTAGAATGTAGCCTTTGACGGAGCAACACTCCAGCCGAGATCTCTCAAGCCTTCTTCCATAACCTCTTTACGTTCTTTATACATCTGGTTTAGCTTTTCAATCTGTTCGACAGGTGCGTTATAAGCCTCTATAGCAGCTTCTTGAATAGCCTTAAACGTACCGGAGTCAATATTGTTTTTAATAGTACCCAGTGCCTTTACAGCCTGCGCATTACCGCACACAAAACCGACTCTCCAGCCAGTCATATTATAAGATTTTGAATGTGAATAAAACTCTAATGCACAATCCATAGCACCTTCCACCTGCAGCACGGACGGTGCTTTATAACCGTCATAGGTCATTTCTGAGTATGCCATATCAGAACAGAGCAAAATATCATACTTCTTACAAAAATCAACTGCTTTTTTATAAAATTCCAAGTCTGCCACTGCTGCTGTCGGGTTATTCGGATAATTTAAAAACATAAGTTTTGATTTTTTTGCAATTTCTTCCGGTATTGCGTCAAAATCAGGCAGGAATCCGTTTTCAGCTTTTAAAGGCATAGAATAAGGCGTTCCTCCCGCAAAGATTGTTGCGTTTTTATAAACGGGATACCCCGGATCAGGAACAAGTGTATAGTCGCCTTCATCAACAAAAGCAAAGAAAACGTGTGCAATAGCTTCTTTTGAACCTATATTGCAGAGCATTTCCGTATCAGGATTCAATGTTACGCCAAAACGCTTTTTCATCCAATCGCAAGACGCTTTTCTAAAAGCTTCCGTACCGTTATATGGCGGATAATCGTGGTTTTTGGGATTATCGATCGCTTTGTGCATAGCTTCTACAACAGAAGGAATTGTAGGAGTATCGGGATCGCCTATCCCCAGAGAAATAATTTCATGTCCTTTTGCCTTTGCTTCGGCAATTTTTCTGTCAATTTCCGCAAACAAATACGGCGGAATTTTATCCAATCTCTGTGATGTTCTCATTTTACACTCCTATATACTTTGTTTTTATAAAAGATTATATCACAAGACGGATTATACAAAACTATTTTGTTGCACAAGGTAAACGGAATTCTTTATACACTTTACTATTGGTATTGTAGATGCATCAATAAAGCCTGCCCCATAAACCGGTAATTAAAGGGGATTAAATATGATGAAAAGCTCTGTTGTATAATGCCTGTTGCGCAAAAAATGTGTCCTGAGAATCCTGTCTTTGCTGTGCGTCTGGGTTATTGTTTTCACTTTCGTTATGAGACGGCTGTGCATTGTCCAGCGTCTTTACGTCGGTATTAGGTTTAATGGCATCCGCAACCAGAATTGCCTGTTGCTCGGATTCCGACGTGCCAAGCTGTATACGTACAAGTTTTGCTTCTAGCATGGCAATTTTTTGTTGTGCTTCTTCCTGTGATATCTGCCCTGCACGTGCCTGCTGTTTTACCTTTGCAATTTCCATTCTTATTTCAGCAGCTTTAGCCCCCCTGCTTTCGCCGTTGGTACGGGGGATATGATGAATTTGATAGTTAGAACCTATTGAGGACACAGCACACCTTGATTTTACTTCACATTTATATAAAACAATATTTAAGAAAATTTTTTCAATTTTCAAAAAAAGATTTACAAATGTTAAAATACTACTCCTGTGTTTTATCAGCAGCTATGGGTAATTCGTCTTTAGCAGCCGCAAAAGGACAGTTACAAAATGATAAAAACAGTGTTAAAAGTAAAATTCCGCTTATCTTTTTCATACCCGACCTTCCGTTCAATTATCAAATTATGCGATTGATTACAATGTTATTTTGTCTGAGGCGGCCTCGCTTGTAGAAGTGGTCCACGGAGTGCGAGTGACGCCAAGTCTAGCATTTTGCGGAAGTG
>CALVAR010000033.1 GCA_944325575.1 Candidatus Gastranaerophilales bacterium | reverse complement strand
AAAATTCATTTACTTCTTACATAGCAGTAGTTTGGGCAAACCTGCCCACACAGATGTATCCTGTCATTCTGAAGCATAAAATATGCATTGCTGCACAAATATTGATGTATTCAGAATCCTAGCAGCCTGAAATGTAAATTCTAAGCCGGTAAGATCCTGAGCTCGCATCTTGGATTATTGGCGTTCACAAGGTTTAGTATTCCATTTCGAAATTTTAGAATAAAATTTCTTCATTCCAACAACCTTGCTCACATGGGCAGCTTCGTGCCCGCACAAAATCCGCTACATAATAAATATTATCAAAATACAAAATTGCCACAGAATTACTCAGCATATAGGTATAATATTACAGCTGTTTTTTAAGAATAGCCTGTAAAAAATTCTATATATGTCCCCTTATAACAAAATTTTATCAATCAGAGATATTAATTGTTCAGGTTTTATTAGCTTACAGCATTTATTTTTATCTTTTTTTAGTCTGCAGTTCTTTTTTAGACAGGGGCGGCAATCTAACTGCGGCGCAAGCACATAACAGTTATCGCCAAAAGGCGCACTCCTCTTTTCTGCTGTTGCACTGAACAGTGTTATTACAGCCGGCTTTGATACGGCCCAGGCAATATGTGCACTTCCTGAATCGGGAGATATCACTAAATCACAGCGTCTAAACAACTCCGCAAGCTCTTCAAGATTGGTTTTGCCTGCAAGATTTATACTGTTTGTGCAGGTGGTTTTATCTAATATTCTTTTTATAAGTGCGTTATCAGCTTCCATACCTGTAAAGATAATATTGGCTTTGTCTTTTAGATATTCGATAGTTTCAGACCAGTACTGCTCATGCCAGTGTTTGTTTTCCCAGGTAGTTGCCGGAGAAACTGCTATAACTTTTTTTGTTTTATCAATACCGGCAAGAAGATTATCTATTTTTATTTTTGTTTCATCTTTTGCAGGACTTAGTACAAACTTGATTTCTGACGTGTCTGCGCCGAGATGACCGGCAAATTCAAGGTTTCTTTTGACAACATGATATTCAGGATCAAAAAGTTTATGTGTCTCGGGGTATATTTCATTTGAAAACAACCAGTAAAACTCTCTGCCTCCCGTGAGCGTTATTTTTCTCTTTATGTTTAAAAAGGGCAGAATGCAAGCGCTTTTAAAAAGCTGCTGTGTGTCAAGAACCGCATCATAATGCTCTTCATTAATAGAGTCTATAATATCTTTAAATTCCCGTATATTTTTTAAAGAAAACAATCCGCGTTTTTTCCACTCTTTTTTAGGCAGCACATAGCATTTGTCTATTATTGGATTATCCTTTATAAAAAGCTGTGCTTTATCTTCTACAACCCAGCCTATCTTGCACTCTGGAAAAGTCTTTTTTATTGCATAAGCAGCAGGAAGTGTATGGATTGTATCTCCAAGTGCACTAAGACGTAATATGAGTACTTTTTTTAACTCTTTTGTCATTTTTCTATTATATAAAAAACTCAATAACCATACGAAAGATTTACTCTTCTTAATGTTTTTTAGACTTTTTGGTGGAGTCATGAATTTATCAAATTTATTATTATAAAAAAGTTGAAAATCGTCGACTATAAAAATACCCCAGCTATAAACAGGAAGGTTATTCACTAATGAGCAGTAAAAAGGTTCTCAGGCTCCGTCAATCAATACTAAAATACAATACAGAACTGTTAAAATTAAAAACTCAACTATTAGCTTCAGAGGATGCTAATGTTAAATATAATAAAATTTTAATAAAAAAAGCAATATGTAAAAAAGAGCTTGAAGACTCAAGTACCCCGATTGTTCAAAAACTTTTGAAAAAGTTTTCTAATAATAACAGAGATAAAAAACTTATCTGTGACTATTTCAAATCTTGATTATTTAGTGAAGTTCAGAAGGCGGAATGATTTTTTCTTGTTATCTGCTTCTCTGTCAGGCAATTCATAACAATCAAGACATCTTGCTTCATATGTTTCATCTCCCCCAATCATTATAAGAGGCGATGATTTGTCTGCAGGAAAACCGTTTATCAGTCTTTGTGTCCTTGTTGCATGATCAGAACCGCATTTCATACAAACAGCGGTAAGTTTATCGACTTTGTCTGCAAAACAGAGCAATTCCGGCATTGAACCGAAAGGTTCACCTTTAAAGTCCAGATCTAAACCTGACGCAATAACCCTTTTGCCGTGTTCAACGAGCTTTTTTACGACAGATACTATGTCATTATCAAAAAATTGGATTTCATCAATAGCAATAACTTCATCTTCCGGAGAAATTTTATTTAGAATTTCTCTTGCTGTTTTAACTGTTATTGCATCGAGCCAGAGACCGTTTCTGGATTCTATATAATCTCCTTTTGCTCTTGTGTCCATTTCAGGAGAGATTACTTTTACCTTCTTTTGAGCAATAATGCATCTTTTTACCCTGCGCAAAAGCTCTTCCGTCTTTCCGCAGCTCATAGGACCTGTTATTATTTCAAAATGGTAACCCATAATAATTTCCCCTAATCCCCAATATTTTTACATTCACATGTAATCAAAATTTTTCATGACATTCTTCCTCTTATTATATGATAAATTTAAAAATATTTTAATAATTAGCCCCGAAAATTGCCGTATGTTAACATATCATTATGACAAAGGTATTGTTGATATCGGAAAACGAAAAACAAAATAAACAGATAACTCAATCTCTGGCAAAGTCTTCTTTTGCCGTTATCTGCTCTTCTGATGAAGAGGCTGTATTGGGCTATGTCCAAAAAGGGCTCGTTCCTCTTGTAATAATAGATGAGGATCTAAAAGATCCGGATTCTGCAATTTTATGTAAAAAACTGCATGCTGCAGCCATTAAGGAAAATGTTGCAATAATTGCGCTGGTGAATCAAAAAACAGAAAATCTGGAACTTTTAAAACATACTAATGCATATATTACAAAGCCTGTTAATGAAAAAATTCTGTCTGCCTGTGTAAGTTCAAATTTAAAACTGAAAAGAGCTGTTGATACTCTTACTTTAAATAACAGTGAACTGGCAAAGAGTCTTTATCAACTGGATGTTTTATATAATACATCTACCCAGCTGGCAGGCTCGTTGGATAAGCAAAAACTCATAAATATTATGATAGACGGTCTTGAAAAGAGTTTGAGTTTTTCTTTATCTTCTACACTGGTATTCAATGATGAACATAATGTAGAGCTTATTATCAATTCTTTGTACGGTATTTCACCTAGATTGGAACATTCTTTAAAATTGCGGGCGATATTGAGCTATCGTGCACTTTTTGATAAAAAAAGAGTACCTTACGACCTTAATGTAAACGATATAAAGGTTATAAAAAACATTAAACACCATTTAGAAGAGTATGATCTTAATATATTAAAGTTTGATAATCTTTTTGCACCGATAAATGTAGGCGAAAAATTCTTCGGGCTGATTGAGGTTTTTAGAGAGTCTGATTTCTCTCAAGAGGACACAACTTGTTTTCAGACTCTTGCAAGGCAGGTTTCTCTTCCGTTGGAAAATGCTGCTTTGTATGAAGAAATAAAAAATACGAATACAAAGCTCGAAAGACTGGAAAGATTGAAATCAGAGTTTATATCAATTGTTTCCCATGAGTTAAGAACCCCGTTAACTGCAATTAAAAATTCTCTGGAAATTTGTTTGAGCGGTAAGGCCGGTGACGTAAGCACCATAATGGATAAATTTTTAAACATGGCTGCCCGTAATGTAACAAGGCTTTCAGGTATTATTAATGACCTTCTCGATTTGTCAAAGGTTGAGGCCGGCAAGATGGACTTTAAATTTGAAAAAACGAGTATAAATGTTCCTGTAGAGTTTATAAAAAATACTTTTGAAAATGTTGCAAAAGAAAAGAATATTGAACTTGTACTGGATAAAGATACATCCTTGGCAGACACTTATATTGATAATCAAAGAATAGAGCAGGTGGTTTCAAATCTTATTTCAAATGCTATAAAATTTACTAATGACGGCGGAAAAATAGTTGTTAAGACAGAAAATATAAAGCTGTCCGATATTGATAAAACAAAACTTTTTGATATAGAAAAGACTGTTTTCTATGACAATTATATAAAAGTATCGGTTGCAGACAGCGGAATAGGTATAGCACAAGAAGATTTAAAGAAAGTATTTGATCAGTTCCAGCAGATTGAAAACTCTCTGAATCGTAAAAACGGCGGAACGGGTCTTGGGCTGCCTATTGCAAAACAATTAATAGAAGCGCACAGAGGCTTTATCTGGGTAGAAAGCGAATTGAATCGAGGCACGACTTTTTCTTTTGCAATACCTGTATTGAGCGAAAAGGAAAAGTTTTCTGCCGATTTGGAAAAAGAGCTTTTAAAATCAAAGGCATGTGCACAAAATGTCCTTCTTGTGCTTATTGAAGAAGCGTCTGGAAACCAAAACTCTTTTATAGATGCAGTAAGAGAAGAAAAATTTTCCATAATAAGAAAAACATCCAATACAAAAGAGGCATATTACGAAGAGGAAGGTAAAAAGTATCTTGAGATTATGATTCCCGAGGCTGATAAGTTTGCTCAAGGGTTTATTGAAAAGAAAATCGAAAGTATTTTGATATCAGAATTAGACGAAACAAACAACAAAAAGTATGATATATTGTATTCAACGGCTATTTTCCCTGAAAATGGCGAGGATGTAATTTCTTTAAACGAGTTTTTAAAGTCGGGATTGAATAAAAACACAATGGCGGAGGTATAAAACAGATGAGCGAAAGCAAAAAGATTCTTATAGTTGATGATGAGCAGGATATTGTGGAAACTTTAAAGTTTATGCTGGAAGCTCAGGGCTATGAATGTTTTTGTGCTTATGACGGCGAGAGCGGTCTTAGTATGGCAAAGGAAGTTCTCCCCGACTTGATGATTCTTGATGTGATGATGCCCAAAATTAACGGATACAAAATCAGCCGTCTTTTAAAATATGATAATAAATATAAGGATATTCCGATTATTATGGTCACAGCACGTTCGCAGGAGGAGGATAAATTAATCGGGCAGGAAACAGGTGTTAATGAATATATAACAAAGCCTTTTGAACTTGACGAAGTTATTGCAAAGGTGAATGAATATCTGGCGTAATAGGGACGATTATCAGTATTTATCGTCCGGAGAGTTGTAAAAAATGGAGTTTGTAAGAAATAAAACTTTAGAAAAATTAAAATATGATCTGGTTCGTGACAACCTTATAAAATATGAAGATTTGGAAACGGCAGAACAGGTTGCACAGGCACAGCATGTGAATGTAGGGCAGGTTTTGATATCTTCCGGATTGATTGAAGAAGAAAAACTGCTTAAATTTTTAGAGAGCAAACTTCATATACCTTATGTAAATCTTGATGATTATTCTCTGGATAAAAAGTGCCTGGGGTATATTAATTTAAATAATGCCCAGAAGTATAAGGTTATTCCTCTTTTTGAAATAGAAGGGATTTTGACTGTTGCTATGTCAGATCCTTTGGACTTATTTGCAATAGATAAAATAGTTGAAGATGCAAAATGTGAAATAGAACCTGTAATTTCATCGGAAAATGCTATTTTAAAAAAGATTGAAGAGTATTATACAAGCGGGAGTTCCGTAGGACAGATTTTTATAGATGAAAACAGACCCAAATATGACTGGAGAGATGTTTTAAACGAAGAAAATGTTTCTCAGGGGTTGTCTGATGAGCATATTCAAAAACTAATACGGGCTATTTTGAAACAGGCTATATCAGATGATATTCATGAGCTGTTTTTTGAACATGTTCCGGAAGGTTTGAGCGTGACTTTCAGAAAAGATGCACAAAATATTACCACGGGTGACATTCCTTTGATACTCGCCGCTCCTTTTATTGCAAGACTAAAAACTCTTTCCAATCTTGACCCTACGGTTTCTGAACTGCCGCAGCTCGGCAAATTGAGTTTTAAAGTGGATGATATGGCTCTTATTGCAAGTATTTCCGCATTTCCAACTATACATGGCGAAAGAATATCTATAAAAATATATAAACCGCCGCAAAAACTAAGCGAAACAGCGCTGGATGCCAAAAAGATAAATATTATACACAATGCGTTAAAAGTACCCGGAATTATACTGGTATGCGGCTCCGGATTGTGCGGTAAAACACATATGATTTATTCTATTTTGTCAGATATTGCGGATGATTCATGTAATATTATGACAATAGAGTCAATAACAAAGTATAATTTGGAAAACATAAATCAATGTGAGCTGAATGAGCACATAGGTTTTAACCTTGATAAGGCAATGAGGTTTATTGAGTTTCAGTCTCCTGATATTCTGTATTTTGAAGGTATCAACACAAAAGAGGGGCTTGATTACTTTACGTCTCTAGTTTTGAAAAATAAAACACTGATTACGGAGTTTTTGGCGGAAAATATTGCTGATTTAATGAAAAAACTTTCGCTAAATGAGTTTTCTATGTTTAAATCTTTGTTGACCTGCTTAATATTTCTACATAATAAAGACAGTATTGAAGTCTTTGATAAAAAGGCTCTGGAAAAATATTTTGCTTAATTTTTATAAAATTGTATTGTTAAGAAAATGTAAAATTATATTAACAATTCCTTAATTTCGGTAAATTCATTGAAAAAGATATTTTTTATTATTATATAGGAAACCGAAGGTAAAAAGGAATATACTGTTTTGTCACACGTAGATGCTGCAAAATTGAATACGTCTGTATCAGCTTCAGCAGGAACAGATACGCCGCAGACGGAGTCACCTAAATACTCCGTACCGTCATTTCTGTTTAATAATGCGGAAATTACCGGTGCAAAAGCTTATACATTAAACGGTCAAACTCCGCAAGACGCCGGAGTTACAAACAGTGTAAATGAGCCTCTTTTTGCTGAAAAAAGCCAACAACAGTCCCGGAAACCGGTAAATATAGACACAGAAGGACTGCAGTCTGTTAATCAAACAGGTCTGTTAGCTCAATGGGGAAATTATTTAAATCGTATAAGATACGGTGTTGACAGATTAGATACAGCTATAGATGATCGTGCGCTTGACGTATTACAAAAATACGGCATACCAGAGTCTGAACTAAAAAATATTTATGACTCAAATCCAAGATTACAGGCGATAGTATATCAAATGCTGCAAGCAGGGGCTAACTACGGAATCCAAATAGCTTAATATCACAACAGGGGATATCTGGAATGAAAACTAAAGATGTACTTCATTATGAGAATTTAAAAACTATAAAATATACTCATTTGGCTACAACAATTGTTTATGCACGTGCAATAGCAGAGATTCTTGGCTATTCAAAAGAACAGATACATGTTATTGAAGTCGGTGCATCTTTGCATGACATCGGTAAGTCATTTATTCCTCCTTCTATTCTGAACAAGAAGGGCAGACTTACAAAAGAAGAACGTGAAATTATAAATTTTCATTCTGTTATAGGATATGAAATATTAAAATCAGCAGGCTACGGTGTTAATGTCGCAGAAATAGCTAGAGATCATCACAATCCCTTATCTAAAAATCCGATGGCACAAATTGTAAGGGCGGCTGATATTTACTCTGCAATGAGAGAAGAACGTTCTTATAAAAAGCCTAAATCACATGAAGAAGCAATGGAAGTTTTGAAATCAGCAAGGGTTCCCCAGAATATTCTGGATGCACTTGATAAAAAATACGGAAATAAATCTGCTGCAACAAATCCTATTCAACACTTTTCAGTTCAGACTGCAGTTGCTTAATGCTTATCTTTAACGTATCGTGATTGTTTAAAGCTTCTTTTAAACCCTGTTTATAATTTTCTATATCACCTGTCTCTTTAAACAGGTGGGCAAGTGTATAATACACTTCTCCGTTATATGGGTTATTTTCGAGAGCTTCTTCCAAAAGATTTATCGCTGTTTCAAAGTCTTTTTCTTTAGCAAATATTTTAGACAGGATAATTGATGCATTGTCATCTTTCGGATTAAGTTCGAGTGTTTTTTGTAAATATTCTTTTGATTTTTCTGTATCTCCCTCTTCATAGAATATTGAACCGAGGTTGAAATAAGCCCAGCTGTAGTCCGGACACAGTTCCAATACTTTTTTATAATGTTGTTTGCACAACTCTCTTTGGCCTGTCTTGTCGTATTCGTAAGCAAGATAAAAATGAGCCAGGTGGTCATCTGGATTAAGCTCAATAGCTGCTTTCAGGCATGTTATCGATGTGTCATGCTCTTCTTTTTTTGAATATAAATATCCAAGGTTAAAATAGCTGTTTGCATCATCTTCTTCCAGCTGCAAAACACGCTTGAAAAAAGGGATTGCCTTATCAAATTCTTGTGTTTGCAAATATGCGTATCCGAGATTGTATAAAAAATCAGGTTCATCAGGGTTTATGTTTAGCGCATTTTGATAAGAGATTATAGCTTTATCAAACTTTTTCAGATTCTCCAGTACAATACCTGCGTTGTAATGCAGTCTGGAGTCTTCCGGAAATCTTTTCAGAAGGTAATAAAGATGCTTTAGTGCTTCTTCATTGTATCCGTTTTCCATTAATTCAGTGGCTAGCTCCCGTCTGGTTTTAAAGTCTGTCGGATCTTTTTCAAGTTGTTCATTTAGTTCTTTTATTTTATCAAGATTGTTATCCATGGCTTTTTGATTAAATTTTGAATTTTTGACTTAGTTTAACAACGAAATTTTGAGATGGATATATGACGACATTTTGTCCCTTTTTAAAAATTAATAATTTAGCCAGAAACGGTGCATTTTTCCCTGTGTATTGTTCTTGTATTTCCACATCATGTGCTTTTCCGTTTACGTCATATACCATACCTCCGGAGAGAATGAGGGTTCCTCCTCTGCCAAAAAATTTGGCTTTACTATTTTTAAGAATATAAATTTCTGCTTTATCGTTAGCTGCAAAAACAAGCTTATCATCAATATATACATCTTTTTTTACAATAGCGTTCAATTTGGAATGCATTGTTCTTTGAGATTTATGCCTTTTTAGCCCAAGAACAATTTCTGTGCCGGCAGGAACTGTTTGTGCAAAAGCAGAAGTTGTCAGAAATGATAATATTGACAAAAGACACAATAATTTTTTCATATTACCCCATAATTTAAAATAATATTATATACATGCCTATAATAATATATTATATATATTTTGACAAAGTATGACCAGCTTGGATAAATGAAACATAGGTTTTATTTATCGCAGTTCTAGCACGTAAGTGCATAGAAATGCGAGTGAAAGTCGGAAGTTATTTAATAAATAACCCCCAAACTTTCG
>CALVAR010000032.1 GCA_944325575.1 Candidatus Gastranaerophilales bacterium | reverse complement strand
GGGGTACGGGGGCGGCACGCCCCTGTTGTAACCTTGATTAGAAACAGTTGTGTTTTGAGGCAATTTTTGCAGCAGCCTGTCGCTGAAAAATTGCCGTTAAAATACTTACTGTTTCTTTTGGTATAGCTTGTTTTTCTTTTTTGGTTCGTTTTGCCTTCTTTTCTTAGCGAGCTGTTGCGAGCTATAGAAAATGGCTTCACGAAATAATATTAATCCTAATTATTTTATATAACAGTAAATAGTGAACTTTTTGCATAGCAACAAAAAGAAAAAATGAACAAATAGAAAAGACAAATGTTTTTTCTTACGTTCATTTTCTTTCTTTTTTGCGATTAAAAGAAAGAAAACGAACCAAAAGAAAGAAAAGAACGCTGATTAAAACAGACTCTAATGCATTTATCTCCAAAATTTTCTAAACGCTTACGCTAACGAAAATTTTGTTCGTAAATACAAAGAGTCTGTAATCAAAGTTACAACGGCAGAGCCGTACTACACTTCGTGTGCAGCTTCGCTGCATATGTTTAAATTTTACATAATAAATATTATCACTATATAAAATGCGGCACTTCATTACATATCATTTACAGTGCTGGGAATTTTATGTTTTATTGTTATCTATATAATTCTCTCTAATTAATGCTTCATAAATCTTAAAAATAGTGTATTATAGTTATGTGGATAGAAAAGAAAGGATTTTGTTATGTGGGAAAAAGACGTTAACATTAATCAAATTCAAGAGATTAGAGTTAAGACTAACGTATATTTCGGCGTTGGTGCTATTACAAAGATCGAAGATATAGCTAAAGACCTAAAAGCTAAAGGTATAAACAAAGCAGTTGTTGTATCAGGACGTAATGCTTATAAATCTACCGGTGCATGGGATCATGTAGAAAAAGCATTAAAAAATAATAATATAGGTTATGTAAATTATGCAAATGTAACACCTAACCCGACAACTGCTGCCATTGACGAAGCAACTTCAATGGCAAAAGAATTTGGAGCACAGGCAGTTATTGCTATAGGCGGAGGTTCTCCGATAGATACAGGTAAGAGTGTGGCTATTCTGCTTGAATACCCTGAAAAAACAGCTGCTCAACTTTATGAATTTGAGTTTACTCCTGAAAAAGCTGCTCCAATTGTTGCTATCAACCTGACACACGGTACAGGTACAGAGGTAAACAGATTTGCTGTAGCAACAAATCTTGAAAAGAATTTCAAACCCGCAATTGCTTATGATTGCATTTATCCTTCTTATTCAATCGATGATCCTCAATTGATGACAAAATTGTCTTTGAATCAGACTCTTTATACATCTATCGATGCTGTAAACCACGTAGTAGAAGGAGCTACATCTACTGTTGCTTCTCCATACTCTATCACGCTTGCAAAAGAAACTATCAGACTGGTGGCAAAATATTTGCCAAAAGCTGCGGCTGATTTGGAAAATCCTGAATACAGATATTATCTTTTGTATGCATCTTTGCTGGGCGGTGTAGGTTTCGATAATGGTTTGTTGCATTACACTCACGCTCTTGAACATCCGCTGAGCGCAGTAAAACCTGAATTGTCACATGGCTTGGGTCTTGCAATGCTTTTGCCTGCAGTTATAAAAACTATTTACCCTGCTAAAGCTGCTACTCTTGCTGATATCTTGGAACCTATTGCACCCGGCTTAAAAGGTACTGCTGATGAAGCAGAAAAAGCTGCAGAATTAGTTGAAAAATGGCTTGCTGATGTCGGTGTACCGCAAAAATTGACAGATGACGGATTTTGTGAGGCTGATGTAGACAAACTCGTAAATCTTTGCTTTACAACACCTTCTCTTGACGGATTGCTTGGCATTGCACCTGTAAAAGCAACTAAAGAAGTCGTTAAACAGATCTATGAAGAGTCAATGACTCCGTATAATAAGTAAATATTATTGCTTAAAAAAAATAGGACTTAATTTTAAGTCCTATTTTTTTATTATTTTTCTTTGAATATATGCTATAATTTTCAAGTAATAATTATTTATGGAGTGTATTATGGAATATAGAGGTAAGGCTTTCAAATTTGGTGACAATATATCAACTGACCACATTGCACCTGGAAGGCTCTTTCATTTGCGTTCTGATTTAAACGAGTTTGCAAAACATGTACTGGAAGATGCTGATGAAACCTTTGCCTCCAGAATGGAAAAGGGTGATTTTGTTGTTGCCGGCAATAACTTCGGGCTTGGCTCATCACGTGAACATGCACCTCAAATTATAAAAATTGCAGGTGTAAGTGCTGTTCTTGCAAAATCTTTTGCAAGGATTTTCTACAGAAATGCAATTAATATAGGACTTTTACTTATTGAATGTGATACGGATAAAATTAACGCAGGTGATGAGCTGGAGATTGATATAAAAAAAGGTGTTGTAAAAAATCTGACACAAGGTACTGAAATTACATTTTCACCCCTTCCGGATGTTATGATAAAACTTTTGCATGATGGCGGACTTATAGAGCACTTAAAAAAACACGGTGATTTTGAACTTGTATAAGTGCCTTGTAATCAGTATATAATTTAAAAAGGATTATTTTACACGAATCTAAACAGATTGTATTGTTTTTTTCTTGTATCCTTCCGTGATACATTCAGGCAAACGTCTAAACATTTTATTTGTCTTTGTATCAACGGCTACACAAGTAACGGTTGCGATTATATTAACAATGCCTGTTTCTTTATTTCTCAATGTTTGCTTAAAAACTATAGCGCTTGGTCTGAGTTCTTCTATTTCTGTTTCCAGCTGAAGATTGTCATCCAGCTTTGCAGATACTTTATACTTAATATTAAGCTCTACAACGGGAAGTATACATCCGTCTTCCTGGAGTTTTTTCAAATCCAGCCCCATAACTTTGTCAGTAAACTCTATTCTGCCGGCCTCAAGCCATCTTAAATAAGCACCATGCCATACAACACCGTATGCGTCAGTATCTGCATAATAAACTCTTAATTCATCAGTGTGTTTCATATTTTTATCCTGCTAATCAAAATTTTATGAATCAAAAAGCCCCTGAATCTTGTCTGTGATTTCTTGAGGATCAAGCTCATTTGTCACGTTATTTAAATCCATTGCAATCTGATACAACTTGGCTGCTTCAACCTTATCACCCTTAATCGCAACAGAACGCCCGAGATTGTAATGAGCAAGGGCATAGTTTGGATTATATTTTATTGCCTTTTCAAAAAGTTCGCTTGCCTGCTGGACTCTGCCAAGGTCATCAAGATAAATTACACCGAGGTTATTATACGCTATATCGTATGTCGGATCGTACTTTATAGACAATTCATATTCTTTAATTGCTTCATCTATATCACCTTTACCCCAGTGCAAAAATCCGAGGTTACAGTGTATTTTTGCATTTGTAGGGTCAAGCTCGAGCGCTCTTCTGTATACAGTCAGCGCATTGTTATATTCCTGTTTATCGTAAAATGCACTGCCCAAATTGATAAAAATATCAATATCCGTAGGGGTCAGAAGATATGCACTGTGATATGCGCTTATAGCTGCATCCGTATTTTTTTCGGATTCCTGAAAAACATATCCAAGTGTTTGTGCAATAACGCTTGTCCATTCGGGTCTGGGGTTCAGCGTAATTGCATTTTGGTAATGTGATATTGCTTCTTTTACTTCGCCTTTTAAATACAGTATATTAGCAAGATTGCTGTGATATTCCGCTGCATTCGGTTGTATTTCTATCAATTTTTGATAAGATTCTACCGCACTGTCCAGATCACCCAGTTCTTCATATACCGAGCATAAAGAACGATATGCTGTAATATTAAGACTGTCTATTATTATGGCCATCTTATATTCAAGAATTGCATCTTCATATCTGCCCATTGCTCTGTAAATATCACCCAAAAGGCAATACAAAAGAACAAATCCCGGCGCTTTTTCAAGAGCGTCTCTGTACAAATCAACAGCCTCATTTATGCCGTTTCTTGCAACCATTATCCAGCCCTTAATCAGCATGGGCATAAATTGAAAGTATGAAATAACTTTCATTACGCTTTTTATAGCATGCCTGTCAAACGGCAGAGTCAAAAGTGCAAGCATAAATTCTTTGTGTCTTTGTAGTTCTGTTTTAAATGTCCTTACTGACATAACCCTGTATAGGTTATAGCGCAAAAAATGTGCTCTTGCGGACGAAAAAGGCTTTAGTTTTATTGCTTTTTGAGCATAGTCCATTGCATCGGGAAAGTGTGCCTTTTTTGTGTGGCAGCACGCAAGCATATAGTAGGCCTGTGCATTTTTATTGTTTTTTTCTATTGCTAGATTAAAGTAATTTATAGCACGGTCAATTTCATTTTTATAATAGAATGCCATGCCTATTTTGTAGTAAATTTCTGCTGAATCAATATATGATTCAAGAGCACGTTGATATTCAGTAATAGCTTCGTCAATATACTGGCGTGCCTGATGTATGTCAAGATGCCACTCTATATATAAATCACCCAGCTTTACATGAAGCTCTGCATTTGTAGGATCCTGTGCAAGTTCAATCTGGCATTTTTCTATTGCCCTTTGCAGGTTGTTATTATATTTAAAATCTTTTTTTGTTTTTTCCCGATGTTGTAATATTCTAAACATGTTTATTTTATATACTTCACTCTACTTTTATATTAAATTATTCGGTATTTTTTTGCAAACTGGCATTATATTGTTTACATAGTTGTTTTATTCTGGCTGCGCTCAAGCATGAGACACTTTTGGATTATTTTTTCTCTCTCTTTCTCTTCTATTTCCATAAACTCTAGCACATATTCATTGCTTTTATAAAAATTCTTTTTTAGTATTATCCCCTCAGCTTTTATCATTGGTTCAAAGTTATTGAGCCTTAACTGGACTTTGTATTTTTCATCAGCTTTAAGCGGGGTCTCCGTAATAAACCTTACTCCGCCGCCGCTTATATCTACCGAGTTTGTTTTTAAATTACCCTCTTCTCTTTGCAGAAAAAAGTCTGTAATATAAGGCATTCTTAAGTATTTTCTTCGCTGAATTATCTGATGCTGTTCATTGAATTCTATTATGAACTTTCCGTCAAAAGGCGAATCATAAACTATAGAGTCTATAATCATAATTCCGGTAAAGGTGTAAATAAACGCCTTTATTTCAGTGCCTTCTCTAAGATAAGGTGCATACTCTCTTTTTGAATCAGGAAAAGACAAAGTCAGCCTGTCTGAATCCGGCTCAAGAATATAAGTGTCGATAATCGTTCTTTTGCTTCCGGTTTCAAATTCAACCTGAACTTTTAAACCTCTTTTAATCGGATTTAATGCCATTCTGTTCTCCTGTTTTGACCCTAAATATCTTTTAAATATTCTGCAGGGGCCAGTATTGTCAATACATAAGGATCATTTATACAAGCATTTGCTACCCTTGTTATGTCGTCTGTTGTTACCTGATTTATCATTTTAATCAATTTTTCTTCAAAATCAGCACCGAGCCCTTTGTCCTCATAAAAAGCCATCAGGCTAGCCTGTTGAAGATTTGTTTCCGTGAAGAACTGTCTTTTTCCTATAAGATTGTTCTTTGCGTTTTCAAGCTCTTCCTGTGTAATTGGAATTTTTTTAATTTTTTCCAACTCTATTTTAAATCCTTCAAGAGATGTTTTTATATTTTTTGGCTCAGTTGCAATATAAACGTTAAATATTGCAGCTTTGTCATAAGTTTCGTAGCTGCTTCTTACTACGTAAGCCAAGCCTTTTTTGTCTCTTAATTCCAAAAACAATCTGGAACTTAGACCGCTTGAGCCAAGCATTGTATTCATAACCATTATTGCAGCATAATCTTTGTCATATATTGTCGGTACCTGCCAGCCCTGAATAATTTGTGCTTGTGAGGCATCATCTTTTTCTATTTTTATTATGGAAGTTTCTTTTAGCTGCGGTGTGGGAATTTTTGAAACGGCAGATTCAGCATTATTTACATCTGCAAAGTATTTCTTAAGCATCATTTCTAAATTATCAGGTTCAAAATCCCCGACAACGCTTATAACTTTTGCTGAATTATTAAGCAATTCATTATAAACCTGCAAAACCTCTTCTTTTGTAATTGAGTCGATATCTTCGAGAATCTTTGTATAAGTGTGTCCGTATGGATGGTCTTTATATATGTTTTTGTAAAAGCCGTCCATTGCTCTTGATTTTGGCTCATCAAGCTCTGCTTGGATTTCTCCCTTTAGCTTAATTACTTCTTTATCAAATTCATCGAGCGTTGAATTTTTAATAATATCAGACAGTATTTCAAGTCCTTTTTCAAAATCTTCATTTAAACACTGGAGTTTAAAACGAATAAAATCCTGCTTCATTTCGCTGTAGCAGTCTATTGCGTTTTCATCAAGCTCCTGTGCCAGCTGTTGCGCAGTGCGGTTTTTTGTACCCTGTAAAAAAAGTCTGTTTAAAATAGAATATAAACCCGCTTTTTTTTCAGGCTCTTCTATTTTGAAATAAAAGCACATTGCATATCTGGGGGTATCCTTGTTTATTTTAAATATAACCGGAATTTTATTATCTAATATTATTTTATCCATTATTTTTCCTTATCTATTCAGGTAAAAGTACAGTTGTTACAGAGTTTTCTAACTTCAGATATTTTTTTGCAGTGTTGTTAACTTCTTCAAGAGTATAATTTTCAAGATCCTGAAGGTAACTTTCCGCAAGATCCAAATCATCGCATACAGTCATATAGTAGCCGATATTTTCCGCAATATCAGACACTGTTTCGGCACCTTCCGCAAAACGGACTTTTAATTTTTTCTTCGCTTTTAAAAATTCTTTTTCTGTAAGGTCATTATTGAGAATTTTGTTAATCTCTGATTTTAATAATGAAATAGACTCGTCTTTTTTATCAGCTTTAAAATTAGCCTCAACAAAGAAGTTCCCGCCGTCTTTAAAATTATAAAAATCAGTTGTAACTATGTTAAATACAGGTTCTTTAGCTTTTTCTATAAGGTTTTGATACAGCCTTGAGCTTTGACCTTCGCCCAGTACTATTGCAAGAATCTCAAGACCTATATTGTCTTTTACATCTCTTGCAACAGGTCCGAGCCAACCCGTAATAACAAAGCCCGTATTTATTTTGCCTTTTAGTTCAATATATTTTTCTTCCTGAACAGGCGTATCAAGAGCATGTTTAGGATTTTGGTAGTTTTCTCTGCCTTTGAAATCAAATTCTTTACACACTTTTTTTACAATTTCTTCATGGTCAAAATCACCGACAATAATAGTCGTTATGTTGTTAGGTGTATAGTGTGTTCTGTAATATTCCAGTATAGTTTCTCTCGGGATTGATGCAATAGTTTCCGGAAAACCTATAACATCTCTTTTATAAGGATGGTTTGTATACATGTTTTTATTTGTTGAGTTATAAATTTTTGTCCAAGGCTGATCCTGTCTCATCCTTATTTCTTCTATAACAACATGTCTTTCTCTTTTCTGTGATACTTTATCGTCACCAAGTTTGAATGCAGGTCCGATTTCATCTTCAGGTATTACCGGATCAAGCATCATATCGGCATGAAGCTCTATTGCTTCTTTAAAATATGTTCCGTCAGGCCCTTGAGGCAGTGTTACATAATAGAAAGTATAATCTTTCCACGTTGCGGCATTTACTATTGCGCCCTTTGCCTCAAGCGTTCTGTCAAAATACCCGGCTTTATGTTTATGAGTTCCTTTAAACATAAGATGTTCCAGAAAATGAGATATACCGTTATTTTCATCATTTTCATTAATTGAACCTGTTTTAACCCAGCTTGATATATTAACAAGTCCTCCGTCTTTATGAGCAAGGACAATCTTGTGACCGTTTTCTCTTTCATATATTTCAACAGGTCTTGTTAAATACGGATAGTTTATTTCCCTTTTTATAATATTCTTCACCTGACTACCTCTTAAATTTCTACGAGTTTATTGTAGCAGATAATCAAGGGTTTTACACGTATATTCGATGTAATTTTCAATCTATTTTATATTCCAAAAATCAGGATGTAACATTGCAAGAAACGGAATAAGCTCAAGTCTTCCGACAAGCATATTAAATATGCAAATGATTTTTGATAAAGGATGTAATATATCAAAAGACCCCATTGGTCCTATTATCCCAAACCCGGGACCTATGTTTCCAAGAGTGGTTATACTCCCTGTTACTCCAATCATTGTCGAATTTTCAAGTATTGAAATTATAAATGCACTTATACCGAATATAAGGAAATAGAAGAGTATAAATGCAAGTATCTGTTGTATAACTTCCGGAGGCAGTATGTTTTTATTTATCTTAATAGGATAAACCGCATTCGGATGCAAAATTTTGGCAATTTCTCTTCTTAAATATTTAAAAAGAAATATCCATCTTACTACTTTCATACCGCCGCCTGCAGACCCTGCACAGGCACCGCAGAAAAACAAAACAAATAAAAGCATTTTTGCAGGCAATGTCCATTGAGCAAAGTCAACTGATGCAAAACCTGCTGTAATCATAACGGTAACAACCTGAAAAACAGATGCTGTTATTGCATCAAATATATGATATGCATTTTGAAAATATAAAACCAGTGCAATTAAGAAAGAAAATACAATAATTATGTATAAATATACCCTGAATTCTTCATCCTTAAATAACAGCAAAGGTGATTTTGCCAAATAACTTTTATAAATTATTGCAAAGTTAGCTCCTGCAATAATCATAAATACGTTCATTATCCAGCATATAAGATTTGAATGATATCCCATGATACTTGTCGGATTTGGTGAAAAACCTCCGCCCGCCAGTGTTGAAAAGGAATTGCAAAAAGCATCAAACAATGGCATACCTGCGAGTTTTAAAAAGATTATTTCCAGTGCTGTTACAATTATATATATTGTCCAAACAGCACTAGCTGTATGTCTGATACGCGGCGTAATTTTATCTTCCGTCGGCCCCGGGGCTTCTGCAAAAAACATCTGTCTTCCTGCAACTGCAAACTGTGGCAGTATTGCAATAAACAATACAATAATTCCCATGCCGCCAAGCCACTGGCTCATAGAACGCCAGAAAAACATTGCTTTTGGATAGTCAAATTTTGTTAATATAGTTGCACCAGTTGTAGTAATTCCTGAAACTGATTCAAATAATGCATTTAATGGACTGAGGCCAAAATAGATATATGGTATCATTGCAATTATACCAAATAATATCCATGATAATGTTACAACACAGAGGGCCTCGCCCTTTTTTATATCATTTAAACTTTCAAAAGATTCTGATTTTTTACGGAAAAATATGTCTAATACAAAGCTGAGTACAAGAGAAATCAAAGATGCCGTTATAAACGGTAAAACAGAAACATAGTCATGGTAATATAATGCAACAGCAATAGGTGCAAGAATTACAAGTGATATGCATCTTAATACCAGAATAAGTGAAGTAAAAATATAATTTAATCTCATACTATCCTCTAAAGAAATCAATAATTTTTTCGGAATTTTCTTCTCTTGTAAACACAAGCAGCAAATCTTTAGGCTTAAGCTTTGTCATGCCTTTGGGAATAATTACATTATGCCCACGCTGTATGATTGCGATAATAGCCTTTGCCGGAAGTCTTAAATCCATAAGAGATATTTCTTTAAAATTATCAGGAACAAGCGTTTCAATAATTCTGCCCTGACCTCTTTCCACTGTAGCCAGAATTTCAACATCAGTATCTATAAAGTTGTTTCTTATTTCAGTAATAGATGCTTCTTTCGGAGAAATAGCAACATCTATACCTACTTTTTCAAAAAGGCTGATATTAGCATTTTTTGAAACTCTTGTTATTACTTTTTTAGCTCCCATTTGTTTAGTTAAAAGTGAACACAGAAGATTTTTTTCATCATTATTAGTTACACTTATTACAACATCACTTTCGCCTATGTCTTCCTGCATAAGAAGTTCCATATTGGTTCCGTCGCCGTATAAAACAAGTGTATTTTTTAATTCTTCAGTTAAATCTTCACAGCGCTTGTAATCAAGCTCTATTATTTTTGTTTTTATGTTAATCTTTTCAAGATTTTGAGCAAGCATGAGCCCCACACTTCCTCCGCCTATAATGGCAGCAGTTTTGACTTTAGTTTTGCTCTGAAAAATCTCTCTTGCAAGAATATCCAAAGAAGTGGAAGAACCCATAAATATTACTTTGTCATTAAGTTTAAACTCTGTTTCACCATCCGGAATAAATAGTGTCTCATCTCGTGTTACAGCAACTACAAGAGTTTCATCTCTGAAGCTGCAATCTTTAATTTTTTTATTCAAAAGAATTGATTCTTCTTTGATTCTGTATTCCAGTAATCTTGCCTTACCGCTTGCAAAATTTTCCACATCAACTGCATCCGGAACTGTAATTATCCTGAAAATTTCTTGTGTAAGAAGTTCTTCCGGCCATATAACAACATCAATCATTTCATATTGAGTGTTTTTTACAAGTTTTAAAGATTCTATGTACTCCGGCTTGCTTACAAAACAAACGGTCTTTGCACGACTCAAACGGCTGACTGTTAAACAGGAAACTATATTTGCTTCATCAAAAGTCGTACAAGCTATAAACACATCCGCATCCTCGATGCTTGCCGTTTTCAAGGTATTTATGTTGGAACCGTTGCCCGGAACAAAACTTATATCAAGTTTGTTGAGTGCATCAGTTTTATTTTCTTCTTTATCTATAATGGTTATGTCATGGTCTTCAAAAAACTCTGTTGCTATCAAACAGCCCATTTCACTTGCGCCAAATACTACTATTTTCATATCTCTTTCCCATTTTTTGTTCAATTATAATACAGATATTCCATTGGCAAAATATATTTTTGTTTTAAAATAAATATTAGCCGTTGGCTATTGAATATTTAAAAATTAGGGGAGAAAAGATAAATTGGATTTTACAACTTTAACAATAAATTTCTTAAAAGAATTAAGTAATATATTTGGCAGTTACGGGCTAGGTATTATTGCCTTAACCGTAATTATAAGACTGGCAATGTGGCCTTTAAATGTTTCACAGCAGCGTTCCATGAAAACAATGCAGCAGTTGCAGCCTAAGATGAAAGCTATACAGGACAGATATAAAAATAACCCTCAGGTTATGCAGCAAAAAATGATGGAGTTCTATAAAGAGCACAAGTTTAATCCTATGGCCGGCTGTCTGCCTTTGCTTATTCAAATGCCGATCTTTATTCTTTTGTACTCTTCATTGATGAGTCCTCAGTTTATTTCTATGGCAGGACAGTCAAAATTTTTGTTCATAAACAGACTGGATGCTACATTAAAAGGAAATGCCGGCGTTTCTAATGACGGAAAATTTTCTGTAGGTTCGAATGATACATTTTCTCTAAATAAAAATATAAAGGTTTATATAGGCGATAAAGAACTCGAAAATGCAAAACTTTCTAACCCGAGAAGTGCAGTTAAAGTACAGGGTGACATTACTCCCGGAGAGCCTGTTGATCTGAAAATAAGCCTTGACGATTTTGATTTAAAATTCAGCCAGCTTGCACAGATAACAAGTGCACAAGCAACTGTCACGGATAACAATACAAGAGAAATTGAACAGATTAAATTTGTAAAACAGGGTGATAATTTGATTGCTTCTGTTCCGACAGTAGCTGCAAAATCTTCATTTAATTATGATGTATTATTGCTGGTTGTGATATTTGGCGCATCAATGTTTCTCACACAGAAAATAATGATGGCCACAAATAAGATGCAGCAGGTTGATCCTGCGCAGGAAGCTATGCAAAAAAGCCTCGGTACTATGATGCCTGTTATGTTGACAGCTACTTTCCTGTTTATACCTATTCCTGCAGGTGTGCTATTATATTTAATTACAAGTAATATTATACAGGTAGGACAGACTCTGATTATAAACAAGCAGCTTGATGATGAAGCGGCAAAGAAAAAGAACAAAAAAGTTTTAGACAGTAATGAGTCATTACCTGCTACCAAAAAGGTAGAAGCAAAAGAAATCAAAAATACGGAGACTGATAAGTAATGATAGAAAAAGCTCAAAAGGTGCTTGATATTCTGCTTGAGGGCAACAAAAATTTTGTTAACGGCAAATGCAATGCAGATAACAGAAATGCTGAATCTTTAATTGCTTTAAAAAACGGACAGTCTCCGATCGCTTGTATTGTTACGTGTTCGGATTCGAGAGTAATACCGGAATTGATTTTTGATAAAGGTTTTGGTGATCTTTTTGTTGTCCGCTGCGCAGGGGCTGTTATTGGCGAAAATATACTGGAAAGCGTAGAGTATGCTGTTGATCATTTGAAGGTGCCGCTTGTAATGGTTTTGAGCCATGATGACTGCGGGGTTATGAAAGCTGCTAAAGCAATGTATCCGAAAGAACCGGATGATTTACAGCTTTTAATCAGCTCTGTGTATGAAATAATTGACTCTGAATCCGAATGTTATAACGAGATTGCGAGAAATTACACGCTTACTAAAAAGAGAAAACTGCTTAAACGTTCTAAGATTTTAAGACAGGCGCATCATGACGGTAAATTTGAAATTGTGCGCGGATATCTTAACTTTGATTCCGGTAAAGTTGAGATAATTTCTTAATCTCAATGGTTTTAAAATAGGAGTTTTTATGAAAAGGCTCTGTCACAACAAATGGTTGATTTTTGACGAGAAATAGCGTATAATAATAGTAAGAAACAGTACCACCG
>CALVAR010000031.1 GCA_944325575.1 Candidatus Gastranaerophilales bacterium | reverse complement strand
CTGGACTTGCTGATAAAAACGGACTTGTTTATTGCACAGGTTCATCAAGTAGTCGGAGTCAGTTGACAATATGAAATATTAATTAAACGGTAGGGCATTTTTTTGCCCTGCGCTGTGTGTTATAATCAACCACGATGACAATTTTGGATGTAAAAAATTTAAATATAGGTTTCAATCTGTCAGACGGATTCAGGCAGGCTATACATAATGTCAGTTTTTCTTTAAAAAGAGGAGAAACACTTGCTCTTGTAGGTGAATCAGGCTGCGGCAAAACTATTTCCACAATGTCAATACTGCAGCTTTTACCGGAAAATGCCGTCATTCAAAGCGGAGAAATTATTTTTAACGGCGAAAACCTTTTAAAACTGAATCAAAAACAAATGCAGCAAATAAGAGGCAAAAAAATTGCACTTATTCCGCAGGACCCGATGACTTCTTTGAATCCGCTGTATACTATCGGCAATCAGCTTCTGGAAATTATAGAGCTTCATCAGGGTTTAAGAGGTAAAGAAGCTTTTGATGTGGCGGTTCAGGCTCTTGAAAAAGTAAAAATTCCCGATGCGGCAGACAAGATGAAAGCATATCCGCACGAATTTTCAGGCGGGATGAAACAGCGTGTTATCATTGCAATGGCGCTTGCATGCAAAGCTGAGCTTATAATTGCCGATGAGCCTACAACGGCTCTGGATGTGACGGTGCAGGCTCAGATTATGGAAATTTTAAGAGATATTAAAGCTAAATATAACCTTTCACTTATACTGATTACGCATGACCTCGGTATAGTAGCGGAAAATGCAGATAAAATAGCGGTAATGTATGCAGGCAGAATCGTTGAATATGCCGGTGTAAAAGAACTGTTTCAATCGCCGAAACATCCTTATACAAAAGCTCTTTTAAATGTAATTCTTGATATAAATACAAACAGGGTAGAAACCATTGAAGGCCAGCCGCCTGCTATAACAGATGATATTAAAGGCTGTCCGTTCCATCCGAGATGCTCCTATTGTATGGAAATTTGTACACAGATAGACCCCGCACTTAGAAATGTGGAAGATTCTATGACAGCCTGTCATTTGTATGATAAATAATGTATACAAAAAGAAAAGCAAAATCCTGTAAAAGGATTTTGCTGAAATAGCGTCACTAAGGAGTTTAAGATGTCCAAAGAAGAGCCGCAGATACGGCAGCTTCTAAGCTTTAAAAAACTAATTTAAATATTCTTTAAGATGCCTGATTTCATCGTTTTCTTTTAACTTTTTAAGGGCAATATTTTCTATTTGTCTTATTCTTTCTTTTGAAAAACCAAGATTCTTGCCTATTTCTTCGAGAGTTTTTTTACCGGTGCCGTTAAGCCCGAACCTGTTTATCAAAATAGTTTTTTCTCTACGGTTTAAAAACTCGAGCATAGACATTACATCATGGTTTAGAAAAGCCGACTGTGTCGTAGAATCTGGAGAGCGGTAACTGTCATCCGCAACATAATCCTCGAGTACAAGATCCTCTGCAATAGGCGTATCAAGACTTACAGGATCTTTAAAAATTGCATTTTTGATGTTTTCCAGCTTTTTAACGGAAATTCCGAGTTTTGCACTCATCTCTTCGTCGTTTGGTTCACGGCCCAGTTTTGCCGTAAGACTAGCGGCAACTTTCTTATACAGCCTTATTTTATCTGTCATGTGTACTGGTATTCTGATTGTGCGCGAGTGGTTAGAGATTGCGCGTACAATAGACTGTTTTATCCACCACGTTGCATAGGTGCTGAACTTAAAACCTTTTGTGTAATCGAATTTTTCCGCAGCTTTCATCAGTCCTACAGAGCCTTCCTGCACAAGGTCCATAAACAAAACACCCTGTCCTATATATTTTTTTGCTATGCTCACAACAAGCCGAAGATTAGCCTGTACAAGTTTTTTCTTTGCAATTTGAGCTTCTTTTCCTCTTCCCTCTTTGATTTTTTTGCCGAGTTCTCTTTCCTCTGATGTTTTTAAAAGTTTTACACGGCCTATGTCTTTCAAATAGTTTTGAAGAATATCATTTTTTTTCACAATAGTGCTGAAGGTTTCTATAGTCTCAATGCCCGCCTCTTTCGCCGCATCTTCTGATAAGGATAAATTTTCCCCAACGTCTTCATTAGGTAATTTTTCTTCCACGTCAATATCATCCAGCACGATATTATGCGCCAAATTATCCATTACGCTGATTCCTCACTCAACTAAACTTTTATTATTTAATAAATCTCTCTTTTATTTTTCATGACGAATGCATTTAAAAAAAGTTTCCTCAAACTTTACAATTTGTTTCTTTTTTGGCGCAAATATATTATTATTAATAATAGGCTGAGGCGGCTTTGCTTTTAGAAGCGGTGTACTGAGTGCGAATGACGCTAAGGTGAATACTTTGCGGAAGTGACCCCATGCACTTGTTGCCTGTGCCGGACTTGTGACAAAAACGGGCTTGCTTATTGCACAGGTTCAATGAGTAATCGGAGTCAGTTGACTATAAAAAGTATTGCGGCTTGAGGTTTTGATGTACAGTAAAGAACAAATTATTGAAATTTTAAATACTGAAGACTTCTATATTGATAATTTTATACTGGAAGCCTTTATAAAAAACTGGAAAATAGAACCTATCTACGAAGACGCACAGGGCGTGGAATTTTTTGATGAAATGGCTGTGGAAAAAATCCGAAACAGCATAAAACAAAAACAGCCCAAATGCGAAATCAATGTTATGGACAAAGACGAAATTACGCCCGTGGAAATGTCTGTGGAAGCGGCTGATGTACCTGTTGAAACATCTTTTATCGAAGAAACAGTTCTTTCGGAAGAAAAAACAGAATCTGTCGAAAAAGAAAAAAACGAAAACGACAGTAAACCGGAGGACTTTAACAGGACAGAAGAAACTGCCTGCGAACCTTCTGAAAATGAAGTTCAGGAGCTGCCTGTAGCAATATTGAATGAAGTCAATAAAGAAGTCGAAAATGAACTAAAAAATGTTACTCTTGATATTTCCAACCAGACACTGGCTGTTCTTGCAGAATCTATTGCCCGCAAAATAACATATGATGTTGCCGATTTTATCAAAAAAACCGATTTTATCGAGGATGCCGTACAGCTAGGCGAATACAAAAAAGATAACCAGCTTCTTTTAGAAAAAGTTGAAGAAGTAATATCGGACAATAAAATACTTATCAAAAGAATTGAGGAGCTTGAAAAAGAAAACCGTTCTTTTGTAAAATTGTTCGGTAATATATATGTAAAAAATCACTAAAACAAAATGGACTCAACTCTTAACCTGACCGATAAACTGGAAACACAGCTTTCCAAAGATATAATAAGCGCACTTGTATTATGCTCAAAAACAGCATTTGAAGCAGAATACAAAATTTTTCTCATAGGCGGTGTGGTAAGAGATTTAATTTTAAACAGAAAAATTGCGGATATAGACGTTACTGTAGAAGGCGATGCATTAAAATTTTGTCATATACTGGCGGATAAAAAACATTGCAAAATTTTGCAGGTGCAAAACGACCTGAAAACAGTAAAAGCATGTTTTAAAAATAATGTAATAATTGATTTTGCTTCAACAAGACAGGAATTTTACCCCAGACGGGGACACCTGCCTGTGGTTGTGCGAATAGGCTGCACACTTGAAGAAGATGTTTACAGGCGCGATTTTACCATTAATGCTCTTGCAATATCTTTGAATGAAAATAACTACGGCGATGTAATAGATTACACGGGCGGAGTAAAAGATATAGAAAATAAAAAACTGCGGGTATTGCATGACAACAGCTTTAACGAAGATCCGTCCAGAATTATACGTGCGCTTAAATTTGCTGCCCGTTTGAATTTCCACAGAGACGAACATACAAAAGAGCTGCAGCGAAAATATCTTACAACACAAATGCATGATGATATCTCTTGGAGTCGTATAAAATCCGAACTGAAACAGACCTTTTCTCTGAATATTCCAAGAGCCTACGATATGTTTCTTGCCAATGATACATACAAACTTATTTACGGAGAAAAACCTGATATTAAAGGATTGGAGATAAAAACTCTGGTTGATAAATATTCTCCCGATTATACCTGGCTTGTATATCTGGGCACTGTTTTAAGCAATCAAAAAATAATAGAGGCATTTTGCTTTACCAGAGCAGAAAAAAAGATTTTTACGGACAAAGAATTTTTGTTAAACAACAATAAACTGAATCTGCACAGCTCTAATTATGAAATATACAAATTTTTTGAAAAACGTTCTGTAGAATCCGTGATGATATATTATCTGCTGACAAAAAGAAAAGAGCCGCTTATTTATCTTGAAAAACTCATGAAAATCAGAGTAGAGCTAAACGGCGATGATTTAAAAAATATGGGTATTTTAGAAGGCAAAAAAATCGGCGCAATGTTGGATGAAATATTGAAGAAAAAATTGACGGGCAAAATCATAACAAAAGCTGATGAAGAAAGATTTGTAAAACAGCAGATAAAATAAGCATTTTGTAACTATCTTTAACAAATGTAAATCTAACTTTTGACATATGACAAAAAAAATTATTCTTGTATATTAATATATTGGATTAAATTTAAAGAGAAGATATGCAAATACATTTTGGACAATATATAATTAATACTGCTAATAATAATTTTTCTACTTTACAAATGAAGGTAAGACAAAAATTCAAAAATACTACTGGTAATGAGTCTCCTTTAGAAGAATTTAAGTATATACTTCCTAATACATACGCGGGAAGAATTCCTAAAACCACCTTAGACGCTTTAAATAAAAAATATGCATTAGAATATATAAATATTTGTAATAAATTTCAAAACTCATCAAAAGAAATATTAGGATTAGCTATATTAAATTTGGTACAACAATTCTTAAAAGAAGAAATTCTATATGCAAAATCTGTAAATATAAATTATATCCAAAATCAACAGATATCTTTAGCAGAATTAGAAAAATCTTATACTTATATAAATAACTTTTTATTATTTAAAAATAAATTAACTCAAAATAGCTTTAATAATAAAAAAACTAAGACAATAACTTTCAACGGCATAAAAAAACAACTTACTGATAACCAAAAAATCGAATGTAGACTTAATATACATGGCGCATCATTAATATGTGCTGGGATTTCAGCTGCTTCTGGAGAATTTAATGCTTTTGGAAGTGATATTCCTGGTTTGATATGTACAGAACTTATGATGTTTGATAAACTAAGAAAATCTTTAGATGTTGATCAAAAATCGACTTTATTGCATTTTGGAAAACATATTTTATCAGCTGGAATGGCGGGAGCTCAAACAGTTAAAGTAATTTCTTCTTGGCTAGCAGCTATAGGACACCCAATTGTAATTGTTACAACAGCAGGAATAGGAGCATTGCCACTAACCGCTGGAGTTCGTGCGGCACATGGACTAATCTCTGCCGGTATGTGTGAGTATATGGGATGGTCTTTTGTAAAAGATTATAAGGACGGAAAGATGAATTCACAACAAAAGGGAAAAGAGTTAGCTGCTGCTCTTATTTTTTCATATTTGTTATATAGCTTTAATAATTATTTAGATTTAGAAAAACCTGTACAAAAATTACAAGATAAAATTTTAAAAGCTTTAGGACATTCTGTTTTTTGTAATTTGCCATGCGGAACAGATGCTTTTATTAAAACTGCTACTAATTTTTTGCAAAATAATACACTTTCATATGCTGCTAAAGGTATAGAGTTAATTACTCCGGCTATTGCTTCTAATATTATAGAAAATGGAGGTAAAATTAAAACATCATCAATTGAACAAATTATTAAATGTTCAATTTTTTCAGTAGTATGCAGTGATCTTTTGGGTAACAATGATATAAATAATGGAGAAATACTAAGTATCAAACATAAAAATCTAATTGAAGTAGTAAGTCAAGATGATCAAATTAGGAAAATGATTGACGATGAATTGATTAGAAGAGGCATTCGTAGATCTGGAAGTATTATTTTGGATAAAGATACAGTAAAATTACTGGAAGCTTTATATAATGAAATAACTCCAAAATTAATTGAAATAATAAAGACAAAAGGAGTTGTATGATGCAAATTAATAATTTTTATTCAAAACAACCAAGTTTTGCACATAATACAAATTCAAATGATTATGCATATCAGTTATTAAAAAATCCCGATATGGCAAAAACAAAAACAGAAAGAAATTTTATAAGAAGTTTTAATTTAAGTCATCCATACTGGGAAAATGATCAATATTGGGTTCATAGATTAAAACAAGATACCGTAACAGCAAGAATGAACGGTAAATATCACGTAAATTTGCTTGATTTTGACATACCTGATATTTTGGGAACTGTTTTTAGTGTATTTGCAGCAGTATGGTCTGCTAATATGCTGATTAAAAATCATAAAGGGATAGAAAAAATAACAAAAAGTCAAAAGCTTTTATATTCTATCCTTCTGCCTTTAGGTGTTATTTCTACAATCAGTTCAATAAAATATATTTTTACGGGAAGACATTTGTTTACAAAAAACAAAGAAAAAGATTCTATATAATGCCTATTTAAAAAGTATTGCAAAATAAAATTTGGCATGTATAATTAATATTACCGAATGCGAGAGTAGTTCAGTGGTAGAACACTTCCTTGCCAAGGAAGGGGTCGCGAGTTCGAGCCTCGTCTCTCGCTCCATAAAAAATAAGCACCCGTCAGGGTGCTGTTTTTTTATAGTTAGAATGGGTTTGAGAACTCGCACAAAGCAAAGCTTTGTCGCGAAGTTCGAACGCGAGCGAGCAGAGGCCGGAGTGCTTTTATTGAACTTGCGGTAAATGCCAAAAGAGCAGGTATAAAAAACACCTGCTCTTTCATTAGAAATTAATTCTCTATAAATACATGATTGCCATTTATTGTCACCCATTTGCCTTTACCTGATGAATTGCTTGATTTGCCAAACACTCTTTGAAGTCTTTGGTTTTTCATTCGTTTGTATTTCTCTCTGATTTCATCGTCAAGCTTTTGACTTGGGCTTCGTGTGTCTATATTAGAGTCAATATTGGCTGCATAGCCCGTTGGAGTTCCATTTTTGTTTAACAAATACTGGTATTTATTTTTTAATCTTTGTTTCTCTTTTGGGTCAGAGATGTTATTGAGTTTTTTTAAACCTCCTGTATAGTCATCATCAAAAGGTGTTTTGGTATCTGCATAAGAAGGTCTGAAATCCGGGTCTTTTATAAGTTCGTCCGCCCCTATCATTTTTGTGATTGCTAAAACCACCTTCTTCTGCGAATACATAATCAAGTAAAGTATAGAATTTTTTATCGTACATTTTTGTTTTTCCTTTCTGTAATACTATTTTTACTAAGCAGAAAGGTTAAAATAAATTATGAAAAATTATGGTTCATTTGCATATTGTATATAGCTTTTTAACAACAAGGCCCGCTCTTTTACAATATATGCTTTTTGACCTGCACTGATAGTATAATATATTGTTCCTGTCTTATAGAAAATAACATTTTCGTTGACATCAAATTCGGATTTTATATAACTTTCCCATTTTTTCTGTGAATTAGCTATTTTTTCATACTTTTCAGAAGGCAGCATTTGTTTTAGAGTCATTAAGTTTTTATCAATTTCTTTAAACCAAGCTTCTGTTGCTTTAAGTGCACAATTACCCATTCCTATATTGGAAGTATCCGCTATTTTTATACATTTTTCTTCTTCTATATCAATAGGATGTTTGTCTGGTTCAGGTATTTCAGGTTCTTTAACAACGGGGTGTTCTTTACAGTATTCTTCACAAGAAGGACTCTGAGACTCTATAATCTGATTTTCCTGTACTTTGGTACAACCAGAAGAAACCAATATTAATAGTATTAAAACAAGTAATTTTTTCATAAATTTATTTTAACCTATTTTTTGTTTATTGCATTATTTTTTATGCAAATAAATTAATAACCATTACGTAACAGTTTCAATTTTTAAATTATCCATTTTCCTCCTGTTCTAATAGTGAAGTATATATCATTACAAAATACTAATTTATATTGACATATTGCTTGACAAATGCCAAGCAATGTAATCTTTTAAAACTCAAATAATCCATTAATACAGGTGTTCTTACATGCCTGCAGCCCTTATACCACCGCCAAATCTAAGAAAATACAGCGTAATTAAAAAAATTACCTTAAAAATTACATTTTTTAGAGGATACTGTTATCAAATCGCATGTAGTACCCTGTTAATATATAATTTTGCCAAAATTATATAATTTTTAGACTTGGATAAAAAAATTTAAGAGGTTTGAGACTTGAAAAAATTTCAATTCAGACTACAGGTAGTACTGGACATAAAGGAAAAATTATTAGAACAAAAACTCCTTGAGCTTTCAAAGGTTCAAAGAGGACTTCAAGAAGCCGTACAAAAGCAAAAAACTCTTGAGAACTATCAACTTGAGATAAATCATGCGCTTTTAAAAGTTTTTCAAAGCGGCAATGATTTGGATTTGGACGAAGTACAGAGATACAAAGATTTTATAAACAAACTCCTTGTTGATATTTCCGCACAAAAAGTTGTTGTACAAAACATTACAAAACTTTTGGAACTAAAAAGAAAAGAAGTCAACGATGTATTAAAAGAAAAGAAAGTACTTGAAAAACTCAAAGAAAACCAGAAGAAAAAATACTATCAGGAGTTTGAACAGTATGACAGAAGAGAGCTTGATGATATAGCTTCATCGAGATACGGAAGAAGCGCATAGCAGCCGGCTGCATGACTTGGGGCAGCATAAGTTGAGAAAGATAAAAATAAAACCGCACGGGGCAGAGGAAAAACAAAAAAATGACAGCACAGTTTTCACAAACAGGAATAATTTTACCGTCAAATCTGACGGCTGATATTACCTCCTCAAAAACGAATACAAATTACAATGTTGCGGATGATAATGCCTTTGCTTCCGCTCTTGATAACGCATCAAAATCCTATGCCGACAAAAATACAAATAAAGTTGAAAATGTAAAAGATAACAAAGATTATGCCGGAAATACAAAAGATTTAAACAAGTCTAACGACAAAAATGAAATTCGTGATGACAAAAATACGGATAAATACTCTGACAAAAAAACCGATAATAAAAATAGCAGCAAAACAGACGATAAAAATAATGTAAAAGAATCTTCCGAAGATAACAAAAATGTAGATAACAAAAAAGACGAAAACAAAGTTTCCGATAAAGAATCCTGTGAAAAATCAGATAAAACCGAAAAAACTGAATCAACTGAAGAATCAGAAGCAACTCCTGAAAAATCCGAAATCAAAGAACTCGGCGAAGCTGCTTTAAAAGAAGTAGAAAAGCTGCTTAATGATATTCAGAATAATGCTGCGGCAGTTGTGGAAAAATCAACGGAAACTAAAGCCGAAACAGAATTAACAACAGACAATTCAACAGTAAAGAATATAACGGATAAGGTATCCGACAACACAAAAACAATCGCAAACGAACAAATTCTTGCAAATGTGGAATACTCTCAGGAGACTCCCGAAATAAATCTTGAAAAAATAAAAAACATGACTCCGCAGGAATTAAAGGCACTTGTTGAAAATATTCAAAAAAATACTGCAAACAGCACTGCACAAACTGCTGAATCTGCTGCTCCGGAGGTTAAAACAGAAGGAAAAACTCTCCAAGCCGTTTCTGTAGAAAATTTATCACAGGAAGTATCTGCCGATGATTTGCAAATGCAAAATGAAACTAAAACAGAAACTAAAACAGATAACTCAAAATTGGCAGATAATACTAAAGTAAATCAGGAACAAAGTACACTAAAAACAGCAAAAGAAAGCCTTGCTGCAGATACTTCCAGATTGACCGCCAATATTGAACAAACACAGGAAACCGCAAACGTAAAAGCAGTTACCCCGACAGATACGGAAGCTGACAAAACACCTGTTATCAAAGTAACGGAAGAAGTTGCTTCTCAGGTGAAAGAGAATACTTTTAACGGTATTGAAAATAAAGACAATACTTCAAAAATAAAAGATAAAGCCGTTCAGACAATGACTGCTTTGCAGGATACCGACACAACAGTCACGGAATCAAAAACGCCAAATTCCGGTACGGATTCTAATTCAGGCAATAATTCAAATAATGCAATGAATCAGGGTAAAGCAAACGCTGCGGAAACAGCCGCAAAACTGTCCGTTGATCAAGGTGCAGTAAACTTTAACCAATCAAACGGAGCAGAAGTTTTTGTAAACAAACTGGACGCACAATTGAATGCAATGCAAAACGCTTCTAATCAGGCAAAAACATTAAACCAGACAGACATCATGTCTCAGGTAACGGCAAAATTTGAACAATTGCAGCAGCAGGGTTCCAATAAGGTTTCTATTGTACTGCAGCCGGAAAATCTCGGCAGAGTATCCGTAGAAATTATGAATTCTAAAGACGGACTTGTCGCAAAAATGACAACAGATACACAACAGGTAAAAGAACTTTTTGACAAAAATGTTGAAGCTCTGAAATCAAATTTGAGCTCTCAGGGTGTTAATGTCAACAGTATAAAAGTTGAATGCTCGCAGGAAAGTTCAAACCACGGTATGGAATTTGAAAGAGAACAGTTTAACCAATCTTTCCAAAACCAGCAAAACGGACAGAATCAGACAAATCATTCAAACCAGAATACACAATCAGTATACGGAACAGAATATAATTCATCTCAAACAGAAGATGTGGAAACAGAAAACGGAACCGAAATTAAAAATACGGAAACAATAATAAGACATAATGGTAAGGTAGACTACAAAGTCTAAATAAGGGGAGTAAAACAGATGGCAACACTAGGTTCAATACAACAGGAACTGATAAATATGCAGTCCAATACTGCGGTAAACAAAGCAAAAGAGCTGGCTGCAACCGGAGCTTCGCAAGAGCTGGACGGCGATGCATTTTTGATGCTTATGCTTGAACAGTTAAAAAATCAAGATCCGATGAATCCTATGGATAACTCGGAAATGCTTGCCCAGCAGGCTCAATTTACACAGCTGCAAGAATTGCAGGAAATGAATGAAACTCTTGCAACCAACAACATGATTCAACAGGCTAACAGCCTTGTCGGCAAAACCGTCCAAATTATTGACCCGAACAATACATCAAGAACTATTACGGGGCTGGTAACAAGCGCAAACTTTACAAGCGGCTCGGCTACAATTACAGTAAACGGTAAAGAATATCCGCTCGGACTTGTTGCTGCTATTACAGATGGTGCCCCTGCCTCTTCTAACGATGTAATTATGAATAAAAAACTTAGTGAATTAAACGGGGCACAAGATATCACGGATGGTTATATCTATGTAACAGTTCAGGATGAAAAATATCAAAAAACTCATACCGATATCAAGATTACCGGAGATATGACTGTTAAAGAGCTTATGGATGAATTGGGTAAAGCCGGTCTTGAAACTGAAATTAAGGACGGTATTTTGACAATTAAAAAAGGCGATAATAAATCTATTGCTATTACACAGGGTAAACACGATAACAGTGATGCAAGCGTTGCTTCTAACCTTGTTGAAAAAATGCAGATGTTCCAGTCAGAAACAGGTGACTTAGAAACAGCTATTCTTGACTACAACAGATCATCTTCAAGCAATTAAAACATAAATTTCGACACATAAATATAAATAAAATATACAGTTAAAATAAAAAACAAAACGGGAGGATTAATGACACAAGCATTTTACACGGCGATTGGCGGTATGGCGGCCGGTCAAACAAAGATTAACGTAGTTGCCGACAACATCGCCAACATGAACACAATCGGTTTTAAAGCTTCCAACGTAAACTTTTCAGATGTTTATTACAGAACATCTTCTACAGGGCAGGCACCTACGGGCCAGATGGGCGGTATTAACCCAAAACAAACCGGTATCGGTGTACAAACAGCTTCTATCACAAGAGACTTTGCTGCAGGTACAACACTTTCCACAGGTTTAAACACAGACCTTTGTATTAACGGCAGCAGCTTCTTTACGGTTGCTTCTCCGACTGTAGAAATCCTCTATACAAGAGACGGTAACTTTACAATTGATGCAAACGGAAACATGGTTACATCAAGCGGTTACAAACTTCTCGGTACAAATAACCTGCTTGATACAACATCAAGTACTATACCCATTAAGATTCCGACATATATCAATACGGTAACAACACCGTCTACTATTGCACAAATGGGTAACAAAGCCCTTGATGAACTTAACGGTACAAAATCAGGCGGTGTATCAGCAGGTACTTTTAGTATTTTTACATACGATGATGCGGGTACTCCTACAGAACACGAAATTACTATCAACAGCAGTGATATGACGGTTAATGAACTAATTGCAGAAATTAATAAAATAGATGACATAACAGCTACTGTTGTTAACGGTTCATTACAAATTACCGCTGCCGGTGATGTTGAAAGATTCGAAGTTGAAAACGGCACATCCAACGTTGTTACACAACTCGGCATTGGTGTAATGGATCCTAACACAAAACAGGCTACTTCAGAAGTAATCAACTATCACCAGACAATCGGCGAAGGTACACCGGGAAGTGAAGACGCACAAAACTTTACTTCCGTATCTATTAATGAAAACGGGCTTATAGAAGTTAAATACGGCAACAATGATACTTTAAGCGTTATGCAGGATCCGCATGATCCTTCCAAAATGATTCTCAAGTATACATTAAACGATGGTACCGTTATTACCGGCTCTGATCTTACCGTAAACGACCAGCTTGTTGAACCTGCAAACCTGCAGATACAAATGGCAAGTTTCGTTAACCCGCAAGGTTTAACTGCACAGGGTAACAATACATACGCTAATGCTCCTAACGCAGGTATGGTTTTATACGGCAGTATTTCATCAGCTGCATTCGGCAACGTAAAATCTGGTGTATTGGAAGGTTCTAACGTTGACCTTGCTTCGGAATTTGCGGACATGGTTGTTTCTCAAAGAGCAATCGAAGCTAACAGCCGTGTGTTTACAACAACAAACGAAATTCTGCAGACTCTGTCCAACCTCGGCAGATAATTTGATTAGTTTGAAATTTATTTTAACTGTATAAAAAGCCTGAATTTAATATTCAGGCTTTTTAACAATTGTATCCTTTTTATAAAATTGTCTGAGGCGGCCTCGCTTGTAGAAGTGGTGCACGGAGTGCGAGTGACGCCAAGTCTAGCATTTTACGGAAGTGA
>CALVAR010000030.1 GCA_944325575.1 Candidatus Gastranaerophilales bacterium | reverse complement strand
GAAGCATTAAATGTGCTTTGCTGCAAAAATATTGCTGTATTCAGAATCTTACCAGTCTGAAATGCAAATTCAAAGCCGGTAAGATCCTGAGCTCACTTTGCTCCTCAGGATGACAATTTTTACATAATAAATATTATTGATATATATTTTTTAATGCTAAAAATTTATAAAATGCGATTAAGTGTAATTCTTACCATAAATAAATATAGTCTGGCTTTACAGGTGATTTTAAAACCACGAATATTAAGAAATATTAAGGCGAAAACACGCATTGCGATTGCTTTTTTAAAAATAAATCTGTTTTACAATTGTAGTAGATTTTAATATGTGTTACAATTATAGTAGAAAGGATAATAAAAAGAGTTAATCAAGATGAACACTACATTAGCCTACAATCACAAAAGTATAAGAAAGATGATAAATCATTCATTGTACTTTACTGTATTGTTAAGCGTGTTCTGTTCTCAATCATTTTTGATTAACAACAATCTTTTTGCAAGTGAAGCGATTAATAACGGAGCAAATATTAAACAAAATACAGTAGAAGAGCAAACACGGAGTCTTACGGAGGAAAAACAAAGATGGGAGTCAATGCTTCGGCAGCGATACCGCAACGGAGCACTCTTAACCATTGCTGACGGGGTGAAACATGTCCGTATGGTGAAATATATCAACGGAAGGCCCGTAAAAATAAATATAGTCGAAGTTAATACAAAATTAAATCCAAACATTGAAATCGCTCCACAACTTGCATCCACAAATTTAAAACGAAGGGCAACTATTAGAACAATTGCATCACGCAACAATTCTATCGCCGCAGTAAACGGCACATATTTTAAGCCCCAGACAGGTGTACCTTTAGGCACTCTTATGATTAACAAAAAGGTCTATACCGGTCCTATCCACAACAGAGTAGCCATGGGTATAGGCAAAAATGAATTTAAAATGGCTCAGGTTCAATTCAATTCCACAATAAAAGCAGGTAGAGAAACGTTAAAAATAGATAACATCAACCAGCCGAGAATGCTTTCTACATACACATTATTATATACAAGAGACTGGGGACAAACATCTCAGACACCGCCAAAATACGGCGTAAACATAGCGGTACAGGACGACAAAATCACTACAATATCTTACGGCTCCACAACTATACCTGAAAACGGATATGTAATATCCGGACCAAAGTCAAAGTTGGAGCCGTTTTTTTCTGCAAAAAAAATTAAATTGGAAATAAAAACATCTCCCGAATGGGAAAATATAGATCACATCATAAGCGGCGGTCCGTATCTTGTAAAAGAAGGGCAGATATACGTAGATGTTACCGCCCAAAAACTCGGTTCTATAACGGGTAAAAATCCTAGAACAGCAATAGGATATACTGCAAACAATGAATTTATAATGGTGACAGTTGACGGCAGAGAACATGCCTCGGTTGGTATGACATTAGGTGAACTTGCCAGAATGATGAAGAGTTTTGGCTGTATAAATGCAATGAATCTTGATGGCGGCGGCTCTACAGTGATGTATGTACAGGGCAAAGTTGTAAACAGCCCCGCACAAAAAGGCGGCATACCGATATCAAACGCACTTACAATATCTGAAAGGACAAGGATAGCCTATGATGAAAAGAACAATTCGTAAGTATTTAAAAAAATTATCCAGAAAAATCGTAAAATTTATTAAAAAAGTCTGGACTTATTTTATAAGCAATTGTGCTATTCTTATTTATTAAACCTGTTTAATTCATCAAATGCTCTTTGTGCGGCAGCCTGTTGTGCAGCAAATCTGTTGTATTTTTCTGTTGCTTCTTCAGCCTTTTTCTTAATCTTTTGCAGTTCTTTTTCCCGTTGATAAATCAAAACAGTTTGTTCCGGACTACTATGTTTAAGTTCATTTAAAAATACGGATTTAAATAAATATTCTTTTTGCAGCTCTGTCATTTTTTTGCCAAGTACTTCGAGTTTTGGCGGATCCATTGTAAATTGAGCATATTTTTGTTTAAGTGTTTCGTATGCTTCTTTAGCATCATCAATTCTTTCATCAGCCCAATCTGCGGCTTTTTTTGCAGTTTCTTTTATTTTAGGATCATTTATTTTATCATCGACCCATTCTGCTGCTTTTTTCGCAGTCTCTTTGACTTTTGGAGCAACATACTCCCTGGCCTCTTTTATTTTTTCTTCCGCTTCTTTTTTTGATTGAGCCAATTTTTGCTTGAGTTGTTCTTTTACCTGTTGATAAGCCTTTTTGCCGCTCGGATTTATTTTCATAAAAAAATCTCCTTATGTTTAATCATAAAGCATAAGAAGATTTTTTTTTGCTGTTTTTATAAATAATTTTACAATTGAATCTGCATAATTTTGTCGTAAGCCTGAATAACTTTTGTTGTTATGTTTGTTGCAACTGTTACCCCGAGCTCTGCTTTTGCCATAGCAGTCATAACATCGTGGATATCAGCATTGCCGTTTTCTTCCATAACATCTTTCATAAGCTGGTCAGGAGCATTTAATTCTCTGTTAAAATTTTCTACAAGCCCTGAAAAAACAGACTTAAAATCGTTTGTTTCCAGTTTTTCCACACGGTTCATCCTAAACGGTCTGTTTGTAACGCTTATACCTGTATCCAGCTTTGTGGGTTGCATTCTTTCAAATAAATTTATATTCGGTGCAAACTTTTTTTCTATCATAGTTAAATTCCGTTTCGTTTATTATCCTAAATAGTTAGCGAGTATGTTTTTTACATAATTTTGTGTTTCTTTAAACGGAGGAACACCGCCGTATTTATCCACATTACCGCCACCTGCATTGTATGCTGCAAGAGCCAGCACTACATTTCCGTTATATCTTGCAAGCAGGCCCTTAAGATGTCTTACACCTCCGTCAACATTCTGTACGGGATTATAAGCATCCTTAACACCGAGTCCTTTTGCAGTAGCCGGCATCAGCTGCATAAGCCCCATTGCACCGCAGTGAGATGTGGCTTTGGGGTTAAAGCCTGATTCCTGCCTTACAACTGCCATAACAAGTTTTTCATCAACTCCGTATTTTTGTGAGATTTTTGATATAAGGTCAACAATTTGCTGTTTGGTCGGGTTGATTACATTTGTTATCTTTGTTTCAACATTTTTAGCAGCTTTTACTGTGTTTTTTTCCAGTGCATTTGCTGCAGAAGTAAGAGAAAGGAAGTTTTTGCTTCCCGTACGAAATTGTCCTTCGCCGTTTTGGCTAGCCTTTAATATTTCGGCAAAAGTTTTTTGTTCTGCTTTTACAGACTCAGGATTCAGCTGTTTTTCAATATTAGCAACATGGGCTCTTATGGACTGAACCCTTTGCATAGCCGCATCTTTGCCGCCCTGATCGATATATGCCTGTATTGTTGGAGAAAACATTAACTTTTGCCTGCCTTAACTAACTACCGGTTACGATTATTGTCTGCCTATTTCTACCGCTCTTTGAGCCATGCTCTTGGTTATTGTAATAACTGCAAGGTTTGCTTCGTAGGCTCTTTGTGCAATATTGGCATCTGCCATATCAACTATCGGGTTAACGTTTGAAGTCCTTATATACCCGTTAGCATCAGCATCCGGATGACCGGGTTTGTAAATACGTTCGCCGAGTGTCGGATCTTCTACAACGCCTGTCAATCTTACGCCGCCTTGTTGAAACGGTATTGTGCCTACGCCGAACACGTCTTCTTTCATAGAGTTTAAAAGACCGTGAAAAGAAATATCATCCGTTGCCTGAAGAACAGGAATCTTTCTCACATAGTTAGGAGTATCAAGGTTTGCAATGTTTTTTGCATGGATTTTAAGTCGGGCGCCGTGCGCTTGCAAACTCTTTTGACCTATACTCATTGTTTCCATTAAACTCATATCTTCACCTTCTTTTAAAAATATAATTTATTATTTGCCTACATTTGATACTGTTCGCATTTCACTGATATATGCCGACATTTTTCTTGCCGCAACAGAATACAATATGGACATTTTCTGCATTTCTGCCAGTTCATATGTAGGGTCCACACCTACATCCTGCTCTTCAATAAGACCTGAAGGTCCAAGTTTTATTGAAAGTTCTGTTTCCAGAGGATTGTTCATTGTGCCCAGATACTGGTCAAAACTGATATCCTTCCTTACATAATTTGGTGTGTCCATATTTGCAAGGTTTGTTGACAGAGCACGCTGTCTTTGGGATATCAAATCCAGCATAAGGTTATTTTTAATTATCGGATCTTTTGGCGTATACATTTTTAGTCACCCGTATTTTTATCCTATTGTGTTAAATTTATTGATCTCTGGTACATATCGTCTATTACTTTTATCAGTCTTGTACCTGCAATCATAGAAGAATTGAGTCTCAATACTTCGTTTACATTTGCTATATAATTTGCATTGGAACGTTCCAAACCGCCTTGCGCAATGTAATTGTGCTCTTTAACAAGTCTCGGTTCACCGGAATCCGCTGTCGGTACAACTTTGTTATACTCTGCAGGTTTTAATCCTTCCGGATTCTGGAATTGAACAACCGGAATTTTCCCCAGAACAGTATGCTGTGTATGTCCTTTTTCTATAATCAAAACAGTACCGTCCTGTTTTATTCTTAAACCCTCATGGTTAACGGGAACTTTTATTCCGTCACCCACCAGATAACCGTCGTTAGTAACGATATAACCGTCTTTGTCAAGTTTAAAAGAACCGTCTCTTGTATATTGAACTTCACCGTTGGGCGAGGTTACAGGTATAAATCCTGGACCAGTAAGTGCAACATCCAAAGGCTGATTAGTTTTCATAAAAGCACCTTGAGAATAGTCATAGCGGACTTCTCCGTCTAAGTATCCGTTTTCATCAAGGATTTGTTCAAAACGCACCTGCTTGTATGCATTTGTATTAAGGTTGCCTATGTTGCTTGAGATATAGCCCAGTCTTTCAAACTGGACATTTGTATTTATGATACCTCTTCTTATTAACCCTTGTAGTGTTGTCATATATTGCCTTTCTTGCTGATTAATAACTTTTATTTATTCAATACTATGAACTGCTTAATGACTGTATTGCTTTTGAAAGATTGTTGTTTTGCATTACAAACAACTGCCTGTTTGCTTCAAAGTTTCTCTTTACGGGAATTATTTGTAAAATCTCACTGTTTAAAGAAACATTGGAATACTCGTTATATCCTTGTTTTATATTCGGATCTAAAACAGCTACTCCCTGATTTGTCACAACAGAAAGAGTACCGGCGTATTCCAGTTTGTTTGTTGCTTTATTGAATACTTTTACATCACCGTTTTTGTATACTTTGACATCTTCAAGTTTTTCGGGGACAACAGGCAGTTTTATCGGCGTACCGTCGTTTGCAAGTACACTGGCATTTTCCAGAGTAAGCAAATTACCGTCTTTGTCCAGTTTAAAACGACCGTCTCTTGTTAATTTTATCCCGTCAGGACTCTGATATTGGAAATATCCTTTTGCACCTATTGCGAGGTCTAGAGGATTATTAGAGTGACCGATTCTGCCTATAGAATCATCAACTGCTGTAGACAGAGCGTGCGTTCCTATATATTCGGCAAAAGATGATACAACAGGATCCTTGCGCTGATAGCCTACTTTATCAAAAGAGTTGTAATTTTCATTTATGATACCGAGCATTTCTGTCTGCAGGTGCATAGCCCGAATACTCGTAGTCAAGCCGTTTTCAAAAAAATTAATTTCACCGCGTAACTTCATATTTTTACACCCTTACTTGTGCACATTTATTCTTTAATGATGTCGGCAGAAAAGTCAAAAAAGCTCAGCAAAAAAGTTTAAAATACTCCATTTAAACGATATTTCAAAAAAGTTGCTAAAGCCTGTATAATGCAAACAGATTTTTCTTTAAAAGAATAAACTATTTCAAATAAGATAGAATAATGGCAAACACACATTATATTAAAAATTTGAAACAATAAATATAGAATCCTGACAATTTTTTACTGTACTTATTTTTTATATAAGTAGTGGCAAGGACAGTGAAGGTGTTTTTATGAATTATTCAATTAACTCAATAGTTTCATCAAATAAAAATCTAAAAACCAACAAAGCAGATAAAAAATCTGCAAGCATAACACCTAATCAACTCGTATCCAAACCCGATTTATTTGAACATTCAAACAAGAAAACAAATAATAAAACCCAAAATACATTAAACAAATATGCAAAAATCATAGCTATAACAGCCGGAGCAATTGCAACAACGGCAGGTGCAATAATCGGCATAAAAAAATTGAACATAAAAACAGCTAAAAAGCTTGAAGAGCAGGCAAGAAAAGCAGCCGCAGAACAGGCAGAGAGACTTAGAGCAGAAAGCTTGAAAAGAGAAGAAGAAGCAAGAAGAATTGCCAGACAAAAGGCCGAACAGGAAGCTAAAAGATTAGAAGAGCAAGCAAGACTAAAAGCTGAACAGGAAGCTAAAGTTAAAGCAGAAAAAGATGCAGAAGCAAAAAGATTAGCACAAATCGCACAAGAAAAAGCTTATCAGGAACAAATTGAAAAATTTTCAGATGGTTTCTTCCAAAAATTTGGTAAAGGAGAAACTATACAAATTAATAACGGTACCGACTATAAAGTATATAGCCGTTATACATCAGAAGAGTTTGCATCAGGAATTATAGATGTACTTAAAACTGCAGAAAAACAAGGTATAAAAGAAAAGGATCTTGTTGCTTTATATACAAAAATAAAAGAAAGCCCCCAATCTGCAAAAGTAGAATATTCAGCAGATGTTTGGAGAAATTTCTATGATTTTGGTCTTTCTAAGATTTTAAACAGCAGAAGAAACATCATAAAAGAATTGGAAACGCTCGAACAATCAGTACCTCGCAATAATACTGAAACATTCGGCGAATATATTGAAAGACTAAATGGCATAAGAAAATCCAATATGCAGCAGTCACATGTTGAAAGAGTTCGATCTATGCTCAAATATGAAGACGAAATTTCTGAATCCGTAGAACTGACGGATGAAGAGATGAAAAGACTTATTCAATGGAAGCCGAAACAATTTGAAGGACTGTCAAAAGAAGAAGCTTTAAAAAAATTAAAAACTTATACACATAGCTGGACAGAAAAACATACGGATGACTATTCTGACACATCACTTTATGATGGAATAGAAGATATATTGCTCAACAAAGCATTCCCTCGTTATAATTCAGCAAATACTAAAATAAAAAGTAATGATTATGAAATAGAGCCACTATACAGATGGTTAAGGATTCTTCCGGATAATAACATATACAAGGCAAAAAGTGTTGATTCCCTTGTTGATGAGTATTTCCAGGTAGGTAAAGAATATATTGCACCCAGAATTCAAAGCTGTTCTAAAACCAAAGGCTCTGCAGAAACATATTTTCACGATAATAACAGCTCAATGAATGTAAAATTAGTTATCCATCCCAAAGGAAAAATATCAAAAGCGGCCGACATAGGCGAGGGCGTATACGGCAACTACGAAGCTGTCTATGCAGAGGGAACAAGATTTAAAGTTATAGACAAACATCTGGAAGAATGTGTTGACACAAACTATGTAGAAGGTTGTTGTAATGATCGTGTATTCTACCGCTGGATTATAGATCTGCAGGAAATTTAATTTCCAATCCGAATCCTGCTTTCTGCAAATTTGAGACAGTGTTTAACATACATTGTGCCCATGGGAAAGAACAATGTAATCAAGACTTTTTAAATTTTTATCGAGTTTTTGAGCATTTTGTAAAAATACATCTGAATATCCTGTATCAAACAAAATATATTTTTTGTCTGCTTCAATAAGAACTGATAAACCCGGTTCACCTAAAAAATATTTGTCCGTAATTGTGTTATTATCCGTCAGAATAGTAATCTTTAACATTGTAACAGCTATATTTTCTTTAAATCAGAATTAATATATCACAGATTAAAAAAAATAATAAAATATAAAATTATGCATTTACATAATATTTGTAAAGATTCATTAAAACACAAATTAATAAAAGTCAATTTTGAAATCTACTGTTTGTTTATTTATATATAAGAATGTGTTTAGTAAAGTAAAGGTGGTAGTTAATGAGTATTTCTTTTTCAAATGTTCCTGCTTCTTCTGGAGCTGTTAATAAAAAATTAGTGGATTTTGATGACCTTGCTAATTTGGATTTTGAATTGAATTGTGATTCGAAAACAACAAGCAGACAAGTAGGAAATGTCCGAACAGAGGTTAACGAATTTTACAGTAACGGCAGACTCCAGGATAAGAGCGTAAATACATATTATGTTGACAAATTTACGAAACAAAAAGATCCCAATCGTCCTACCAAAACGACTACTTACTATTACGATAATTCAGGAGTTTTGACAAAAACAGAAATGACGAAAGAAAGCACAAAATTTAGCAATGCATATGAGTTTTCAAAAACTAAAATTGGCAATAATGGTAAATGGTATAATGCTTATTTAAACACACCTGATATTAGAGTGTTAGGAGATGCTGACGGTAAAATAAAATCTGCAAAGTTTGGTGTGGATTTATATGGACTTCAAACAAAAATAAAAGACATGCCAAAACATGCACAAAAAATGTTTTATTCCGCTCTTGATTTTCTAATGGAAAATATTAAGAAAATAAGATAATCAAGTAAATATATATCTCTATAAAAAAGCCCTGTGTAAATTCTTACACAGGGCTTTTTTACATCGTTTTTCAACAAAAAATAGCATAGACCTGGCTCGACTAAGCGGGCGAAGCCTGCGTATTCAGATTTTTAGCGATAGGGAGGTCACTGGTTTTCTTTAATTCCGCCTGTGCAATCAAAGATTGCTCAACTGCGCAAGCTGCGCTTGCTCCGTAACGGCGGTCATATCTAATAAAAAAACGAAAACTCATCGTTTCCGTTTTTTTATTTTTAAAAATTATAAATAGCATAGACTGGGTTCGAACCAGTGACCTCCCGGGTATGAGCCGAGCGCTCTGACCAACTGAGCTACTATGCCATCTGTTTTTGTTATATTCAATTTTTTATTTTTGCTCTGTTGGTCAATCCAGCGGTTCTGCTTTCGGCTCGACCAGTGAGCTATTGTGACGTTTAGGTTATTTATTTCAAACTGTAGTCATTATTATTAAATAAACAATAAAAAATTACAATGTTTTTTTTAATTTCTAATTGTTAAGAAATGTATTGGTTAATTAAATTAAGTAACAAAACGAATTAAATTACCATAGATAAGCAAAAAACTTATATAAAATTTTTCTTGCAAAGTAAGATTTTTAGAAAAATTGACCGCATATTTTCCTCTGAGCATATATTTACAAAGTTTTTACAAACTATATTAGAAAAAGTTTTTAATTGTTATAACAATACTATCAGATTTTTGGTACCAAAGAGTTAGATAGAAAACCCCGATATTTAAAGTTGTGATTGTGAAAGGGAAGGAACGGATCTATGTTTAAATCTTCAACCGGCGTATCGAAAAATACTAAAGCTGCCGTAAAATTTGAATTTAACATACAAGAAATTGTTACTTTTTTTGATCTCGAACAAAGTGAAACAGAAAAACAAGTGCTATGTAATATAAACAAATTTGACAGAATGCAGTTTATGGGGCTGAGAGATAAAAATGATACATTAATATACTTCGGAGATATACTTATAGACGAAAATAATAATCTGCTTACTCCAGTGTGCGAAGTTTCAAACGGAGAACATATACTTTTTTTTAAACCATTAAAACACCTTGATAAAAAAATAAGTATTGGCTGCAAATCCACCTACAGTAACACACTGGAAGTTATAGGTAATATATATAAACTCTGAGCTTTTTGTTGAGGTACAGGCAACTATTTAATTTGATATGACAGAACCTATTTACAACAGATAATAAATAACTCTTGCAATAAAAGCATGTAGCAAATAAAATAGACTATAGCGAAAAAATAAAAAACCCAATAAACACAATGGAGCGGTGTCCGAGTGGTTTAAGGTGCAAACCTGGAACGTTTGTGCGGGGGCAACTCCGCCGGGGGTTCGAATCCCCCCTGCTCCGTTTTTTGACTCCAAATGGAGTCTTTTTTGTTTTATGGGGGATGAGAACCACAAGGCAACGCATTGCTCCGTTTTTTATATTAAACTATACTAAATATTTACTGCTTGAATAAACTTTTGGAACATTTCATTCATTTTGTCGCCGAATGCGTACGCATCAACTTCCAACGGGTTGTTTCTATATGCATCGGAACCCGTACCCAAAAATCCGAGCCCGACATATTCACTCATTGCCTTTAAGTTTTCATGGGCTTTTATACCTTCAGGCGAATCCGCCTTAATCTTTGGCATAGCAAGAACATCTTTATAATTTTCTCTGACCTGCTTTGATAAATCTTCTGTCCATTGTTTTTTTACATTTGCCAAAAACTCTTGCAGTCTTCCTTGTTCTTTTGCCTTATTATATGCGGCTTGATATTGAAAATTAAGCGCATTGTTTTTTGCTTCTTCCATCATACTTTTTACAGTAGATTCAACATATTTTTCAACAGTAATACCCTCTGTTCTCAGCATATCCGTAAATTGTTTGCAATGGCGCAGCTCATGGGCCATCAATCCAATCTGTCTTTCTTTGTTCAACTTTGTCAGAAAACCTTCTGAAAATTCAATAGTGTTGTCTATAAAATTATAACCGCCCGTTACACAGAGAAGACCATCCGTATTTTTTATAGCTACCTCTTTTGGTGCAACACCTTTAAGCCCCATATACTCAACAAGTTCGGAATAAGCTTTGTCAACAAATTCCTTACCTTTAAGGTCTTTGATTGCAGAGAATCTTGTTTGCAGTTCCGGCGGAATATCTGCAAGCAATTTAGCCTTTTGTGCAGCTTTTGCCGCAGCCCTTCCTCTTGTTATAACAACAGCACCTATACCAAGCAGAGCAGCAGCAACTGTTGCTATAGTAATCTTCTTTCCTTTTGACATTCCCTTCGGCTGATTATTTTGCTCAACAGGAATGCTTACTTTTCTTATATTTGAGGGATTTTTTCTTACATATTGATATGGCTGTATACCAACGTTTGCAGAACGAATTTCTGGCATTACGATATTCCTTTATTAACTTACCTACTATTTTTATAAAAACATTTATGTTTTCAAAATTGCCACAAAAAGCATATAAATATTTTTTTAGTACATAAATCAATAAACTATTGATAAAAGAGAAATTTATTATAGAATAGGATTATTAGGTATAGGAGATTTACATTATGAAACAAGGTATTAAGTATTTTGCATTGGGTTTGAGTGCTTTTATTATTGGTATGTCCGTTAATAACTACGCAATTTCTAATGTTCCGTCAAAAATTGCGGTTGTTGATGTACAAAAAGTTGTTGCTTCTTCTTCTCAGGTAAAAGCGTTAAAAGCTGAAAGAGAAGTAAAAGTAAAAGAACTGACAACTTTTGTAACAAACGCACGTGCATCAGTTGCAAAAGAAACAAATGCAGCTAAGAAAAAAGAATTGGAAAACAAATACAATAAAGAGCTGAACGTAAAACGTAATGCAATACAAAAAGATTATGCTAAAAAATTAGCAAGTATCGATAAAAGCATATCTGCAGTAATTGCCCAAAAAGCAAAAGCAGCAAGCTATGATATAGTACTTGCAAAAGGTGTTGTATTATACGGCGGCACAGATATTACAGCAGAAATTACAAAATCTGTAAAATAATAATTGAAAAATTTTTAAACTATACAAAAAGACCGGAACTAAATTCCGGTCTTTTTGTATTTGTATAACAGATTATTGATTAAAATCTGAAATCCCTTTCGCCGTGTTCTATTTTAACGAGATCTTCTTCAACCGCATGTTTAATTTTTTCACCGCTTTCAAGGATTTCCATTTCGTGCTGAATAAATTTCTCCCCAAGAGCCTTGGTTTCAGCAGAAGCATAATCCTCCAGATATTCTTTTAACGTTATAATTGCATTGGGATGGCAGAAGTTATGAATCTGCTGGCTTTTACAAACTTCCATAAATCTTTCTCCCGTACGGCCGGCTCTATAGCATGCAGTACAGAAGCTCGGCAAATACCCGAGTTCCATAAGCCATTTTATAACTTCATCCAGCGGTCTTCTGTCAGAAATATCAAATTGAGAAGAATCTTCATCCTCCGGCATAGGATTAAAATATCCGCCTACACTTGTTTTTGAACCGCCTGACATTTGGGAGATACCTAGTTTTAAGAGTCTTTCTCTGCATTCTTCCGATTCTCTTGTTGAAATAATCATGCCTGTATAAGGTGTTGCTATACGTATGCAGGCAACAATTTTAGCAAAAGTATCATCATCAATGCCGTTATCAAATGCAGAAGGATCAATATCATCAGCTTTTTTAATACGCGGCACGCTTATTGCATGAGGTCCAACTCCAAATGCAGCCTCAAGGTGCTCGGCATGCATCATAAGTGCAGTAAATTCATACCTGTACAATTCAAGCCCGAACAGCACACCCAGACTTACATCATCAATACCTGCTTCCATCGCTCTGTCCATAGCTTCCGTATGGTATGCATAATTGTGTTTTGGACCTGTCGGATGAAGTCTTTCGTATGTTTCTTTATTATAAGTTTCTTGGAACAATACATATGTACCAATACCGGCTTCATGCAGTTTTTTGTAATTTTCTACGCTTGTTGCCGCAATATTCACATTTACACGTCTTATTGCTCCGTTTTTATGTTTTACGGAATAAATCGTTTTTAAAGACTCAAGAATGTATTCAATAGGATTGTTAACAGGGTCTTCTCCTGCTTCTATCGCAAGTCTTTTATGTCCCATATCCTGCAGAGCAATTACTTCGTTTCTGATTTCTTCCTGCGTTAATTTCCTTCTTGGTATGTGTTTGTTTTGATGATGATAAGGACAGTATACACAACCGTTTACGCAATAATTGGACAAATAAAGCGGTGCAAACAACACTATTCTGTTCCCGTAATAGTCCTGTTTTATTTCCATGGCAAGATCAAAGATTTCTTTATTTTTCTCTTCTATTTCACAGTCCAGAAGCACAGCTGCCTCTCTGTGAGTAAGACCTTTTTTCTGTTTTGCCTTGGCAAGAATTTTATCTATTAATTCCGCATTATTCTTGTTTCTTTCGGCATATTCTAAAGTTTCCAATACCTCTTGATGGCAGATAAACTCTTCTGCCTTATGTGATTTAGGATTATACATAATTTCTTTCTCCCTCTGTTATTATTATAACACGCAGAGAAAATCCGACTAAAAATTCTTGTGAAAACAGATTACACCTGATATTATAGACTTATGGCCAAAAATATACTACTTACAGGTTCAGGCGGATTTATCGGCAAAAATTTAAAAGAATATTTATCAGACAAATACAATTTATTCTGCCCGAGAAGTTATGAACTTGATTTAAGAGATTTTAAAAGCGTAAAAGATTATTTTGATAATAATGAAATTGATTTTATTATTCACTGCGCAACAACAGGCGGTGTAAGAGGATGTGAGGATCCTGACACCTGTGAAGAAGACAACATTAAAATGCTTCAAAATCTGCTGGAAGTAAAGAACAATGATGTCAGGATACTAACGTTCGGCTCCGGTGCGGCATACGCAAAAGACCGTAACCTGCATAAGGTAAAAGAATCACAAATAGGCGAGGTTATACCAAAAGACCTGTATGGAAAATCAAAAATGCGTATTGCTCAGCTATCATTATCAAGAGAAGATGTTTTGTGTTTAAATATATTTGCCTGCTACGGGAAATATGAAAAAGAAAGCAGATTCCCTTCATACGCAATAATGCAGAATCTGAAAAACGAGCCGATTGTTATAAATCAAAATGTCATATTTGACTACCTTTATATAACAGATTTATGCAAAATTGCAGAACAATTTATTAAACATTGGCCAAAAAACAAAGTAATAAATCTTACACCGACAAACAGCATATCTTTATTTGAAATTTCAGAGATTGTCAACAAAATCAGCGGATACAAGTCACAAATATGCTTTAAAAATCCGGGGATGAATTATGAATACACCGGAGACAATACAGTACTTTTGCAAGAGATACCTGATTTTAAATTCACTTCATTGGAAGAAGGCTTGAGCCAATTATATTATCATTGTAAAAATTTATTAAACGAAGTTTTATAATTAACAAAAATTTTTTTTCACAAACTTATATCGAATTGTAAAAAACAAATAAGAGAGAATATTTTATGACAAAGATAAACCAAAACAGAGCACAAAATCCCTCTTTTCAAGGAATGCTGCATCTTACTAAAAAAGCATCGGATAATTTAAACACAAAAATGCAAAAGTTATTGTTTCCAAACAAACGATTAAAAGTACTTGATGAATATGATAAATTTATACGTACAGTTGTAAATTCAAAATTTGATGTTCATGTTTCAGAGCTTCCGGATGGGCACATGATAGCAAATGTTTCTAATCACGGCAGTAAACAGCCTATTGCATATGTAATTAACAGAAACGGGCTATTATCAAAATTGGGTTTTGAAAATCCGATAAAATTTATGAAAGAGGCATTTAAGAAAGCTCAAAAGAGTAAATAAAAATTTAAGTCACTGACAGAATTAACTCTATATGATAATTTTTATAAATTAAAAACAGTTTTATTATTTGAAACATGAGAAAACTGTTTTATATTTTTGCCCTGATTATACTTATCGGGCTCGGGATTTACATATACAAATTAACGACATATACATATGTTACGGCAAAATTTAGTGAACTTCGTCCCATACACGACAAACTGCCTGTTTACTATAAGGGACTTATTGTCGGCAAGGCCAGAGAACAACGCCACAGTGATGATTTTAATCATACTCTTATAAGGCTTGTGCTGTACCCCAAAAATCTGCTATTGCCTAACAATACTACTGTTCTGTTAAAAAAAGAAAAGCACAATGACAAAGAACGTGATTTCTTGGAGCTTATTTATCCCAAAGAACCGTCTAATATCATGATTTCAAACGGAGCAATTCTCGAAGGCAAGGCAACTGTCGATATTGATGAATTTATGAAAAATCAAAATGCTGATGATTTGGAGGCAATAAGACATAATCTCGCGCAAAGTTCGGAGAATCTTAACAATGCTATAGAAGGACTGAGTATGGTTTTTGAATCCGTAAATGAAATATTAAAAGAAAATCAAAAAAATCTTTATACAACAACCGGCAATTTGTCAAAAGCAACACAAAATCTGGATACTATGACATCCAAGTTCAATAAATCAATACAGCAAAAAAGTTTAGAAAACGCAGTATCAAATCTGGAAACATCTACAAAAAATCTTGAAACAATGAGCGCAAATCTTACCGGCACAACAAACGGAGTCAATGAAGTTATTCCTCACGCAGAAGCAACAATGTGTCAGGTTCAGGGACTTGCAGCAAATGCAAATGCAATTTCCTGCGGGATAAGAAAAACATTGAGAAAACGTTTTGGCGGTCTGAGACTTTTATTCGGCAAAGTAATTGATGAATGTGAGAAACCGGCTTGCAAGTAAGGATTTATATATTAAAATCATAGTATAAGAGCAGAAAAGGTATATACTATGAAAATTCACGCCGTTACCCCAAGTTTTAAGCAGGCTGTTGCCTCTAGTCAGGTACAAGAAGCCCCCAAAAAACAAAGATTTTTAGAAAAATTTCATACCGCAGCAAAAAATTCCGCGGATATGACAGATACTATAGTAGTGCCGCGCACTATTTTTAAAGGTTATCTCGGTATAATGACAGGGACAACACTATTGACAATAGGTGGACTATTAGCGCAAAAAATGAAAAAAACATCCACAGTGCTGTCATTGGCGGGATTATTAACATCTTTATACGGAACATACGCATTTGTAAGGCCTTTTATAATTAAAGATGCACCCGGTGTTGAAACAAAAAAAGTTTAGATATAAAAAAGTTTTTGTTATAAAATTGTAGCCAAGGAGAGGTGTCCGAGTGGTTTAAGGTGCGGATCTCGAAAGTCTGTGTGCAAGCGATTGTACCGTGGGTTCGAATCCCACCCTCTCCGGATTTTCCCCGAGTTATTCCCGAACCCACGGTTTCCGTGGGATAATTTGTATTGTTTCGAGCTGAGGCTCAAAACGTCCCACCCTCTCCGGAT
>CALVAR010000029.1 GCA_944325575.1 Candidatus Gastranaerophilales bacterium | reverse complement strand
TTGACTTCTGTCTCAAAACGAGTGATGAATGTGTTGCACAAAGCATTACAAGGATTTTGAGACAATGGCAAACCAAGTTGAGACAATAAAATACACCCCTGAGAAGGCAAAACAAAATGCTCTTGCAAAACTTGATTTAATCCGCAAATGGCAAGAGTTTCGCCGCAAAGCTGTCAACAAGCTTCAAGCCGACTATGATTTTGTAAAACTGCATAACAACTCAAATTCCTATCTTTTTAATGTTTTAGGAAAAATCTCACGAGGAAGCCTGCATCGCTGGAAAGCCAGTTTAGACGGAACAGAGGATTACACAAGGTTAATCCCTAATTACAAATATGTTTCTCTGAATGAATATCGGCTATTTTTTATATTTTATAAATCAAAACCTGTATTTGTATTAAAATTTTGATATGAACGATTATAAATATTATGCGGACAATGGTATATGCGATATTCAAAAGGGCGATTTTAAAAACGCTCTTGAAAATTTGAATAAATCTATTGAATTAAAAAACGATTGGGAAATTTCCTATTTTTACAGGGCTGTGGCACATCAGGCTATGGAAAATTTTGATGATGCAATGCTTGATTATACAAAAGCAATACAATTAAACGAAAAAATGACTGATGCTTATTACAATCGTGCAAAGATAATATTGTCAAGAAAGGATATTGATAATCCTAATATAAATTCAGCTCTTAAAGATTTAGAAAAAGCGCTTGAACTGGATGAAAAATTTTTGGATGCATTGTATGCTGCAGCTGCTGCACACAAGAAATTGGGTAATTATACAAAGGCGCTTGAATATTTGGAAAAATTAATAGAACTTGAGCCGGAAGCCGTGAATGCCAGAGCTTTTAAAAAATTATTACTGCAAAAATACATTAAATAATTTTTAGGCTTTGCCGATTTTATCATTGTATCTTTGTAGCGGCCATATTTTTTCAGGTATTGTATCAGATGTTACTCTGTATTGTCCTGCACAATATTGTTTTACAGCTTGGCTGGTATAACCTTTTGTTCTGCTTAATTTGCCTTTAAATGCCATTATCCCGACTTCTACACCCAGTGAAACATCTGATTGTATAGCTTCATAAAGTGCTTCGGGTGTAGGATATTCTTTTTTTAGTTCTGCAATACGAGCATCATCTGCCGCATAGTGCCTGTGGTCGTATGATACTGCATATTGATGTTTGGTAAGTTTGCTGCCTTTTGTCTTCCAATCATTTGGGTCAGCATACATACATTCAAGTGTTTCTAAATCTACCTGCATTACGCCTTTGTATTGTCTGCCCGGGTTTTTCATAACTTTGTCAGAAAATACATAGCCGCCGGATTCAACATTTAGAATGCCTGCAATAATTTCAGGGTCAACACCGTATTTTTCAGACAATGCAGATACCATATTTGTTATACCTTTTATAGCATTTTCATCTATTTTGCCGCTGTGCTGCTTAGCATAGTTTGTTCTAACATAGTTTTCTACTATTTGATATTTCTTCTTATCTTTTGGTTCATAATCTTTGTATATTTCAAGATAGGCTGTTTTTCCGTCTGATTTTTTTAATAAATTGATATTCTCCGCTAGTTTAAGATCTTCCACATTGAACCTTTCTGCAAATTTAAGATCAGGTGTATATACTCTTGTTGCATCGTTTTCATGTATATACGGACGGAGATTGGTCTCTTTTATGCTATTTTCAAGCATTAGCGCATTGAATTCATTTTGTGCGGTCTTGATAGTATTTGGATTGTTATTTCCAAGCAGATTGCCAAGTGTTTGGTTGTCTATTTTTCCGTTTTGCGCAGAATTCATCAAATCTCTTTTTATTGCATCAATTTCTGACTGATCAAAAATACCGTTATTATTTCCGCCTTTTTGTGTGGAGTTATACTGCGCCCATATATTTCCTTCTACTGCTCTGCCTTTTAACTGATCTAAGAGATTTAAATCAAAATGTGTTCCGTCAGAAAAAGTAACCGAATTGTTAATTTGGGGACTTGTTGACATTTACTCACCTTCTGTAGTTAAAAAACCTTATGTTTATTTAATTCCACATATAAATAAAGACAAAACATGTAAACTAATTTCAAAAAATAAAATATTTTTTACAATTTTAACAATTATGCTACAATATACACGTAGATACGGGTTTTAATATGACTAAAAAATTATCTGTTGCTTTTATCTGGCATATGCATCAGCCGGTTTATAAATCTGATAAAAACGGCATATATTTGATGCCGTGGGTGAGATTAAGGGCTGTTAAAGATTATCTTGATATGCTATTGATAATGGATAAGTTTCCGGGATTAAAGTTGAATTTTAATCTCGTTCCTATGCTTGTATCTTCTATTTATGATTACGGATATAACGGTGCACACGATATTTATTCAAGACTTACGATTACACCGGTTGAAGAACTTACCGATGATGAAAAAGAATTTATTTTAAACCATTTTTTTGATGCAAATTATCAGAATATGGTGCTGCCGAATACAGAATACAAAAAACTTTATGACAAACGGTTTCAAAATACGGAACTTGGTGTCAATGATTTTTCTCCTCAGGAATATTCGGACATAATGGCGTGGTTTAATCTTATATGGTTTGATCCGATATTTCGTGAAAATGAGGATGTAAAAAGACTCTGGGCAAAGAAAAACGGCGAATTTACTCTTAATGACCGTATAAAGATTATAGATTTACAAAGAGAGTTAATAAGAAAAATTATTCCCGCTTATAAACAGTTTCAGGAAGACGGAAAAATAGAAATATCAACAAGCCCTTATTTCCATCCGATTATGCCGGTACTGCTTGACATGCAGGACGTTGCATCTGCAAATCCAAATACGGATTATCCTGTGTTTGTATCTGACATGAAAGAAGATGCGGAACTCAACGTAAAACTTGCACTTGATAAATTTGAAGAAATTTTTGGCAGACGTCCTGCCGGTATGTGGCCTTCGGAACAATGTATAAGTGAAAAAACCTTGCAGTTGTTCCATAATATGGGTGTAAAATGGACTGTTACTGATGAAGGCGTTTTGGAACAAACACTAAAAAAAGAGTTTATACGTGATTTTAGAGGATATCTGGAGGATCCGTATGAACTTTGCCACAGTTACAGATATAAACCCGAAAATGCAGACGGGTTTAAAGACGGTGAATATATAAGCCTTTTATTCAGAGATGCTGTTATACCTAATCTTATAGGATTTGAATACCCGCATCATGACCCCGTTAAAGCGGCTAATGATTTGTATGACAGAATAAAAACAATGCAAAGAAAATTGCAGACATCTCCTGACAAGATGCACCTTTTGACTATTGCAATGGATGGTGAAAATTGCTGGGAAACATACAAAGATGACGGTCATGAATTTTTGGAAACTTTGTACAAGCTTATTCTGGAGGATGAAGGGCTTGAAACGGTAAGAGTATCAGATTACATTGATGAAGTAGATAAACTAGACTGGTCATCAACTCCGTTTGAGCTAAAACATGTTCAGGCAGGCTCATGGATTAACAGGGATTTTCTTTTATGGATAGGCGAACCTACAAAGAATCTTGCCTGGTCCTATATGGACAGGGCCCGCTGTGATCTTAAGGAATATGAAAAATTACACCCCGATGATCCCAACCTTCTTAATGCGTGGGAAGAACTTTTAATTACCCAGAGCAGCGACTGGTACTGGTGGTATGGTGAACCTAATAATTCCGGTCAGGATGATATATTTGATCATATGTTCAGGGAGCATCTTAAAAATATCTACGGAATAATAAATAAACCTGTTCCATCGTATCTGGAATCGCCGTTGTCTGATTTTGTAGAGGCTCATTCCAGATATCCGGTTGCTCCGTTTGAAAAATTTGAACTTACGGGAAAGGACCCCTATGACAAGTGGGCTGCCGGAGGGTGTCTGGATATTCCCGCTCCTCCGACAATGCAGGAAAAAAGATTCTTTAATAAAATCTTTTTTGGCTATGATTCGGATTATCTTTATCTGCGTTTTGATATAAATAAATATATTTTGGATAAAGAGACCGGTTTTAAGGATTTTAATCAGATTTATATTTATTTTAAAAATTATTCTGAAAATCACATGTATGCATCTCCGATACGCACGGTGAATAAAACAGAAACAATAATACCTTTGCTAAAAGAAGCATATAACAGTGAAATTAAAATTACTATGTTCAAAAATTTCCATTTCACTTCTCAGCTTGCACTGGCAACAAAGGATAATTTGTGGGTGCTGCAGCTAAAAAATAATATAGAACATGTTTTTGAAGATTTTCTTGAAGTTAGGATTCCGTTTGATGACATAAGAGTAAATCCTGATGATATGGTGGAATTTTTCATTATTCAGGGTCCATTGGGCATAGTGGATGATTTTTATCCTCAAAACAGCCTGCTTCCGGTTGTCCGACCTCAAAAGATTTTAGAATAAAACATTAAAATAAAAAGGAGCAGCTCATAAGCCGGGTTCTGTTTCTAGATAATCATCTGTCTCGACTTGCAGTTGCCTGCAAGCTCCAGCGGTTTGTCAAAAGACGGCGGGTCACCTTAACCTTTTTGTCAACCTTGCACCCGACCGGGGTTTACCTGGCCAGGACCTCTCAGCCCTGCCGGTGAGCTCTTACCTCGCCGTTGCACCATCGCCTGTTATCCTTGCGGGATTCATCGGCAGTCTGCATTTCTGTGGCACTATCCTCACGGTCGCCCGCACCTGACGTTATCAGGCGGTCTGCCCTTGGGTGCCCGGACTTTCCTCACAGAATTTTTCATCTGCGCGATTATCCGGCTGCTCCTTGGTATTATTATACACATTAAAACAGGGACAAGGAATATTATTTTTATGGCTGCTCTATTATGGGGCTTTATTATGTAAAAATTGTCATCCTGAGGAGCGCGGAATCAGACCGGCACGCCGTGTGAGGCAAAGCCGAACCCAGTGCCGTTGTGAGGGAAAACCACATTTTTCCCGAACGTCTGATTTCAAGAGGCGAGCTCAGGATCTTACCGGCTCTTTGATAACACATCAGGTGTGTAAGATTCTGAACACAGCAATATTTTTGTAGCAAAGCATATTTGACGCTTCAGAATGACATTTGTTGCGTTGGGCAAGTATGCCCAACGTGCGGACTGTATTATTAATACTTGTACTCATTTTATTATTTAAATTATTTTGTCATCGAAATACATAACATATACAATAATGACAATGATGTTAGCTGACTAAAGTTGTCTGAGGCGGCCTCGCTTGTAGAAGTGCTCCACGGAGTGCGAGTGACGCCAAGTCTAGCATTTTGCGGAAGTGACCCCATGCACTTGTTGCCTGTGCCGGACTTGTTTTTAAAAACTGACTTGTTTATTACACAGGTTCATCAAGTAGTCGGAGTCAGTTGACAATATGAAATTATCCTGTTATATCAGGATGTCAACGCTCTTTATAAAATTTCCTGCAAAATATCTAAATCAAACTGTGTATACGGGAAATTTTTAGTAATACTAATAAATTAAATTGTTCTCTATTCTAAAACTCTTTTCCTGCAAGAAAAAACAGCTTTTTCTAAACCATATGGTCTAAATCTTTCAGAATATGGATTTTTTTCATTATTTCGACCTTTTAGTCGATGAGAGACTACTGCATTTAGGGGTAATATACAAAATGTAAATAATATAATCACACGAAAATTATCAACTGTATATGATGCAGTAGTCCTGACGGGTTATAAAATATACTGCCCGGGGACAATACAAGAACTAACAAAAAGAATCTTGGGGGGAGTAGATGAGAAGAGGTCTTGAATTTAAGAAGAAAGCCAGAATCATTATTGTAGACGACAATTATGAGCATTTGTCAGGCATCAAGGAATTAATTGAAATTGAAAGCGATTTTGATGTAGTGGCAACAGCTACAAGTGCAAGTGTTGCAATCAGTCTTATTAAGAAGTATCGTCCGGAAATCGTTTTGATGGATATTAATATGCCTGAAAAAGACGGTTTGACTGCTATTGCAGAAATTGAAAAACTGGATTTGGGAGTGCGTATCATTGCTTTGACAGGCTATGATGATCCTGACTTGATTTTCAGAGCTATGAAAATCGGTGCAAAAGGCTATATCTTAAAAACAATGGCATCTGCACAACTCATCTATGCTATAGATGAAGTTGCAGCGGGAAAAATTTATCTGCCTGCAGCTTTATCCTCCAGATTTTTTGAATATTTCCAAAAATCATTCAAAGAAGAAAATCAGGAACTTTCTGATGAAGAAAATCTTTTGAACTATCTTACACAAAGAGAAGAAGAAGTTCTTGATCTTCTGACACAGGGAATCACATACAAAGGCGTTGCACAAAAACTGTTTATATCGGAAACAACAGTAAAAACACACGTAAATAATATCTTCCAAAAATTACAGGTCAATGACAGAACACAGGCTGTTTTGTATGCATTGAACAATGGATTTTTGAACAGAAGAAAAGTCAAAATAGCTATTTAGCAAACTAAAATGCTCTGTTTGATAATAAAAAAATCAAACAGAGCATGAATTAAATAAAGGTAAGATTAAAAAATAAATGGGCGGAGCAAATTTCAGACAGAAAAATTTATTGAGAGATTTAATATATCTCGGTCAAACAAGACCTTTGAACAAGCAAACAATCAAAGGCCTTTTTCGCTTTGCTCTGGAACCTCTTCTTGAAGCCCAAACACAGAAGGCGGTTGTTTTAATCAGACTTTTTGATACAAAAGAGCTTGACGGTGTATTAAAAAGACTGGAATTTACAAGTGCGGAAGTATATTCGTTTGATGATACCACAAAGGGTGAAAACTTAACCAAAGATGATATTTGGGGTCAGACAGAGTTTCTTGTACTGCTTTCTCCAAGATATTCAGCCTGTGTCCTCTGGGATTACTCTACGGAAAATGTTAAAGATACCTCCTGTGTTTATCAGCTGTTAAATTCCAAAGATGTAAATAATGTTGTCAGGATAATTTCGGAAAATTCCAAAATAGATTTGATGAGATATACGCAGGAGTATACACCCGAACGAAGAGGTAATGAGCTATTAAATAAAGCTGTCCATAAATTTATAGATTTTGCTGATTCTTATGTGGAAGAGGCTGCTCTTAATCGTGCAGAGGCCGGACTGTTGGGTGAAACTGATGATATGGCAAAGAAATATGAGTATATTTCTGCAAAGTCAAAAGTAATATCCCATGATATAAAAAATCATCTTTCGGTTATTGATTTATATTCAAAAATTATTGAAAAAAGGCTGGAACATGTTCCGAGTAAAGAACTGCAGGATTCTCTTATTAATGCGGTTGAAAGCATAAAAAAATCCAAAGATGCTATAGCGGTTCTTCTGTCGGAACTCAGAACAATAAGAGGTATAAAACTTGAACCCGTAAGCTTTTCCAAAATTCTTCAAAATGCAGTGAATCTGGTGCAGGCAAGAGCAATGGAAGCTGATACAAAATTTGAAATTTCAAATCAATATACAGGAAATGTTCTCTGTGATGAAAACAAACTTTTAAATGTCTTAATCAATCTGCTTTATAACTCGATTGATGCCATTAAAGAAAACGGAGTTATAAAAATTTCTACACAGGAAACTGATGATAATATGCTGAAAATATACGTTAGTGATAACGGCTGCGGCATAGATTCCGATAATACACTGAAGATTTTTGAGGACGGCTATACGTCAAAACCGACAGGAAGCGGACTCGGATTGTTTATCTCCAAAGATGCCATGAAAGAACAATACGGGGATTTGAATCTTGTAAGTTCTGACAAAGACGGTACAACTTTTGAGATATCAGTACCCAAGATATAGCAGTAATTTTAGGATAGTAAAAACAGAGAGGAGGTAAAAATGGATTTGTTTAACATAAGAGCAGTTGAAGTATCTAAGCTCGCCATGGACGGACTTGTTAAAAGACAATCTGCTATTGCCTCTAATACAGCAAACGCAATGACACCCGACTACCAGAGAAAGCAGGTGGCCTTTGAAGATCAGTTGCGTGATATTATTTCACGGGACAATGTAAGAAGAGATCTTCGTATGCAAAACAGTCTTGCTTATCAAAAGGATATTTACAAACCAGGTGCCGCTCCTTCTACAAATCCTATGCTGCACGGTATTGCCCAGAGAATACCGCAGGAGCAATTTACTTATATACAACAGGCTCAGACTGATTTGAACGGATATTCTCCGGAGGTTATAAGAGACAGCAGATGGGTAGATTACGGCAACGGAAACAATGTTAATGTCGAAGAAGAAATGATGGACATGGCCAAAACAGGCACTCAGTACAATGTACTTGCGACGGTGGAAGGAAGATTTTTGTCCAATCTTCTTGATGTTATTCAAAGCGGAGGTTCATAATAAATGAGTTTTAGTGCATTTGATATATCAGGTTCAGGCATGTATGCCCAGAAAACTATGATGGATAACATTGCCTCTAATATTGCGAATGTAAACACAACCAGAAACCCTGACGGGACACCGGGTGTTTATGTTAAAAAGAGCGTAAGCTTCAGGGCTATTTATGCTGACAAGCTTGGTTCAACTGCACCTGCTTTCCCGGACGGAGAACACACCCCTTACTATAGTCAAACCTATGGTACGGTTGCATTAAAGGGCGGTGTATCTTTTGATGAAAAAGAAATTTCACAGGGCGTTGAGGTTGCTGAAATTACACCTTCAAATGACCCTTACAAAACCATTTACGATCCTACAAATCCCGAGGCTGATGCTGACGGTTTTGTAACATTACCAAATATTAATGTAGTGGAAGAGATGGTAAATATGGTATCTGCTTCACGTGCTTATGAAGCCAATGTTACTACTGCGGAAACCACAAAAGGTATGATTTCTGCGGCTTTGAGAATTTAGTTTTTTTAATCGGAGAATAAAAATTGCAATTTAATCAGATAGCAAACAATTCAATATCAAATTATAACAAAATATTTTCGCAGAATATGGAGTCATTCAACATAAGTTCTGACAAAAACGGAATGACAGCCTTCGACAATATTTTGAATAATCAGATGCAGCAAAATGCTTCAATGCCTCAGGGACCTATCATAAATACAGGTATACAGATGAATGTCGGGCTTGAGAATATGGGGATTTCTCCAATTGAAAGGCTAGATAACATTACACAAGCCGAAGCGGTTTCTAAAACTAAAAAAAGTGATTCTCCGGTTGAAAATATGGCAAATAGCTTCGGCAAGGCATTTTCTGACGGGCTTAACAGTGTAAATGATGCACAAAATGCCGCTTATGAAGCAGCCGAAACATTTGCTGCAGGCGGTGATATAAGCGTACATGATGTGATGATTGCCTCACAAAAGGCAAATCTGACTATGCAAATGGCTCTGCAAATGAGAAACAGGCTGGTTACTGCATATAATGAGCTTAGAAATATAAGTATGTAAAAGAGATTGATTCTAAAAATTTATTATCGTTACTCCATTTTATTATTTGATGTAAAATTATAATTACGGATATAAAGAAATGGAGAATAAAATGACTACTTTGAATGAAGTTAGAGTTAGAATTGCCCCTTCACCAAGCGGTAATTTGCATATCGGTACAGCAAGAACAGCTTTGTTTAACTATCTGTTTGCTAAAAAAAATAACGGGAAATATATCCTGAGAATAGAAGATACAGATCTTGACCGTTCTTCTCAGGCATATATAGACAATATTTATGACAGCTTAAAAGCACTTGGCTTAAACTGGGATGAAGGTCCGGATGTAGGCGGCCCTTACGGTCCTTATCAGCAGTCCGACAGATTTGATATTTATCCTAAATATGCACAAAAACTTATTGATGCAGGTTATGCATATGAATGTTTCTGCACACAGGAAGAACTTGATGCAGAAAAAGAAGAATCAATTAAAAATAAAAAACCGCACAAATATTCCGGAAAATGCAGACATTTAAGCGAAGAAGAAAAAGAAAAATTGAGAGCGGAAGGCAGAAAACCCTCTATCCGTTTCCATGTTCCGGAAGGCGAAACCTCTTATGACGATATGGTTAAAGGGCATTTGCATTTTGACAATGCTTTAATCGGTGACTTTGTAATCATGAAATCTAACGGAACACCGACTTATAATTTTGCGGTTGTAATTGATGATATGGAAATGAAAATTTCTCATATTATAAGAGGTGAGGACCATATATCCAACACTGCAAAACAAATCATGATTTACAACGCACTGGGTGCGGAAGTGCCAAAATTCGGACATCTCGGCATGATTCTTGCTCCGGACAGAAGCAAACTTTCAAAAAGACACGGTGCAACAGCTGTTTCTGAATTTGTTGAAAAAGGCTACCTGACAGAAGCTCTTGTAAACTTTGTTGCATTGCTCGGCTGGTCTCCTTCTGACGGGCATGAAATAAAAACTCTTGATGAAATAGCAGCTGATTTCAGAATCGGTGAAGTATCTTCATCCAACTCAATTTTTGAATACGACAAATTAAACTGGATGAACGGTCAGTATATTAAGAAAATGGATTTAACAAAACTTACACAGCTTGTTAAACCGTATCTCTCCTGCTACGACCTGAGCGAATACACTGAAAAACAGCTTGAAAGAATTGTTGAAGTAACAAGAGAACCTATTACTATACTTTCCGAACTTACTAATGATACAAAATATTTCTTCGGCAAAGATGTTGAAATAGAACCTGATGTACAGGAAAAAATCTTGAACGGCGAAGTTGCTAAGAAAGTTCTCCCGTATGTAATTGAGAATGAACTTGATAAATGGGATTTTGAAGACGAAGAAAAACTCCATGAGCAGCTTGCTGACTTGAGAACATATTTTAAAGAGCAGCACGGCATCAAGCCTAAAGAAACAATGTGGGCAATAAGAGCAGCTGTTACGGGAAGAACACACGGTGCAGATATGGTTGCTACACTTGTGCTTCTCGGCAAAGACAGAGTTGTTCACAGAATTAAGAAAGCTGTATAGATACAGTAACTATCAATAAATGTATATCGAACAGTCTTGAAAGGCTGTTCGATTTTGCTGTTAATATTTATGTGTAGTGAAAATATTCGATATAGCGATAATATTTATTATGTAAGAAGTTGTCATCCTGAGGAGCAAAGCGAGCTCAGGATCTTACCGGCTTTGGATTTGTGTATCAGACTGGTAAGATTCTGAACATAGCAATATTTTTGCAGCAAAACACATTCGATGCTTCAGAATGACAGGATTTATTGAGTTGGGCAGGTATGCCCAACCTACCTCCGCTCGTTTGTAGTTGTTCAAATAATATTCTGTAATTCAATTTATTTTAAGAGCAATAAGCAGAGGATGTTTGCTTCGGAGTGACTTAAAATCCTACCCGCAAGGGCGGATTTTTCGGAACGAAGAAGTAAATATCCTCTGCTTATTCTGTATGATTAAACCGTGTCTTGGATTATTGCTTCACGCCTTCAAGCCGTTCGCTTTATTTTGTTTTCACAAAATATCCGCTCACTTTTTCGGCATTTCTTCGAGTTTCGGGCTTCGCCCTCACTCTACGCAAAATCCGCTACATAATAAATATTATCAATACATATCCGAACACCACTATGATTTGAGGAAATAATCTCAAAAATTACAATTTTACGGGAGGCAGGCTCAGGCTCTTCCCGTCAAGTCCGAGAATTGATTCAAATACAGCTTCTGAATAAGTGGGGTGGGCAAATACGGTCTTTAAAATATCATCTGTTTTTAATTCATTATCAATCATAAGAACAAACTGATGAATCAATGATGATGCTTCTGGACATATAATGTGCGCACCGGCTATTCTATTATTGACAGATAAAACTTTTACAAGTCCGTCTGTTTCATCATCAGCAAATGCTTTTCCCAATGCGGCAACAGGGAATATTGATACCTTATAATCTGTCCCCGCAAGCATTTCTTCGGTTTTTCCAGTCCAGGCGATTTCCGGATTGCCGTAAATAACAGAAGGAATGTTATTTTTGTCAAAATGAACAGATTTTTTATCAATAATATAGTCAACTACAGCTATTGCCTGATGCACCGCACTGTGTGCAAGCTGTAATTTTCCGTTTAAATCGCCTATTGCATATATATTTGTATAATTTGTTTGGAAGTTATCATTGACTTTGACAAACCTTCCTTCTTTTTCGAACTCAATTCCCTGCGGAATCACAGGCTCTCTTCCTGCGGCACATAGTACTATATCAGGAGACAATACCTGTCCGTTTGAGAGTATAACTTGTTTGTTTTCAATTTTATCCGCTTTACAGTCTGTATAAAATTTAATTTTACTCTTTTTAAAAAGTCTATCCAGTCTTTTGGAGACATCAATATCTGCTGCAGGAAGTAATCTGTCCGCAAGCTCAACAACTGTAACAGTTTTATCAAAAGCGTTAAAAATTCTTGCCCATTCAACACCGATAGCTCCGGAACCTATAATGAGAATATTTTCGGGTAATTTATCCAGATTTAAAACATCATCAGAGTTTAAAATATAAGTTCCGTCTGTTTCCAAGCCCTTAATCTGCATTGGCTGAGAACCTGTGGCAAGTATAATATTTTTACATTGATAAATATTACCATTTGCTTCTATTTTTTCTGCTTCAATTACTTTTGCATAAGCCTGCGTGATTTGTACACCGTGGCTTTGTACAAGCTTTGTCAGAGATTTTTGTAATTTTTCAACAATTTCATTTTTGCGGTTAAAAACTTTTTCGTAGTTATATGATATTTCGCCTGTGCTTATCCCGAATTTTTCCGCTTTTTTCAGATTTTTGTATAAATCGCTGCAATGTAATATGGTTTTTGTCGGAATGCAGCCTTTATTGAGACATACACCGCCCATAGCGCTTTTTTCAAACAGAACTACTTTCAGTCCTTTTTGAGCAGCACGTATTGCTGCGCTGTAACCGGCAGGTCCTCCGCCTATAATCCCCAAATCAAAATTATTTTCCATAATACAAGCTATTATAGCATATATAATTAAATTTTTGATGGCAATTTTTTGTTATGAATTGTGTTTATATATACAGGTTAGTTTTTAGGAAAATTTATGACTTTATCCGTAGGTAAAAAAATACTGCAATCAGTATTAAGAGGTACACCTTATAATCTGCACGGTGTACAAAATACGTCACATGTAAAATTTTCGCTGTCTAATCCTCATATTCTTGATGGTTGTGATGAATTTGTTTTAAATAATTCCGGAAAAGTGCGAAAATATTTGGAAGGCAGACCTCTAACCGAAGTTACCGGAATGTTTGATGAAATATCCGCTAAAACAAATTCGGTAAGGGAAATTTTTGAGACATTGCAAACAAAATTGAGTAAACAAGAATTGGGAACATATATAGAGAAAAATAATCTTAAAGAGCTGTATAAAGTATTTTCTCAAACAGGGGAAAAGGGGCTGTTTAATATCTTTTTGACAAAAGCAGTAAAAAACGGCGCTGATAGTACAACTTTAATGCAAAGAGAAAATAAAATATTGAATGTCTGGAAAAATAATCTTTTTTCAAAATTGTCAAAGCAGCCTGAAGGTTTTACAAAAGAAGAAATGTCCCAACTCTATCAAAAGGCGTTTAACGGAAGCAAAGTTCCAACCGGTGTAAATTACGATGCATTTGTATACTTAAATAATCTTAATCCGCAAGTTGCTTCCAGATTTGATGCCCACGGGCTTGCAAAAATAAGTGTTGCCGATCAGCTTGCACAGCTCAATAACCTTTTGGCAAAAGGAATAGATAAAAACAGACAGTTCTTTACGGCACCGCTTGCGGTTGCGGATGATGTAGCGGGAATAGGTGCAGGACTCGGGACAGCCGGCGGGCATGCTTATCGTGACGGGTCTTTTATAGTTATAGCGGCAAAGGACAAAAAACTTGCACAAGACGGCATTAGCTATGTAATAGTAAATGATGCTTATTACAATATAATTGATGATTTGGCAAAGCGATTTTCGAATCAGAAGTTTATAAGAGCTGATAAAGCAGTGGAATTTTTTAATGCAATGTAAGCGCTATTTTTTTTCAATATAATCCAATAATTTTTGTTCGTCCGGCGTTAATTTATCAAGCAGTTTCTTTGTCACAAGTTCAGCATGAATTTCGTGAGTAAAGTTCCCATCAGCATATAATGAAAGATTTGATATTGTATCTTGAAATTCTGCAGGAAATTTTTTTACGGCAAAAGCAATTAATTCAGGCTGCGAGCAATGAACACATTCGTGTGTAATGGTATGTAACGGATGGCTGGTAGATTGCATCCATTCATCTGCATTTTCAGGATTGATTAAAATTATTTTTTTATTATCAACAGCAAAACTTATACCTCCGTATGGGAAATGTCTATTATATATAATGGCATCAGGAATAGGAAAGTCTTTTTCTTTTAATATATTTACTGCATTTAGGCACATTTGAGCAATCTCTTTGTCATTGTCAAAAGAAGTATCTTTTATATTATATTTGTATTTTAATTCGTTCTTAATTTTTATAATATCCGGTTTTGTATCTTTTTCAGATATATCTTTAAAAAATGAAAACAGTTTTTTGTTTGTTTTTTCTTTTAATTTATAAAAATATTGTTCTAATGCCAGATTTGTTTTATGCTTTTTTACAGCATTTTGCCACAATTGCTTTTCTGCAATTTGTGAGTTTTCATATTGTTGTAAAACATAATTTCCTATATCATTTAATGCCTGGCTGAGTTCTGTTTTGTCTTTTGCATTTTCAAAATTTTTTATCAAATTTTTATTGATATCGTATTTTCTTAAATTTTCTGCCATTTTCTTTTTATTTTTAGAAAATTCTGTTTCAAAAGTATCACGCGATAAACCAAAAGATATTTGATATTTTTTATTGTTACAACACTGATTGTATACAGGCAATAAGTTATTAATGTATGAAATTTCCATAGACTGACTTTTTTGTATTTTTCGACTTCTTATATAAATTAAAAACAAACATAAAAAATTTTTGCTTAATATAAAAAATAAAAAAGGGCAGACAAAAGTCGGCCCTTTTTTATTTGATGCTTTATTTAAATACTAGCAGCTTGCTGTTGCTTTGCATTTTTCAATTGCATCTTTTACTTTTTGAACGATTTCTTTTTGTTCTTCAAAAGTTAATTCCGCAAACATAGGCAAGCTCATAACATGCTGGGTGTCATATTCTGTGTGAGGCAAATCACCCATTTTGTAACCGAGATGTGCATGAACTTTTTGCATATGTAATGGTATAGGATAGTACAACATTGCACCTACACCGTTTTCCTGAAGCATTTTTTGAACTTCATCACGGTTTGGAACTTTGATTGTGTACTGGTGATAAACGCAGTAAGTATCATCAAGCTCTTTAGGTGTTTGTACATCAGCATAACCGTTGAAGAGTTCTGTGTATCTGTGTGCAACTTCTCTTCTCATTTTGTTCCATTCATCAATGTAATTCATTTTTACACGGAGTATTGCGGACTGGATTTCATCAAGACGGCTGTTTACGCCGATTTCGTCGTGATGGTATCTTACTGCACCGCCATGGTTTCTCAGAGCGGTCATTCTATCTTTTAAGTAATCGCTGTTTGTTACAGCCATACCACCGTCACCCATACCGCCGAGGTTTTTGGTCGGGAAGAAGCTGTAGCATCCGATATCACCGAATGAACCAACTTTTTTACCTTTGAATTCTGCACCGATAGCCTGGCAGCAGTCTTCTATAACATAGAGGTTATAGCGTTTTGCTATATTCATGATTACTTCCATGTTTGCAGGCTGTCCGTAAAGGTGTACAGGCATGATTGCTTTTGTGCGCGGTGTGATTTTGGATTCTATTTGTGTTACATCCATGTTGAATGTGTCAGGATCAATATCAACAAATACCGGTGTTGCGCCTACAATTTCTATAGATTCTGTTGTCGCAACAAATGTAAATGCTACTGTAATAACTTCATCACCTTTGCCTATATCAAGAGCTCTCAGTGCAAGATGAAGAGCATCTGTTCCGGAGTTTAATCCTATAGCATGTTTTGTACCCAAATATTGTGCAAATTCCTGCTCAAGCGCCTTTGTATTAGGGCCTAAAATATAAGAACCGGAACGTAAAACATCAATAACAGCCTTTTCTATTTCAGCACCTGTTTGTTTGTACTGTCTTTTTAAATCAACTATAGGAATCATATAAATCTCCTTTTCCTCATACTTTCCTTAATCTATTTTATAATTTTACCACCGACGAATATTGCCTTTATAAAATCTTTACAAGAGAGGCTTCTATCAAAATATCGGGTTCAAACATTTTTTGCCGTTCAAGTTTTAATTTTGTGCAATCGTTGATATTATTGATGTCAAATCCCTCAACAAAACTTTTGCCTTCTTTGTCAGCAAGGATTTTGGGGGCAATAAACTGATATAATTTATCAACAAGCCCTGATTTTATAAATGCACCGTTTAGTGCTCCTCCTGCTTCGACAAGAATGCTTCTTATCCCTTTTTCATAGAGTATATGCATCAAATATGTAAGGTCAATTTTGCCGGATTCTTTATCAAGAGGGCAATTTATTACTTCTGCGTTTCTATTTTTATGCTTAACGGAAGTATTGTCTTCTACAATCCAAAATATTTTTGTACCGTCATTATCAAAGACTTTTGAATCCGGACTGCACAATGCTTTTGAATCAATTATAATTCGTACCGGATTTCTGCCGTTTTTCATTCTGCAGGTCAAAGAAGGATTATCTGCAATAACAGTACCGGAGCCCGTAAGAATAGCGTCGTATTTATTGCGGAGTTTCTGTACATATGCTCTTGCTTTCTCCGAAGTAATCCATTTTGAGGAGCCTGTTTTTGTTGCAATTTTCCCGTCCAGTGTTGTTGCTGTTTTTATTGCAACAAAAGGCATATTATCAAGCTGATTTTTTATGAATATTTCATTTAATGCCTTACACTCGGATTCCAATACTCCCTGTATAACTTCTATCCCTGCATCTTGCAGTTTTTTTATTCCTCTTCCCGCAACAATCGGATTGGGGTCTGTACATCCGATTACAACTTTTTTTAATCCTTTTTTTATAATTAAATCTGCACAGGGCGGAGTTTTTCCGTAATGAGAACAAGGTTCGAGGCTGACTATAATTGTTCCGTCTTTTATGTTAACTCCATTATTCTCAGCCATTTTTATTGCATTAACTTCTGCATGAGCTTCTCCGTATTTTTTATGCCAGCCGTATCCGGCAATATTATCGTTTTTATCCAGCACAATTGCGCCTACAAGCGGATTTGGCGAAACATGCCCCTCACCCTTTTTTGCAAGCAAAATGCATTTTTTCATATATTTTTCATAAATTTTAGGCATATATATATTTTAGTTTAGGAGCTATTTTGATTCAACAGGTTTTGTTATGAAAATATAATCTATTACAATATTTTTTGAGTTGCGGAGTGTATTTTGATGTAATATAGGTATTGTTATTAGTGAAAAAGATAAGACTATGATAAAAAGAAGAAAATCAAAACAAATACAAATCGGGGATGTCAAAATAGGCGGAGATGCACCTATAAGCGTTCAATCTATGTGTAATACGGACACAAGAGATATACGGGCTACCGTAAATCAGATTAAAGAGCTGGAAGATGCAGGTTGTGAACTTATACGTCTGGCAGTGCTTAATAAAGACGCTGCTAATGCAATCAAAGATATAAAAAAACAGGTGAAAATTCCTGTTATTGCAGATATACATTTTGATTACAGACTGGCAATCCAATGTATAGAAAATGGAATAGATGCGCTGCGCATAAATCCCGGAAATATCGGCAGAGATGAAAATGTAAAAAAAGTTGTCTCTCTTGCAAAAACCAATAATATACCTATAAGAATCGGCATAAATGCGGGTTCACTGGAAAAAGAACTTGCTGCACTTGATATACCTCTGCATGAAAAAATGGTAAAAAGTGCGCTTCATCATATTAAAATACTTGAAGACAATGATTTTGATAAAATCAAAGTTTCTTTAAAATCAAGCAGTGTATTAACAACTATTGAGGCATACAGACAGATTGCCAAAATAGTGGATTATCCTCTGCATCTGGGTGTTACCGAAACCGGTACTTTAAAAGGAGGTCTGATAAAATCATCCGTAGGGCTTGGTACACTGCTTGCAGAAGGAATAGGTGATACCATAAGGGTTTCTCTTACAGAAAATCCCGTAGAAGAAGTTAATGCAGGCTTTGGAATTCTAAAATCACTTGAATTGAGGCAAAAAGGGATAAACTTTGTTTCTTGTCCCACTTGCGGAAGATGTCAGATAGATTTAATTGGTCTTGCCAAAAAGGTTGAAGATGCATTGAAAAATATAGATAAACCCATTACCGTTGCTGTAATGGGATGCCCTGTTAACGGTCCCGGAGAAGCCAAACACGCTGATTATGGTGTTGCCGGTGCAATAAAAGAAGGATATATTTTTAAAAAAGGCGAAATAATAAAAAGAGTACCCGAAGAAGATATATTAAAAGAATTGTTATTATTAATAGAAAATGAAAATTAATAAATACCCTTTTAAAAGGATTTGCCTAAAGGTAAAAAATACTATATTATAATAAGTATATAATTATAAATGTGAGGATAGTTAATGAAAAATTTGGCAAAATATTTTGTATTAGGTGCTGTATTGACATTAATCCCTGTATACTCTTATGCGGGTGAAATTTCTGTTAAGGATACAACATCTCCGGAGTTTATACAAAATCAGGGATATTCTTCTGAAGTTTCCAGAATTATTGAGGTAAAGACAAAAGATTTGTCAACACCTTTATCTACAGAAAAACCGTCAAATTGGGTAAGATTCGGCAGATATGTCAGAGAAACGATAGATCCTTCGTATGCTCCTCCCGGCAAATTTGTTGATCATAACACCAGATTTGAAAGTTCAACAATAGACGATTTATAATCAATTATTATCGTATATTTAAAAAGGCTTCTGTAATTTACCGGAAGCCTTTTTTATTGGGACCAAAAAATGTTAAGAAATATTAAGCAGTATTGACAAATTTCGAATCATGCCAAAAACCATGACATGCATGAGTTTTGACGTATTTTGAATATTGAATTTTTATTATATTCGTTGATAATTTGTCTATTATTTGCACATGTTTTATAATTAATAATATATTAGTTCAACTAATATGTATTTTCTTGGGAAGAGGGTTAACGTTCAAATGACTACAGTTGAAGATAACTTGTCTGAGCTGAGAAAAGAAATCGTACCTTATAAACCTGTTATAATCGCTGTAACAAAGTATTTCGGAGCAGAAAAGCTTGTAGAAGCTTATCAGGATGGATTAAGAGATTTTGCAGAAAACAGAGTTCAAGATGCACTTGAAAAGTTTGGCAGTCTGGATGCTGAAATAAAGGAAAATTCACGTTTTCATTTAATAGGACATTTGCAGTCAAACAAAGTTAAAAAAGCTGTCGGCAAATTTTATTTGATTCAATCAGTAGATTCTTTAAAGCTTGCAACAGCAATATCTGATGAAGCCAAAAAACAGGGAATAGTTCAAAAAATTCTTTTGCAGGTAAATAATGCTAATGAAGAGTCAAAGACAGGATTTAGTGTTGATGAGATAAGAAGGGATTTTAAAGAAATTATTTCTCTGGATGGAATTCAAGTTGAAGGCCTTATGAATATTGCGCCTATTGCTGATGATGAGACTTTGTGCATGCTGTTTGCCGGCATGAGAGATTTGAAAACAGAGTTGGAAAATAATTTTTCATATCCGCTTAAAGAATTATCTATGGGGATGAGCAGTGATTATAAGCTGGCTGTAAGATACGGTTCGACAATGATAAGAATTGGAAGAAAGCTATTTATATAATATCGGGAGGAGAAAAAATTGGCAGGCGTTTCAGACAAAATTAAATCAATAGTTGGTTTCTTAACATCAGGTTTTGAAAACAGAGATGATATATTTGAAGACATGGCTTCAGAAATGGATGAATATCCGGTTTCTGATAATCTGGCTTTGGAACCTATGTATTCATCAAAACCGACTCAAAATTCTAATGTAGTTAGCCACCCAGGCTTTAAGGGCTACGAAGTAGTAGTTTCAGAACCTCGTTCTTATGAAGAATCTGTTTCTATCGTAAAACAGCTAAAAGACAAAAAAACAGTTATTTTGAATCTTCATCTGCTTGATAAAGAACAAGCAATGAGAATAGTAGATTTTCTCTGCGGTGCAACTCATGCTTTAAACGGCAATCAGCAAAAAATTGGTGACAGTGTATTTATCTTTACACCGAGCAATGTTGCATTGAGCTCAGAATCACAAAAAAGTAAATTTATCAGAGATGCTTTGTGGAATCAACCACAATAAGGATCCTCTTACAATAACATTCATAATCAACAAACAAACAAGAATAGTTGGGGATATAATTTAAGCCGCGTATCATATACACGGCTTTTTGTTTTGGGTTTTAGAAGCTACGATATATTTATTATATAAAAAGAAATAAGCGGTAAATTAACTTTATTAATATTATTATGTAATGTAAATATGAGTTTTAAATAGCCGAAAACCCAATATAATGTCTAATAGAATGGGATATATGGGGATGGATTATAGGTATAGCAATAATTTTGTTAATTATGTTTATAACTGCAAAAAAATACTGCTATATTTAATAGCAGTATTTTTTTGATTTATTATTTAAATTAATCCATATTCTTTCTGATTTTTTCTTTTGTAGAATCTAAGGATTTGATTTTCTTTTCAGTATCTTTTATTTGTTTAGCTTTCAATTTTCTTTGTTCTTTTATTAATCTATATTGATTCTCTATATCAGAGTATTCATTTTTGTATTGGATAAGCTGATTTCTTATTTCTACCTGTGCTCCGTCAAGCTGCATAAGCGCGCTTTGTAAATTACCGTTTTCTGCAGGTGCAGCTGTTGTATTTACCGCATTTGTTGTTGAAGAAGTTTGTACCGCAGATATCTTAGGAACTTCAGAAATAGTACTCTTTACAGGCTGTTCTTTTGCTGCTGTTGTCATGGATTCTGTAATAGGTACACTTTCAAAAACAGGTTCGTAAGGCATGGAATCTGCCGATGCTGTCATGACATATTGCGTGCTTAAAGCTGCTGCAGTAACAATTGCTGTAACAATACTCTTTTTAATCATGGGGAATCTCCTTTTATATAGTCAAATAATATAAGTTGCATGTTGATATATTTTAATTTTATTAGAACAAATTTGAACATGCCTCATCTAATGAAGTGATTTATCGAAAATTTAATTTTCAAGGAACAAAATATACAGATATTCGTCATGATAAATGAAATATTTTTGGAGAAAATTCCTTATAAATTTTAGAAATATAAAGAAATATGAAGCTGAAAAATCGCTTATAGTAAGAAAATAAGAAATTTATCAAAATAAATATAAAAATTATCAAAAAAAGTGCTTGAAATAAAAAAATCTTTGGGATACATTAATAAAGTGGTCAGCGGGCCACCGAGGGAACTGCTTAAAGCGGTGAGTTTAACTCCCTGATAAATTATTAAGTAAGCCCTTTTAAATAATTAAACTAGTTCTTGTTTGGAATGGTTTGAACACTAAGCTGAAATTTAAATTAATAACTAATTTAAAAAACGACTTGACAACAAAATTTGAAGTGTTACGATAAGGTAACGTCTTGAAGGATGAGTTGGAAACCTTTTATGGTTGACTAAAATCTGAAACAAAGTTTCCACTGAATTTTCATCGATTTGGTTGAATGATTGTTCGGTGTAGATTTGAACCTTGAAAATAGAATAGCTAAAAACGATAATACCTGTTGATTCAACAACAAATAAAATTAACGGACACGATTTAAGCAAAGTCGAGCAGGAAGCGTAAGCTTCCGATGGACATAAACTTTCTGACAATGGAGAGTTTGATCCTGGCTCAGGACGAACGCTGGCGGCGTGCTTCATACATGCAAGTCGAACGAGAAGCAGGAGCTTGCTCCTGTGGAAAGTGGCGGACGGGTGAGTAACATGTAGGAAATCTGCCCTTTAGCGGGGGACAACAGTTGGAAACGACTGCTAATACCCCATATGAGCTGGCCTGAAATGGTTATCTTGAAAACTCCGGTGCTAAAGGATGAGCCTGCACCTGATTAGCTAGTTGGCGGGGTAAATGCCCACCAAGGCGATGATCAGTAGCTGGTTTGAGAGGATGATCAGCCACAATGGGACTGAGACACGGCCCATACTCCTACG
>CALVAR010000028.1 GCA_944325575.1 Candidatus Gastranaerophilales bacterium | reverse complement strand
TCTTGGATTATTGGCAGTTCAAAAGTTTTTGCACTCCGTTCAGATTTGTTTACACAAATCTCACTTCGTCAAACTTTTTCACGGGACGTGCTGGGTTCGACCTTACGGTCTCACACGGCGCACTTGCCAAAATCCGCTCTTGGATTATTGGCGTTCACAAGGTTTAGTATTCCATTTCGAAATTTTATTCTAAAATTTCTTCATTCCATAAATCTTGCTCACATGGGCAGCTTCGTGCCCGTCAAAATCCGCCTCTTGGATTTTCTTCACGCTCGGTTCTGTCGTTCGCTTTGCTTCGCTTGCGCTCACTTCGTACCTCGCTCACCGGACTTTGTCCGTCCGAAAATCCGCAAAAAAAAGGGAGCTTTTTTCAAACCTCCCATATTTCCCCATTTCTCCGTATATTTACGCTTCATTTAAGCTATAAATGTTTAGCGTTAATATTCGATACCTTGTCTTGCCATAACACCCATATCAAAGTAGTGTTTAATCGGCTTCATTTCAGTAACCAGATGTGCCAGTGCAACAAGCTCCGGATGAGCATATCTGCCTGTGAGCACAATTTCTAAATTTTCCGGTTTATTTAACAAAACTTCTTTTACTTCCGATACCTTAATCATATTCATTGCAACGCAAATATTTAATTCATCAAGAATAATCAACTGATATTCGCCGCTTTGAATAGCCTGTTTAGCTAATTCCCAGCCTTTTTTAGCTTCTTTATAGTCTTCCATACAAACATTGTGTTTGTAAACGACTCTGTCCATACCAAATTGGTGAACTTCCAGATTTGGCAAAAATTGACCGGCAGAAGCTATTTCGCCGTATGTAGTACCGGAATCGCCTTTTGTAAATTGTATAACGAGCACTTTCCAACCGTGGCCCAAAGCACGCAAAGCAAGTCCCAATGATGCTGTTGTTTTACCTTTTCCATCGCCAGTGTAAATCTGAATGTAACCGTGCTCTAACAAAATTTATCCTCCGTATGATAAATTGAGATTCTTATCTCATTCATCATTATAAATGTATTTTGACTGTCTTACTTCGATTAAATGGAGTATTTTGCTCTCATTTTAAGCTAGTGCGGAATAAGAATAAAAACCGACCAAAACCATGCTGAATCCACACAATTCAACATAAAATCGGTTATCCCCTAAATCTTTATTTTATATTTTATAAAATTTTGATTAATTTCCGAACTTGTATATCAATATTAAAACAAATTTTTCTGTCATGGGCAATTTTTGTTTTATCCATGCTTTTTATTTTACAATTTTACTTCTGTAATAGAACTCAAGATACAGCTATATCGGGGCTTTATTGTATTTTTATAAAAGTTTTACATTATTTTTTTCATATTTCTTTATAAAGACTTGAAACCATGAATTTGCATATATTAGGCCTTTTTTTATAAAAATAATTTTCGTTAAACTTTTGTAATTATTCTTTGAAAAATCCAAAATCTGTCTGCACAAAAACAAAATTTTACATATATGTAAAGACAATTTTTTATGCTAACATAGCTTTGTTATGGTTTCTCAGGTAATAAGCGCAACAGTCATAGGAATAGAATCTTACAAAATTCTTGTGGAGGTGGATTTTGTCCAATCAATTCCCTCGGTGGTAATTGTAGGCTTGCCCGATACTGCGGTGTCAGAGGCAAAAGAACGTGTACGCTCAGCAATAAAAAATTCCAATCTCTCATTTCCAAATCAGAAGGTTGTCATAAATCTTGCACCTGCAGATATAAGAAAAGAAGGAACAAACTATGACCTGCCTATTGCTGTAGGCATACTGGCAAGAGACGGTATAATTGATGATAATTTATTACATGACACAGCGTTTTTGGGCGAGTTGTCACTTGACGGTTCATTAAGACCGGTAAACGGCATACTCCCTATTGTATCCGGATTAAAAGAGTTAAATATAAAACAGGTAGTAGTTCCGAAAGAAAACGCAAAAGAAGCAGCACTTGTGCCTGGGATAAAAGTTTTGAGTGCGGAAAACCTGAATGATGTTGTATGCCATTTCGGTGTTTCAAAAGAGAATCAAAAAGATTTAGAAACCTGCGAAATTGATATAGAAGATTATCTTAATGATTACACAACAACAAATTTTGAATATGACTTTAAAGATATAAAAGGTCAGCTAAAAGCAAAAAAAGCTCTGGAAATAGCTGCGGCAGGAGGACACAATATACTTATGGCAGGACCTCCGGGGTCGGGCAAGACGCTTTTGTCAAAAAGTTTTGCTTCTATTCTTCCGCCTCTTGAACTTGAAGAAGCAATTGAACTTACAAAAATATACAGTGTTTCAGGTCTTTTGCATAATGACAGCCCGTTAATTAACAAACGGCCATTTCGTTCCGTGCATCATACGGCATCTCCTGCCGGTATAATAGGCGGAGGTTCGAACCCCAGACCAGGTGAAATAACACTTGCGCACAGAGGAGTTCTGTTTTTAGACGAAATTGTTGAATTTCCAAGAAGCGTGCTGGAAGTTTTAAGACAACCGTTAGAAGACGGTGAGGTCGTAATTTCAAGAGCGCAGAATAGTGTAAAATATCCTGCTGATTTTATGTTGTTAGGTGCAATGAATCCTTGTCCGTGCGGATATCTCGGTGATTCAAAAAAACAATGCACCTGCTCGGAATTTCAAATTCAGCGTTATCGCTCAAGACTTTCCGGTCCGCTTCTGGACAGGATAGATATCCAGATAGAAGTGCCCAGACTGAGTCCGGAAGAACTTTTAAACACAAAAATCAAATCGGAATCCTCTGCGGATATAAGAAAACGTGTAATTAATGCAAGAAAAATTCAGGCTCAAAGATATAAAGAATACAAGATTTTAACCAACTCTCAACTTACTGCAGAGCTTATAAAAATTTTCTGCAAACTTGATGAAAAAAGCGAAGAACTTTTGCGAAGTGCGATAACAAGATTTAATTTGTCAGGACGCTCTTATGACAGAATACTAAAACTTGCAAGAACAATTGCTGATTTAGAAAATTCGGAGAATATTGAAAGCACGCACATTGCCCAGGCTCTTCAATACAGAAATTTTGTGGAAAATAACATATAAAATCTTACCCCGCCATGTTATATGAGACGGGCTTACTTTCATTTCGAACAAAAACTTTATGAGACAACCGCAAATGTTTTTTACTTATACGTTCAACTTGTATTTTGCTTCCTGCGTGATACAATTATAATTAATAAAGACATAGACCAGAGAACTAAATTATGGGCAGGATTGTAATTGATAGGGATGTGTGTAAGGGATGTTATTTATGCATAAAAGCATGCCCTAAAGGATTATTAAAAGTCAGCAGCGAACCAAATTTGCACGGAGATTTTCCGGCAGAATTTGATGATAAAAATAAAGAATGCATAGGCTGTGCGGCATGTGCAATGAACTGTCCCGATGCTGCAATAAAAGAGGTATACAGATAGTGGCAAAAGAGCTTGTTAAAGGGAATGAAGCAATTGCAAGAGCGGCGATAAAAGCCGGATGTCAGTGTTATTTCGGCTATCCGATTACGCCTCAAAGCGAAATCGGAGAGTATATGGGCGCTGCTCTGCCAAAACTCGGCAGAGTGTTTATCACGGCAGAAAGCGAACTTGCCTCAATTAACATGGTGATAGGAGCAGGTACGACAGGTACAAAAGCGATGACTTCATCATCTTCATGCGGTATTGCTCTTATGCAGGAAGCATTTTCTGCAATGTGCTGTGCAGAAGTTCCCGGCGTCATAGTCAGCGTCATGAGAGGCGGCCCGGGGCTTGGTAATATTGCACCGGCGCAGGGCGATTATTTTCAGGCGCTAAAAGGCGGCGGAAACGGTGATTATAAGCTCATTGTTCTTTCTCCGTCAAATGTACAGGAGGCTATTGATTTAACATACAGAGCATTTCATCTTGCGCTAAAATACAGAAATCCGGTTATGCTTCTTGCTGACGGAATACTCGGGCAAATGATGGAGCCTGCGGAATTTGGCGAATATCCGTACAAAGATCCTGATGTCAATGAATGGGCATTATCAGGCGCAAACAACCGACCGGCAAGAAATATTGTTTCTCTTCACATGCCTGAAGGAGAGATGGAAGAACGTACAAACATGCTTTTTGAAAAGTATGAGCTTGTTGCTAAAAATGAAACGACTTACGAAGATTATTTCTTGAAAGATGCAAAACTTGTATTAACAGCATTCGGTACAGTAGGCAGAGTTGCCAAAGCTGCTGTTGACAGAGCGAGACAGGCCGGTATGCAGGTAGGTTTATTCAGGCCGATTACTTTATTTCCGTTTCCTGATAAAAGTCTGCTTGAAGTTGCAAAGCAGGCCGATATTATTCTGGACTTGGAGCTTAACAAAGGTCAGATGCTGCTTGATGTGCGTTCCGCAGTTTTTGGAGCTTGTCCTGTAGAGTTTTACGGAAGATGTGCAGGCGGTTTACTTTCGCCTGATATGATTTATGAAAAAATCGTTGAATTATATAAAAAAATAGACAACAGAACGAAAGCAGGGGTCATATAATGGAAACTCTTGTATATAAAAGACCCGAATCACTTTTAAAAGACGGACACTTCACATTTTGCCCGGGTTGCGGACACGGTGTTATTCTAAGAATAATAGCAGAGCTAATAGATGAATTTAATCTGCAGAAAGATACAATAGCCATATCATCCGTAGGCTGTTCAATATTTCTGGAAAAGTTTTTCAATCTTGATGTGGCGGGAGCCTCCCATGGCCGTTCACCATGTGTTGCAACAGGCATAAAAAGATGCAAGCCCGATAAGTTTGTCTTTACATATCAGGGAGACGGTGACGCAGCAACTATAGGTTTTAATGAAACCATTCATACGGCCTGCAGGGGCGAGCATATTACCACGGTAATGATTAACAATACAAATTTTGGTATGACAGGCGGACAGGCCAGTGCAACAACGCTTGTGGGTCAGGTTACAACAACAACCCCTATGGGCAGGAAAGCAGAATTGACCGGATATCCTCTGCATGCTGCTGAAATTGTTGCTAAATGCGACGGTACTGCATACAGTGCCAGAGTTGCAATTACTGATACTAAGAATATAAGAAAGGCCAAAGAAGCTTTAAGAAAAGCATTTGAAATACAACTTAAAGGTCTTGGTTATGCTTTTGTGGAGGTGCTTGCCTCTTGTCCTACAAACTGGCATATGAAACCTGCAGAAGCAATAGAATACATGGAAAAAGTAACAGAAACAGTTCACCCTCTGGGTGTGTTTAAAGATATAACTAAGGAGAATAACTAATGAGCGCTGATATGAGCGTAATAATTTCAGGTTTTGGCGGGCAGGGGGCTTTATTTGCCGGTATGCTGCTCTGTCATACGGCAGTTTTGGAAGGGAAATATACAACATGGTTTCCTTCTTACGGTGCTGAAATGAGAGGCGGTGCAGTTAACTGTTCCGTAAATATTTCTGACAAAGAGGTGCCTTCACCAATCATAGATAAAGCTGATGCTGTTATTGCGCTGAATGATGCATCTCATGTTAAGTTTGAAGATAGAGTTAAGCCCGGAGGATTTATGATTATAAATTCGTCTCTGTCTCATATAAAACCTAAGAGAACTGACATAAAATATATAAATATCCCGTTAAACGATCTTGCACAAAAACTGACCCAGCCGGCATTTGTAAATGTAATGGCGCTTGGTGCTTTTATAGAAAAAACAGGTATATTAAAACTCGAATCAATAAAAGAGGTAATGAAAGAAATGGCAAAAACCGTTTCGGCTAAAAAAGCGGCTCTTCTGCCAAACAATCTTGAATGTGTGGAATTCGGGGCAAATCTTATCAGAAAACAGCTTGTTACGGTTTAGAGATTTTATTATGCAGGAAACAATAGATTACATAAAAAAACAAATAAAAGATTTTTCTCCGGAAATCGGAATCATTTTAGGTTCCGGACTGGGAGATTTTGCTGATAATCTTGACGGTGTAAGAATCAAATACGCTGATATTCCGGGTTTTGAGACTTCTACCGTGGCAGGTCATAAGGGGCAGCTTGTTTTTGCATCGGTACATGGCAAAAAAGCGGTTATAATGCAGGGCAGATACCATTTCTATGAAGGATATCACATAAGCAGAATTGTCTACCCCGTAAAAGTAATGAAAAAACTGGGTGTAAAAACATTGATAATTACAAATGCTGCGGGAAGCGTCAATACATCATATAAAGCCGGAGATTTGATGATAATTACCGATCATATAAATCTTATGGGTGTTAATCCTCTTATAGGTGAAAATGATTCAACCCTTGGCGACAGATTTCCTGATATGACAGAGATTTACAAACACTCTCTTGTGGAAATTGCTCAGCAAAAGTGCAAGGAGCTCGGGCTGTCTGTACAAAAGGGCGTTTATGCGGCAATGAGCGGGCCGAGTTATGAGACACCGGCAGAAATTAAAATGCTGCGGATAATGGGTGCTGATGCCGTCGGCATGTCTACGGTTCCTGAGGCTCTTGTGGCAAATTATTGCGCAATGGATGTCCTTGGTATCAGCTGTATTACAAATTCCGCAGCAGGCGTGCATCCTTCAAGGCTGTCTCATGCGGAAGTTGTTGAAACTGCGGCAAAAGTTAAAGAGTCATTTAAGAAGCTTCTTGTTTCGGTAATAGATTCTTTATAAAAGATATTAGCCGCCGAATAATGTCATAATGCTTAAAATTAAATTTCCTAGAAGGTCAAATATGCCCATATATTTAGCCTAAATCACTAATCGCTGTTTTGCCGAATTTTGCACTTAAATCGTCAACGTGATGAAGAAAATACAGTAAAGGTTCAAGATCTTTTTCACCAAGGTCTATAATTGCACCCCATTCGGCCCTGCCGTGATGTGCAGCAATCATTTTTGCAACTGTTTTAAAACCGTTTGTCATACAATTTGAAAAACCCCATTGTGAATGGGTTATCCACTCTTTTGGAAAATTTTCATCATATTCTATTAATCCGGACTCTTCATCAATTTTGTATTCAAAAATTTTGCCGAAATCGTGCAAAATACAAGCTGCATAAACATAGGATTTGTTGATTTTTTTATACAAATTTGTCATAAGACATTTGGCTATTTCCAGACACTCAAAAGTATGCTCTACAAGCCCGCCCAGATAATTGTGGTGCATAAGGCGTGCCGCAGGAGATTTTTTAAAGTCTTCTTCGTATTCAAAAAGAAGAGAAACCACATATTTTTTCAAATCCTCTTCTTCAATTTCATTTGCATATTCAACAATACTATTAAATAATTTATCCCTGTCTTCTTTGGATAAACCTATTTTTGCTTCTTTTACAAGCTCCAGACTGGAAATCAGACAGTTGTTATATTTTTCGTTATATGAGCCGCCGAGTATTTTTACAAGGTTACCTGTTCTAAATATTTTACTGTCAATACGGTTTAGGGCTTCTTCCCATAAAATGCAATTTAAAAGTGTGTCGTCATTTATATTTTTCAGCTGCAATTTACCCATTTTTGTACCGGCTTTTGTATCACCTACAGAAAAAATAACAACTTCATAGGTTTGAGATAAATCTAACATAATTATTCCTTCCAACATTAATTAAAAATATAATATCATTAAAAAATTTTATATTGTCAACCGATTCCGGTTAATTACGCTTTTCCTAATGAATTGGGGATATAAACTTTATGTTTTCAAATTGCCGGACATTCCCCAGTATTATGCATAATAGCAATTGTTCTTTTTTGTTTTTATATTTCTTTATATTTTCGCAAATAATAGAATGTGTTAAACAAAAAGGGCCTTTGTAAAAACAAAAGCCCTTTTCTTTTTAAAACCGCCTATTTAGTCATTTCTTAATTTTGCCAGAAGGTTAAGTATTTCTATATAAAGCCATACTAATGTAACCAAAAGGCCGAAAGAACCGTACCATTCATAGTCTTTTGGCAAAAGATTTTTCGCCCCCTGTTCAATAAAATCAAAATCCAGTATCAAACTCAAAGATGCTACAACAACTATTATACAGCTGACTAAAATGCTTATCGGTCCTGAACCGTTCAAAAACGGTATATGAAAATTGAAAAATGAACCTACAAATTCCACAAGATATACAATCAAAATAGTAAACAATGCAGACATAATTGTTGATCTAAATTTTTCTGTGGCGCGAATAGCTCCTGTTCTGTACAAAAACAGAACTACAAAAAATGCAACAAATGTAGCTGATACGGCCTGCAGGGCAATACCGGGGAACTGTGTTTCCGCAATCAAAGAAATACCTGCAAGCAAAGCGCCCTCTGCAAATGCATATACAGGAGAAAGGAATTTTGCAAGTTTAGGGACAAAAGCGGTTACAAGCCCTGTAATAAGGCCGACAATCAATGCCACTCCCAAAATAACAAGCACTTTATCAGCATAGCCCATCATTGCTTCATATATTACAGCAGCACCGGAAACAGATGCTATCATAAGCAGAGCAAAAACCTTGCCGATAGTACCTGATACGGTCATTGGTTTACCTTCCAAAACTACAGCATTCTCTGCATTATCCATCCTTGAAAGTATAGGATTTGAACTTTTAAACATATATTTCTCCTCTTTATTTTTCTACCTATTAAATAGCATATATTTACGTTTTTTTCAATTGCAACAATGCTTTTCAGCAGAAAATTTTATTCAAAAACAAAGTTTAAAGGTTTTTTAAATGTGTATGCAAAAAGATCTTTTTTCTTTTCCGCCATTTTTAAATTTGGCTTAAAGCCTACTGTTTTCAGATAAAGATTAAAACATTCCGGAGTTTCTTCCGCTCTCATGCGCAGAATAAGGTTTTTATGCGGTTTGTCCAGTCCGTCTGCAATCTTTAAAAAAGACGCAAGCTGCGCAACAAGAAGTTTTTTTTCTGGCGGAAGTTTGGCAAAGTATTCGTGTTTGTTTTCATCGGGCAGACTGCCTCTGTGGTATCTTGCAATATTTGCGGTAATAAGATTTTCTTCATCCGTAAAATCTTCTATACCTTCATCAATTATTATTTTCATCGCATGTTTATGATGTGATTTTTTTTCCACACAGTACCCTATATCATGCAGTTTTGCGGCATGCGAAAGGTAATCCTTGGCTTCGGGTGCAAAATTCATAATCCTGCTGAAAGCCTCGAAAATCATCAAAGAATATCTTTCAACCTCCAGTGCATGATCTTTGTCTTTGCAATAATTTTTGAATATTTTTGAATCAATATCTGTTTTAATCATATTTTAAAAGCTTTTCTATCGTATCAAGTAAGTAGTCCTGATTAAAGTTGGATTTTTTGATAAATGCATCCACATCAGGCATAGATTTTGCAAGATTTTCCGTATCGTATGATGAAATAATAATAACAGGTATATCCTTAAATTTTTGATGACTTTTTAATTCCTTAACAAACATGTCTCCGTCCATCTCCGGCATTTCCATATCAGATAGAATAAGGTCAAAATCATCTTTATAAAGGACTTCAAATGCTTCTTTTGGATTTTTTACCATTTCAAAGCTATATCCCCAGTGGACAAGGATATTTTTGAGCAGTTCTCTTGTTGTTATTGAATCATCAACTATCAGTATTTTAAAATCTTTGTTTGTCTTTGCATTAATCTGATGTTTGTATACCGGCATCAGCGGTTTTTCTACAGGGGTATATGTAGACTTATACAGCTCTGGCAGGTTCAGTATCAAGCATACCTCTCCGTTTGCCAGTGTTGTTATGCCGGAAATATTTTTGAGTTTCATTATAGGAGCTTCAAGTTTCTTTTGCAGAATATTCTGATCGCCCAGAATCCTGTCGACTATTATTCCCATAAGGCTGTTTTCTACTTCTATCAAAATAACAGTTTTCTTTTCTTCTTTTTGTACGGACTCTGACACCGGAAGTTTCATAAGCTCGCTTAAATAAAAGAGATTTACGGTTTTGTTATTCAGTACAATTGATTTTGTATCATTTCGAAGATAAATATCCGAATCCTGCACCCACATAACATTTTTTATTGCGGTCATAGGCATTGCAAAATATTGTTCCGAAGCTTCTACAATAAAAGCTTTTAAAGTAGACATTGAAATCGGAAGCTCTATGGAAATTTTTGTTCCCTGATTAGGCACGGAGAATACTTTTACCGTACCGTTAAGCTGTGATATTTTGGTTTGTACAATATCAAGCCCCACGCCGCGTCCGGATATTTCCGTTACCACCTGTTCCGTTGAAAAACCGGGCCAGAAGATAATATTCATAATTTGTTCCGCAGAGAGATATTCCGCCTCTTTTTGGGTAATCATTCCCTTTTCAAGAGCTCTGTTTACTATTTTTTTCAGATCTATACCTCTGCCGTCATCGTGAACTTCTATAACAATTTTGTTTTGCATACTGCGTGCAATAAGATAAATTTTCCCCTTTGGTGATTTACCTGCGGCAATACGCTCCTGAGGCGTTTCTATACCATGGTCTATAGAGTTTCTTATTATATGCATCAAAGGCGCTTTTATCTCTTCAATAATTTTTTTATCCGCACTGGTTTCACTACCTGAGATAAGAAGTTCTATTTCTTTTCCGGTATCTTTTGAAATATCCCTTATCATTCTCGGAAACATATGAAATATAGTGGCAAGAGGCAATACACGGATATTTTTTATCATTTCCTCGAGCTGGTTTGTAATCAAATTCATTTTTGTATCTTCTTCATCAACAGATTTTTGAAGACTCAAAATTTTATTATTTAACTTGATTATTTTAGAAGAATTTTCCTGAAAAATAGAAAAGACTTGTTTTATAAAAACAGATAATGATGAATAGTCTATTTTTGCATCGGAGTTAAGATATTTCCTGTCATAATATTTTATAAAACTCTGCGATTTATGGTTAAAATTTCTCCATTCGGCAAGATCGGAGAGAATATTTTCAAGCTCCGAAATATTTTTTTTGTGCTTAATTCTGCCGATAATTAATTCACCCATCTGATTTACCAGACGGTCAAGTTTTTTTGAATCAACCCTTAATGTCTTGATTGATGTTGTTTCAAAAGAGTTAAAAAAGTCCTGAGCCTTTTTAACAGGAAGAGAAGACTCATCCAGCGTCGCAGTGATATTAGACAAAGGATTCACTGTTCTGTTGATATCAAGCATCTGTTTAATTATGTCAAGACGCTGCAGCACAAGAGAGATATCTTCTTTTTCATCTTTTGTATCCAGTGTCATCTGCTCTACGGATGAAAGACTCTGTTTTAAGATAGAAATAATTTCTTTTTCCGGCAGGGTATTACTGTTTTTTACAAGATCAAGTATCTCCTCAATCTTGTGCGAAATATCCGTAACCTCCTGTTTCTGACTTATTTCTATAATAATATCCAGCGCATCATGCAATGCCGGAATCTGTGTAAGGTTGTTTTCCAGTTTAGACAAACCGTCTTTAACAAACTCTATTTTTTCCACAAAGTTTTTTATTAAAGAGTTCTGTGAATCAGGAACAGGCTCGGTTTTAGTTCCGTCAGGATTTTTTTCGGCATCAATTTTTTTGGCAACTTTTCCTTTTAAATCAAATTTTTCCAGCCCTTCTTCCTGATATATTTTATTTAACGAATGAACAATGTTTAACAGCTTGTCATCAATATCATTTATTTCGTCATCAGTCATAATATTGGAATTCAGTATGACAAATGACATTTTTTCTTCAATATTTTTAAGCTCATTTTTTATGTCGTAGTATGTTGTGGGCTCGAATTTTTCATTGAGCTGTTTTATTACATCTTCAAATGTTTCAAGATAAGACGAGCCTTCTTCACCTTTCATATTTTTTAAAAGGAGATATGCTTCGGACAAGAGCGCATTTATTGTGACAAAAGTCTTTTCAAGTTCTGTTTCTTCCTTTTTCTTATCAGTTTGTTTAGGCAGAGGATTAGTTTTTTCAGGTTCTTTAGGCTGTTCCGGCTCTTTTTGATATTTTGCAATAAGTCCGTCTATGGAATCTATCTGTTTTTGGATATTATCTGTATAGTATTCTCTTTTTAATTTTACGGATTCCTGAATCAAATCCGAAAGCAAATCCGTTGCTTTATAAAGTGCATCGGATATTTCTCTGTTAATTTCGATTTTGTTTTCTTTTGCAAGTCCCAGTACATCCTCTGTTTTGTGAGCCAGCCGTTGTATATTGTTAAAGCCTATCATTCTGGCAGCACCCTTTAGAGAATGTGCATCTCTAAAAAGATAAACTAACAAATCTTTATTGTCAGGGGTATTTTCAAGCTGCAGAAGGTTATTATTCATTTTCTGGATGATTTCTTCTGTTTCACCTCTGAAAATATTTAAAATTTCTTCAAACTCTTCCGGCAGAAAATCCATTTATGCTTTCACCATTCAAAATTATACGTTTTTCAAGTTGTTTATATTTTCAATATTTGAATTAACAAGGTTTAAAACTTCGCTCAAATCCGCGGTATTTTCCTTTATGGTCTTAATTATTTCAGAAGAAAGTTTCTCTTGATTTTCGGAATTAAAGGATACACTTTCGATAAATTTCATAAGGCTGCCGAGTGCATCATTCAAAACTTTAAAGTTTTCATCAATATTACTTGCAAGTTTTACGCCAGATTCAATCTCTTTGCTGCCTTCTTCAGTGGCCATTACCGTAGAATTGGTCGTATGTTGTATATCATTAATCAAAGAAGATATTTTTGTAGTTGCCTGTTTTGATTCATCAGCCAGTTTTCTGATTTCTCCCGCAACAACAGCAAAACCTTTGCCGTGTTCGCCTGCTCTTGCCGCTTCTACCGCAGCATTCAGCGCAAGCATGTTTGTCTGTTCAGCTATATCTTCAACAAGTCCTATGATTGAACCAATCTGCTGTATGTATTCGCTAAGTTCAAGAATCAATTCCGCAATTATTTGTATACGCTGTTTAAGAACAATCATCTTGTCTATATTTGCCTGAACCGGTTTTTGTTCTATATCAGTATCTTTTAATGACTGAGAAACTTTATAGAGCATTTCTTTGGAATTCTGTTTTATGGCAAAAGACAGAGATTTAATTTTTTCCAGTTCATTTGCGGCATTATTAAAAGAACTTTCATATTTTGTAAGAGCGTTTTTTTCATTGAACGCGGCGTCCAATATTTGTGAAGCCGAATCGGCAGTTTTTTGAGTTTTTTCCCTAACTTCTTTTCTTAACTCTCTCAACAGCCATTCTCTGGTCAAAATGTACTGTCCGAGATATGCAATAAATAAAAGGGCAACACCGGCAATAACCGCGGGATACCACGCATTTTCAAGAGAGACCGTAATAATTAATATCAATAAAGCAACAAGAAAAATCACATCCAGTACAAATTTTATATCTGATTTTTTCTTGTAGTTCAATTCTCCGCTGCCGCTCATACTATAAAATCCTCATCAAACATCTTGTTATTTCTGGTAAAAATGCAATATAATTATTTTATTACAAATTTACGTTTGCGACAAATGTTAAGCTGAATAAAAAAGCTGATTACAAAAAGGATTTTTGAAGTGGAGTTTAGAAAGCCTGTTATAACAATAGAAGACCCTGAAAATCTGCATCTGTGTTTTGAACTGGATGACAAAATATACGCGCTTAATGCAAAAAATGTTCTGGAAGTAACAACTCTGCCTTTGATAAACAAACCGCAAAAACTTCCCAAATTTATTGTAGGTATTTTAAATTACAATGATTTGTTTATAAATGTTATTGATATCAGAAAAGTATTCAATCTTCCCGAAAAAGACTTTGCGCTGTCAAATAAAGTCATAATTATAAAAGGGGAAGAGTCTCTGCTGGCAATAATAGTGGATGAAGTTACGGATTTCTTTACAGCCCTGCCCTCACATATACAGCGTGTAATGGGAGAAAATTACTCATCAGTTATCAAAAGTTTTTATAAAATTGATGAAACAATAATTAACATTGTTGATATACACAGCCTTGAAGAAATAATCAAAAAGGCGCAGTTTGAAGAAAATACAACAAATTATGCTGATTTGTTCCCTCAAGATGAAGAATCAGTATGCATAATGCAAAAAAGAAAGAATGAAATAGCAAAAATACCCGTTATGAATCTTGATACCGCAGTGTACGGAAAAGACCAGTACATAGTCTTTCGTCTTGCAGAACATACATACTGTATTTATTCATTCTATGTAAGAGAGCTGATAAATCTTAAAAATTTTTCGATTACAAAAATTCCTTATACTCCGGAGTTTATAATAGGTATAATCAACTTAAAGGGTAATTTTTATTCTGTTTTGGATTTGAAAAAATTTATCGGAATTGAAGAGAATCCGGATACAAAAAACAATAAAGGCAACAAGGTCATTGTAATTGAATCTACAGAGCTAAAACTTGCATTACTGGTCGATGACATTACAAATATCATCAATATATCAGCGGAAAATACGGAAACAAAAAATGACAAACGTCTGGACAGCCTTTTTATTAAGGCTGAGGCCTATATAGACGGCGAAGTCTACAATATCTTAAATCTAGAAAAACTTATTAATGATGAAAGATTATACATAGACAATACCACTGAATCTTCATACTAAAATAAAAAGCCGCCGTTCAAAGAAGGCGGCCATAAAGTAAACAGTTTACGAGTGAGAGTGGAATATGCACAGTCTTATATTATGAAAATGATTTAGAATATTAAATTACCCGACTGTATAAAAATCATTATTATTTGGGATATAATTTTTTAGGAGAGTTGAAGGAGCTTTATAAAAATGATGTTTTTCATATCACTTTTGATGGTTTTTGTATCTTCTTATTTTATGACCTGCGTATTCTCGCCAAAAGATGAAACAAACAGACCCAAAAGTGTTTATCCCTTTTTGTACTTGCTTTTAATAATGTTTGCACAGGTTATTTTGACCATGGAGACGCTTTCTCTGTTCAGTGCAATAAAAGAGAATAATGTTCTTTTAATGAACGTTTTATTCCTTATTCTGAGTATTGTTCTGTGGCTTAAAAGCAGCAGGCCGTTATATATCCCGCGTATCAAAGAGACTTATTCTCAGATTTTAAAAGGATTAAAAAGAGACAAAATCCTGATGATTATGGCATTTGGCTTTGTATTTTTTATACTTACGGTAATTGTTCTTGATGCATTTTTACCGGTAAACGGTGCCGATGCTCTTACTTATCACTTAAACAGAGCATCTTACTGGATGTTTCAGGGAAATTTAAATCATTTTACTATCTCTGATGACAGAAACCTTGTTATGCCCATAAACTCCGAAATTCTATATTTATGGAATATATTGTTTTTCAAAAATGATATAGGATTGTATTTTATATCATTTATCGGATATATAGGCGTTATTTTTTCAATCTATAATATACTCCAGTACTTTGGTTTTTCAGAACGCAGAAAATTGTGGGCAATTTTTATACTTTCGTCTTTTGCTTCTGTCATGGCGCAGGTATCCAGCCTTGAGACAGATGTTTTGATTGCCGGTATCATTCTTGCAAGTATAACTTTGTTCCTTTATGCATTAAAAGATAAAAACCATAGTGTAATTTATTTTTCTTCACTTGCATATGCTATTGCAATGGGTACTAAATCTCCCGCTGTTATTGCATTTCCCGGTGTATTTCTGCTTATGGCATACTTTTCATACAAAGATTTGAAAAAAGAATGCTATAAACCGCTTGTTTCTTTTTTGGTATTTTTATTCATCAACTTTATGATTTTTTCAAGCTATAATTACATTTTAAACTTTATTGATTATAAAAGTTTTCTCGGCAGCGAATCGGCAAGAGCCGTCCACGGATTTACGGGCGGTTATAAGGCCTTTATTGCAAACTATATAAGATACATCTTTATGATGTTTGACTTTTCCGGCTTCAAATACAGCGAATATGTAGGAGAACACATAATAAATGCAAAACTCGCTATTTTCAACTTCCTTCATATTCCGGAAAATCTTGGTGTTTCAATGTCCGACAACAACATAATAAACAACAGATTTTTAAATGTAAAAGTCGGGACAGGTCTGTTAGGATTTCTCGTATTTATGCCGGCTGTCATAACATCAATAATTCTCGGTTTTTTAAGAAAAAACAGCAAAAAAATCACGGCAATGCAGGCCTTTGGCTTTATGTTTTTTATAAATGTCGGGGTAATGTCGGGTATACTGGCATATATGGTATTTAGTGTAAGATTTCTGACATTTCTTGTGCTGTTGTCGTGTCCTGTTCTTGCCCTGTCATATATAAGAAAAACAAATATTATAAAACTGCTTCTGCTGTTTTTTGTTATGTCTTACTTCCTTATTATGAGCATAAATCTTTCCGGAAGACAGCATGGAGAAATTGCTAAGCTTATACTGAAAACACCGACTCTTCATTATGCAAGAGAAACGCTGAGGTGTGCGTTATATACGGGCTATGAGGGAAGAAGACCTTTTTGTTATATTAAGGATTACATACAGACAGATATCCCCAAAGGCTCTAAAATCGGAGTTTTTGCAGATGCATCAGATTCCAGTTATATAATTAATATGCTTAATGCATACGGATATAAAATAATCACGCTTCTGCCGGAAAAAGCACCTACATATAACCTGAGCGCTTATGATTACATCATATCAACCAATAAAGTCTTAACCAGTACGGTTTTGTTGACTGATACAAAAAATACTGAAATTAAATACCTTATAGATAAATACGGCAGAGCATATTATCCTGAATATCAGCCGTTTTCATGCGTATATGAAGATGTTGATAAAGAATTCCATTACAAGGACAGAGATAATATTATCATGGATTCAAGATGCTTTATTGATACTCCCTTCTTTGAAAAAAGAAATTTTGTCTTAATAAAAGCCTTTGACTTCAAATCCGAAATGAGAGAATACACAAGATACGTGTCGGTTTATAAAAATAAAAAGAAAAGTTAGATTTTGGCGGACACGCCGCGGCTGGAAGCCCCAGTGTCCATGTGAGGACGGACGTTACTCCGTCCGAACGCCAATAATCCAAGACGCGGATTTTGGCGGACACGCTGCGGCTGGAAGCCCCAGTGTCCATGTGAGGACGGACGTTACTCCGTCCGAACGCCAATAATCTAAGACGCGGATTTTGTGCGGCTGTGGAGTCGAACGAAGTGAGCGAACAGCCATGTGAACAAGGTTTGTGGAATGGAGAAATTTTAGAATAAAATTTCGAAATGGAATACTAAACCTTGAGAACGCCAATAATCTAAGACGCGGATTTTGTGCGGCTGTGGAGTCGAACGAAGTGAGCGAACAGCCATGTGAACAAGGTTTGTGGAATGGAGAAATTTTAGAATAAAATTTCGAAATGGAATACTAAACCTTGAGAACGCCAATAATCCAAGACGTAATCAATAGTCAGTTGACCATATGAAATATTGACAGTACTTTTTGTAAAAAGTACAATCATGAAATAAAGGAAATAAGGTGAAAGTCCTTAGCTGAGCCGCAGCCGTACAGCCGGAATACTTTTAAAAGACCATTGCTTCGGGCATTAGGCATGGGACAATATATTTTTATTGGTGTATTATCCGTGTTTTTGTCCGAGAGGAATTAAGAACAGGGATATTTTTATAATGACAGCATCGCTTTCAAGAGCATCTCATAACAAAATAGGAACATGCCCGCACGGACTGCCGATGGGCGCATGCCCTATATGTAACGGTATGGGCGGCGGCGGAAGCGTAAAAAAAGATAATAAACCGAGAGAAATGACATACAATGAATGTCTCGCGGTGTGGCAGATGATGAAAGCGCAAAAAGCCGCACACAAACAGACGCAGCAGCTGTTTGCCGCACAGGATATGTCTGCATATCTGAATAAACTGCAGGAGCAGATTAATGCAATGAAACTTGCCGTTCAAAATTCTTCTCTCCCCCGTCCTATTGCAAAAGCTTTCGTAATACTGGCAGACTCCGTATTACTCCCTGCAGCAAAAGCGCTGCAGACAATTTCAAATACCGTACAAAACATTGCAAATACTGTTGTAAAAACCTTAAATGAAATTAAGCAAAAATTTATAGAAATAGCAGACAAACTCACTGCCATGTTCGGTGAAGCAAAAGCTGCCATACAAAAGAAAATCGAAGAAAAATTTAAAGATATTAAAAAGAAAATATTCAATCTGTTCGGTCTTGTGAATGCCGACAATGAAGAAGATGAAGAAGCAAGAAGAATAGAAGAATCAAAAAGGCTGTTTGAACTGAATACAGCTAAAGAGGCTCTGTTAGAATTACTTGAAAACCCTCAAAAAGAGCCTATGGAAGAAGCATCCCCAACAGAAGAAAGTGAATAAATATGAGCACCATAAATCCGTATCAAGATATAGAAACAAGAAGACAGTACAGGAATCTTACCCAGACTCAAAAAAAGAATATTTCGGAAATGAAAGAAGGAGTTGTCGTAAACTCACTCATAAAAGATCCCAATTGTCCGAATATTGCAAATATGTATGACAGTCTGATTATTCCTGACAGGACAACAAAACCTGACAGCTTTGAAAAATTGAATACAATACATAATCAAGAAAAGCAAAAATCACACGGCAAAACACTTGTTCCTCTGTTAGGAACGACAACTGCTCTTTTTGCTATTCTTGCCGGTTCCATGGCATTGTTGAGCAGGGCAGCAAAACATAAAACAGTTCTTCCTGACTGGCAAACACTGCCGGAAATACCTAAAAACGTTGCAATAAACAATGAACCACACTTTGTCACATACCTGATGATAAGAGATCCGAATATGAGAAATGTCCTCGGTGCGCTCGGGGTTTTTGTTCTGAGTGCGGTCGGACTTGCAGGCAAGAATTTTGTTGACGGTGTAAAAGAAATATGGGTAAGAAAAAAGCAGGCTGATGTACAAAGAGACTTGCAGGAAAAACTTATTGAAGTTGAAACACGCAGTTTTTCAGGCAAAATGCAAATACTGAGAAATATGCTATCGGAAAAAGCCAAAGAACTGGATTCAATACTGCACAAAGAAAATATCGGAAACGGAAATACCACATTTAAAAAATTTATATCCTTTAAACAAACAAATAATAAAAATAACGAAGAGCCTAAAAAAGGTAAAAAAATATTATCCTACGCAGCAGTCGGATTAACATCGGCGCTAATCACGGGGTTGGGATTTGCTGCATTCCGCAATGTACAAAAGACAGCCGGTATTTATGAAAAATATGCAGAGTCCATGGAAAATAAAATCAAACAGCTCATTGACAGACAGGAATCATGGGATTTAGACAGCCTGGACAGAGTCAAGAAAATCTGTGTTTCAATGAATTTTTCGAAACAAAAAATAAAAAATATTCTAAAAGATGCCCAAAATCTTCCGGAGAATTTTGTTAATGATGTTATAAAAGAAACAGAAAAAGTTACACAGGAAGGTGCGGAAGCAATAGCCGGCAAGCCCGGAACAAAACCTTCTTTGTATTCTCATACGGATGATGACAGGGCTCATTTGTACAACATGATTGTCAACTGGGAAAATCCGCTTTTAAAAATTCTCTTTGCAGGTTTATCCACGGTTACTTCTGTAGGCTATATCGGTACTGCCGCTATTGAAGGAATTAAAGAAGCACAGGTTATAAAAGAAAATGCAAAAACAGAGCTGGATTTACAAAACAGGCTCGTAAACGTTGAGCTTAATAACTTTGAATCCAAAAAGCGCAGCGTTGTCGAGCCTATGATTAATGAATTCAGAGTTCAGGCAATGAACGGTAAAGATAAAAATGAATTAAAAACCCGTGCGGAAAACATACTCTACGAAATCAAAAACGGCCCGCCGTTTGTATATTCTTAATCAAATTTTTATGGAGATATTATGTATACACAACCTGTTTCTATTGTATTTAAACCGTTTCATACACAAAACTATGTAAATCAAAAACAAAATAATGACGAACCTTGCGAACTCGTAAGCAGTTTTTGCAAAACTTTTGTTCTTCCGGATGAAAAAATCAACCATGCACAGTTTGATGAAAAACTTGCTGCCACAATAGCTTCTTATAAAGAAAAAGCTGTAAACCCAGTTTTGGATATGCTCAAAAATACAAAAAAAGAAACAGATATAACAGCAGGTTTGTTTTTGCTGAATCGTATAATTGATGCGGGTGCCAAAAATGTAGGAAACACCTATCCTGTAATTTCCAGATTCAACTATTCCGACTCCGCTAATGTCCAGTCCATGCTTTCCGGAATCTATCGAAAAACTCTTGTACCGGATGCGTTCGGGCCTTTAATGACAATGTTTTTAAAAAACTCCGAACATCCTAAACAAATTCCCTTTGACCCGAATGAAGAAATCGGCGGCGCAATACTGGAATATTTGAGAAATAAATCGGCGGAATACAATTATTCAACCCAAATAAATTAGCGGATAATATAGAATTCTCTAATCGTGTTTGTTATTGACCGACAGCTTTTTTGAACTCTTCTACGTCTTCTTTTGTATCAATGCCTATGGGTTTAAAGTTTACAACTGAGGTAATAATCCTCATACCTGATTGCAGTGCTCTCAGCTGTTCTAAGCTTTCTGTTTTTTCAAGCATTGTTTGCGGCAATGCTGTCATTTTAAACAGCGCATCTCTTTTGTATCCGTACAGACCGATATGCCCGTAAAAAACAGCCTCACCGATATTTCTTTCATAAGGAATTTTTGAACGTGAAAAATAAAGAGCAAATCCCTTGTTATCGGTAACACATTTTACAAGATTAGGATTCTCCAGTTCTTCTTTGTCTTCAATTATTCTCAAAAGCGTGGCAATATCCGCATCTTCTCCTGTTTTTAATGCCGTAATTACACTGTCGATACTTTCAGGTGTAATCATTGGCTCATCACCCTGAAGATTAACTATATATTCCATTTCCGGGTGTCTTTGTGCAACTTCGGCAATTCTGTCAGAACCGCATTTATGATCGGCCCTTGTCATTTCCGCTATTCCTCCGAAGGATTTTACACAGTTATAAATTTCTTCGTGATCCGTGGCAACAATAACCTCATCCGCCTGTTTTACAGCAGATGCTTTTTCATATACCCATTGGATTATCGGTTTTCCCTGCACTTCGATAAGCGGTTTTGCATGAAGCCTTGTGGAAGCGTAGCGTGACGGAATAATTATTGCTGTTTTTGACATAATTTATACCCTGATTTCTTTTGTTTATATCCTGTGTTCTGCTATAATTATATTACAAAACAGGGGAGAATCGAAAAACTGTGGCAATTTTTTCTGATGACGAAAATATCCAAAAACCTTTGGATATAAATAAAAGAACCAAAAATAAAAATCTTGAAACAAAAGAGACCGCTTTTGATAAATCTTTTGAAAACAATATTCGTCCCAAAAAGCTTGATGAATATATAGGGCAGAGTGCTTTAAAAAGTACGCTGAAAATTTCTATTGAAGCAGCAAAAAAAAGAAATAAACCTCTTGACCACCTGTTGTTTTACGGACCTCCGGGACTGGGAAAAACAACACTGGCATCCGTTATTGCAAATGAACTCGAAGCAAATATAAAAATAACCTCTGCACCTGCGCTGGAGCGTCCCAGAGATATCATAGGTATTTTGATGTCTTTAAAAAACGGTGATATCCTTTTTATTGACGAAATTCACAGGCTGAATAAAGTTACGGAAGAAATTTTGTATCCTGCAATGGAGGATTTTTTTCTTGATATGACAACTGGCAAAGCGCAAACCGTAAAAACTTTGCGTGTGCCTCTGCCCAAATTTACCCTCATTGGTGCAACAACAAAAGCCGGTGAACTTTCCGGTCCTTTAAGAGACCGTTTCGGTATTATACACAGGCTGCAATTTTATACAACGGAAGAACTCTCAAAAGTTGTATCAAGAACTGCAAAAATTCTTGAAATATCAATTGATGAAGACGGTGCTGCCGTAATAGCTAGCCGTTCAAGAGGTACGCCCCGTATAGCAAACAGACTTGTCAAAAGAGTTGCGGATTATGCTTTTGTAAAATCAGACGGGAAAGTGAATGCAAAAATAGCACAGGATGCTCTTGAGGCGCTCAATATTGATGATAATGGGCTTGACGGCACGGACAAGGCTCTTTTGAAACTTATCATAGAAAAATATGACGGCGGTCCCGTAGGGCTTGAGACTATTGCAGCGGCTCTTGGTGAGGATTCAAAAACCATAGAGGATGTCTATGAACCATACCTGCTGCAAGAAGGTATCATACAAAGAACTCCGAGAGGCAGAAAAATTTCACCTGAAGGATACAGACTTATGGGGTACAAAGTTCCTTCCTTGCAGCAGCAGCTTTTTTAGGGATAATTTTTACGGATTTTAAATTTTGTCGGAAGCGGTCTTTGTGTCATTCTGACAGCTGCAGGTGGGCATACATGCCAATGCATATATCTTTTGCTCATCCGGTCACTATTTACAGGCTATAATATATTTAATTGTCCGTTAATCAATAAGATGCAAGATGTTTGCTTTGGAGTGACTTAAAATTCAACCCGTAAGGGAGAATTTTTCGGAACGCAGAAGTAAATATCTTGCATCTTATTGATTTTGTGTTTTATTTTGACGCTTCGCAAAAGCGTGGTTTTCCCTCACAACGGCACTGGGTTCGCTTCGCGCACACGGCGTGCCCGTCAAAATCCGCTGTCTTGGATTATTGGCAGTTCAAAAGTTTTTGCACTCCGTTCAGATTTGTTTACACAAATCTCACTTCGTCAAACTTTTTCACGGGACGTGCTGGGTTCGACCTTACGGTCTCACACGGCGCACTTGCCAAAATCCGCTCTTGGATTATTGGCGTTCACAAGGTTTAGTATTCCATTTCGCAATTTTATTCTAAAATTTCTTCATTC
>CALVAR010000027.1 GCA_944325575.1 Candidatus Gastranaerophilales bacterium | reverse complement strand
CGGGGTTCTTACCTCTCAAAAATATGACATTTAGTCATATTTTTTCGGCAGAGTCATTACCCGCCCCATTTTAAGACTCCTTCGGGAGTCTTTTTTAATGGAATTCTCACCGCAAATTTTCTTCGAAAATTCGGGGTTCTTACCTCTCAAAAATATGACATTTAGTCATATTTTTTCGGCAGAGTCATTACCCGCCCCATTTTAAGACGCATACAAGGAGACTATTTTAATAAACTGAAACAGCATGTTCTCTTTTATTACTGAATTAAACTATTGAAAAGGAGTTTAGCATGAATAATAAATCTCTATTTAAAAATATATTTCTGGCAATAACAGCAGTTTGTATTTTTGCAGCGGCTGCAGGCGCCTGTATGTTCAATCCCTCTAAAAAAACACTCAGAAACTATCTGAAAGAACATTCTCTTGTAGTTGTTAAAGACGGAAAAACAAACTTTTATGAAGGAAGAGGGATTAAGCCGTTAGTAAATTATTTAAAAAATGATAACTTTAAAGATGCCTATGTAGCAGACAAAAAAATTGGCAAAGCATCTGCGCTGTTAATAGTTTACGGACAGGCAAAAAAGGTCTATACCCCGATGATTTCAAAACCGGCTGTAAAAGTTTTTGAAGACAATAATGTAAAATATTCTGCTGACGAAGTTGTTGAAAATATAAAAAATAACACGGGAACAGACCTTTGTCCTATGGAGAAAAAGGTGCAAAATATCAATGACCCCAAAGAAGCCTACGAGCTTTTCAGCACAATTTTAAAATAGACTACGCAAGATAATTGAGCTTGTTTTGGGATTTTAAACTTTCGGCTCTTTCCTTAATTGCAGCAGCCTGTGCAGCTACTTTGTAATCCTGCGATGAAGGGTCGGATGGAGCAAGCGCAGCCTTAATAACAATGTTTGCATGATCAATTGTCTTTTGCGGATTATTTTTGTCAAGCACGGGCATCTGTATCGGCACATGACCCGATACAGGAATACCGTTAGCGTCGTTTTCTATAGAAATTGCTCCGGCAAAAGAACCGCCTGCTAATTTATGTGCAAGCTCATGTGCATAAATATGATTATAATTTTTGCGAACAAGTTCTTCTTTCTGCTTATGATAATCCTTAAGCGGAGTAGAACAAGAATTTGAAAAACTGTTTATTAACACACTTCACCCCTTAGCAACATTCTCTATTTATATTTTACTACATTTATAACACCTTGTGAAGTGTATTGCGTAAAATTTAGAGATTATTTCTAAGTTTATTTACAAAATTTTTAATTCTTTCCATTGCAATTTTCAAATTGTCTATTGAATATGCATAAGAGATTCTCAAATATCCCTCGCCGCAATCGCCAAAAGCAGTACCCGGGACAACAGCGACTTTTTCTTCCATTAGCAGTTTTGTGGCAAATTCTTCTGATGTCATATTAAATTCTTTTATGCAAGGAAAGACATAAAATGCACCGTACGGCTCGAAACATTCCAAATTCATTTCTTTAAATTGGTTAAGAAGATATCTTCTTCGCTGATTATATGATTGGCGCATCTTTTCAACCTCTTCATCACCTTTTTTTAGTGCTTCTACAGCAGCATACTGGCTGTTTGTCGGAGCACACATTATTGCAAATTGATGAATTTTTGTCATTTGAGCAATGATATCTTTTGGACCGCATGCATATCCCAGTCTCCAGCCTGTCATTGCATAAGCTTTGGAAAAACCGTTTATAAGGATGGTCCGTTCTTTCATACCATCCAGAGAAGCAATTGAAATATGCTTATCCTTGTAAGTAAGAGCGGAATAAATCTCATCCGACATCACAAGAATATCTTTATCTTTTACAATTTTAGCTATTTCTTCTAAGTCTTCTCTTTCCATAATTGCGCCTGTCGGATTATTGGGATATGGAAGAACCAAAACCTTTGTTTTGTCTGTTATTGCAGACAATAACTCTTGCGGCTTCAGTCTAAATTCATTTTCCGCTTTCAAATTTATAATTACCGGCACGGCATCCGCAAGTATTGCACACGGTTCATATGATACATATGAAGGCTGCGGGATAATCACTTCATCACCGGGATTTATAACTGCACGCAAACCTATATCAATAGCTTCCGAACCGCCTACTGTTACAATAATTTCATTATTGCTGTCATAAGAAATACCCTGCGTTCTTTGTATATAATTTTCTATTTCCTGTCTCAAGGCTTTTAAGCCGGAGTTTGAAGTATAAAAAGTCCTTCCTCTTTCAAGAGAATAAATACCCTCATCTCTTATAAACCATGGTGTGTCAAAGTCAGGCTCGCCAACACCCAGAGATATGGCATCTTGCATTTCACTTACTATATCAAAAAATTTTCTTATGCCCGAAGGCTTCAGACCTGTTACTTTATCGGAGAGGAAGTTTCTCATGGAGTGATAACCTCTCTTTCATCTTTAGAGGTTTTATTTATCAAGGTGCCGTGGTCTTTGTATTTTTTCAGAATAAAATGTGTAGCCGTGCTCAAAACACTGTCTAATGTAGAAAGTTTATCAGAAACAAAAGCTGCGATTTCTTTTAGCGATTTTTCCTCCAGCGTAACGAGCAGGTCATATCCGCCTGAAATTAAATACACAGACTTTACCTCGGGGTAGTTATAGATTCTTTCCGCTATATGGTCAAAGCCCTGCCCTCTTTGCGGTGTAACTTTTACCTCAATAAGTGCAGTAACCTTTTCTATATCTGTTTTTTCCCAGTTTATCAGAGTATGATATGCACATATAATATTTTCTTTTTCCAATTTTGATATTTCTTCGAGCACCTGCTCTTCCGTAACACCCAGTAAAACAGCCAGTTCTTTAAAGTCTATTCTGCTGTTTTTTTCTAATATAGCAAGCAATTCATCTCTCATATTGTTTCTCCGACTCCAATCTTATTTTTTAATGATTATAATACATATTTCCTTTTAGAAAAAGCTCAAATAAATTTACAAATGTAAATTATTTGTCCTGTACAAGGACATGAGATATCCTGTTAGTAAGGATATTGTGATGTATAAGTCTAAAAGAATAATAGTTGTTGATGATGAGCAGATAATGCTCTCTACTTTAAAAATGCTTCTCAACCTTGAGGGGTTTACAAATACTGCTTATTTTAGCAGCCCCAAAGAGGCTCTTTCCGATATAAAAGAAAACACACCCGATTTAATACTATCAGATTTTATGATGCCTGATATGAACGGAATTGAGTTTTTGTCGGAAGCTAAAAAAATATGTCCTGATGTGAGCATGATACTGCTGACCGGTTATGCGGATAAAGAAAATGCAATAAAAGCCATAAATGAGGTCGGAATATACAAATATATTGAAAAGCCTTGGGATAATGAAGATCTTTTGATAAGCATCAGAAACGGACTGGAAAGAAGCGGTCTTATAAGTGAATTAAACAATAAAATTGAAGAACTTTCTCAGGCAAAATCCCAGCTTGAAAAATACTCGCATTCTCTTGAAGAGATAGTAATGCAAAAAACTGCCGATCTTGTAGAATCAAACACAAAACTCAGCGCCATTATAAACTACTGTGCAGACGGGATTGTTATAGTTTCTCCGGAGGCAAAAATAGTGCAGGCCAATCCGGCTTTTGAAAACATAACGGGTCTGAGCGAAAACCTGCTAATAGGAAAATCATTAAAAGAGTTTATTGTTTCTGATGAAAAACAGCTAAAAAAAATTACAAATGAGAAAAAAGAAGTACTTCTTCGTGATGCAGCAGTTAAAAATTGTATAAATGATAAAAATATCCCTGTTGAAATTAACTTTGCACCTATTCCGTCCGACGGCAAAGATGCTACGCAGGTAAATTATGTAGGTGTAGTCAGGAATGTAAGCCTTCAAAAAGAAATGGAAAGACTGAGAGATGATTTTATTGCGACTTTAACACACGATTTGAGGACACCGCTTCTTGCAGCAATACAGACATTGCAGTTTTTCCTCGACGGGACTCTCGGCGTTGTTGAAGAAAAGCAGAGAATGCTCCTTGATACAATGAAAAAAAGCAACGAGGATATGCTAGGTCTTGTCAATGCACTGTTAGAAGTATACAAGTATGAATCAGGCAAGCTTAATCTTTGCAAAACAACTTTTTCTCTAAAACAGTTTTTACAGGACTGCATTGCACAGGTTAATGCATTAGCGGAGAAAAAGAACATTAATATAACTTTAAAATATGAAGACTGTGAAGATGCAGAAATAACAGCTGACAGAAATGAACTCCGACGGGTAGTTTTAAATCTCTGCGGTAATGCACTAAACCATACAAACCAGGGAGGGGCAATAGAAATAGAAGCCCTGAACAAAGACGGGGACTTGATTCTTAATGTAAAAGATAACGGAACAGGCATACCCAAAGAAGATTTAAAAAAGCTGTTCAAAAGATTTTCACAGGGCACAAGCCAGAAACGTTCCGCAGGCACAGGGCTCGGACTTTATCTTTCCAGGCAGATAGTAGAAGCTCACGGCGGTAAGATTTGGGCGGAAAGCAAAGTAGGAAAAGGAAGCGTATTTTCCTTTCTTATTCCTGAATCGTTAAAATTAAAAGAAGCAGTAAAATAACATAATACAGTTTTATACCGGGGAAAGTATATGAGTGATAAAGATATAAAAGTACTGTTAATAGAAGACCACATGATGATAAGAATGGGCACGGCTCTTGTCATAGAAAAAACTGAAGGTATAACACTTGCAGGCGAAGCCGAAGACGGACTGCAAGGTGTTGAAATGGCAAAGGAGCTTTTGCCGGATGTAATTCTTATGGATATAGGACTACCCGTTATTGACGGCATAGAAGCGACAAAAAGAATAAAAGAGCTGAACTTAAACAGCAAAATTCTTATTTTTACGTCACGTGACAATGATGATGATGTTTTTGCGGCACTTGCAGCAGGTGCTGACGGTTATATTATGAAAGGTGCCACTCCGGAGCAGCTTACATCAGCTATATTTGCGGTTAATGAAGGTACAGCTTGGCTCGATCCTGCTATTGCAAGGCTGGTGCTTTCAAATGTACAAAGACAAAAAACAGAAGATTCCGCCACAGACTCAATAAATTACAAAGCAGGGAAAAATACTTTCGGTCTGACAGACAGAGAGATGGAAGTTCTTGCACTGATTGTGGACGGATTATCTAATCCCGAAATTGCAGAAAAACTTTTTATAACAAGGGCAACAGCAAAAGCTCACGTACACAGCATATTACAGAAGCTTTATGTCGATGACAGAACTCAAGCTGCCGTTACTGCTATGCGAGAGGGGCTTGTATAAATGCTGGGACGGCAAAAATGGCTAAAATGGCTGCAAACAAATAAAGTGCAGAGAGCTTTTGTTTGCTTTTTTGCGGCGTTTTTATGTCTGGGTGTGTTTAACACGGCATTTGCATTTGATTTTGAGAGAGATGTCGCTTCAAAATTTTTCTGGACCCAAAGCTATAAAAAAGCTCATCCAAAGCCCAAAAACAATATGCCAAAAACAATGCAGGAATATTACAGAGAAGTAAACAAAGCAGCAGCAAAAAATATGGAAATTCCGTCCCCTAAATTTGAAAAAGATAACAAACTTGTTGATCTTCCTGATCCGGAACTTCTTCTTAGAAAATATAATAATCCTCCCGGAGCTGTTGATATAAATTTGAATTCATTGAAGAAAAAAAGGCAGATTAATTCTATCGGCGTTGTTTCACCACAATATGACAAAATGGTATATTCCACGGTCTTTTATTATCCGTCGACAAAAACAGCATCTTCTGAATTATACCTGCTCAATCTGGACTTAAACAAAAATATTCAAACCCGTATAGAAGACGCCCATGTAAATCGTGGCAAATCTACTATATACAGGACACAGATGGATTCTCTTGATCTGGATATTCAAAAAACACTGACTGTTATAGACTGGTCTATTGATGGAAAAAGAATAGCTTTTAAAGAGAAAATATCCTTTACACCGGAAGGCTTATGGCAAACCAATCTGATTGTATACAACCTTGAAACAGGGCGCAGCAAAGTTCTGAGCGAAGTCAGAGGAGCAATAGAATATTACTGGCGTCAGCACAACTTAAATCTGAAAGACTACCGTTGGGACATTTATCCTGTAGGGTGGGACTCTATTAATCCTGACAGAATAATCGTATTTGCATACGCGGCAACCGGTGCCAAACCCAAATATCTGGGCGCCTGGTCTGTTGACTATATGGGAGACAGAGCAATGCTTATGTCTTTAACAAGTACTGATTTTATTGTTTCACAAAACGGCACATGCCTGAAAACAGAGCTTAAAAACTGAGGAGTAAAATGTATAAATATTATAAAAAATATGTTCCATATCTTTTTCTTCTGCCTGCGGCAGTAATACTCATTTTGTTCTTTTTTATACCGTTTTTTGAAACTATTATCTTGAGCTTTTTTGATTACAATTCCAATATTTATCAACCGGTATTTGTCTCTTTGGATAATTATATAACGCTTTTAAAAAGCCCTGTCTTTTACAAAGTAATGCTAAACACATTCATTTACCTTATAGGAGCGGTGCCTTTTCTGGTTGTTTTTCCATTAATAATAGCTATAATGATAAACCAAAAAATCAGAGGGATTACACTGTATAAAATTCTTATTTACCTGCCTGTAATAGTATCTATAGTTGTTGCGGCTATAGCATTCAAATGGTTATATGCACAGCAGGGTATATTGAATTATGTAATGGGACTTTTTCATATCAATCCGGTAGGATGGCTTACGGATCCCAATGTAGCGCTTTATTCGGTAATTCTTGTTACTGTCTGGAAGGGTATCGGCTATTATATGATGATTTATCTGTCAGCACTGATGGGAGTTCCTAAAGATTTATACGAAGCCTGTGAAGTAGACGGAGCAAATCCCGTTACAAAACATCTTACGGTCACACTGCCTCACCTTATGCCAACAATAGGACTTGTCACAATGATTTCTTCAATATCTGCAATGAAAGTGTTTGTAGAGATTTATGTTATGACAAAAGGCGGACCGCTTGATGCAAGCAAAACTATCGTTTACTACATATATGAAAGGGCATTTGAAAATCTTGATCTTGGAATAGCTTCTGCAGCATCAGTTATACTGCTTATAGTTGTTCTTGTATTATCAATTTTGAATTTTACTATGTTTGAGCACAAACAGTATCAGCTTTAGAGGGGAATATGAAGAATTTTAAAAGTATATCAAGAGGATTTTTTATACACGCGTCACTTATAATCGTATCACTGCTGTCCATATTTCCTTTCTTATGGCTTATGTCAACGGCAATGAAAGGACCGGATGAAAACATATTTCAGTATCCGCCGGTATTTTTCCCGCAGCATCCGACCTGGGCAAACTTTAAAGGCGTGTGGAACCAGATACCTTTTATTCTCTATTTTATAAACAGTATGGTGGTTGCAGGATTCACCGTTGTATTAAACCTTATACTGTCTGCTCTTGCGGCTTATCCGCTTGCAAGAATGGATTTTAAAGGTAAAAAGACTGTTTTTTATGCTACATTAGCAACTATTATGATTCCTTTTCAGGCGATTATGCTGCCTGTATATCTGATAATTTTGAAGCTTCACATGGTAGACTCCGTAAATAATTTTATGGGGTTTCTTGGCTTGATTCTTCCGTTTGCGGTAAATGCTTTCGGAATATTTTTAATGAGACAGGCTTTTCTTGCCATACCAAAAGAAATGGAAGAGGCTGCTTTTGTTGACGGCTGCAATGTTTTTCAAATATGGTGGAAAATTCTTCTGCCTATGGTAAAACCGACTCTTGCAGTACTTGCAATTTTCACTTTTATCGGCTCTTGGGGGGAATTTTTATGGCCGAGTATTGTTTTGACAAAGAAAGCCTTATATACTCTGCCTGTCGGTGTTAATGACCTGCAGGGAATGTTTAGTGCAAACTGGAGATATATTGCGGCAGGCTCCATCATTGCAACAATACCTATTTTAATATTCTTTATTGCAATGCAAAAATATTTTATATCCGGAGAAAACGACGGTGCTGTAAAAGGATAGAACGCTTATGAGTACGGAAAAAGATATATTAATACAAAAAGATTTAAAATATGTATGGCACCCGGATACCCAAATGAAACAATACGAGGGTGCAAACTATAAACCGACTCTGATAGAAAGAGGAGACGGTATATATGTTATTGATTCAGACGGAAACAGATACATAGATGCAGTTTCTTCTTGGTGGGTAAATACACTGGGACATTCCGTCCCAAGACTTAATAAAGTACTGCTGGAACAGGCAAACAAAATAGAGCATGTACTGCTTGCCGATTTTACACACCGTCCTGCCATAGAACTGGCGGAAAGGTTAGTACAGCTTGCAGGAAAGCCGTTTTCAAAAGTTTTTTATTCCGATGACGGTTCTACAGCAGTAGAAGTCGCAATAAAAATGGCTTATCAATACTGGTATCAAAAAGGACAACCTCAAAAAAAATATTTTGTTTCTATGACTGATTCTTACCACGGTGACACGCTGGGTTCTGTTTCCGTCGGCGGTATTGATATTTACAAAAAGATTTTTAATCCTCTGGTATTTGAAACACTGAAGGTGCCGGCACCATATTGTTACAGATGTCCCAAAGGATGCAAAAAAGGCAACTGCAATATTGAATGTCTCAAAGATGTTGTAAAATTATTCAAAGAACATCATAACGAAATTGCGGCAATCATTGTTGAACCTCTTGTGCAGGGGGCTGCTGGAATGAGAATGTATCCTGCGGAATACCTTACTCGCCTCAGAGTCCTGTGTGACGAATACAATATATTGCTGATAGATGATGAAGTCGCAATGGCATTTGGCAGAACAGGCAAGTATTTTGCTTTTGAACACGCTAAAATAAAACCAGATATCTTTTGTGTTGCAAAAGGAATTACCGCAGGATATATTCCTCTCGCCGCAACAATTACAACAGACAAAATTTATAATGCTTTTTATGATGATTTTTCAAAACTAAAAACTTTCTATCACGGGCATAGTTTTACGGGGAACCCGATAGCCTGTGCGGTGGCTTTAGAAACCCTAAAAATTATGGAAGAAGCTAAAATAATCGATAATTTGATGTTTAAATCCGAAGCATTCAAGCAGTCCTTGCAAAAATTCAAACAGCTAAAACATGTGGGTGATATAAGGCATATAGGAATGATAGGCGCAGTAGAGCTTGTAAAAGACAGAAAGACAAAAGAGCCTTATCAATTTACGGAAAGAATCGGCCACCGGGTATTTTTACAGGCAATGAAAATGGGTGCTATTTTACGTCCTATAGGCAATGTAATATATTTTATGCCGCCTTTGATTATATCAGAGGACGAACTTGAAAGGCTGACCGTGATTGCATACAAAGCCATAAAAAAAGTTACGGAAAACGGTTTTTAATATCGTTTTATTATTTCTTGTATTGCGGTTTCCGCTGTATCCAGAATTTTGTATAACTCCTGTTTTGTAAAAGGATTACCCTCTGCAGTTGTCTGGAATTCAATTATTTTGCCGCTTTGTGTCATAACGACATTAGAGTCAACCTGAGCATGAGAATCCTCAGAATAATCCAGATCAAGTTTAATTTCACCGTCAATCAATCCGACAGATACCGCTGCAATAGGTTCTAAGATTGGGTTTTCTGATAATTTCCCTTCTTCCATAAGCTTTTTTACAGCCTGTTCAAGCACGATATAGCCCCCGCAAATACTGGCACATCTGGTTCCGCCGTCAGCCTGTATTACATCAGCATCAATTGTAATGGTCATTCCGGTCATTTTTTCCAAGTCAACACAAGAACGGAGGCTTCTTCCGATTAAACGCTGGATTTCCTGTGTTCTGCCGGAAATTTTCGTTCTTTCTCTCTGGCATCTTGTATGCGTCGATGTAGGCAAAAGAGAATATTCTGCTGTTACCCAGCCTCTAGGGTCATCTTTTTCCATCCATTTAGGAGCTTTTTCGTCTACAGATGCCGTGACAATAACTTTTGTATCGCCAAATTCAACAAGCACAGAGCTTAGAGCATGTTTTGTATAATCTTTTATAAAATTAATTTCTCTTAATTCATTGTTCTTTCTGCCGTTTAATCTTTCAGACATTTTATAGCTCCTTTATTCTCTAAGCATTTTGTGATAATTTTATCTTATCAAATATTATTAAAGTGGGATAGATTATGACAAAATTTTACTTAACTACGGCTATTGATTATGTAAACGGTGCTCCTCATATCGGACACGCTTATGAAAAAATACAAACAGACGTGCTTGCCCGTCATTTCCGCCAGAGATATGACGATGTATACTTTTTGACCGGTACAGATGAACACGGCATAAAAATACAAAAAACATCAGCAGCAAAAGGTATTACGCCCAAAGAACTGTGTGATGAAAATGCAAATAAATTTAAAGAATGCTGGGCAGGATTGGACATATCCTATAATCAGTTTATAAGAACGACTGATGAACAGCATGAACAAATTGTTCAAAAGATTTTCAAAAAACTTCAGGAAAACGGTGATATATACAAACACTCATATACAGGATTATACTGTTCTGGATGCGAATCATTCTTAAACCCGAGAGACCTTACTGAAGACGGATTATGTCCTGATCATTTGAAGAAACCGGAAGAAGTAAAAGAAGAGAATTACTTCTTTAAACTTTCAAAATACAAAGACAGACTCGTTGAACATATAAAGACCCATCCGGAATTTATACAGCCAGCTTTCAGAGCAAACGAAGTCTTAAATCAGCTTGAAAATATAGAAGATATTTCTGTTTCCCGTTCAAAAGAATCCGTAAACTGGGGCATCCCTGTTCTGGGTGATGACAGCCAGACAATTTATGTGTGGATAGATGCTCTGTCTAACTATATAACAGCTCTTGGCTATGACCCTGTTAATCCTTCCGAAAAATTTAAAAGATACTGGCCTGCTGATGTACAGGTTATAGGCAAAGATATTTTGAAATTCCATGCAATATACTGGCCGGCATTTTTAATGTCTCTGGATTTACCTCTGCCAAAGACTATATTTGCTCACGGATGGATTACAATAGACGAAACCAAAATGAGTAAATCACTGGGCAATGTTATAGCACCTAAAGATGTTATGGAACACTTTGAACTCAGCCATCCGGATGCTTTCAGATACTTTATGATGACAGCTGCTCCTGCAGGACGTGACGGTAATTATTCCGACAATGATTTTAAAGAAAAAGTTAATGCAGATCTTGCAAACAATATAGGAAATCTGCTGAACAGAACATTGAATATGCAGGTTAAATACTTTGACGGAGAAATAAAACCGGAATTTATTACTCCTGCTGATAATGAAATTGCAAAGGCTGCACTGGCTGCAGTTCAAGCTGTAAAAGAAAGATTTGACAAATTTGAAGTAGCGGAAGCAGCACAGGAAATTGTTAATTTTTCAAATGCCGTAAACAAATATGTAAATGATACAGCGCCCTGGGGACTTGCAAAAGAGGAAAAAATGCTGGAGTGTGCACAGGTTCTGTATAATGTACTCGAATCAATGAGATTCATAGCAGCAATGCTTGCTCCTTATTGCCCGAACATTGCGCAAGATGTTTATACGCAGCTTAATCTCGAAGAAAATCCGTCTGATGTTAAGCTGGATTCGCTTAAGTGGGCACAGATTCCCGCAGGCAAGATAACGGAAAAAGAAAAAATTAAGCCGGTATTTTTGAGAGTTGACTCAGAAATTGCAGGAGCTGCCAAAAAGGGATAATATAAATGATAGACATCGAACAAAAACAGAAGTTAGAAGAATTGGCTTTGAAAGTAAACAAAGCAAAGGAGTGTCTTTGACCTTGCAAAAGCAGAAGCAAACGCAAGAGAGCTTGATTTAAAGCTCCAAAGTGAAGATATATGGTCTGACCCGCAAAAAGCAGCAAAACTTTCGCAGGAATTGCAGGAATATAAAAATATTCTTGAACAGGCAAAGAATTGGGACAAGCAGATTGATGACTGCAATGTCCTTGTAGAACTCTATAATGAAACTGACGACGAATCATTGTGGGAAGAGCTGCAAAATACTCTTGAATCTTTGGAAAAAGAAATGAATGAGTGGGAAGTGCAGATGACTCTGTCAGGAGAGTATGATTCTTATGATGCAATTCTGACGGTTAATGCCGGCGCAGGCGGTACTGATGCTCAAGATTGGGCTCAGATGCTGTTAAGGATGTACACCAGATGGGCTGAGAAAAAAGGCTGGAAAGTAGAGCTTCTGGACAAATCCGACGGGGATGAAGCAGGAATAAAATCCGCAACAATAAAAGTTTCAGGGAAATACGCATTCGGACTTGCCAAGGCAGAAAGAGGAGTGCACAGGCTCGTAAGGATTTCCCCGTTCAATGCAAACGGCAAACGACAGACAAGCTTTGCATCACTGGAAGTAAGCCCTGTCATTGAAGATTTTGAAAAAGTTATAACAATTCCGCCGGAAGACATAGAAGTAGATACAATGCGCTCTGGCGGTGCCGGCGGTCAAAATGTAAACAAAGTTGAAACTGCTGTAAGAATACTGCACAAACCCACAGGAATCGTTGTAAAATGCCAGCAGCAGCGTTCACAGCTGCAAAATAAAGAAACTGCAATGCAAATGCTTGCTGCAAAACTTCTTGCAATAAAGCAGGCTGAACACGACAAAAAGCTGGCGGAATTAAAAGGCGAAAATTTTGATATAAATTTTGGCTCACAGATCCGCTCTTATGTATTCCATCCGTATAAAATGGTAAAAGACCACAGAACCGGCTATGAAGTCGGAAATGTTGACTCTGTTATGGACGGAGATATAGACGGATTTATTGAAGCTTATCTAAAACAGAATATCAATGTCTGAATCTGCTGTATATGATGTCAGGAGAATAATACCCGGGCTTACAGCCAAGGTTTATCTGTGACATGGCAAGAGAACGTATAGCATTTGCGTATTCTTTACTGACAGGCTCAAATTGGGGTTCTGATACTGCTATATTATTTTGTTTCGGGGATATTGTCATATCCTCAGGTCTGCTGCCCATAACACCTTTAGGCGAATGCAGCCCCTGAGGTATAGAATTCATATTTTCCATTTTCACACACTAATATATTACTACCTATGTATATATAAAAACATTTTGTCCTCAAAGATTGCCACTAAAATCTAATCACGTTACAATTGTAAATATGTTTGGATCAATGGAGATACAGATACAGTATTTATTGCTTTTACAGCATTTTAGAGAGGCAACCGGCGGGATATTTGACGGATTTTTTCTCTCAGTAACCTGGTTTGGCGAAGTCCTTATCCCTGTATGTATAATGGCAATAATATACTGGGGGATAAACAAAAAAGCCGGTACTTTTATATTTTTTACCTTTGGGCTTACGCTATATACAAATGTATTTTTGAAAATGACTGCCTGTATCAAACGCCCTTGGCTGCTAGATTCAAGAGTTTGTCCAATTGAAACTGCACTGCCTGCTGCAGACGGTTATTCATTCCCAAGCGGGCACACAGCGGGAGCAATGGCACTGTGGGGAAGTATTGCATACAAATGGTGGAATAACAGGTTAATCAGATATTCAATGATAACTATTATTTTGCTTGTTGCTTTTTCAAGAAACTATATAGGTGTACATACCCCGCAGGATGTCATAGTTTCAATTGCTGCAGGTATATTGATTATTTTTGCAGGTGAAAGACTTCTGAAATGGGTTGATGCAAAGAAAAACAGAGACATAGTTTTTTACTGTCTAATAATGGCACTTATTTTTCTATTATACTTATATTTACATATAAAATGCTCAATACAGATGACGAGTTATAATCCGTTAGAAGATTGTGTTAATCCACTGGCAATGAAACACGGTTCATATTCTAAAATAGGGTTTATGACAGGAATTTTTACAGGCTGGATACTGGAAAAAAGATTTGTAAATTTTGACGTTATTTCAGGCAGTGTAAAAAAGAAAATTATTTCAATTTTGGCAGGACTGATTGTTTTACAGATTATTTCCGCTCTCATATATAAAACAGGCTTATATATTATGCCCGGACATATTGTTTCTGCCTTATGTGCATTTATAACAGCCTTTTATATAATATTTCTTTTTCCTTTTGTCTTTAAAAAGTTTGTAAATCATTAATATAATTTTCTATATTAATGCCAAGATCGTGGATTTTGGCATAATCGGAAGATATTGCCATTTGTGAGTCAGAAGAGATTATTATAACATTTGTTATATCAATAACCCTTTCATCTATATCAAAAAACGCTTTGTAATACACTCTGTCAGACTCATCCCCCTTAAAGACAAATAAATTTTTAAAATATGATTTATATACCTGAATCAAAGACTTAAAAAACTTATTTTCTCTATGATTTAAATCGGCACTTGAGCACAAATTCGATATAAAAATTCCGTTTATTGAAAGAGAATTTTTAATAAGTGCTAAATACTCATCATCTAAAAATCTCTCGTCTATCCCATCATCAGAAGCAACATCAACCACTATCAAATCATATTTTTTTGTGTTTTCTCTTAAAAAGACAATTCCGTCTTGCAAAAAGAAATTAACCTTATCGGATTTTTTAAAATTAAAATAATCTTTTGCTATGTCGTAGATATTTTCTTCTATATCAACAACGTCTATACTTTTTAGACTATCAAACAATTTTTCCCAATCATTTACAATTTTACCGGTCCCAAATCCGATTAGCAGAATATCCTTGATATCGGGATTAATAAGATAAGGAATAGTAAAATAGTTGATATAAGGCAGATTACCTTTATAAAACGGTGTATTTATAAATCCTGCCTGATAAGTATCCTTGTAATGCAAAAAACGGCCAACCTCATTTTCCACAACTTTTATATTGTGGAAGTCAGATTGTTTTTCATAAAGAATTTTATCGTCAAACTCTTTATTATTAATTATTTCGAGCAATTCTTCTTTGGGCTCATGTATAGCAAGATATTCAGGTATAATTATCATGTTTTTTATTGTATCATACAACTTATGAGTGATTATTTTTTAAGAGCAAAGCTATTTAAAACAAAAAAACGCCTGGGACAAAACTTTCTTGTTGACGAGTCTGTAATTAACCGTATAACGGATGAGGTACAGACTGATGACACGGTTCTTGAAATTGGCCCCGGGGCAGGGTTTGTTACGGAAAATATAGTTAATAAAGCAAAAAAAGTTTATGCGGTAGAAATCGATGAGGATGCAATAGAAGCACTGCAGCATATAAAAACAGAAAAATTTAAACTCATACACAATGATATTTTAAAAACAGAACTAAAAGACCTTGAAGATACAACATTTAAGGTAATAGCAAATATTCCCTACTACATAACAAGCCCAATTCTTGCACATCTTTTAGGGGAAATCGATGATCTGGATAATGAAAACAGAAACAGGATATCTGAGATTGTACTTATGGTGCAATGGGAAGTTGCTCAAAGATTAATTGCTGATGAAAATTCACCCTCTAAACAGTACGGATTATTGTCTATTTTGACCCAATTCAATGCTGATGTGAAATTGATACAAAAAGTAGGACGAAAATCTTTTTATCCGGCGCCCAAAGTGGATTCTGCACTTGTAAAAATAACAATAAATAAAAGACCAAGGGTAGAAGTCAGTGATTACTCATTTTTAAGAAGAGTTGTAAAAGCCTGCTTTGCAACAAGAAGGAAAAATCTTAAAAATTCTTTAATGAATGCAGGGTTCAACAAAGATTCAGTTGCAAAAACACTGGAAAATCTGCAATGGGCAGAAAATATCAGAGGAGAAACTCTTTCTATTGAAAAACTTGCTCAACTATCAGAGGAGTTAAAAAAGAATAATGCTTAAGATAAAAGTGGCTGCACCCGCTAAAATAAATTTAACACTGGAAGTTTTAAACAAAAGAGAAGACGGCTTTCATAATATAAAAAGCATTATGCAGGCTATAAGTCTTTTTGACTATCTTACTTTTAAAATAGAAGATTCAATCAATACACAGATAATATTAAACGGAAACAGCGACAAAATTCCTTATGACAGTAAAAACCTTGTGTATAAAGCCATTGTAAAGTTTTTGGAAGAAGCGGAAATAAAAAATAAGAAAATTGAAGTTTATATAGAAAAAAATATTCCGGTGGAAGCAGGTCTGGCAGGAGGCAGTACTGACGCAGCAGCAACATTTTTTGCATTAAATAAAGTATTTGATAGACCTTTATCCGAAACTCAAATCAATACATTATGCGCATCACTCGGATCTGATTTAAACTTTTGTCTGTACGGAGGAACGGCACTGTGTACAGGAAGGGGGGAAAATATAAAAAGAATAGACACCCCTGATATTGATGTTACTTTGATAAAGCCGACAGGATTTGGCATATCCGCTAAAGAAGCTTATACAAAATTTGCTAATCTGAGTGATAAAGAAAAGATATGCCCTGATAATACCGATAAAATGGCAGAAAAATTTGACAGCAGCCTTTTGTACAACAGTCTTGAAAAAGCTGTAATAAACGATTACCCTGAACTATTGGAAATAAAAAAAGCACTGCCCGAATCAATTATGTCCGGCTCAGGTCCGACTTTCTTTATACTCAGTCAAAAATCCCCAAAAAGTTTTGAAAAAAACAGGTTTATTACTATAGAAAATTTAAAATCAATATCGACCGGTGTTTTTGAAGTTTGTTAATTATTGTTAAATTTTAAATCTAAAATATAAAGTTTATAGAATAAAAAACCGATATATCTCATGTAAAGCTGATAGGGATAAGCCGAAAAGGAGATTTACATGCAAATAAACAGATTGAGCATCGGGTTACAAGAAGAATTAAAACGTGCATCGGGATACAATGATGAAAGAGTAGAAAATTTATTTCCCGATATGAATGGCACAACAAACAGTACAGACTTCTCTAATGTTGAAGTAGATGACCTTAATATTTCTGAAGACCAAATAAGAGCATTGCTCGGCTCTTTCACAGATGAAATTATAAAAGTTTTCGGCGCTCAATTTGCTCCTCCGGCACCTGTACAACAGCAGGTACAGACACAAGAATCACCCGAATCTGAAACCTCCGACAGTGGCGAGTCATCATCTAGTTTTATAGCATAAAAAATACCCTCTGTTTTATTACAGAGGGTATTTTTATTTATTATTAATTACATCGAATATGTTATCAACGCTTTTACTGAACGAGCAGTATCTTTAACTTCTGATTTTTCTGCACTGTTCATTGTTTCTTCCAAAACTTTTAAAACTTCTGTTTTATCGTTTAATGAAAGTATTTCATTGATAGAACTCATAGCAACCCTTGCACTAAGGTCATTGATACCCTTTCCGGCAGAAGCTATAACGATTTTCAGTGATTCCGGACAATTCTTTCTAATAAGAGCCTGAGCTGTTTTTTCTCTTATTTCATCAATTTCGGAATTTGTTCCGATTTCTTCCAAAACCTGAATAGATTTTGGGTCTTCGTGTCTGCCAAGAGCTTCAATTATATTATCAATTCTGTTCGTTTTCATTCTTCCACCTACGCTTTCAGACTTTCTTTGTAAGCCGCGTGTTCTATAGCGAGCATTGTATGAAGGTCATCTACCGGTCGTTTCAACAAATTATTTACACTGTATGTGTTATCAAATTTTGAAGAAATTGACTCCATCAAACCTTTAAAATCAAGAGAAATTTCTGTATTTTTAGCTTTTTCCCAAGAATTTGCAATATTGTCTTTAATCTGTCTGCCGAAAGAAATAATAGAATTTATTCTTGAACGGAAGGCTTCATTAAAAGAATTCATACCGCCGACAAAAGCACTGGCTACCATTTTTGATTTGTTAGTCAGCTTTGTAAAAGAGTCAAAAGGATTTGTAGAATTTGACGCTTCTTTTGCTTTAGTTGATTCAAATACATCTGATGTTAATACATTGCCTTTAAAGTTAATTCCAAACGGGTTAGAATGAACTTCCTGTCTTTCTTCTTTAGACATAGGCTTGAAAATTGAAAAATTTGTTTGAGAGATTTTCATTTTAATCTTGCCTTCCTTATTTAACTAGATACTCATAATCTTAATTAGAATACTTATCTAAAGTATCATTATATGGGAAGCGAATAATCATCTTTTTGGAGGATTTATTACAATTTCAACTACAACTTTAGTATAAACTCTACCCTGCACTCAAACCTGCACAGAGACTGATTGATTGTCCTGTCATGCCTTTGGCTTCCTCGGAAACAATATATTTTACAAGGTTTGCAATCTCATCCGGACAGATGAAACGTCTCTGAGGAATCATATCAAGTTCTTCTTCATAAGAAAAATCACCGGCAGAAACAGCGTTTTCAGCAAGTTCTGTTTCCACCCATCCCGGGTTGATAGTGTTCACTGTTATATTGTCCATAGCCAGCTCCAGTGCCAGAGCTTTTGTCAGGCCGGTAAAAGCAGACTTTGTCATTGAATATAATGATGCATTTGCTTCCCCCACAATACCGCTTATAGAACCTATATTCACAATTCTTCCCCATTTTTTTTCTTTCATATAAGGGACAGCATATTTTATCAATCTGTACGGCACTTCCGTATTTAATTTTATTAATCTTCTTATATCATCATCCGAAGTTTTTTCAACAGATGAATATACATAATCCCCTGCATTGTTAACAAGGATATCAAAACCTTCTTCCATAATACTTTTACAGGATTCATTCTGACAAAGGTCACAAACAAAATATCCTGCAGCATTTATTTCTTGAGCCGTATTTTTAAGTACAGATTCGGTACGGGCACAGATATATACCTCATAACCTTCATCCGAAAGCAATTTTGCAATACTTTTGCCAATCCCCTTTGAAGCTCCCGTAACTAGAACTTTTTTATTCTTCTTTTGCGCCATTATTATATTCTGCCAGTATTTGTACAATAGATTCCATTAATAATGATATTATTTCTTTTCTTTTATCATCATCAAGATTTTTAATTATTTCAACAGCCGAGTGTAATGAGATATTTTTGTCATACCACCTTCTGTATTCAGTAATTTTGTTTTCAGACAGCAGAGATATTTCACCGTCTTTGTTTGTTTTTATTTCGCTTAGAATAATTTGAATCAAATCCTGAGCAATTTCTTCTCTCATATCATCGGAAAGGTTTTCAATAAAAGTCATTAAATGACTTAAATCAGGATCTTTATCATACCAGCGTACATACTTATTCATAACATCAATAAAATATCATATTTTTATGTAAGCGTAAAGAAGGATTTATACACCAAGCCATTTTTTGACTTCATCCGCTACGTAAGCAAACGTAGGCAAAATGCCAAGATTTGCAGGTTTAAAGTCATCGGCTTTTGAATAAACAAGAATAGGCACCTGCTCACGGGTGTGGTCTGTGCCTGGAACCGTCGGATCACAGCCGTGGTCAGCTGTTATAAATAAAATATCATCCTTAGTCATTTTTTCCATAATTTGGGGAAGAAACGCATCTATTTCTTCTATTGCCTTACCATAGCCTTTCCAGTCATTTCTGTGACCGTACAGCATATCGGTATCAACAAGGTTTGTAAAAATCAATTCACATTGAGAAGGTTCTTTTGACTCTGCTATTTTGATTTTATCAAGTTCAAGAGTATTGGTGACAGCCTTTAGCGTCAGCTCCAGACCTTCCCTGTTAGAACCTGTATGAATAGCGTGAGAAATACCTGATTTTACATAGATATCTTCTATTTTTCCTATGCCAATTACCCTGCCGCCGGAATTTAGAATATCATTCAGCATAGTAGGTTTTGGCGGTTCTACGGAATAGTCTCTTCTGTCCTTTGAAATACGAGTCGGCTTGCCGTCAACTATATGATAAGGACGTGCAATGACACGGGACACGTTATTTTCGCCTGTTAAAATTTCGCGTGCAATATGACACATCCTGTATAACTCATTGAGCGGAATAACATCTACATCCACCGCAATTTGAAATACACTGTCCGCACTTGTATAAATAATCGGATACTTTGTTTTGTGATGTTCATCATTCAGGTCTTCAATAATTTTTGTACCTGATGCAGGATAGTTACCAAGAATTCCTTTACAGCCTGTTTTTTCAATAAACTCATTTATTACATCTTCAGGGAATCCCTGAGGATAGACTTTAAAAGGTTCATCAAGCACAAGACCTGCAATCTCCCAGTGACCCGTTGTTGTATCCTTACCTTTAGAAACTTCTTTCATTATCCCGTATTGTGCAATTGTGTCTTTTTCAGGCGGCACTCCTTTAACGTCTCCGAGATTACCTATGCCCATCTTTTGCATAGTAGGCAGATGCAAGCCACCGTTCGCTTTTGCAACATTGCACAGAGTATTGCATTCCGGAATGTCATTGTAATCTCTGCAATCAGGCATTGCACCGCAGCCCATAGAATCTATAACCATTATAATTGCACGTTTCATCAGATTGTCCCCTGTTTAAATAATATCCTTGCATTTATTTTAACATAGGAATTGTAAAACCTGTTTGTTTTTTGTACATTATGATTAAGAAACACATAAAAAGTGAGGGACAAAAATTGTTACGAGCAGGGATTGTAGGACTACCAAACGTAGGAAAATCAACATTATTCAATGCGCTTACATCAACGGCAAACGCGCAGAGCGCAAATTATCCGTTTTGCACAATAGAGCCGAATATCGGAGTAGTCACTGTTCCGGATGAAAGATTATCCGTACTCCAGCCCATGGTCAAAGCAGCAAAGATTGTACCTACTGCAATAGAATTTGTAGATATTGCCGGGCTTGTTAAAGGTGCGAGCAAAGGCGAGGGGCTTGGTAACCAGTTTCTTGCAAATATCAGAGAAACAGATGCAATTATTGAGGTTGTAAGATGTTTTGATGACCCGAATACAATCCACGTCACAGGCAAGGTTGACCCTATTGATGATATTGAAACAATAAATACGGAACTTGCATTGGCTGATATGGCAAGTCTTGAAAAACGCCAGCAAAGACTTTCTAAAGTGGCAAAAACAGGCGACAAAGATGCAATTGCCGAGCTTGCGGTTGTAGAAAAGCTCTTAAAACTTTTGGAAGACGGAAAATTTATCAATGTCAAAGACCATTTTGATGAAGATGAGCAGCATTATATTAAATTTATGCATCTTATGACTACAAAACCTGTTATATATGCGGCAAATGTATCAGAGACAGATCTTTCAACAGGCAATGATTATGTAAACAGAGTAAAAGAATACGCAAAAACACATAATGCGGATGTTGTTGTTATTTCCGCAAAAATCGAAGCAGAACTCTCAGAACTCGGCGAAGAAGAGAAAAAGGATTACCTTGCGGAATTGGGCGTTGAAAATTCCGGTATAGAAAGAATGATTAAGTCTGTTTATCACCTTCTGGATTTAAGAACATTTATCACAGCGGGAGAAATGGAAGTAAAGGCCTGGACAATCCCTGCCGGTGCAAAAGCCCCGCAAGCAGCAGGAGTAATCCATACGGATTTTGAAAAAGGATTTATCAGAGCGGAAGTTACAAGCTATGATGATTTTGTTGGCTGCGGTTCTTATGCAGCAGCAAAAGACAAAGGTCTAACACGACTTGAGGGCAAAGATTATGTTGTACAAGACGGTGATATAGTACATTTCAGGTTTGCTGTTTAGTATGATAAAAAGACTTTTCTTTGCAATAGTATGCATTATTGTTTCTTGTTTTGTATTTGGATTTTCGGATATAAAACAAAAGGATGAATATTCCTGCGGACCTGTAAGTGCAGCAAATGCAGTCATAAATATACTAAATACAAATAACGAGACGGAACAACTTGTTTCCACAATGGAACTTCTTACAGAAACAGACAGATATGGTACAACTGCACAAAATTTAATCAGTGCTATTGAAAAATATCTTTTATCCAAACGATTGCACACTGATATAAAATACTACGGAATAAGAAGAGTAGAAAAGAAATATAAATCTAAAAAGCCTTTAAACATATGTGAAGAACTGCAAAACGGCAGATCTGTAATACTAAATATAGGATTTTATAAACAAAAAGATTCCTCTTTAAAAAGGCAATACGGACATTACGTAAACGCATATTCCTGCAAAGGAGAAAATATCTTGATAGCAGATCCGTATTCGAAAAATGAATCTTTATTTTATATAGAATTGGAGAAATTGTCCGGTATAAAAATAAAAAATCCAAAAGATAACGAAAAATACTCCATCAAAAAATATGATTATATGCGAATAACACCTGCATTTGACTACCAAAAGAAGGATGAAATCCCTATATTAAACGGAATAATAAGTATTTATCCTCTATACATCTAACTATTCTTTTTCTTTAAGAATATTTTTATCACAGTATTCTAAATCGTCCAGAAGTTTTTGGTGCTCTTCCAATTTGCCGCCTTCTGTCAGGATTTTAGCTTTTACTGCGTTTCTGAGGTGTTCCGGCATATTTACAGGCACGTTAAAAACACCTTTATCTCCGTTTGTCCAGGTTAATTTGTCATAGTAATCTTTTTGATAATCTTTTTTAAGCCTTAATTTCCAGTTTTCCGCATTCTGCGTTCCGGAATAGTTATAGGTCTTGTCCAAGCCGAAAAAGTCCATAAAAGTAAACTGGATTTTTTTGCCGAAACGTAAAAGCTCTTCATATTTTAATTTCACTCTGGCGCGTCTGTCCCAGCCGAGGTTGTCAATAAACTCCTGTCTTTCTGCATTTGACAGCTCCGGATACATATTCCCGACAAGGTATTCACCGTTCATTATATTGCCAAGACCTGCCTTGCCTCTATAAAAATCATCCGTACATATCTGAGCAAAAGGTCCGTTGTCATGGCTGCCAATCATCATCCAGTCTTTTTGGGGTCTGTATTGCAGCTGGTACTGATATGATGAACTTATATCAGGCAAAGGGCGTTCTTTCTTTTTATATACTTCATCAAATTTTTTTGTATTGCAGCCAAGGCTCTCCCATACGATATCATCTATTTGTACTCCCTTTTCCTTAAACAAGGGAAGCAAAATTTCGTCCAGAATCTTTGCATAATCACCGTCAGGATCAACATTTGGCATATTCGCAATTTCTCTATTTATTTCTTGCGTTGTATACCAGTCCCAGTGCTGTGTTGCAGCATTATATGCGTGTTTTTTACCCATAAGGCTAATATTTGCGCCGTGAGCATTTTTGTATACAATGTGTTCCGGTTTGTCATTACCCTCGTTAGGATATCGGCCGTGGCGAATTTCAACATTATTTTTGTTATAAATCCACGGGTCAATAAGACCTATAACGTGGTCTATTCTGATATTCTGATATGTATCAAGAAGCCTTTCAAATTTATTCTTTATAATTTTACCTGCAATGCCAAGCCCTATGATTTTTCCTTCATCGTCTTTAACAAAAAGTTTTTGCGGGTCAAGAACAGGTATATCCCAGGTCTGGTTTTCACCCCAGATAGTACCGCCGCCTATACTTCTGCCCTCTCCTCCGTAGGGAGTTCCCACACGGTAATCTTTTAAGAATGCATCCTGATTTGCCCAGTAGTCAGCAAGAGAAAAGCCTATAATAGCATCGGAAATATAGTTTAATTTGTCAGGATTTTCTTTTATAAACTCCCTCTCCTGTTTATCAAGAATAAATTGTTCAAATTTATATATCTCAAGCTCTCTGCCGTGTTTTTTATGGATTTTATCCACATAATCAAGTGCCTCATCATGCTGAGGAGATTCCGGATTATTAAGATACAGCATTAAATTTCTGTTCATTTCCGGCCATTCAAAGAAGTTTTCATCCATTGAAAACTTCTTTTTAAAATGATCAAACAGAGCATCACTTTCCAGCCAGTCCTGTTCTTTTTGTTTAAATTCTTCAAATTCTTTATATAAATTCAGCGCAGATTTATCTTTGTTTTTTACCTTGAGTATTAAATTGTCATAAGCTCTGGCAAAAAGTTTGTCATGGGTATAGAATGCCCTGTTAAAACGGGTTTGGTCAGAGATTTTTTCATAAACCCGATTCTTATCAATACTGTTGATAACAGAAGAGATATCTTCTTGTGTTAATATTTTTGCATAATCAGCCGTTGTAAGTTTTCCCATATCAGTATACAGGTAGCTTTTGGAATTTACCCCCGAATTGTAGGGAGAAAGTCTTGTTAAGCCCGGCGGTCCAAGCTGTATAGAATCAAAACCGTGCAGTTTAAGAAATTTATTAACTTCCACAGCTTTATTATCAATATGCGAACCTATAAATAAATCATTATCTTTTACAGGAAAGCTTGATTGATGCAGGATAAGTGCAAGATTGGTAATACCCAGAAATTTTTTAGCGTCTTTCAAAGTATCAGAATAGAACTGTTCTTCATTACGGCCGTCCGGCATTTTCCTTGAAGAATCCGGAGCACGTTTAAAAGACGGTGATGCAGTATAAGAATTAAAAATTTTTGTAATTTTCATATCAAATGTTATCCAGACTATTATTTTATTAAACACTCTAATTTTGTTTTTGAACAGTTTTTAACAGAAACTTTACATATTTTAGAATAAAATTTAAAATAAATACTGGAAATTTAAAATTGTTCTGGTAGAATAAGTTTACAGTATTTATTCTGTAAATTTATTGTTCTTGTGATTAATTGAACAGACTGTTTCAAAGAACATTGAAAATTTAACAATTAATACGGATTTGCCGTTGTGATGACTGATCGCAGCGAAGCGGAGAAGACTTTAGATTTGAAGTCTACCAATTCATCACAAGGGCAATGAACTTGAAAATTAAATATATAAATGGTGTGCCGTTGTGATGAAATTGGTAGACGTGCTAGACTCAAAATCTTGTGTGGGCAACCACGTGCCGGTTCGACTCCGGCCAACGGCACCATTCTTTTTAAAATTTAGACTCCGTTTGTGGAGTCTTTTTTGTTGGCCTTCGTCTCACCGGAGCCGGTTCTACCTCTCGTAAAACAAGACATTTAGTCTTGTTTTC
>CALVAR010000026.1 GCA_944325575.1 Candidatus Gastranaerophilales bacterium | reverse complement strand
ACATATATATAAAGTATATACTAAGTTCAAAATTTCACTTTTTAGTATATACTGTTACATTTCTTTACAATTAAAATCTTATTTATTATTTCTCAGGAATGTAACATATTATAAATATCGTCTGTTAATGGGGCAAAAAATTTTTTTGAGCTGTTTATTATGTAATGCCGGACTAACATAAATTTTTGTCATGAATATAAAAAGTATTACATCTACCTTCACAAAACCGAGAGTACTTGCTCCTTTAGCTTTTTTATCAATTGGAGTGGGGAAAATCAGTTATGATTATAATACGGCAAAGCCTGTAAGTAAGAAGAGAATACTTGTTAAGGATACGGGGATTATTGCAGGTTCGACTCTGGGTTTTGCTCTTGTTAATCCTTTAACAAAATTTATATGCAAGAATGCTTTTATTAAAAATAAATTTTTAAAAACTTCAGAATTTATACTTGCACAGACTGCTGCAGGCACCATCAATACGCTTGCTGCCATAGTAGGTGCCATATATGCAAACGAAGCAATACACAAATATTTTTTGGACAACCCAAAATATCCAAAACTTAATGCGCTCAGTGATAATACCAAGATAAATTCTGCAGGTATATTACAACAGAGCAGTGTTTTCAAAAACTTTAACTATGTAAACTCTCAATTTGCTTCTACAACTGCAAATGCAATGCTTTCTACGGCTTTATATGTTCCGTCAATGAAGGTATTTAATACGCCAATGATGGCTTTATCCGGTTTTTCAGTAGCAAATACAAAAGGATATAATAATAAATTGAAAAAGACTACATATGAGCTTTTGGCAAATACAATGATTCCTTCTTTAATTATTTCCGGTGTTTCATTAATCGTTGATAATCAAAAAGCACTGATAAAATATCCGGCACTATTTGCATCAATTTGTGCAGGTTCTTTTGCCGGGACTAAAGTTGCCAACAAAGTTAAACCACAAATAGATGATAAAATAGACGGATTAAAATTAAATTATTTAATATTTAAATAATTTAATTCATTAAAAAGGAAGTTTTCCGTGTTTTCCAAAACCTTTTGGCATTTTAGGTATTTTCATTTTACCTGATTTAACTTTATCGGAAATCTTTGTAAAGCCCTTCATCATCTTTCGCATTTGATCAAATTGCGAAATAAACTGATTTATCTCCTGCAATTCCATTCCGCAGCCCTTTGCTATACGCTTTTTACGGCTTGTGTTTATGATAGACGGGTTGTCTCTTTCTTCCGGTGTCATACTCTGTATAAAAGCTTCTATTCTTTTTAGCTGTTTTTCACCTTCGTGAGCAATCATCTGTCTGTCATCTTTTTTTAGTCCCGGTATAGGCAGCATACCTAGCAGCTGATCCATTGAGCCAAGATTCTTAATTGTTTTTTGCATGTTTAAAAAGTCATTAAAAGAAAACTCTGCTTTTCGCATTTTCTTTTCCAGTTCTTGAGCCTGTTTTGCGTCAAAGTTTTCCTGTGCTTTTTCAACCAGCGAAACAATATCACCCATGCCAAGAATTCTTGTAGCCATGCGATCGGGATAAAAATCCTGAAGTGCATCTAGTTTTTCACCAACACCGGTAAGTTTAATCGGTTTTTGTGTGCAGTATACTACACTTAACGCAGCACCGCCTCTGGAATCGCCGTCAAGTTTTGTAAGAACAAGACCCGTAATCTCAAGTTGCTCATTAAAGTTTTCTGCTACATTAACGGCTTCTTGACCTGTCATTGCGTCTATAACAAGCAGTTTTTCATCAGGACGTACAGTTCTGTCCAGGATTAAAAGCTCTGCCATCATCTGTGTATCAATCTGCAAACGTCCTGCAGTATCGAGTATTACAACATTAAAGCCGTTATTTTTGGCATATTGAATGGCCTCATTAGCTATTTTTTGAACATCATTACAGTTTTCAATTGTAAAGACTTCTGTTTTTGTTTGTTCCCCCAGTGTCTTTAACTGTGCAATTGCAGCGGGTCTGTATACATCGCACGCTACAAGAAGGGGATTTTTGCCTTCTTTTTTTAGTTTTACGGCAAGCTTTGCACTGGATGTGGTTTTACCGGAACCTTGGAGCCCAAGCATCATAATAACGGAAGGATGTCCGCTCAAATTTAGCGGTTCATTTTTTGAACCGAGCAGTTTAACGAGTTCATCATTTACAATTTTTATGAGCTGTTGTGCAGGATCAACCCCCTGTACAACCTTTTCACCTTCTGCACGGTCTCTGACAGATGATACAAAAGCTTTTACAACTCTGAGGTTAACATCTGCCTCTAATAATGCACGGCGGATTTCCCTGAGAGCATCTGCCATATTCTCTTCCGTTAATGTATCTGTACCGGAAGTTTTTCTGATTATTTCCTGCAATTTATCCGACAAACTGTCAAACATATTCTAAACATTCCCCTGTCTCTGATATAGATAATACAATCGTTTGCAATTATAGCATAAAATATTATAGATAGTATAATATGATTAGATATGTGAGTAATATAGGTACATTATGAAATCTGTAAAAGAAGTTAATACCGAAGCAAAAATTCTTGAAAGACTGAGAGATTATCCTCAGTGTCTTAAGCTTGTACAATATTTGTTTGATGATGCGGAATTGCAGGAATTGCAAGAATATGCAAATAACGTTTCCATAAAAAGACTCGGATATAATGACCACGGCCCCGTTCATATGAGGCAGGTTGTTGGCAATGCTGTCAAAATGCTGAAACTTTTACACGAATCAGGCATCCAAACTTCACTTGAAAGAGAAGAAACAGGTACTTTTGAAGACAGTATGTCTGCTGTTATTCTTGCCGGTATGATGCATGATCTTGGGATGTCAGTAGGACGGCAGGGACATGAAGAAATGTCTGTAATGCTTGCACAGCCTATTATAGAAAGGGCTCTTCTTCATCTGTTTCCTGATGATTTACACAGAAGGGTTGTAATAAAATCAGTGGCTATTGAAGCTATTATAGGACATATGTCTACAAGAAAAATTCATTCTATAGAAGCCGGTATAATCTTGATTGCGGACGGTTGTGATATGACAAAAGGCAGAGCAAGAATACCTCTTGCTATAAACACAACACCGAAGGTCGGAGATATTCACAAGTATTCCGCTAATGCAATTAACAGAATCGGCATTCATCACGGTGATAAAAAGCCTATAAGAATTGATATAGAAATGTCAGGCGATGTAGGTTTCTTTCAGATAGAAGAAGTACTTTTGACAAAAATAGAAGCAAGTCCCGCTAAACAGTTTGTAGAGCTTTATGCTGGTGTTGTCGGTCAGGAAAGAAAATGTTATCTGTAAAATTTCATATAGTTAACTGTCTCAAGAGGCTTATTTGATAACTCAATATTTTTATTAACTGTTAACTATCACCAGAGTACATTTTTAATTTTATCGTTCCGAAAAATCCGCCCTTTCGGGTAGGATTTTAAGTCACTCTAAAATCAAAAATATACTCTGGCTTATTATGTTAATTATGTTAAAGAAACATCGGTATGTTAATTTAACAGAATCCTGCATATCAGGATACTCTTGCGTACGAGAGAGAACACCTCAGCCAATTAACCGACATTAACTAATGACTGATATTTAGAACCATCCGTCATTTTTATGTAACCTTTAAGTTCAAGGTTTGTTAAAATAAGTGTCAATTCTCCAAAATCCAGACCTGTTTGGGACAGGATTGTATCAAAAGAAGCTGACTCTGTTGCTATAATATCAAACACCGGTCTTTCATTTTCCTCCAGCTCTAAGGCCCCCACTGTATCATCAGGCTTTGTTTGGACAGTTTGGAGCTGCCAGTTTAGAGTATCCAATATATCCTGTGCTCTTGTAATTACAGCCGCACCGTTTTTAATAAGTTTATATATTCCCTCTGTATTCGGATTTGTCAAAAGCCCCGGCATGCACATCAGTTCTCTGTTCTGATCAAGACATAGATTTGCGCTTATCAGCGCACCGCTTTTTATTGCCGCTTCTGCGACAAGGGTGCCTTTAGAAAGTCCCGTTACTATTCTGTTTCTGTGAGGAAATCTCCACTGCAGCGGCTGAAATGTCGGCCAGTATTCGCTGAATATTACGCCTGATTCTTCTTCAATTTTTTTATACAAGTCTTTGTTTTGTGTCGGGTATATAAAATCAAAACCGCTTGCGATTACCCCGATTGTGCTTATACCATTGTTAACAGCAGCTTTGTGTGCACAAGAATCTATACCCAGAGCAAGTCCGGAGACTATACAGATATCAGTTCCTCTAAACTCTGACAATATTTTTGTTAACACTGTTTTTGCAGTTTCACTGGCCTTTCTGGATCCGACAACAGCAAGTGTCCTGTCAAAATTACAGCGGGTCAAATCACCTTTATAAAATAAAGTCATCGGCGGATTGTATATCTGTTTTAGCAGTGCCGGATAATTTTCATCCGTAAAATTTATATATTTAATGTTTTTATTTTCAATGTATTCAAGGCATTTATCCGGATCTGTTTTATCTCTGATTTCAAGAAAATCAGCAATCTGCCGCTTTGTAAAGCTTTCTATTTTATATAAATCGCCGGCACCTGCACACCATGCAGATTTTATTGAGCCAAAATGATTAAAGAGTGTTTGTATAAAGACACTGCCTATTTTTTCAATAGATGCAAAAGCAAGCCAGTATTTATCATTTTCATTTTTCATATTACAAATTTTCTCTAAATGAGTTTATATCAATTATTTTATTGATTTCCTGAGGAACATAATACGGGCATGAATTCCAAAGAATTGTATCTATAGGCATATCAGATTCTTTTTGTACAATCAGTCTATTGCAGTATCCTTTTACCATATTTGTGGAACCGTCCATTTTGAGATTAAAATAACCGCAAGACTGGCAGATTTTGATTCTGAATCCGTGTTCATTCAATTTGTCAGAGACTTCTTTTATTGCATCAACCATACGTATCTGTGAAGATGATGAATATTTTTTCTTCTTAAAACGGAACACAGCTTTAACAAGACCGCTTTCCGAAATTAAGTCAAGTTTGCACTGAAGACTGTTTTTACCGTCTGTTACACAAACGTCAACCGTTGACATTTCTTTGTTTTCATCTTCTTTTTTCTTTGTCATTTTATCTGTTACAGCGGCAATTACCGGAATATGCATGCATAGTTTTAAAAGGGAATATAATGGATAAAGCAGAAGATAAACTATATTTTGTTTTCCGAGTTTTGATGTCCATAGTGACACAAGAAAGCTGATTACCAGTATTACAAAGAATGTAAATATCAGATTAAAGTTTATAACAGGGAAACTTGTTAGTTCATAAGTATTTGTAAAGCTTAACAGCCCTGCATATACAAGTATAAGAAACCAGAAATTCGGTGTAAGTATGTTTAACAAAAATTCTCCGAATTTTGGTGTTGATTTTATAATCAAAGGCAGACAATTCCACACAAGAGAAAGTTTAAAAGAAACAGAGGGTTTTCTGTCTTTAAAATTGTCTATTGATGTATATGTTTTTATAAGAGGACAAAATTTAGGTATAAATCCGTTTCTGACAAGCAGTGTTGTATATTTAAGCTCGCTGTTTGTGTCTTTAAAATCCACGCATTTAATTTTATCGAGAACTTCTTTTCTTATAACAAAAATGTCAGAATCCAAAACATTGGCAAAACCCATTAAAGAACGTCCGCAGTTAAATATTCTGTCAATGTATGAATGGTGTGTGGTTTTGATTCCGTTTAAAAGAGTTTTTGTTCTTACAAGATAATCTGTAGAACCCACAAGAATCTTTTCACCGGCAAGGTTTGCATTTATTGAAGATAAAAAGTTTTCATCAATATATCTGTCTGCATTTAAGAAAACAAATGCGTCAACATTCTGGTATGACAAAAGCCCCTCTAACAACCAGGAGATTGCTTCGTCTCTGCCGACAGGTGCATTTTCTCCCACTCTCCAGATTTTTGCACCGCCTATAAATTCCAGAATATTAGAGGAATTATCCGTACAATGATCGAGAATTATATGTATTTGAAAATGTTCATGAGGATAATTCTGTTTATTTAATGATTCCAATAAAGGTACAATTGTCGATTCTTTATTGCGTGCATATATAATAACCATCATATTATCTGGTTCTGCTGCCGCATTATATTTTTGTTTTTGTAAAAATCTTTTTGCTTTTGTACTTTTAAATACACACAGACAATAATAAAGTGTGAAAGAAATTACATAAATAAGTAACAGCGCAAATATAAATATTAACAGATTAACCATGTTTTCCTCATGTGAGTCCGTTTTTATCTATTGTGTTGGGGTATATAAATTTATACGAAGTGAGGGACTCTATTTTATGAGTTGATTTTATAAGAAAAATACTCAAAAATCCACCCTAAGTGCTAAAATCCTACATAAAGTGTATCATATTATTTTTACGGAAGAGGGTCATATCCTCCCGGATTGAGCGGATGACATTTCGATATTCTTTTTAGCCCGAGCCACAAGCCTTTTACAACACCGTATTTTGTTATTGCCTGTTTTGTGTATTCCGAGCAGGTCGGATAAAATCTGCAGACAGGAGGCTTGAGCATGGAAATTTTTTGATATAAAGAAATTAATTTTATTAAAAATTTTTTCAGCATATCGCCGGAATCCTTATATATCTTGATATTTAATATTATATTACAAATGTAAAGAAATAAAAAAAGCAGGCAATTTCTCTGTATAAAAATTGTTTATTTATATAAGGAAGTGTTTAGTGAAAGGTACGTTAAATGATTGATGCAATTGTAAGGTCTTCAATATTTGGGTTTAGAAATGCCGACAAAGTTATCAATACAAATGATAAGGGCAGAATTTTCGCAGATATCGGACAGTTTACAAATGCTCTGACAAATACTGCAGAGCTTGATAATAAACTGGGCAAAGGAGCACAGGCTGCTATTTCTGCTATGGCAAGCGCATCTAAAGAAAGCAGTGTTCTTCGTGTAGCCGGCAAAGGTGCTCAATGGGCAGCAAAAAATGTTAACCCGCTTCTTATCGGTGCAGCAGGCTACAGGGTACTTGTTGCAGATGACAAGGGCAGTGCACTGAAAAAAGAAACTCTCGGTATGGCTTCTATGTTCTTTGTAGAAGGTTTAATGAAAGATTTCTTTAAATCAAATTTGTTTACCAACTTAAAAGGTAAAGTTAAAAATAAATATGTAAAAGCAGGTATAAGCATTCTTGAAGGTATATTATTCGTTTGCGGATCAATAGCAGGCAGCAGAGCAGGTTATAAACTCGGCGAAAATCTTATTCAAAATAACAAAAAAGTCACAAATAATTCATTGTCTTTACAGGCTCCGGCAACAACAGCACAAACAATTACTGATAACAAATCTGTTTCTGCACAAGATGACTATGAACAAGAATTTTTTATACCGGGACAGGGCAAACAAATAACAGCATAATTAAAAAAAATTTTAATTCAAAAAAAACACCTTCATTTGAAGGTGTTTTTTTATGAGTTAAAGAATAAATTGCTGACATCATCTGTAAATTGCTCAAACGTATAGATTCCGTTCTCTGTATCAAACCACAAATTATCATTATTCTGGTTTATTTCCAATTTTGGCAATCTTTTGCTAATTTTGGGAAGACCCTTGAGTTTTATGTTAGGTAAATTAGAATCATTATTTGAGAAAAAATTTGCTGTCATCTATACCACCCTTTATTGACTTTCCAAATTACTTATCGGAAGTTTGTCATTTAAACTTTAATTATTTGTTGTAATTTTTCAATATTTGTTAATATTTTTTAACATTCAATAAAATCCGACAATATTATATTCGATATCAAAAAACCTTCATTGCTTAATTTGTATCCGGTATCGGTCTTTAGAAGATGACCGGTGCATAAATATTTTTCTATTATTTTTTTATAATCCTCTTCAAAATTTATGGAAAATGTTTCGTTTATTCTTGCAGTGTTTATGCCGTCAGCTTTTCTGAATCCAAGAAATATCATTTCTTCCAGATGTTTTTGTTTGTCTATATCTTCAATATATTGCTTTGTTTCATAATGCGTTTTATATTGCTGAATATTTGTGTAATTTGCATATCTACGGTTATCTATATAACCGTGTGCTGCCGCACCAAATCCGTAATATTCCTCATCTTCCCAATAATTTAGATTATGTCTTGATTCAAATCCGCTGCGGGCAAAATTGCTGATTTCATAATGTTTATACCCGTATTTTTCAAGAGTTTCTATTGCCATAAGATACATATCCGCCTGCGTATCATCATCCGCAATGTTCTCGGGAGGTGTTTTATAAAATTCGCATCCTTCTTCTATCTTTAATCCGTAAAGCGATATATGTTGCACATCCATATCTGCTGCTATTTTTAAATCATTTATAAAATCTTTTGCAGATTGCTCCGGCAGTCCGTATATAAAATCCGTATTTATATTTTTTAACCCGGCTTTTTGTGCGCTTTTTACTGCTTTTAATGCCGTTTCTGCATTGTGAATACGACCTATAGTTTTTAAAATATTGTCATTAAAACTCTGAACACCAATTGAAATTCTGTTAAAACCCGAGTTATATAGTTCTGCAAGGTAGGTATAATCTACGGTTTCCGGATTAACTTCTATTGTTATTTCAGGATTTTTAGAGAAATTAAAACAGTGTAAAATCTTTTTTAAACTGTCAATTTTAAGCAGAGACGGGGTTCCTCCTCCGATGTACAGAGTTTTTAACGGTTCTTTTTTATAGTAATAATTTATCTCTTTTACAAGAGTTTCAATGTAATTTTTCTGCAATAGACTATTTTGATTTGTATAAGACACAAAAGAGCAGTATTTACATTTGCTTTTACAGAAGGGGATATGTATATATGCACTTGTTGCCATTGCTTTTGTGCCTAAATTATTCTCTGATGTATAAATGTTTTTTTGCCGTCTGCATAAGGAGCCACTGTCTGTCCTGAGCCATACATTTTGTATTTGTATATAACAAGTCCTTCCAATCCTACAGGACCTCTTGCGTGTGTTTTTGCAGTGGAAATACCTACTTCCGCACCGAGTCCGTATCTGAAACCGTCTGCAAATCTTGTGGATGCGTTTGCAAAAACTCCGGCAGAATCTACAAGATTCATAAATACTTCTATACTTTGTTTGTCCTCTGAAATTATACAGTCAGTATGTCCTGAGCCGTATACATTAATATGTGCAATTGCATCAAAAATATCTTTTACGGCCTTTATTGAAATAATTTTATCACCGTATTCCGTTGCCCAGTCTTCTTTTGTTGCAAGCTGCACATGAGGTACAAACTCTTTGCATTTTTCACAGGCTTTAACGGTTACGCCGGCTTTTTCGTATTCTATTACAAGCTGCGGCAGATAGTTTTCTAGAAGACTTTCATGAATTAAAACTGTCTCAACTGCATTGCATGCGCTCGGATATTGTGTTTTTGCATCTATACATATATCCGTAGCTTTTTTTACATCGGCAAATTCATCTATATAAATATGGCAAATGCCGTCTGCGTGCCCCATTACAGGTATCTTTGTGTTGCTTTTTATATATTGAACAAGAGCATTGCCGCCTCTCGGGATAATAAGGTCAATATATTTGTCCATTGTCAGCATTTTAGCAACATCTTCTCTGCTAAAGATCAGGTTTATTGTATCTTTGGGGAAAGATTCAGTTTGAGAAAGTGCTTCGTTGATAAGTTTTGTCAAAATTACATTTGTATTATACGCTTCTTTTCCGCCCTTTAATATGACAGCATTGGCACTTTTTATAGCAAGAGCACTAATCTGCGGGATTACGTCCGGCCTTGCTTCAAATATTACGCCTATCACGCCAATCGGACAGCTGACTCTGTATAAATCAAGCCCCGTATCCATTCCCATTGCCCATAATTTTTTATTAACCGGATCCTCAAGTCTTTTTACGTCTCTTATCCCTTGAATCATGTCTCTCATTTTGTTTTCGTCCAGTTTAAGACGATTATATGTGCTTTGATTTATTTCACCTGATTCAAGAAGAGTCTTAGCTGCTTCAAGGTCTTTTGCATTTTCCTGTAGAATAAGGTGTTTATTTTGTTCTAATTTATCTGCAACGGCTTCAAGCGCATTGTTTTTTGTCAGTGTGTCCAATGAAGCCAGTGAATAGGATGCGAGTTTTGCATTTTGAGCAATTGATTCAAGTGTTTCTGACATATTAAATATCCTTATTTAGATTAGAGCAAAGCTATATTATCTCTGGTTATTATTGCATCATAGTTTTTATACCCGAGTATGCCGAGAATATCATCCGAATGATGTCCGATTATTCTTTTACAGTCGGAGCAGTTGTAGTTTATCATGCCGCGGGCAAATTCTTTACCTTCTTTATCAAGAATACTTACAATATCACCCTTCTGGCAGTCGCCTTCTATAGCAAGAACACCTATGGGAAGAAGACTCGTATTTTTTTGTGTAAGCGCTTTATGAGCCCCTTCATTTACTGTTATTCTGGCCTGAATATTGGTAGCATATGCTATCCACCTTTTTTTGTTGGCAAGGGTTTCTGTCGGCAGGAATATTGTTCCCGGCATTTCAGTTGATTTTTCGTCAAAAATTCTTTTTATAATATGTGGCTCTTTGCCGTTTGCAATAAGACCTGTTCCGCCGGAACGAGTAACAATCTGCATTGCCTGAAGTTTTGTTTTCATTCCTCCTCTGCCGCCCTGAGAGGCTTCGTGAGCATATTGTGCAATTTCTTCAGTGAGTTCTTCTACAACGGGAATCTTTTTTGCATTAGGATTTTCTTTCGGATTGTCGTCATATAAACCGTCAATATCCGATAAAACTACAAGCAGGTCTGCGTCAAGCTCGCTTGCAACAAGTGCGGAGAGTTTGTCATTGTCTGAAAAACAGACCTGGAAAGCATCCTGATAAAAGTCCAGTTCCGCAGTAGATACAGTATCATTCTGGTTTATAACAGGAATGGTTCCCAATTCAATCAGCTTATTTAGTGCATCATGCAGGCTCAAATATTTTTTTCTGTGAGTAAAATCTTCTTCCGTAAGCAATATTTGAGATGTAATATAACCGTATTTTTCAAATCCGTCTTCATATATGGCCATTAGTCTGGATTGTCCTACAGCCGCACAGGCTTGTTTTACCGACATACTTTCCGAAGAATCGACTCCCAGACGTTTTGCACCGAGACCCACTGCACCGGAGGTAACTATAATAGGTTCTTTTCCCTGCTTTTTGAGGTATGCAATATCTTCGATAAATGTATAAATACGTGACAAAGAAATTTCTTTGTCGTCATTTCTTAAAACATTTGTGCCGAATTTAAAAACAATTCTTTGTGCTTCCGTTATTTTTTTTGATATTTCGTTCATAGCCATAAAAAAATTATAAGTAAAAAATGATTAAATTAAAATAAATCGTGTATTAAAAAAAAATTTTTTGAAGTAAGATATTTATTGAATTAAGTTGTTTAAAATTTTTTAAAACAGGATAGAAATGAACGAACTCAAAGATAAAAACGAACAGTATAATCAATATTTGTACAGACATAAATCTTCAAAGTCAAAAGGCGGATTCGGCAGACTCATAATGGGGTTAATTCTGACAGTGATAGTTATTATTGCTGCAGCATTTGCCTTTATAGGTACGGCAGGAGTAGACAATAAATATTCCAAAATCCTTTTGAGCTTTGTTAAAGATTTGAATCCAAAACCGCAAAAAGGTTTTAATATTCCGGTTTTGCAGCATAAACAGAATATACTTATTGTAGGCGTTGACTCAAACGGCAAGAATTCTGATCCGTTTAAGGGTACACGCTCTGATACAATGATTCTTGTAAATGTTGATCCGGCAAATCATTCGATAAATGCAATATCTATACCCCGTGACAGCAAAGTATATCTTGCAGGTGATCACGGTGTACAAAAAATTAATGCTGCTCACGCATTAGGCGGTATTGAGCTGACTCTAAAAACAGTAGAAGATACATTAGGAATTAATGTTGATAAATATGTATTAATCAATAATGACGGTGTAAAAAAACTGGTTGATGCACTTGGCGGTATACCTATTTATATTGAAAAAGATATGTATTACAACGATAATTCCGGCGGTCTTCATATAAATCTTTCTAAAGGTCTTCATGTTCTAAACGGCGAGCAGGTAGAAGGATACTTGAGATTCAGAAAAGACGGACTCGGTGACATAGGAAGAACCTCAAGACAACAGTGGTTTGTAAAAGCAGTACTTGAAAAACTTCAATCACCATCTGTGATCCCTAAAATACCGGAAGTTTTAAATATTGCATCAGCAAATATCAAAACAAACTTGTCTTTATATGAAATGTCTCATCTTGCTGCAACTCTCAGAAATATTGATATGAGTGATGTGGAATTTGCAACTCTGCCGGGTGCTCCTTCTAAAAAAGGTTATATAAGCTACTGGATTCTTGATCCGGAAAAGACTCAGGAAGTTATCGACAGAATGGTATACAGAACAAAACCTTCTCCTACTGATAAAAAACTTGTGGCAGGCATTATGTATGCTTTTGATAAAGAAGACGAGGCAATGAAAGTTAAAGACCAGTTAACAGCTTCAGGATATGAAGTAAACTGTATCGGAAGAGCACATCTGCCTCATTCTCAAATAATCGGTCATAACGCTGCGGTTACAAGTGATTTTGTAAGCTGGCTGAAAAAACAGGTACCGGAGATTAAGTCTTCCCAATTTGTTTATGATCCGGTCAGAATGTATTGTGTCCACTCTGACTTTACTATAATTATTTCCGGAAGTTAATGTTATGGATGAAATATTAAAAATAGCTATTCCCAATAAGGGAAGAATGTCCGAAAAAATATACGAACTTTTAAGTTCTGCCGGGCTTAATTTCCCTTCAAAGGATGAGCGGACTTTACAGGTTACAACAAAAGACAAAAAATACAAACTTATATATGTAAGGACTGCAGATGTACCACGTTTTTTGGAAGCAGGTGTTGCAGATATCGGTTTTACGGGTTTTGATATTGTTACAGAACTAAAATCCGATGTTGAAAAAATTATGGATTTGGACTTTGGCAACTGTGAGATGGTTGTTGCGGTAAAAGAAGAAGACCCGTACAACAGCACTGCTGAACTGCCTGAAAATATCAACGTAGCAACATCATTTCCTAATATTGCAAAGGAATTTTTGGAAAAAGCAGGTAAAAAGCCTAAGATTATAGAAGTAACCGGCGCAACGGAGATAACACCGAGATTGGGGCTTTCCGATGTTGTTGTTGACATAACGTCCTCCGGTTCTACCTTAAAATCAAACAAGTTAAAAATTATAGGCAAAATTCTTGAATCTTCCGCAATTGTTGTTGCAAGAAAAGGATTGTCCGATGCATTAAAGAAAAAAACTGCTGCATTGTTAACTGCTCTGCAATCAGTACTGGAGGCCAGAGAAAAGAAATATTTAATGGCCAATGTGCCAAAGGACAAACTGGACGAAATACGTACATTTCTTCCCGGATTTACTGCTCCTACCGTAATGTCTATGATGGGAGATGATAAGAATGTGGTAATTCACGTTGTTGTAGATGCGGACAAGGTATTTGACAGTGTGGAACATCTGAAAGCATTGGGCGGTCAAGGAATTTTGATTATGACAGTGGACCAAATGGTCAGATAATAAATCTTATAAAATTATTCGGAAAATTGCAAAATGAATTATCCTAATTTAGAACGACTTATAGATATAATAAAAACACTAAGGAGCGAAAACGGCTGTGCCTGGGACAGAGAACAGACACATTATTCTCTTAAAAAAAATATGATAGAAGAGGCCTATGAAGCCGTAGATGCGATAGAAGACGGTGATGCAAAACATTTGCAGGAGGAATTAGGCGATGTTTTGCTGCAGGTTGTGCTGCATTCACAAATTGCAAAAGAAGATAACGAGTTTACTTTAGAGGATGTTGCAAGGGGTATTTCAGACAAACTCGTACACAGACACCCGCATGTTTTTGGCGATTTGAAAGTGTCAGGAACAAAAGATATTCTTGATAACTGGGAAAAATTAAAAGCGGAAGAGAAAAAACACAGAAAATCCGCAATGGATGGTATTTCAAAAGCGCAATCAGCCCTGATGAGTGCACAGAAAATAAGCAAAAATGCCGTCAAAAAAGGTTTTGAATGGCCGGATGAAAAAACACTGTGGGAGTGCTTTTATTCGGAAATTGATGAGTTTAAGCAGGCGTTAAAAAATAATGACAAAGAAAATGCAGAAGAGGAATTCGGAGATATTCTTTTTGCTGCAGTAAATCTTGCAAGGTGGAACAAAATTGATGCTGAACAGGCACTTTTAAAAGCTAACCGAAAATTTATGGAAAGATTTAGAAAAATGGAAGAACTGGCTGTAAAACCTTTGGAAGAATATTCTTTTGAAGAATATGATGATTTGTGGAAAAAAGCAAAAAGGGAATTAATCAAATAATAAAAAAGGCTGTTTGTTAGCAAACAGCCTTTTTTATCTGATATAAACAAAGGTTATTATGATATTCTGTCTAATGTAACAATGTTATCGAGCTGTGATTGAACAGCAGCTTTGTCAGTATATTTCTGATCAATTTGACCGGCTTTATATGAGTCTTTGTGGTCTATATAAGATAATACGGGCAGAGCAATAGCAGCTGCAATAACACCTATTTTACCTGCTTTTGGCATTGATGAGAGAGCTTTTGTAATCCATCCTGCTACTTTTCCTGTATATTTATTTTTATTCATTACATTTCTTACTGCTTTTAGGCCTTTTATCACGCCGTTAGCCACTTTTTCATTTTTGTATGCCGCATAAGTTACGCCTGCTGCTGTGCCGGCTACTGCGGTACCTTGCAATAAATTTATTGTATGATTTTTAAACTGTTCGCCTGCACAATCTAATCTGTTGGTAATTGAACCTTTGTTTGGATCTACTAACGGAGTTACAACTCTACCGGGGAAAATAACTGTTGAATAATTTGCCATAATAACCTACTTCCTTTTAATTACTAACGAAATCTAATGACTTCTACACTACCTATGTTTTAATAAACAATTTTTGAATTAAAAAATTGACTTTTTAAGTAAGTTAATTTGACCTTTTGTTGAAAAAGCCTGCAAATACTTTATTTGGTAGCTTTACAAAACTTAATATTTGTTAAGTCGTTTTATTTCTTTGTTTCTTAAAGGTCTTTTAAAAGAATAATCTTTCTTATATACTGTCTTTATGAGTAATCAACAAGTCAGAAACATAAAAAATGTAAGAAATTTCTGTATTATAGCGCATATTGACCATGGCAAATCCACGCTTGCTGACCGTTTGCTGGAATATACCGGTACTGTCGCACAGCGGGATATGCAAAATCAGCTGTTGGATTCAATGGACATTGAGCGTGAACGAGGCATTACAATAAAACTTAATGCTGCGCGAATGAAATATAAGGCAAAAGACGGACAGGAATATGAGCTGAATCTTATTGATACACCCGGGCACGTAGATTTTTCATATGAAGTTTCACGTTCTCTGGCGGCGTGTGAAGGAGCGCTTTTAATCGTTGATTCCACACAGGGAGTTGAAGCACAAACTCTTGCTAATGCGTATCTTGCAATTGAACAGGATTTGGAAATTATTCCCGTTATAAATAAAATAGATTTGCCTTCTGCTGATGTGGACAGAGTGAAAGAGGAAATTGAGGAAATTCTGGGTATTGATGCGGAACACGCAATTCCTGCGAGTGCAAAAGCAGGGATTGGTATCGAAGATATACTGGAAGCTATTGTAAAATTTGTTCCTCCTCCGGAGGATACTTCTGACAAGCCATTAAGAGCACTCGTTTTCGACAGTGCTTATGATCCGTATCTCGGAACACTATGCTTTTTTAAGATAGTTGACGGAAGTGTAAAGGTTGGCGACAAAGTTAAGTTTATGGCTTCCGGAAATAAATACGAGGTTGTTGAACTTGGATATTTAAATCCGAACCGTGTTCCGGTTGATGAATTGAGAACGGGTGATGTTGGTTATATGGCCTGTTCAATTAAAGAGTTAACACGATTTGTCGGTGATACGGTTACACATGCTGAACAGCCTGCTGCAGAACCCTTGCCGGGCTACAAAGAAGCCTTGCCTGTAGTGTTTTCCGGTCTTTATCCCGTAGACAATGATGATTATCAGGATTTAAAAGAAGCTCTTGAAAAACTAAAACTTAATGATTCATCTATTACATTTGAGCCGGAAACATCATCAGCGCTTGGGTTCGGTTTCAGATGCGGATTTTTGGGTATGCTGCATATGGAAATTGCGCAGGAGCGTCTTGAAAGAGAGTATGATCTTTCTCTTGTTACAACAGCTCCTTCCGTAGTATATCGTGTACACAAGACTGACGGAACTGTTGTTGAAATAGACAATCCTTCTAATCTGCCCGATCCTCAGTACAGAGAATATATAGAAGAACCTTATGTAAAGGTTAATATTATAGCACCGAACGATTATACAGGCACATTAATGGATTTGTGTCAGTCAAAACGCGGAAATTTTATCAACATGCATTACCTTGACAAGGTTCGTGTTGATTTGGAATATGAAATTCCTCTAAGCGAGGTTATCGTAGATTTTTATGATCAATTGAAATCCCGTACAAAAGGTTATGCAAGTATGGATTATGAATTTAAAGAATACAAACGTTCGGATCTTGTAAAACTTGATGTAATGCTAGCCGGAGAGGTAGTAGACGCACTGAGTGCAATTGTTCATAAAGATAACGCTTTTTATGTAGGTCAAAAACTTACGGCAAAACTTAAAGATATAATTCCCAGACAAATGTTTGAGGTTCCTATCCAGGCAGCCATCGGCGGCAGAATTATTGCACGTACAAACATAAAAGCACTGAGAAAGAGCGTTCTTGATAAATGTTATGGCGGAGATATTTCCCGTAAACGCAAGCTTTTGGAAAAACAGAAAAAAGGTAAGAAACGTATGAAAGCCGTAGGACGTGTAGAAGTTCCACAGGAAGCGTTCATGGCTGTGTTGTCGTTGAGTGATGACTAACATAAATAAAGAGCAATTATTTTATAAAATGCTCCGATACTTTGTCTGAGGCGGCCTCGCTTGTAGAAGTGGTCCACGGAGTGCGAGTGACGCCAAGTCTAGCATTTTGCGGAAGTGACCCCATGTACTTGTTGCCTGTGCCGGACTTGTTGGTAAAAATGTACTTGTTTATTGCACAGGTTCATCAAGTAGTCGGAGTCAGTTGACAATATGAAATATATAGAATTTTCAGCGGATTACAATGTCATTTCTGTATATGTAATATATACAAGGGTGACGATTTTAGCTGTTTTTCGTGAAAATTGCTTTATAAGTTTAAACATATTTCTTTATTGTATTCAAAAATTCCATTATCTGAATAGGTTTTGAGATATAATCAGCACAGCCGAGTTCTTTTGCTTTGTTAATTTCTGTTTCCATTGCACAGGCTGATACAACAATTACAGGCGTTTCTTTATTATAAATCTGCAAAAAGTCATATCCGGACACAACAGGCATTTGTATATCGAGCAATATTAAACCGTAATCATTTTCCATTGCTTTTTCAAGCCCCTGCTCGCCATCAGCAGCCGTATCAACATCATAGCCCTGCGATATCAGGATATCTTTCATCAATTTTAAATTCAGTTCGTTATCTTCAATAACAAGTATTTTATTCATTTTATAATTCTTTTTTATTCTGCTTATGTACAAGCGGCAGTTTTACATAAAAAGTTGTACCTTCGCCGACTTTACTTTCGAACCATATTTTGCCGCCGTGGAGTTCTACGAGTTCTTTTGTGATTGTGAGTCCCAACCCCGTTGAACTTTCTTTTTTTGAATAAACATTGTTAAGCTGCACAAATTTTCCGAAAATTTTTCCTGAATACTTTTCATCTATGCCTATACCGTTATCTTTTACATAAATAGTTACATATTTTTTCTCAGGCGTATATCCGATTTCTATTTTTCCGTTTTCCTGAGTAAATTTGATGGCATTGCTCAAAAGATTATACAAAATTTGCTGGATTTTTTGATAATCAGCATCAATTTCCAACACATCGTTGGTCATTTTTTGTAAATCAATATGTTTTTTATTTGCAAGGGGACGGACAATATTAACAACCTCGTTAAGAGAAGTCTGTAAATTAAAACGCCCCAGTGCAAGTTTTATTGCTTTTGCTTCTATTTTTGAAATTTCCAGTATTTCGTTAATCATGCCAAGAAGATGCAACCCTGATACATGAATATCAGTTACATATTCTTCCTGCTTTTCATTAAGAGGCCCGAATATTTTCATGGACAAAGCTTCTGAAAACCCGATAATTGCATTCAGCGGAGTTCTGAGTTCGTGCGAGATGTTTGCCAAAAATTCATTTTTGAGTTTATCCGCAGCAAGTATTTTTTCATTTTGTTTTTTTATGGTTGCATAGGCATTTGTTTTGTCAACAATACTGTCTTGCAATGCTCTTAGTTGAAGCTTAAAAACATTTGCAAGCTCTGAATCCTTAATGGAATATGAAACAAGAGAGCTAAAAGCTTTTGCCGCTGTTTCATCATCCGGTGTAAACGGAATGTTTACGGGTCTTGTGACCACCATAAAACCAAATACGGTTTCTCTTATATTTAATTTTGCAAGCAGAAAACAGGAATTTGTTTTCTTTAGTTTTAAAGCGTTAAAGAATGCCGAATTTTCATCAAATGTAAATACGGAAGAATCGTACAATTTTGTTTTTAAAATTTCCGGAAAATTAATGGCGGAATCTTCAGCCGCAACGGGAGTATTGTCTCCATAGGTCATTCTATACTGAATATTGGCACATCCAGCGTTAAGATAGCAGATATATGCGTTATCAAAATCCACTATGTTTTTGAATTCTATAACAGATTTTTCAAAACTTTTTTGCAAATCATCGTCAGATGACAATATATTGGGTATTCTGTCTAAAATATTTTTAAATTTATTATCCATGATTATTAATTATAGGTGTATTAAATTATAAATACAACTTTTTTATATATTTATACTGCTTCAGAAAAAATATGTTATAAAACTTGTCTGAGGCGGCCTCGCTTGTAGAAGTGGTCCACGGAGTGCGAGTGACGCCAAGTCTAGCATTTTGCGGAAGTGACCCCATGTACTTGTTGCCTGTGCCGGACTTGTTGGTAAAAATGTACTTGTTTATTGCACAGGTTCATCAAGTAGTCGGAGTCAGTTGACAATATGAAATATTGATTTGTAAATTTTTTAGTGATAATATATCCGGGCCAAACACATTATTAGAGACATTAATAACATGATAAAAAAGATACAGAGCATTTCTATGCTCAAAAAATTGCCTGTAAAAAATGTAATAAGAAACGGCTTGTTAACAATGCAGCTTGTCGGTGCGGCGGTTGTTGCACCTTTATCCGTAAGATACACAGAACCTGCGGAAAGACTTGTCGTTCAAATTAGTGATAAATTGATTGCAGAGAAACAAATTTATGATACAGCGGCGATACAAAAACAGATTGCCGAACTTAATAGAGTTATGATGTTAAAGACAAGCAAAATTATGAGATTAAAACGCCAAGGTGCTTTGATTCTGCAGATTATGAATGAAGATAAAAATTGCTGTCCCAGCGTTAATAAAGAGAAATTGGCAGCAAATATTGTCAAATGGTCAAATGAATATGGTGCGGATCCTGTTCATATAGCTTGTATTGTCAAACAGGAATCGCATTTTACGGAAAATATTAATAAAAGTTCGGGCAAGGGGCTGATGCAGCTTACAAGAATTGCCGTTAAAGATATGTATGTAAGGCCGGATTTATATCATACAGGTCTAAAAGAAATTAAGGAAAAATATCCAACATATAAAGATCTTTTTGCTGCCATACAAACTGATCCCGAACTAAATTTACGTGTAGGTATAATATCATTTATTCAAAGGCTGAAAAATACAAATGGCAACGTAAAACTGGCTTTGAGTAATTATAACGGCAGCAGCAGAAAAGAAAGCTATGCCAGAGAAGTTTTCAACAATATTCAAAAATATTCTGCTGTTTATGACAAAATGCAGCACAATATTAAACAATATATATAATAAGTATTAATTAATAACCGCCCCAGTGAAAAACTCCGGTTGTAGTGTCCGTTATAAATTCAGCATTATCAGTAGACATATAAAAGGGCACAAACGCCTCTATCCTGTCTTGCATCGTTCTATACGGATATCTTTCATCATCTATAATCAAAACCCTTGCCGGGCCATTCTGGATATTGGCGAATCTGTTTTTTTGTTTAATTACAGACAATTTGGGGACTTCTGTTTTTATTACAACGACAGGGCATTTTGAGTCCCCGAATTTTTTCGGAACAGAAGCGGCAATAGCATATATAGATGTAACAGATAAAAAGTCATTACCGTTTTGTGGACTTTTTATTTTATCAGACATCTTGCCCGCTATTGTCGGAGTATACCCGTTCACGCCGGCGGCAATATAGTATTTGATTGCTTTAAGAGTCTTTTCTTTATTTTTAAATACAGAAGCCAACGCACCGTTATTTTTCAGTTCTTTTATACCTTCCTGTGGATCATCAAAGTATACTCCCCTGTACACTGTTTCTGAGCCGAGATAATCTGAGAATTTCTTTCTGAGCTCATAAGGTCCAATTTCTGTGGTATTTATTTTTTCTTTTTCTATAAACTCGGTAAATTCTTCAAAACGAGCAGCCAGACCCGGGTCTATTAATAAAACTTTGTGTTTTTTATCAATACCCGACTTTTCAAACATTTCATCATATTCATATTTGCCGTTTCTGTAATTTTTTTCGAGCAAAAAATCAAGACTTTCATCATGTTTTGAAACATAGTCATAAGTCTTTGGATTATCAAAAGGATTAATGTGTCTTTCAATTATATCATTGTATATGGACTCAGCCGTTTCCTGCAAAGACGGAGAAGAATGCAGTGCGTTTTGGGCATTTATTTTTAACATTTTTTGATTAAAGGCCTTGAGTTTTTCATCATTTGCAAGAAACTCTTTCATTTTATCATACAGTTCTTTGTCAATGAGGGGTATATTATGTTCTTTTAAATTATTGCTGTAATAATTACCGAAATATAAAGTAATGAGCTTAGGTGAATTTTTACATCCCAAATCTATTTTACGCAGATATCTATAAATTGCATTGTTAAAATCTATGACTTCGCCACTTTTTATTGGAGAGTGTGTTATTTCTTGAATTTCTTTATTTTTCTTTAATTCTTCAATAATTTCTTGTGCCGATATATCAAGCTTTTCCGGTTTTAGATCCGGAGATTTAATGCGTTGTATCCTTTCTTTCGTCTGCTTGAGTGATTTGTCAAGGATATTTGCCAGAGTTTTTTCATCAATATATGCTTTCGGAACATTTTTTATTAATCTGCATATATTGTCAATGAAGTAGCTATTTATAAATTCCGATATAGTCGAACCTTCTATATCATAATATGTGGGAATTTCTATCTTTCCGGCAGGTTTTCCCTTATTTTCAGCATAAAATTCGTCAATAATTCTTTCAAATGCTTTTATTTCATCGCATTTTTCTTCACCCTTAAATGACAAGTAATAATTTTTAGGATAAACAGATGAAATTGTATTTTGTACAGGCGAATATTTTGGTATAAGAATTTTTGTTTTAACTTTGCCTTGATAAGGTTTGTTTGAATAAGATTCAGATATATTAGATATTTTCATAGACATACTCCCTTTTGTTTAGTTATAAGTTAAAACATAAAAAAAATTGTTATTTGAACAAAGATTTATTAGCAATTATTTTACATAAAAATACTTTATATATATAGGTTAGGTTAAAAAGGTTATTTTTATGGCAATATCTCTTCAAACTGTAAAAAATATCGCGACTTCTGTCGGAAGACCCGCAGAGGGAATTCTTTTTTCAAGAAAAATTACTATTCCAAGACAGCTAAATCCTCAAAACTTAAGATTTATAGATTCCGGCATATCCGGACGGGATATCTATACATTTAATATACAAAATAGTGCGCAAAAGCGACTGTCTCCGAAAGAACTTGATAATATAAGACAGGCGTTTAAAGACATGCGCTCATCTTCACTGCAAGGCTTGGAAACAACCAAAGGCCTGGATGCTTACGATTTATATCTTTTGAACAAACAGTTAAGCGCTGAAACTTCAGAATTTATACTTATGTCTCTTGGGGCTCGTCCTGCAATGGCAACAGGGTATCCTACTTCGATTGTAGAAAAAATAAAATCAAAAAATTTTGATATTATAATTGAAGATGCTAACAACTACGCAGTTATAATAAATAAAGAAGCAGCTTTTGAAAACATTTGCAGAAACAAAAATTTTTACACTCAAAGGCTCAGTCTGCCCAAAACAGCAACTGATGAGGATGTTTATAAAATCTTAACGGGGGATAACAGTCCGTTAAGATACAAAACTAATTCTGATATTATCGGAATGATCCTGGGCTTTCCCCGTAAAGATAATATGATATTTCAGCTTGAACGTAGCGCAGGATTAGACTATACTTTAAGAGAAAATCTCCCAAAGTATAAAGAGGCATTGCTCAAAGAGCTGCATTCCCCAAATTGTGTTTACGCAAAATTTGACGATACTTTCAAAAAAGAGCTTGAAGATGCGATAAATTCAATTAAAAGTATAAAACACAGCGAAGAATTAGGGCTGCCTTACGGATATCAGTTTATAAATTTTGTTGATGACACTCCGGAAATAGCCAGAATAAATAAAAGTATCAGAGAAGCGACTTCAAAAATGGAAAAAATAAACACAGCCAACCAAAAAGCAGCTGATGAAGAATTTTGGCACAATCTAACCGATACTGATCCTCAAAAGCAGCTTGAAGAATTTGCCAAAAGTATGCAGGAAGAAGCTGCTAAGCTGCAAACTACGACAAACCCGCAAAACATAATGGACAATTTTTTTAAAAGTATGCAAGAAGGATTAGCTTCATTTACAACAACACCTGCAAAAAATCCGTTTGATAATGTTATATAAAAAACAGGTCCTCTTTTCTAAGAAGACCTGTTTTGTTAACCTGAGTTTTTATTAGTCGTCAGCGTGACCAGCTGTGCCTAATACATCTCTCATTTTGTGCATAACCATTTCTTTAACGGCTGTTCTACCCGGTCCCATGTATTCACGAGGATCGAATTTTTCAGGATGTTCGATAAAGAACTCTCTGATTGTAGAAGTCATAGCCAATCTCAAGTCTGTATCGATATTGATTTTAGCTACACCGTTTTTAGAAGCGAATGCAAGCATTTCTTCAGGAACACCTTGAGCATCGGGAAGATTTCCGCCGTATTTGTTGCATTTTTCAACAAATGCTTTAGGTACTGAAGATGAACCGTGAAGTACGATAGGATAATCGTAACCAACTACGTCATAGATAGCTTTTTTACATTCAGCAAGTCTTTCAAAGTCAAGTTTAGCTTCGCCTTTGAATTTGTATGCACCGTGAGATGTACCGATAGCAATTGCAAGAGAATCACAGCCTGTTTCTTTTACAAATCTAGCTGCTTCTTCAGGATCTGTATATGTTGCGTGGTGTGCTGCAACTTTAACATCGTCTTCTACACCTGCCAATTTACCGAGTTCTGCTTCTACAGAAACACCTCTTTCGTGTGCGTAGTCTACTACTTGTTTTGTCAAAGCAATGTTTTCTTCAAGCGGGAATCTTGAACCGTCAATCATAACTGAAGAAAAACCGCCGTCTATACAAGCTTTACAAATATCAAAATCAGCACCGTGATCTAAGTGAAGTGCTATAGGTACGGTAGTTGTAGCCAAAGCTGCTTCAACAAGTTTGATAAGATAAGTTTGGTTTGCATATTTTCTTGCACCTGCTGAAACTTGAAGAATAATTGGTGATCTTGTTTCTTCAGCAGCTTCTGCAATACCTTGCAAAATTTCCATGTTGTTAACATTGTAAGCACCGATAGCATATTTGCCGGCAAGTGCTTTTTTGAACATTTCGCCTGTTCCAACTAATTTTCTTTCTGCCATTTTGCTTTCTCCTCTTTTATGCTAATGCATTTTTAGTGCATATTTAACATCAAATTAGCGCAAAAAAAGCATGATTACAAGTATCTGTCACTTATGAAAATTTTAACTATTTTTTACATAATAAATATCATCACTGCACAAAAATGTTACAGTGTTGTGAAAAATACATAAGAATGTCTGAGGCGGCCTCGCTTGTAGAAGTGGTCCACGGAGTGCGAGTGACGCCAAGTCTAGCATTTTGCGGAAGTGACCCCATGTACTTGTTGCCTGTGCCGGACTTGTTGGTAAAAATGTACTTGTTTATTGCACAGGTTCATCAAGTAGTCGGAGTCAGTTGACAATATGAAATTAACAACGGTTTTTAACAGAATTTTTTCTTATTTTTATAGTAAAATTTAATTATAAATACATTAAGATAAGGAATGAAGTATGTCAGAAACACAACATAAACCGCTCACGGGAGCACAGATTCGAGAAGCTTTTTTAAAGTTTTTTGCTGAAAAACACCAGTCAACAATAGTAAAAAGTTCATCACTTGTCCCTGATAATCCGACAGTATTGTTAACAACAGCAGGTATGCTGCAGTTTGTACCGTACTTCCTCGGGTATGAAGAATGTCCTTATGAACCAAAAAGAATTACCACCTGCCAGAAATGTGCTCGTGCCGGCGGAAAAGATTCTGACATAGAAAACGTAGGCAGAACACCTCGCCACCATACATTTTTTGAAATGCTCGGCAATTTCTCTTTTGGCGATTATTATAAAGAAGAAGTTATCCCCTGGGCGTGGGATTTTGTGACAAACTATCTTCATCTTGATCCGAACAGACTTTATATCACTATCTACAAAGATGACGATGAAGCATTTGATATATGGCACAACAAGGTAGGTATACCTGCAGAAAAAATCTTCAGAAAAGGCAAAAAAGACAACTTCTGGGGACCGGTCTCTGATGTAGGTTCCTGCGGTCCATGTTCTGAAATTCACTATGATCTTGGAGAAGAATTAAAATGTTCTGATGACTGTTCTGTTGCTACTTGCGAATGCGACAGATGGGTAGAAATCTGGAACCTTGTATTTACGGAACTTTTTAAAGATAAAGAAGGCAACTACACTCCTCTTGAAAAGAAAAATGTTGATACAGGCATGGGGCTTGAAAGAATTGCTATGGTTGTTCAGGGCAAGACTTCTACCTTTGAAACAGATCTGTTAACACCGATTTTGAATAAAGTCTGTGAAATGACAGGTAAAGAATACAAAAAAGACAATAAAACAGATATATCTTTGAGAATCATCACAGACCATGCAAGATGCGTAACATTTATGATTTCTGACGGCATCGTTCCGGGAAATGAAGGCAGAAATTACGTTCTGCGTATGATTATGCGCCGTGCATTAAGACACGGAAAAATGCTCGGGCTTGAGCTGCCTTTCTTGTACAACATTGTTGATACTGTAGTTGATAACTACAAAGAGGCTTATCCTGAACTTGAAGAAAACGGTCAAAAAATAAAAGATGTTATCAAAAAAGAAGAAGAAAAATTTAAACAAACTCTTGATAGAGGTCAAAAACTTCTTGATGACCTGCTTGCTGACGGTTCAAAAGAAATCAGCGGAGAAAATGCTTTTAAACTGTATGACACCTACGGATTTCCTCTTGAGTTAACGGTTGAAATTGCGCAGGAAAAAGGCGTAAAGGTTGATGAAGAAGGCTTTAAAGAGTGTATGAAGGAGCAAAAAGAACGTGCTAAAGCCGCTGCACAAAAGATTATTCTTACAGATGACCTCATTTATATCGATATAGAAAAAGAAAACGGTGAAACAAACTTTACAGGTTATGAACAAACCTGCAATGAAGCTAAAGTTGTTGCACTCGTTAAAGACGCAAAGAAAATCGAATCTGCAGATGAGGGTGAAACTATTGATATTATCCTTGATACAACCCCGTTTTATGCAGAATGCGGCGGACAGGTAGGAGACAGCGGCATTATTGAAGGCAAAAACTTTAAAGCAAGGGTTTTGAACACCTTTAAAGTAGATAATCTCTATGCACACAGAGCAGAAATTACAGAAGGCTCTGTTAAACCGGATGACTCTGTTTGTGCGGCAATTGATGTATACAGAAGAAAGCAAATCACAGCACACCACACTACGGCTCACCTTTTGCAGGCTGCATTACAAAAAGTCCTCGGCGACGGTGTAAAACAGGCAGGCTCGCAGGTTGAGCCGGATAAGACCCGTTTTGACTTTTCTTTTGACAGAGCAATGACGCCTTCCGAAATTGAGCAGGTCGAAGAAATAATGAACGACTGGATTTCTCGTGGACTGGAACAGCATACAGATATTATGGATGCTGAAGAAGCTAAAAAATGCGGAGCTATGGCTTTGTTTGGCGAAAAATACGGAGATAAAGTCCGTGTTGTCGGCATAAAAGATGAAAAAGGAGAGTTCGTTTCTCGAGAACTTTGCGGCGGTACGCATGTAAGCAACACTGCACAAATCAGACTGGCAAAAGTTGTTCAGGAGTCTGCTATATCAGCAGGTTCAAGACGTATAGAGGTTGTTGTTGCTGATGCTGCATTCAAATTTTTGAATGATAAAGCAAAAGAAGCTGACAAACTGGCTCATATGTTTAAAGCACAAACAAACGAAATTTGTGAACGTGTAGATAAGCTGATTGAAACAAACAAATCTTTGACTAAAAAAACGGTAGAATTGCAAAATGAAATAGCAAACGCTAAATTTTCCACTTTCTTGAGCAAGGCTCAGGATATTAAAGACGGAAAGCTGTTTATTTCAAAAATAGAAGATTTTGAACCCAATATGGTAAAAACTTTTGTAGAAAAGCTATCCGACAAACTGGGGAACAGCGTCATTGTTGTTGCTTCTTTGAAAAAAGAAGGCGGAATATTTATTATGGTCAAAGTATCTGATAACTTTGTGCAAAAAGGAATAAACGCAGGCAAGATAGTCGGACAAATTGCTGCTGCGACAGACGGCAAAGGCGGCGGAAGACCTAACTTTGCACAGGGCGCCGGCAATAATACGGAAAAATTGGACGAAGTGCTTGCACTTGTTGAAAAAGAAATTAAAGATTTTTAGTACTTCTTTTTTAACACCTAAAATTTAAGTTTAGTTACAGAAGCTCATATTGATATAAGAGCTTCTGTCATAATGTGCTTCATATCTTCTCGTGTTTATTTTCAATTCTTTTAGCGCAGTTATCTGGACTATAAAATTGTGTTTTGTTAAAATTATCCTATGAATGTGCGTATCAGAAAAATGGAACCCTCTGATGTCGGAGATGTTGTAAAGCTTGAGGAGCTTTCATACGGTCAGCATCACTGGTCAAAAGAATCGTTCTATAACGAACTCGAAAATAACCTTGCGCATTACTACTGTGCGGTGACAGAAGATAACACGCTCACAGGCTATGCGGGCTGCTGGCATATTTTTGAAGAAGCTCACATAACAACACTATCCGTACATCCGGAATACAGACAAAAAGGAATTGCCCAAAAATTGCTTTTTGCCATCATTGATGACTGCTATAAAAATAAAATTAAATATATTACGCTAGAAGTAAGAGAGTCAAATATAGCAGCAATCTCTCTTTATGAAAAAAACGGATTCAAATCTATAGGTACAAGAAAGGGATATTATCAAGACAATAATGAAAATGCCCTTATAATGTTTACGGAAAATATCTGGTACGAAAAATTCAAAACGATATATAATAAATTGCATCAGGAGCAAAAAATATAAGTGAACACAAAACGACTAAAAGAAGAACTTGACGCATTTAATGCGGAAAATAAAAAACTCAAAATCACACTCGGTACACTTGTGGTAATGGGTTGGTGCGTATTTCTAATAATTATTGCAACCTTCACACAGCTTGATTTTTCGCATTACATACTCGGCTCGTTGAATCCTTCTGATGCATCATTCTTAAAGTTAAAACACTATGCATATATCCCTCAGGTTCCTGTAATACTTTTTATTGCGGCATTGATAGGCAAAAGATTCGGAATAACAGCTGTAATGATTTATATAATAATGGGACTTTCGTTTTTCCCTATTTTCGCACTCGGCGGAGGTATAGGCTATATTTTTGAATATAATTTCGGATATATTCTTGCATACATTCCGGCAATATTCATAGTGTCTTTTACCCTCAAGGATAAATTTAACTATGCAACAGTAGCAAAAGCAACACTGCTCGGGGTATTAACCATTCACATAATAGGTATATTTTATCTGATACTTATGGCGATTATACACAGAGACCCGTTCTCGCAGGTTTCAGGCTGGATTGTTATGCAAAGCGGTGTAAAAATGATTTATGATTTTATCTTCGGATATCTGGCAATACTTCTTTCCAAGCCTGTAAAACAAATCCTCTGGCTTTCAATGGGTTAATATCATATTTTTACTAACTGTTGACAATATAAGTAAGAGTGTTTTTTTATTTTATCGTTCCAAGAACTCTAAAAAATGATTAAATATCATTTTTTAGAGGCAGGCTAAGTCAGATACGAAGTATCTGCGTGCCGTATAATATTTACGGGTAGGATTTTAAGTCACTCTAAAATCAAAAAACACTCTTACTGATTATATTAATGAGCGCCGTTTACAAATTATTTTCTTTTATATATTTTTGAATTTTTAAATCCTTGATTATAGCGTTATACATTTTTGTACGCTGCTGCTCGGAGGCAAATTTATTCGCATCTATACTTGCTTTTATAGAGGCTGTTTCCTTCTCATCTAGCTCAATTTCATCGGGGTTAAATCCTGACAAATCGTGTTTGTAGGGGTTTTTAGAAGCCTCCTGTGAAAAAATTTCTTCTCTTTTTTCATTTTTCCACAGTTTATGTGAAAAATTTATATCCGTAATTTCTAAACCTAAGGGGTTTGCATATACATTTATCTTTTTAAGAATGTCTTGCTTAAACATCAACAGTTCTGAACTTACCGCAGCATTGGCACAAGCAACTGTCAAAACTCCGTCAGAGTTTAATGATTCTATTTTTGAATATTGCTCAAATTTTTTGCCGGCAACCTTATTCCAGAATTTGAAGAGAGTAGCTTTTTTTACGCCGTTTTTAAGATTTGAGTTTTGAACTATTTCATTCATTACACTGCCGAGACTGTTAAAATCCGTGTAAAAAAACTCTTTATTCTTTTTCATAATAAAAGCTTAATTCTCCGCGCGTCTTTGTTCCAAGATTTTCCCTATTCTGTCAAAATCTTCTATCGTATCAATATCACCGACAGAGCCGGTCAAATAAACAAGGGGCTTTTTACCGATAAAATCTTTAACTTCTTTCATTACATCTGTTTTTATAATATAAGTTGCCCCTGTTTCATGCAAAAGGGGATAATGTCTGTCTGTGTCCTGTCTGCGCGGACGGTGTCTGTAATCATAAAGGCATTGATATTCTCCGGTATCAGGATCCTGCCGCCACATAGCATGTGTGATACCGAATCTTTTACCTGCAAAAACAGAATCACAGCCGTTGGGTTCATTTTGCAAAAAGAGCTCAAAAGCCTCATCCAATTCCCTCGCATCACGCAAAGGACATGTTGCCTGCAGGAGAATTACAATATCGGGGTGGTAATTTTGTTTTTCCAGTTCATCAACAACTTGCAATAAAACAGGAGCGGTTTTTGTCTCGTCCTGTGCAAGTTCTTCCGGTCTGTCAATGACCTCTGCACCCAGAGACAATACAACCTCTTTTATTTTAGGGCTTTCTGTAGAAACCACCGTTCTTGTAACATATTTTGAGCTATGAGCAGCTTCTATTGTGTAAGCAACAAGAGGTTTGCCCGCCAGCGGTTTAATATTCTTCCCTGGAATACCTTTAGAGCCGCCTCTGACAGGGATTATTGCAAGAACTTCCATATAAATCCTAATTCCTATTATCTGATTATGTTTTAATATTTTTTAATTAATCGAGAATTTCTTCCAATATTTTAGCATTATTTATTGCTTTTTGAGGGCTCGGCAATTTTGTACGTTTAATATAGCTTCTCAAAGCTTCACGTACGAGTTCGCTTCTTGTTCTTTGTTCACTGCCTGCAACCTGGTCGATTTTACTTAAAAATTCATCGGGCATTGATACTAATATTCTTGCCATGTTTTCTCCTTTGATGATTATTAATAGTCTATTTTAGCAACTTCACCACATTATTATACATCAAAAAGTTATATTTTCTATATCACTTAGTGCTAATTTTATAATAATGTTACATTATTTTTTAGATTGCTTAATTTCTTCTGCAATCTGATGCTTCATTTCACCGTACATTCTTGCATATTCAGGATTCAATTGCCAAAAGACACCGAATCTTTCTTCTCCTCTTGTTCTGGAAGCGACCTCGGACAATGCGTCTCTTACCTCCGGCAATCTTCTCCAGGCTTCCTTTGAAATAAAACTGTTCAGGGCTCTATTTTGTCTGCTCAAATCACGATTGCGTCTGACAACACTGTCATAGTGCAGCCTGTTGTATGCTTTTGTTTTTGATGCGATTTGTGCATTCAATTCTTCATCGCTTGCTTTCAGCAATGCCTGATAATTTTTTCCAAGGTCAGGTATCCTTGCTTTATCGGCAAACCAGCTCAATGCGGACCTGTCTTTTAGTCCTAAATCCCCTGCGATTTCATTGAGGGTTTTCAATCTGCCCCAGCGTTCTTTTAGCATAAATAAAGAAAATTCCGAAACAGGCATTTTTTCTTTTATTTTTCTTAAATTGGCAGAATCTCTCTGTACAACATTTGATAGATCCAAAACCTCTCTGAATTCAGGAAAAACATTGCGTGCTTCATCCAGAGTTTTACAATCTAAAAACCTTTTATAAACAGAAAGATGCAAATCTCTCAAAGAGGCGCTGCACTCAATATTGCCCCCGACTATTTGTGTAATAAGATTTTTCATTCTGTCTGGCAAAAGGTGCAGTCTGTTTTTATAAATATACTTTAGATTTATATCCTTAGCAGAGCCAAAACTTGTATTTTTCTCTGAATCGGTATAAGAATATCTGCTATGTTGGGGATTAATTTTCATATCCTCAAAAATGCAGGTGAAAAAAATTTTTTGTTATACTTTCATACAAATTTTACATAAATTAATTTTGTCTGAGGCGGCCTCGCTTGTAGAAGTGGTCCACGGAGTGCGAGTGACGCCACCAGGTAGGGGCATAACATCAGGC
>CALVAR010000025.1 GCA_944325575.1 Candidatus Gastranaerophilales bacterium | reverse complement strand
ACTTAAAATCCTACCCGCCAATGTTATACGGCACGCAGATACTTCGTATCTGACTTAGCACCTCTCATAAAAGCAACTAAATGTTGCTTTTATGAGAGGTAGACCCCATGTAATTGTTGCTAAAAGCGGGCTTGTTTGTTACACCGCTTCAACAAGCAAGCGGGGCTGTTGACAAGATGAAATACAAAAAGACCGGATAGATAATCCGGTCTTTTTGTATATACGAAATAAGTTTCCAAATTAACGTTTTGAGAATTGGAATCTTTTTCTTGCTCTTTTTCTTCCGTATTTTTTACGTTCTTTAACACGTGCATCTCTTGTTAAGAGGCCTTCTGCTTTTAAGAGGCTTCTGTATTCAGGATTGTATTCAAGTAAAGCTCTTGAAATACCGTGTCTTATTGCACCTGCTTGAGAGCAGATACCGCCGCCTACAGCTTTAACTCTTACGTCAAAGTTTTCCATATTTTCTGTTAAAGCTAACGGTTTGTAAACCAAAATCTTCATAGCCGGTCTGTTGCCGAGATATGCATCGAGTGTTTTGCCGTTTACAAATACTCTGCCTTTACCTTTTACAAGTTTAACAACTGCAATAGAGGTTTTTCTTCTGCCTGTTGCCATAATTACTTTATTATCAGCCATTATTTAACCTCCATTTCATATACTACAGGTTTTTGTGCTTCATGCGGATGATTTGGACCTGCGTAAACTTTTAATTTGGTAAATTGTTGTGCACCCAAAGTATTGTGCGGAAGCATACCTTTTACGGCTTTTTCAATAGCTTTTGTAGGATCTTTTTCCATCAAAGCTTTGAAAGAAATTGCTTTTAATCCGCCCGGATACATTGTATGGTGGTAATAAATTTTATCTGTTTCTTTGTTGCCTGTTACCTGAATTTTATCAGCATTGATAACGATAACAAAATCACCGGTATCAACGTTAGGTGTGTATTCAGGTTTTAATTTTCCTCTTAATAAGTTAGCGCAAACAGTAGCCAATCTGCCCAAAGTTTTGCCTTCGGCATCGATTACATACCATTTTCTTTCAACTTCAAGAGGTTTTGCTGAATATGTTTTCATCTTTCAGTTTTCCTTTTATTTTAATATGGTTACTTTTCTTTAGTGTTATCACAAAAAACACTATTACCTGCTTTTGTGAATTTTTATGAGTTTTGATAAGGCTGATATCCAACCTCAATCAATGTCAGTCCGTCAGGACTGATTGTCGGCCCCGCAAAACGTCTGTCTTTTGATTCAAGCACCTGTTTCATAAGCTCGGGTTCAAACTTATTGTGCTCTATCATAAGCAGCGTTCCGACAATTGATCTGACCATATTGTATAAAAATCTGTTTGCTGCTATTTCTATAGTGATAAAATCACCATTTTTAGTGCATTCTGCTTTATAGACAATACAGTCTTTTGCGGGTGATGTTGCCTTTGCTGACTTAAACGAAGTAAAATCGTGTTCTCCGATCAAATAAGAAAGGCTCCTGTTCATTCTTTTCAGATCTAAGGGTTCTCGAACTAAAAGAGAATGAGCATCCCATACAGAACGAATTGCTCTGTTAACAATTTTATATTGATAAACACGGTATCTTGCACTCAACTGTGCGTGAAAATTGTCATCAACCTGTTGAATCGATTTTACGCTGATATCATCCGGCAGCAGTCCGTTTATCGAGTTTAAAAACCTTGAAGCAACAATTGGTTTTTCACTGTCAAAATGAACTACCTGGCCTTTTGAGTGCACGCCTGCATCTGTTCTGCCTGAGAATATAGATTTTATACGGGGGGGATTTTTACCCCCCAATATCAATGTACTAAGTGCTTTTTCCAATTCTGATTGGATTGTGATTCTGTCCGGCTGTATTTGAGAGCCTGCATAGTTGGTTCCTACATATTCGACAACTATTGCAAATCTCGCCACAGGAGAGTTCTCCCGTTATACAAGCTGAATTAGTGCCATTTCAGCCGCATCGCCGCGTCTTGGTGGCATTCTGTATATTCTTGTATAACCGCCGTTTCTGTTAGCGTATTTTTTGCCTGTTTCTGAGAACAATTTTCTTAAAATTGTCTGAGCAACAGCTTTCTTTTCTTTATCTGCCTTTTCTACGCCTTCTAAGACTTCGCCTGTTTCAAAATTCATAAATTTGCCTGTTTCTTTGTCAAATATGAATTTTGCAGCCAATCTTCTTGAATGAAGAGTACCCTGTTTTGCAAGAGTGATAATATTTTCTGCATAAGGTTTAAGAGCTTTGGCTCTTGCCATAGTAGTTTTGATTTCACCGTGCAAAATAAGTTCAGTCGCTAAAGAACGCAGCAAGGCATTTCTTTGGTCTTGTGCTTTTCCTAAGTGATGTTTTTTAGACTGGTGTCTCATTTTATTTATCCTTTTTCTTAATTATTTCTGTTCTTAAATACAGACTATACAAGTTCGTCCATATCTACACCTTCCGGATTTGGCATAAGGTCCAAACCAAACTGGTGCAATTTTTCGATAACTTCGTCAGATGATTTTTTACCGAAGTTTTTGATGTTTAACAAATCATGTTCTGATTTTTTCAATAATTCAGCCATGTTGTTTATGCTCGCTCTTTTCAGGCAGTTATATGCTCTTACGGACAATTCCAAATCTTCTATGGAAATTGTAGGAGCACTTGTATCAGCAACAACTTCTTCTTCAATTACAGCTGCCGGCTGAGGTACAGATATAACAGGAGTTCCTGTAATAGCTGCAATCTGCATGAAATGTTCGATTAAGATGTTTGCTGCCTGAGATAATGCAACATTTACATCGATAGAACCGTTTGACCAAATTTCAAGATTTAATTTGTCAAAGTCAGTTACATCACCAACACGTGTATTTTCTACGTTGTAGCTTACACGTTTGATAGGCATAAATGTAGCATCGATAGGAAGCATATCAATAGGCATAGAACCGTTGTTATCTTTTAATACATCGTGAGCAATGTATCCTTTACCTGTTTCAACAACTATATCAGCGTGGATAGAGCCGCCTTCTGCAACTGTACAAATCAACCAGTCAGGGTTTACGATTTTTACCCCTGCAGGAAGCTGTATATCAGAAGCAAGAACAGGACCGGGTCTGTCTATGTCCAATCTTAATTGCTGAGGTTCTTTTGAGTCAGTTTTTACAACCATACCCTTAAGATTCAGCATTATATCAATAACGTCTTCAACAATACCGGGGATAGCAGTGTATTCGTGAGTAATACCTTCGATTCTTACTGCTGTAACGGCGGCACCTTCCAATGAAGACAACAATACACGTCTCAGTGCGTTACCGATTGTATTACCAAATCCTCTTTCTAACGGTTCAATAGAAAATTTTCCGTATTGTGAACCGTCAGATCCGGTTGTTGTTGTTACGTTTTTAATTTTTAATTCCATCTTTTTTTCTCCTAATTCAATTTTATTCGGACTTTATGTGGATTATTTTGAGTAGTACTCAATTACTAACTGTTCTTTAAATTCAGGATCGAGTTCTTCTCTTTCGGGAATTCTGTCGAATACGATTTTTTGTGCGTTAGCATCAACTGTCATCCATTGAGGAGCAGCTACATCTAACGGTTCCATAACAGTTTTAACGAATTCAGCACTTCTGCTTCTGATTGTGATTTCGTCGCCTGCTTTAACTAGGTATGATGGAATATCAACTTTTTTGCCGTTAACAAGCACGTGACCGTGATTTACGATTTGTCTTGCCTGTTTTCTTGTAGTTGCAAAACCAGCTCTGAACAATGTGTTATCAAGTCTTCTTTCTAATAACTGTAAAAGAACTGTACCTGTAACGCCTTTTGTTCTTGCAGCTTTGTTGTAATATTTTGCAAACTGTTTTTCGCTTACGAGATATGTAAGTCTGATTTTTTGCTTTTCGTTTAAGTGAATAGCATAGTCAGAAAGTTTTTTTCTTGCAGCACCATGCTGACCTGAAGCAGTCTGTCTCAAAGAAGAAACCAACTTTCTGTTAGATAAATCCGTAACACCGTAGTTACGGAATAATTTATTTGAAGGTCCTGTATATTTAGCCAATTTTGACTCCTTTGTTTTCTTAAATTTTACTTAACTTTGTGAGAATGACTTTATATCTTGGATTATCGGCGCTCGTGTGTTTTTGTACTTCGTTACAAATTTTTATTCTAAAAATTTTTCACTTCGAGAAACCCACTCGCATGGCTGTTCGTTCCCTTACGGTCAACTCCACAGCCGCACAAAATCCGTTATACTCTTCTCTTCTTAGGCGGACGGCATCCGTTGTGTGGAATCGGAGTAACGTCTTTGATTAAAGTAATTTCCAGACCTGCTGCCTGAATAGCTCTGATAGCTGTTTCACGTCCTGAGCCGGGTCCTTTAATGTATACTTCAACTTTTTTCATTCCTTGGTCAACTGATTTTTTTGCTACCAAAGCTGCTGCAGATTGTGCTGCAAAAGGAGTTCCTTTTCTTGCTCCTTTGAAACCGCATCCGCCTGCAGATGCCCATGCAATAGCATTACCCTGAGTATCGCAAGAAGTTACGATTGTATTGTTAAATGTTGATTGAATGTGAACAACACCCTGCAATACATTCTTTTTTTCTTTCTTTTTTGTTTTTATTGGTCTTGCCATTTTTATTTCCTTTAATTATTACTCTTGTTATAACTGTAATCCGATATTTTTATAGCAATTTTGCTCTTGTGAAGTTAGTACTAAATATCTTACGTTCTTACGGTCTTTCTTCTTTGAAAATTTAGTATTTCTTCACTCAGGCAGACGATTGCTATTTTTTCTTACTTACCGGTCCTGTTTTTTTACCGCGTCTTGTTCTTGCGTTAGTCTTTGTTCTTTGTCCTCTTACGGGAAGTTTTCTTCTGTGTCTCATACCTCTGTAAGAGTTGATTTCAGAAAGTCTCTTGATGTTAAGAGATTCTTCTCTTCTCAAGTCACCTTCGATGTGATAATTTGTGAGTTCGTTTCTTAATTTTTTGATATCGTCATCTGTCAAATCGTCTGTTCTTAAGTCTTGTGAAATACCGCAAGCTTCTAAGATTTTAGCAGAACGAGTTGGACCTATACCGTAGATATAGGTTAATGCGATTATCATTCTTTTGTTACGGGGTAAATCAACCCCAGCCAATCTTGCCATTGTGTCTCCTTATTTTAATTTAGTGATTGTTTTTGTTTAATTTTGTCGGCCTTTTGCTCTTGTGGAGTTTTTGCTGTCCAAAATTTGTTCTCTTGGATTTCTTTCTCGCTCAGCACTGCCGTTCACTTTGCTGCGCAACAGTTCACTTCGTGCTTCGCACCCCGGGCTGGGTTCGCTTTGCTCACACGGTGCCCGTCCAGAAATCCGCTAGCCCTGTCTTTGTTTATGTTTAGGGTTTTTGCAAATAACTGTGATTCTTCCTCTTCTTCTGATGAATTTGCAGTCTTTGCACATTTTTTTTACTGATGCTCTTACTTTCATTTTTGTTTCCTTATCTAGTATTTATATTGTTTTTGCCGCGTATGTCCCGAGAGGCGGAACACTTTATATATGAATAACGCCGAAGCGATTATTTTAATCTGTAGGTGATTCTTCCTCTTGTGAGATCGTATGGAGTCATTTCAACTTTTACCTTATCTCCGGGAAGAATTTTAATAAAATTCTTTCTGATTTTTCCTGATATATGAGCAAGAATTTCATGTCCGTTTTCCAGTTCGACTCTAAACATTGCGTTTGGTAGTGACTCTAAAATCTTGCCTTCGAATTCAATTACATCTTTTGCCATTTTACCTTCTTTGACTGTTGTGTTATTAATTTTCGGGATGTGATTTACACACAATTATCCCTTACTTTATTAATCTTACATGCTCAAAATATTCAAGCAAGCTTTTTTCATTGATTTTATTAAATTTTGACCATATTTGTTTAAATTGATGTATGATTGTTTATTAAATATATGGGTGTTTTTAATAAAATTGCTATTGTTTATAAGCCTCTCATTTCGGGCTTTTACGTGAATTTTTATTAAGTTTATTTAACTGTTTAATTATTCTATTTTAAAAAAAACAAAGCATTTTTTACCGATACTTTTGTTAATATTTCTTAATAAATAAAAAATATTAAGGCAATTTTTTTAAACAAAAATACTTTATAAAAGAGTAAGGGAAATCAAAAATTTAAAGGAAGAAATAATATATATTTAAGTTATTGATTGAACTATAAATTAAAAAAGATTAATAAGTTTTATCCATATACTCTCTCTCTCTCTTAATATCCTCGTGTTTATTTAATGTTTGCAACAACTTTGCAAACATTTTTTTTATGTTAATCGGCTTAAGCACATTATAAATATATTTAAAATCTATTGGCAATTTTTTATTTTTTTTGTTTTAAGTTTATTGGGTATTTAATAATTTTTCAGAATGATTAATCGAATAAAAAATTTAAACTTATTTCCGATTCGAAAGTTAAAAACATTTTTGAATAATAGCGGTGTGCGATATATTAATGAACTTTCGCACGATACTTTTGAGCCATCAACGCAAATAAGAAAATTCAAGCTAAATCATGATGAATGTGCAAACGGCAGATTTTTTGTTCCTGTTTTAGTTGAACAAAATCCTCTGGACAGGGCGATAATTTATAAAAAAGTTTATAACTCTGATAAAAATTGTATGGAAAAAATTCCTTATGAGATCGGCATAGCAAAATCTTCTGAGGATTTGACAACTACATACTATCTTGTTGAGGACGGAACACAAAGAGAAATTGGTTATATTACAATATCGGATTTGACAAAAGTGAAAAAAAACGACTTTTGGTTTTCTCTTCTTCAGGATAAAAATTTACTGAAAGATTACCCTGAATATGGTATTGTCGGTGACAGGATATGCATTGATTATATTCAAAATAATAATGAAACAGCGTTTTCCGGTATAGCAAAAATCACTGATCAACTTGCAATAGAGTATTGTCTGAAAAATAATATTAAACCTTGCATTATATCTAATTCAATGTTTGATGCTCATGTCGCTCATTATAAAAGAGGACGCAGGTTTTTTATTCTGCCAAAGGGCAGGGACTTTAAGAAATTTATTAGAAAATTTGGAACAAGCGACCCAAATGAAATAATAAAAGAAAGATTGGCTTTTGCAAACGGTAGAAAAATAAATTGCTCTGATTTGGGGATACTTTATTCTTATATGCCGGAGCCGGTAATTCAAAGATATTTGGAACAAATAAAAGAACATCCTATTTTACATTAAAAAGACCTCTTGATTTATAAGAGGTCTTTTTGTTGTCTGATGTTTAATACATCTTTTATTCTTTTAAGAAGCTTTCATAATTTCTTGCAAGAAGCTGTGTCTTAATCTGATTGATAAAGTCAAGTGCAACACCAACCATGATGATTAAAGAGGTTGCTCCAATACCTTGCAAGGTTGTTATATTTGTAATATATGATGCTCCTGACGGGATTAATGCTATTATACCGAGGCACAGAGCACCCAGAAGGGTTATCCTTGAAAGAATTTTATCAAGAGCTTCCGCGGTGGGTTTGCCTGGTTTTATGCCCGGTATAGATGAACCATATTTCTTTAGATTGTTTGCAATTTCTTTAGGCTGCATATTTGGCATAATAGAAGCATAAAAGAATGTTAAGAAAACAATTAACAAGAAATAAAGTACATAGTGTACCCAGCCTGACGGGCTTAGTATTGTAGACAACCATGTAATAGCATCTTTAAATTGTCCTGCAGGAAGATTTGTCTGTCCGATAAGGCTTATTACCGTTGTCGGGAACAGTAAAATTGCGATTGCAAAGATGATAGGCATTACACCGCCCGGATTCATTTTAAACGGAATATATGTATTTACTCCGCCATATATCTTGTTGCCGACCTGTCTTTTGGGGTTAACTATAAGAACTTTTCTTATGGCTTCCTGCATAATAACAATAAGAATCATTGTTGCAAAGAAAATTGCAAGCAGTAAAAGTAATCCAAGTTGTAAAGAAGAATCATTTGCAACCAGTTGTCCTGTTTTTTCACAATAGAACGGGATTCTCGATATGATACCGACGAAAATCAATAAAGAACCGCCGTTTCCTATCCCTCTTTCTGTCATAAGTTCAGCTAACCACATTACAAAAACAGAGCCTGCTGTCAGAATAATTGCTGAGCCTATGAAAAATACCGTATGAGATATGCCCGGCATAATTGTTGCCGGAGCCTGATGTAATAAATACAGTAAGAATATACTTGCCTGAAAGAATGAAATGAACACTGTAAAGTATCTTGTGTACTGTGAAATTTTTCTTCTTCCGGCTTCTCCTTCTTCTTTTTGAAGCTGTTCAAGATGCGGAATTATAACTGTCAGCAGCTGCATTATGATAGAAGCTGTGATATAAGGTCCTATACCAAGTGCAAGTATAGAAACGCTTGCTAATGCACCGCCTGAAAATAAATCGATAAAACCTATAATATTATTGCCCTGTGCAATTTTAGAAAATACTTCGTTGTTTATACCATATAAAGGCAGGGCAACGCCAAGTCTAAAAATCACAATCATTGCAAATGTGAAAAGTAGTTTTGCTTTTAACCCCGAAGCCTGAAACATTGATACCACATCATCCATAGATGGCGGTTTCATTCTTGCATTTTGCATTTAATTTCTCTCCATTTTGTTTGTCCGCCCGTAAAGTTAAATAAAGACGGCATATAATGATTGCAACTGCACATTTAGACAGATGTCGGCAGTGCAGTTGCAACATATGTTATTAAACTAATTCAGCTTTACCGCCTGCTTTTTCAATTTTTTCTTTAGCAGAAGGTGTAAAGTATCTTGCTTTAACCGTAACAGCTTTTGATATTTCGCCGTTGCCCAAAACTCTTAAAACTTCTGATTTCGGATGAACTTTACCGTTTTGAATCAACCATGTAAGATCGATTTCAGAAGCATCGAGTTTTTCGATATCTTTAACGTTTATTTCTGCTGTATTTAATGCAGCAAAATTAGTAAAGCCTTTTAATTTAGGCATTTGTCTGTAAGAGGGCATCTGACCGCCTTCAAAACCTCTTTTTGCGCTTGAGCCTGAGCGTTGACCTTCACCGTTGTGGCCTCTTCCTGATGTTTTACCAACACCTGTTGCTCTGCCTCTTCCCACTCTTTTTGATCTGTGAGTAGCGCCTTCAGCAGGTCTTAAGTCTTCTAGTGTTATTCTGTCTGCCATTTTATATATCCTTTTCTATAATTACTTAATTACTGTTACGAGGTGAGGAACTTTATTTACCATACCCATAATTGTCGGGCTTGCAAAATGTTCAACAACATCGTTTGTCTTTTTCAAACCAAGAGCTCTAACAACTTTGATTTGGTCTTTTGTAGAACCGATTAAGCTTCTTGTAAGTTTAATCGAAACTTTTTCCAATTTATCTTTAGCCATTGTTATTATTTCCTTTATTAATTTGTGTGATTAATTATGCGTTAAGCATTTGTTTAAGAGTTAATCCGCGATTTTTTGCAACATCGTTGAATGTTCTTAATTCTTTCAATGCTTCCATAGTAGCATTAGCTGCGTTAAGCGGAGATTTTGAACCTAAAGATTTGCTCAAAATATTTTCGATACCAGCAAGCTCTAATACTGCACGAACAGCACCGCCTGCGATAACACCTGTACCTTGAGAAGCAGGTCTCAGCATAACGGAACCTGCGCCTGAACGACCTACAATCGGGTGAGGAATAGTTGTTTTGAATATAGGAACGGTGATAAGATTTTTTCTGCCTTCTGCAATAGCTTTTTGGATAGCAATGATAACTTCGGAAGCTTTTGCACAGCCAACGCCTACCTGACCTTTGCCGTTACCTACGATAACAATTGCTCTAAAGCTTAATTTTTTACCGCCCTTAACAACTTTTGTTACACGTCTGATTTGTACAACGCGTTCTTTCCATTCGGATTGAGGAGCGCTTTCTATTGTTTCAATTTTTCTTTTGCCTTTGCCTTTTGCGTTAGAAGCTTTTCTTCCTTTAGCCGGTTTTTCTTCAACTGCGGCTTCTACAGCTTCTTCACTGACTTCGGCAGCTGCTTGCGCTTTTGTTTCTTCTGTGTTGTCAACTGTTTCTTGTACTTCTTGAGCAGTTTCAACTTCTTGAATTTCTTTTTCTTCCACTGTATTACCTTTCCTTAGTGTAATTGTAAACTTGTGTGTTTATTTAATATATAGACAATTAATACAACAAAAATAAAGCCGAAAAATATCAGCTGGGTGTGTATTAAATTGTCGGGTAACTTTTCTGACTTTATCATCATACATGATAAAGTTTTTTGTGCAATACTTTTTAAATTTTTTTAATAAATGTTTGCATTTGTCTGAGGTCACATAAGCATAAATACTACGGAAGTGACCCCATGCACTTGTTGACTGTGCCGGACTTGTTGGTAAAAATGTACTTGTTTATTGCACAGGTTCATCAAGTAGTCGGAGTCAGTTGACAATATGAAATATTTATTTCTATACAAAGAATTTGAAAAATACAAACATAAATGCACCTGCAATCCAGCAGTAATATGCAAATACTTTCATAGAATGTTTTGCAAGAAATTTAAGAAAATATTTTATACAAAAGTAACCGGAAATAAATGAGACAATAAATCCGACAATAAAAGCTATCCAATTGAAGTTTAAAAATTCATTAAGTTCCAATTCAAGAATAGGATAGAATATTGACGCACCTATAATAATGGGAAGACTCAATAAAAATGAATATCTTGCACATGTCACTCTGTCCAATCCCAAGAGAATGCCTGTAGAAATAGTAGAACCGGAACGTGATATTCCGGGGATAGAGGCAATACCCTGAGCAAGACCTATGATGATTGCTGTTTTCAGGTCAACTTTATCTGTTTTAACCTGTTTTTTTTCTGAAGCCCATTCTCCTATGTATAGAATACAACCCGTAATAAATATGAATATACCCACTATATATGGCAGATTAATAAGGCTTTCCGAAACAATTTTTAACGGGAAAGCTACCAATACGGTAAAAACTGTACCGAGAAGAATAAATGCAGCCATTTTGGCATCAGCATCGGAAAAATCTTTTTTTAAACAGGCATTAATAAAAGCTTTTGTAATTTTGATGATATCATCTTTAAAAAATATGCATACGGCAAGAAGTGTGCCGAGATGAAGAACTATATCAAATACAACTTCTTCGCTTCCTCCTGTCACAAAATCTTTGTGCGTAAAGTATTTGTATAAGCTTGATGTTAAAACAAGGTGTCCTGAACTTGAGACCGGTAAAAATTCCGTAAGCCCCTGCATCAGCCCCATTATGATTGCCTGTATAAGATTCATTTTTCCTATCCGCCTTTATTTTTTTATTATTATTCCCAATTTTCATAATACATTGAACAAGAGTTTTCATTTTCCCATACGCCAACTTTTGACACCTGAGGGAAGATCTTGTTCATCTCTTCATAAATAAATTTTGCCAGAATCTCGCTGCTCGGGCTTATATTTTTAAACTCCGGCAGTTCGTTTATATCTTTGTGATCCAATTTGTCGAGTACTTTTTTCAGTTCTCGTTTTAAAACTTTAAAGTCGACAAGTATATTGGATTTATCAAGATTTTCACCTTTAACAAAGACTTCTACCTTCCAGTTATGACCATGCTGATTTTCGCATTCTCCTTCATAATTCAATAAGTGGTGCGCTGCTGAAAATGAGCTTATTACTTTAAGTTCGAACATTATTAATTTACTCCTTTAATTCTTTCATATAAGGATTTTGCCTCGGGTTGTTCAGGAAATATTTTTAGAATTTTTTCCAGATATTTAACGGAATTTTCAACATCTCCGAGTTCTATGTATGATTTTGCCAGAAGCAAAAGAACATTAATATTTTCAGGATAATTTACCAGCAGTTTGTGAGCGAGATTTTTTGAGTTTTCATAATCTTTTGTCTCAAAGAATGATATAGCCAGTGCATTCATTGTTTCTGCATCCTGATGCAAACTGAAAGCATCCGAGAGAAATTCTCTTGCCATATCGTATTTGCCTTTTTGCAGATAAATCAATCCTATGTTGAATAATATTGCATGCCGGGACGGATATTTTTTGTTAGCCTCCAGAAAAAGTTCAAGAGCTTTGTCCGTATCATTCATTCTTAAATAATTCAAGGCTCTGAATAAAGCTATATCCATTACATTCGGCTCTAATGTATATGCTTTTTCATATAATTCCTGGGCTTGTTTAAAGTCATTCATTGCATGATGAAAGTTTGCAAGTTCAAAAACCACAGATGCATCATCCGGTGCCATTTTGTATGCCGTTTCAAATTCATCTTTTGCATAGTCAAAAAGTCTTTCAGAAAGATAAACAACACCAAGATCCTTGTGTGCATAAGGGTTAGTCGGATCCAGCTGTATTACTTTTTTGAATATATTTTCCGCTTTATCTCTATCTTCCGTTTTCATACACAGAAGCGCATATCTGTAATAAACTTCTGCCGGGATTTTTCCTAATTTTATAAGGTTTGTATAAACATTTTTTGCAAGTTCCGTATTATTTGTTTTTTCGTAGCAGTCAGCGAGCCTTTGCCCCATTGCAACTGATTTTGGATTTGTTGCAACAAGCTGGGATAATATTTTGATTGCATCATTGTATTTTCCGAGTTCGTGATATGCACAGGCAAGGTTGTATTGAAAATTCTGCTTTTCAGGATGTAATACAACGAGTTTATGATAATATTCTTCTGCGTATGTCCATTCTTTTGCATTTGCTGCTTCAAGTGCTGCTGCAGAAAGATAAAACTCCGTAGGCTCCATTTCATAAGCTTTTTTAAAATATTCAAATGCTTCTGTATGTTTTTGCTGCAGCTGGTATGATGTTGCCAGATTGTACATGCTTGTGGCATTTGTCGGGTTTAATTTTACTGATGTTTTAAAAGCTTCCTGTGCGTCATTTATTTTGTTTAATGCAAGATAGCACGAGCCCAGATTATTATACATAAGCGGATGTTCGGGGTTTATTTCAATACCCTTTAACATAGCCTCTACTGCTTTTTCGTATTCTTTTTTTGAAGTATACGCAGTACCTATTATGTAATGAATCTGGTAATCGTTTTCGTCAAGGGACAGTGCTTTTTGTGCAAATTCTATCGCTGTATCGTAGTTTTTTAGTTTTAATTGAATAACAGCCAGATTTTTATATGCGTCTTTATAGTCTTCTCTCAGTACTATTACTTTCTCATAGGCTTTTTGGGCTTTTTCGAGATCATTTAGGTCTTCGTATATTATTCCAAGATAAAACCAGGACGTTGCGTCTTCATCATTTGCTTTTACAACTTTTTCAAAGTTTTCTTTTGCGTCTTTATAAATATCGAGATTTACATTGCAAAGCCCGAGTGTTTTTTGTATTTCAATTGAATCATCATCATTTTCTTTTAGATATTCTTCAATGATTGATTTAGCCTCTTTAAAACTTTTTTCTGAAATAAGTTCATTGGCTTTGTTTAAAATTTCTTCTCTGTCCAAAATTCCACCTCATTATTCTCCATATAATTTTACAATAACTATAAAATTTTTGTGAGAATGTTATTAAACAGCTATGTAATTGTATAAACTTTTTTGTAATAAAGTATTGAGCCGAGAATAAACAGGATAACGTTCGGTATCCATGCTGCCAAAAACGGAGATATTGCCATAGTCTCGCCAAAAGATAAAGACAGCGCTCTTAAAAGATAATACAGGAAAATAATAAGAATACTGAATAAGAATCCTCTGTTATATCGTACTCTTGGCGGAGTAATTGCCAGAGGAACCCCTAAAAGTACAAGTACAACTGTCGTTACCGGAAATGCAAATTTGTTATGCAGTTCGATTTTAAATAAAGAATGTGTTTTGGGATCATGTTTTTTTGCATTATTTTCGACATATTTCCATAATGCAATTACATTGTACTGGGTTGCTTCATCCTCGGTCAGCGCATCTTTTACATCCATACCAAAGTCAACAACTGACTTGCTGAACCAGGTCGTATTCAAGATTTTTTCGTCTTTATTCATTGTATAAACAGCACCGCGGTTAAATTGCCAGCCTTCCGGGCTTGTGCTGCCGGTCTGGGATTGAATAACCTGAATGGTTTTGTCATTTGAAAAATCTACAACAGAAACATTTTTCAGTGTATTTTCTTCGCATTTTTGAACAAAGAAAAGTCTTTTCATCGTCTTGCTGCCGTCAGGATTTTCTTTAATTTCTTTAAATGTAAAATTCTGTTTTCCGTTAGGGATGTTTTTTTGTCCGAGAGCCCATACGGCAAGAGTTTTTGATTGAGAATTTGTTATCGGTACGATTGTTTCATTGACTATAAATGTCAATAATGACATTGATGCGGCAAAAATAAAAATTGGTTTTGCAATACGATTCAACCCTATTCCGCAAGCTCTCATAACGGTAATTTCCGATGAAAGGCTTAAACGATTCAGTGTCATTACAGTAGAAAATAATACACTCATAGGTATTGCCATTACTATTACCTGAGGAAGGTTCAAAAGAACAATCATCAATGCAATATTAAACGGGATTCCGTACAGAGTAATCTGTTTAATTAATGTAATAAATGTGTCAGAGGCAAAAATAATAGAGGTAAATATTACAATACCCATTATAAATATTTCTAATATTTGTATAAGTATGTATCTGTCCAGTATGCTTAATTTATTTATAAGCTTTAGTTGCATTTTTCTTCCGCTTTTTCTTACAATTTTTCTTTGGATTAGTTGTTGTGTTCTAATTCATCCTGTTTTATAAACATACACTGCGCTTCCAGTTTTTTGTCTTCCATATTTTTGATGAGGTCATGTATGTTTTCTATTTTTCCCAGAGCAAAACCTGTCTCTGCATATAAAACGCAGTCATTGCATATTCTTATCCCGTCATATACAACAGAGCCGGCGAGTGATTTTTCTTCGCCGCAGCACTGGCAGTCAAAAGTTTCAAATTCGCAATCAGGATTTTCCTCTATATCATCCTGTTTCATCTGGGCTACTACTGCCTGCATATCTTCTATAATTTTTAATTCTTTCTGTTTATCCATAACTTACATTATACATTAAAAATTTTCTGTATAGTAAATATTATGTATTTGGCTTGACTGAATAATGTAAATTTTATATTATTATGTTGGAATTACAACATGTTGGAGTTTTAACATAATTGAGAGCCGTACCGGAATGTTATGCTGACTGTCTGCCTTATTTTGTTGATAAGGCGTCTGTATATTTAAGGCTGCATGCCTCTGTATTTTTGCATTCATTAAATTCTGATTTGACAGTAGAACAGTTTATTGCGCTTGATGCTATTGCAATGAATAAAGATATCTGCCAGAGAGATCTTGCAAAAATTCTTTTAAAAGACAGGTCAAATGTTACAAGAATAGTGTCCATACTTGAAAGTAAAGATCTTATAAAACGTGAGGCTGCAATTAAACAAAATCGTCCGGTAAAAATTTTAAAAATCACTCCAAAAGGACAAAAACTGGCTGATAAATATAATATCCCTCTAAAGAAGCATTTGAATGATTTTTTAGAGGATTTTAGCAGAACAGAACTTGAGCAATTTCAAAATACGCTTGAAAAAATTATTAATAAAATCAGTGAAAACGTAAACATACAAATCTAAACGAGGTAAAATGACTGCAAAAGAAAATACGGAAAATACTCCTCAAATAAATCCATGGCTTACAACAATAGCTGTTATGAGTGCAACATTTATTTTTGTACTGGACGGTACTATTGCCAATGTTGCGCTTCCTCAGATGGCAGGCAGTTTTTCTTCCAGTAATGATGAAGCCACATGGATATTGACAAGCTACCTTATTGCGAGCGGTATTGTTGTTCCTTCTGTTGACTGGTTTTCCAAGTTTTTTGGAAGAAAGGCTTTTTTTATTGCTTGTATTCTTTTATTTACTGTTGCTTCACTGTTGTGCGGAATGTCCACATCTCTTGATATGATGATTTTTGCAAGAATTTTGCAGGGGCTTGGCGGCGGTGCATTGCTGCCTGTTTCTCAGGCTATTTTGCTTGAAGCTTTTCCTCTGGAAAAACGCGCACTTGCGATGTCTATTTTTGGTTTCGGGGTTGTTGTTGCACCGGTAATAGGGCCTATTTTGGGCGGATGGCTTACGGATAACTGGTCATGGAACTGGATTTTCTTTATTAATATTCCGTTTGGTATACTTGCTGCTGTTACCTCAAAATTGTGGATTTTTGACCCTCCGTATGCAAGAAAACAGGCCGGCGCCAAAATTGATTATATAGGTTTTGCTTTTCTTATAGTCTGGCTGGTAACTTTTCAGGTTTTTCTTGATAAGGGCAATAATGCTGACTGGTTCGGCTCTGAGTGGATTTGCTGGACATTTGGCATATCAATGGTTGCAATGGTGCTTTTTATATACTCACAAATTGTACAAAAAAATTCTATTATTGATTTAAAAGTTTTTAAGGACAGAAATTTTTTAATAGGTACGACTATACTAGTTATTGCAAACATGGTACTGTATGCATCAACGACTATTATGCCTTTGTTTCTTCAGAATCTAATGGGATACAATGCCTTCTGGAGCGGCTATTCTCTAATGCCCAGGGGATTTGGCTCTGTCGCTGCAATTTTCCTTTACAGTGTTATGAATAAAGTTCTTGATTTTAGAATTTTTACAGCAATAGGGATAACTCTGCTCGGTATTTCGGGACTTATGTTCGGACATTTAAATCTTGAGTTTTCGATGATAAATATAGTTATACCGAATGTGATTTTTGGCTTTTCCGTAGGTTTGACAATTACTGTTTTAACCACCGCATCAATGGAAACAATTTCAAATGCACAGATGACAAATGCAAGCGGAGTGCAGAATCTGATTAAAAATCTTGGTGCTGCCATCGGGACATCTCTCGTTGCAACTATGGTTTCAAGATACTCACAGGCATTTCAGCATAATATGGTTGGCTTTTTAGATAATGCAAGCACCGTGTATGCGGAAAAACTTGCCAGTCTCACATCTTATTTTGCGCAGTTTGATGTTTATGCAGTCGCTTTGCAAAAGGCGCAGGGGATGCTGTATAACCAGCTGATACAACAATCTACCCTGTGTGCGTATATAGAAACTTTCAGAGTCTGGGGGATTATTACTTTTATTTGTCTGCCTCTTTTGTTGTTATACAAACAAAAACTCCGTAAACCAGCGCCTGAAGAAATTGCTTTGCCGGAAAAAACAGACAGCAGCGATTATTAATACTTATTTGATTTGAATACCATATAGTACTTTACATCACCGTAGTATAAAACAATAAGGTATAAATTGCCTTCGATATTTTCAGTTACAACATACGATTGTGGCGGAGGAGCTTTTTTCGAAGAATTTCTGAAAACAGTATAAAATTTTTCTCTTACATTCTTGCAAAACCCCTGCCATTTAGTCAATTTAGGGGTTGGAAGATTAGTATGGTAAAAATCTACAGGTACCAGTTCCTTTTTGACAACCGGAATTATATATTTTACCTTTCCCGCTTCTTTAAAAAATACGTAATCTCTGTCTTTCATTACTCTCGGGGTGAGTATGTAATAACCGGCCGGAACAGTTTGATTTTTAAAATATACTGTTGAACTGAGCCTAAAAAGCGGATAGGGCGCGTATGCATATTTTTGATAATCTTCATTCTGGTAAGGGTCAAGATTGTGAACAAGTTCAAAATCAGGAACCTGCGCTTTTTCATATAATGTTGCATAGTCTGTTGCCGCATAAGATTTTAGCGAACAAAAGATTAAACATATAAAGATTAATGACCATAATTTTTTCATAATTTTATAATAATGTATTTTTATTAAAAATCAATTTTAAATCAGCAAATTTTCTTATTGACGGTTTTTTATATTGACGGTATAGTTGAGCTATGAAAATTAAAAGTATTGTTAAATTGAATAATCGTTGGTGGCGCCTGTCTATATAGTACAGGCATGAATTTTTTGCGATTTATTTAATTTCCTGAATTTAAACCTGTACTAAAGTGTTTGCAGAGTTTAAGTTAAAGGAATTATCAAAATGTCTATCAATTTAATAAATACATTATCACAGCCGCTTAGAGCCGCAGCAAAGTTTGTAAATCATAACGAGCAAGCTTCCGGTTTATCTACTTCCAGATTTATACAGGATACGGGAACCTGTCTTGTGCCCAAGGCAACTTTTGCAAGAAGCAAAGCCGATCTTGCTGAAAATACTTTTTTAGAACTTTTGGAGAGTGCTGTTGTTTATTTTCTGCCTGCAATAATCGGTGAGAATTTATCACGAAAAATATTCTCAAAAAATTTGGATATAAATGCAAAGCAGCTGGTTGCGGTTAGTGCGGAAAAATTAATGTCTCAAAAAAATGCGTTGAATAAAAACGTATTACCTGTAAAAGCTGCCATTGCTCTCAGCGCTCTGTTTATGCCGCTTGCCGTATTTACGTTGAACTATTTTAAAAACCTTATGACATTAAATGTTTTTAAAAGCGGTGATTTTGAAAATATTGCTAATCTTAAGAACAAAAGAGAAGATAAATCTTTGCAAAACAGAGTACGAAAAAGTGCGCATAAAAATATTTTAAAAGCTGCTTTGACTTTTATCACGAGTTTGGGACTCGGTATACTGATTTCAAAAAAAGGAGCAAATTCAAAAATGCTGCAGAATGTATCCGAAGCAATTCTTGCACCGGGTTCAAAGTTCTTTGGTAACAATAAAAAGGCAAAAGAGTTTTTCAATAAATATTTTTCTCTTGATTTTGCATCCCAAGACGGCAAGCTTGTTTTGAGCAAAGGTCAGCTCACTTCGTGTGTGCTTATCGGCGGTGCCGGATATTTCGGCGCTTCAAAAGACAGAGGAAAACAAAACTTTTTAGAGACACTGTTTCGTTATCCGGTTGTCGGCTTTTATGTTATTACGGGCTCTGAGCTGTTTGAAAAAGGGTTTAAAAAACTGTTGAAAAAAGCCGGAAAATGTAAAGAAACTATTAATAAGGATCTTGAGGTTCCTGGGTTTGATAAATTGGAAAAATTGGCAAAAGATTTGGCTGATAAAAATAAAACATCTGTTGAAGCTGAATTTAAAAAACTTGCCAAACAAAAGGTTCTTATTTCCGGTGTGCCTTTCCTGTTCAGCATAGGTGTTATGGGCTTTTTCGTTGCGGGTATTTCCAATCTTTTTACAAGATACAGATACAATAAGGATAAAAAATTGCAGACTATGACGCAGGAATTTTTAAAACAAAAAAATATATCGCCGGCATTTAAGCAGTTTATCTAATTTCTTAAAGCCCGTTTTTATAGGAAATTTAAAAATTTGAATATTTTATGTTATTATAAAGCAGTTCCTCATAGATGGAGACGGAGAAGTTTTATGAATCCATTCTGGTCTTTATTATTAGCGGTATTTTTAGTATTTTCCGTTCAAAATACTTCTTTTTCCGATGCCGCTTCTCATAAACAGCTGCTGCAAAAGGCACAGCAAAGCGTGGATGCGGCTTCGATTAAAATTGATAAGGCGCATTTCTATCCGCAATATCATCTTGCTGCGCCTGCAAACTGGATGAATGATCCAAACGGTTTTTCTTATTTTAACGGACAGTATCATCTTTTTTATCAGCATAATCCCTTTGCTCCGAAACATGAAAAAATGCACTGGGGGCATTATGTTAGTCCTGATTTAGTTCACTGGAAAGAAATGCCGATTGCCCTTGCTCCTTCTGAAGCTTATGACAAAGACGGGGTATTTTCCGGCAGCGCAATTGTTGAGGACAATATTTTATATCTGTTCTATACGGGACATGTGGTAAATAAGAAGGATGATAAAACAGAAATTCATCAAACACAGAATCTTGCAATGAGCAAGGATGGTATAAACTTCGGCAAGTCTGCGAATAATCCCGTAATTAATATGGCTCCTCATTATTCTGTCTTGAACTTTTCTCTGAAAGATTTCAGAGATCCTTTTATCTGGAAACAGTCTGACAGATATTATGCACTTGTCGGTTCTCAGTACGAAAAAACAAAAGACGGTGCTGTACTTCTTTTTAAAAGCAAAGATTTACGAAACTGGGTATTTATAAATATTACGGCAATAGGCTCTAACGGCGAGATGGGCTATATGTGGGAATGTCCGAGCTTTTGGCATATAGGCAGTGATGATGTCTTAATCATTTCTCCTCAGGGCATCAAGCCTCACGGTAAAATGTTCTTAAACAAATATCAATCCGGATGGTTTGTCGGAAAATTGGATTATGATACCGGAAAATTTAAACAAAAAGGTCCGTTTGGCTTGTTCGATTATGGTTTTGATTTTTATGCGCCGCAGGTTATAAAAACTCCTGACGGAAAGCATGTCTTGATTGCGTGGCTTGATATGTGGGATACAAAAATACCCGAAACAGCAGAAGGCTGGGCGGGCATGATGAGTATTCCCCGTGAGTTGAAAATATTGAACGGTAAGGTCGTTACTGCTCCATACAGCGGTTTAAAAGCGCTGAGATATGATTCTGCAAATTATAAAGATCAAAAACTTAATGGCACAAGAGAATTTAGCAGAATTAACGGCAATGCATATGAACTCATTGTTACAGCAGATTTGACCAATGCAAAATCTTTTGCGATTAAGTTAAGAGCTTCCTCTTCACAAGAAACAGTTTTGAGTTATGATAAAGAAAGTAAAATCTTAAAATTGAACCGTGACAAATCAAGTTCCGTGCCGGAACATATGCTAACAGGCGAAAGAGAAGCCTCTTTGCCTCTGGCGGATAATCTTTTGAAGCTGCATATCTTTGTTGATAAATCATCTGTCGAGGTATTTGCAAATGATGGCCAGGTCGTGATGAGTTCAAGAATTTATCCGGACAAAAACAGTAACGATGTAAAATTTGTTTCTGACGGCGAAGTTAAGATTAAATCGCTTGATTTTTATAAATTGAAGTCAATAAATAATTGATAAAAGCCGGTGTAGCTCAGCTGGTAGAGCAGGTCATTCGTAATGATCAGGTCGCAGGTTCGAACCCCGTCACCGGCTTTTTTAACAAATTTTATGCGAACCTGCGACCCCGCAGGCTAATTTTAAAACGCAGGCTTTCGCCCGCTCGGCCCCGTCACCGGCTTTTTTAACAAATTTTATGCGAACCTGCGACCAATCGCAGGCTAATTTTAAAACGCAGGCTTCCGCCCGCTCGGCCCCGTCACCGGCTTTTTTAACAAATTTTATGCGAACCTGCGACCCCGCAGGCTAATTTTAAAACGCAGGCTTTCGCCCGCTCGGCCCCGTCACCGGCTTTTTTAACAAATTTTATGCGAACCTGCGACCAATCGCAGGCTAATTTTAAAACGCAGGCTTTTGCCCGCTCGGCCCCGTCACCGGCTTTTTATTTCACAAATTCATCAAAATTTTCTTTGTTTATTTCAAAGTTTGTATATTTGAAGTTAGAATTTTTTTCATTCATATTCATTTTTTTTAGAAATTTAACTTCAGATGGCTCTTCTGCTGTTGCAACAACTCTTCTGACATTTGTTCTTTTATCAACTAAATCCACAAATTTTTTAATAAGAGCTGCTCCGATATGTTTTAAGTCTCTTTTGTTTTTATTTTGAGTATACGCATACTCCGGATTTACACCGAGTCTGAAAATTTCTGCTGTATCTTCCGCATTGCTTTTGAAATCATTTGTCGTAAGCATTCCTAGTATTTTTTTGGGATTAATGCTTTTAAAATTTTCGTTTTGTGTTGTCAATGCAAAAACAGGATCATTACAAATTTCTGATTGTTCTTGTATTGAACCTGACAAATTCTTCCCTTGCCATAAGTTTGTTACGGATTCAAGAGCTGCTTTATCCCCTTTGTTTGTTTTCGGGTGAAGTCTAACAAAACTTACGGGGATATCTTTCCACTTATTATTAATTTTTGCACGAATATTTGCTGTGCCTATTCTTCTTGCTCCAAATGATACATTGTAGTTTTCCATTTACTTTTCCTTCTTTGTATAGTGTTTCTTGTGTTATATAAATATTCTGTATTATAGACAAAGCCTGAACATAAAATATTTTGTCAGCTTGTTAAGTTATTTTAACAAAAAATCCGAAGTATTCTCCGGATTTTATTGTGTCTTTTAGTTATTTTCGTGTTTTAATGCAAGCTTCTTTAATTCCTCGAGCTGCTGCACACCGGCTTTTTGTTCTACAAGTTTGCCGTTTTTAAATACAAGAATGGCCGGAATTCCGCTTATAAAATATTCTGCAGCTTTTTCTCTGTTTTCATCAACATTAAGTTTTGCCACAATAGCCTTGCCGTCCAGCTCATCTGCGAGTTTTTCAATAATCGGTCCTTGTGTGCGGCAGTGTCCGCACCATGGCGCAAAAAAGTCTACTATTACGGGATTGTTCGTGTTCTCCAGTTCTATATCAAAATTTTCATCCGTAAATTCTAATACTTTTGACATTATTATCTCCTTTAGTTTTCGCATATATCGCATTTTTCACAAAATATTTTTTCTTCTATATCATTTTTAGGGAGTTGCTTAAAGCATAAAAACCAGTCGTAGCATTTTATATTTTCCATGCTCTCTAAACGTTCTATTGCTTCTTTTTTATTTAACGGAGGAGGGATAATTACTTCGTCTCCAGTTTCCCAGTTTGCAGGTGTTACAACATTAAATTTATCGGCGGTCTGCAGTGCAATCACAATACGTTTTATTTCATCAAGATTTCTGCCCGTTGACTGCGGATAATATAAAATTGCTCTTATTATACTTTTGGGGTCAATAATAAATACAGCACGTACGGTTTTTGTGTTATCTGCTTTGGGCTGAATCATTCCGTATTTTCTGGCTATATTGCCGTTTAAATCGTCTATAACCGGAAAATCGACATCTACTTCATTTAATCCTTTGTAGTTTATATTCTCTTTAATATCTTTAAGCCAGGCCAGATGAGAACTCAGGCTGTCAACAGAAAGTCCGAGCAGCTTTGTATTGATTTGCTCAAATTCACTTTTCATTGCTTCAAGTGTCATAAACTCTGTAGTACAAACCGGGGTAAAATCCGCAGGATGTGAGAAAAAAACTACCCAGCTTCCTTTAAAATCATAAGGAAAACTTATAAATCCTTTTGTACTTTTTGCATGAAAAGACGGTGCTTTTTCTCCGATTTGAGGCAGGCGTTTTTTGTTTCTGTTATTTATCAAGCCAAATATAACCGCTGTAATAACAGCCGGAAGCAATATTTTTTTCAGCATACATATTCCTTTCTGTGATATAAGCTTATATTTATATGACGGAAGCTTTTTTGCATTGCCTTTTAGGATAATTTTTTATAATAATTTTTTAAATTTTTTGTAATATGTTCTTGACATAAAGTTAGTCTTGCCTTACATTTAAAAAAATAAGGAGGTTTTGATGAGTATAATGCCCGTTAGCGGATTGATATATTCCGGCAATAAAGGTATACAAAGACAACAGAATTGTTTTAATATTGCTTTTGGAGAGGCAAAAACACCGGATTCTTTTCCGCATAGTGAATTAAGAGTCTTTTATCACCATATATATGAGTATAAAAAAGGCCTGAGAAGTCTTGTGCTGACAACGGAACGTGCGGATAACAGAGAAATCATAGAAGCCAGACTTAAAAGAGAAAATATTCCGTATGTAATAAATGATGTGAATAAAAAGAATATAAATGTATTTTTTGGCAATAAGGATTGTATAAAAGTCGTATCCACTTTTAACAAAAGTCTTGATAAACTGACACCGGAGCAGGATTTTATGCTTGGGATAATGCTTGGATATGATAAAATTTTGCAGTGCAAAAGATATTTTGTTATGAGAGACAAGTATTTTAAACGAAACAATAAATAAATTTATAAACCTTTAAAAATTTTCCATTTTGGTGTTGTTTCATCATAGAATTTTAGTTTTAAATAGTCCCCTTTGTTAATTTTTAATTCGCTTCCTTTTTCTATATAAGAGAGGGGCGAGTTTTCGTATGTGCTTATGCCGCCAGATGCCAGTCTTGTTTTATTTTTTTCCGGATTAATAAATCCTTTGCAAAAATAAAATGCTTGTGAAAATCCCGGGATAATTATGCCAGTAGCACTTACTGCACCTTTTTCTGCTGCTTGTGTTTTGTTCAACTTTTTATAAGGTGTAACTTTTGCCATTAGATGTCGATTTTGGAATTTTCTTTTCTGGTTTTTAGAGGGGACATTAAATGTTGTTGGATGTACTACTATATAAACATTTCTTTTCCCTCTTTTGGGCTCTGTTATTTTTTCTACTTTTAAATTAAGCACTGTATCTTTTTCCAGAACAAAACCGCTTTTAAACTTATGTTCTTTTACGACAATAACACTGATATGGTATCTTGGGTGCATACTGGAAAAATTGCTTAAGCTTTTTACAAGAACTGTATTATTTGCAAAAGCCGGTGTATTTATAAAAATACACAGTGCTGCGATTATAAAAAATTTTATACATTTAAAATCCATCATTTTATATAGTATAATTTTTAAGAAAAATTGTAAATTTAAGATTGGTCTGTGTTATGTCAGGAAAAGATTATAAAACAAATGTAATGAGAATTTTGGATAAATATAAAATACCGTATAACCATTATTCTTATGCTGATACGGATGCAATAAGCGGTGTGGAAGTTGCGGCTGCGCTGAATCAAAATCCAGATAAAGTATTTAAAACGCTTGTTACTGTTTCAAAATCAAAAAAATATTATGTTTTTATGATTCCCGTTGCAAAGGAACTTGATTTAAAAAAAGCAGCACATGCTGTTAATGAAAAATCTATTGAAATGCTTCACTTGAAAGAACTTCTGCCATTAACCGGTTATGTCCATGGCGGCTGTTCTCCAATAGGGATGAAAAAACAATTTGATACGGTTATAGATTCTTCGGCTCTGGATTTTGATACCATAATTTTCAGTGCGGGAAAAATCGGTTATCAGGTAGAATTGTCTCCCGATAATTTGAAAAAAGTTATAAACTATTCAGCTGCAGAGATTACTGTTAAGATATAGATTATGAATAAATAACTACCAGCCCTATTAAAATCCCTATCATAACAAAAAACGCAGGCAGCTTACTTCTGTACATAAGAATTGATTGCGGCAATATTTCACCAAATACGACATAAAGCATTGCACCGCTGGCAAACCCGAGACTAAGAGCCAAACCGAGAGGACCTATATCTCCAAGCCAGTAACCGACGATTGCACCAATGATTGTCGGAGCACCGCTGAGGCCTGTAACAAGAATAGCCATACGTCTTTTAACTCCACCGTTTATAAGAGGAACGGCAATTGCCATACCTTCCGGTATATTATGTAAACCTATTAATATTGCAAGAACAAGAGCAGAACCCTGCATTACACCATTAGAGTTTGCAAAAGATGCACCTATTGTCATACCTTCCGGTACATTGTGTAAAGCAATTGCACAAGCCATTATTACACCTGCAATAAACAAAGAAAATTTTGTATCATTCTTTTTTATATGAACTGAAAGATGATTGCTGTGTATAATTTCATCCAGATCATCTGCGGTTTCCGGGTGTTCTTTGTCTATGTGAGATACTTCTTTGTTTGTCATTCTGTCAATAAACAGGTTCAAAAGATAAACAACACCGGCACCAACAGCAATTGCAAGACTGACTATATAGACATTTGTCTTAGTTTCTACAGCACTTACAATCAAATCAAAACACACAATTGCAACCATTACACCCGCTGCAAAACTTAATAAAAGACTCGCTGTTTTATTTGAATCTCTTTTAAAAAGTGCGCCTATCGCCCCGCCGAGACCGGTCCCTCCGATTCCTGCAAGAGCTGTAGCCTGTATCAATATCCAGAACTTTTCCAATTTTTTCTCCTTGGCATATTTTAATATTTACAGCTTGTGTAATTATCCTGAATTATAAAACTATTTTTGAATAAAACATTTTGTATGTAAAGCCCTCAGGGAATTTAAAACCGCAATCAAAGCAACCCCGACATCTGCAAAAACAGCACCCCACATAGTTACAAAACCCATTGCTCCTAGCAGAAGAAACAGTAATTTTACACCAATTGCAAATACTATATTTTGCTTTACTATGTTCATTGTGTTTTTTGCAATTTTTATTGCAGCGGGGATTTTTGATGGTTTGTCATCCATTATTACTATGTCTGCTGCTTCAATTGCTGCATCAGAGCCCATTGCACCCATTGCAATACCTATATCAGCTCTTGTTAAAACCGGTGCATCATTTATACCGTCTCCGACAAATATTACAGATCCGCCGGCTTGTTTTTGATTGATAATTTCTTCGGTTTTTTCTACTTTATCAGCCGGCAGAAGTTCGGAATAAACTTTATCAATGCCCAGTTTTTTTGCTGTGTATTGTGCTGCGGAAGCAGAATCACCCGTAAGCATTACTGTTTGTTTGGCTAATTTTTTTAATTGTTTTATTGCACTTTCAGAGTCTTCTTTGATCTCATCGGAAATAACAATATAACCAATGTATTGTCCGTCTTTTGCCGCATATACGATAGTACCGGCTTCTGGGGCTTTTGTGTATTGCACATTAAACTTGTCCATTAATTTGGCGTTGCCTGCAAGAATCACTGCATTGTCAACAGCGGCTTTTACGCCGTTTCCTGCAATTTCTTCAATATCTTTAACCTCAGAAGGATTAATTTCTTGTGCATACGCTGCTTTTAAAGACAATGCTATCGGATGATTTGAATAATTTTCTGCCGTTGCCGCATATCTTAGCAATTCGGATTCTTTTACATTTTTTGGTACGATTCGTGTGACATTAAATGTCCCTTTTGTAAGAGTACCTGTCTTGTCAAAAATAACGGAATCCGGTTTGGATAATAATTCTAAATAACTGCTGCCTTTAATAAGTATGCCGCATTTTGAAGCTCCGCCAAGACCCGCAAAGAATCCTAAAGGTACAGATATAACAAGTGCACACGGACAGGAAATTACAAGAAATGTCAATGCTCTTGAAAACCATAAGCTGAAGGGCTCACCTGTTAAAACAGGCGGGATAATTGCCAGAGCTGCAGCACCAAACACAACTATCGGTGTGTAATAACGGGCAAATTTTGTTATAAAATTTTCAGCTTTTGCTTTTTTGGAACTTGCGTGTTCTACCAGTTCAAGAATCTTAGAAACAGTAGATTCTCCAAATGCTTTTTCTACACGGATTTTTAATAAACCGTTTGTGTTTATGCAGCCGCTTATTGCTGTGTCATTTTCTTTTAGTTCTCTTGGAACAGATTCTCCCGTAAGTGCGGAGGTATCTACGGCAGCTTTGCCTTCAATAACAGTTCCGTCCAGCGGGATTTTTTCTCCTGTTTTTACAATGATTACATCCCCGATAGAGACTTCTGAAGGTGCTTTTTTTATAATTTCACCGTTGCTATCCACTATGTTTGCATAATCGGGACGAATATCCATTAACTCTGTAATTGAGCGTTTGGATTTTTCTACTGCAATGTCCTGTAAAAATTCACCGAGCTGGTAAAGTACCATAACCATTACGGCTTCGGGATATTCTTTTATTGCAAATGCACCGAGTGTAGCAATACCCATCAAAAAGTTTTCATCAAAAAAATCACCCTTTAAAATATTCTTTGCCGCCTTAAATAAAACATCCCAGCCGGCAATCAGGTAAGCAATAACAAATGCCGCAACTTTTACAAAACCTGCAAAATGAAAAATCATTGCAACTGCAAAAATTACAAATGCAATAATCAATCTGTAAACTCTTGTTTTATCTTGTGTTTCGTGATGTTCGTGAGAGTGGCAGTGTTCGCACATATTGGCTATCCTTTCAACGATTGAATAACTATTCAATTATATTCACAGTATAGTTGAATAACCATTCAATTGTCAAGGGTGAAGTGTTATAATTGAAATATTTCTTCATATAGTTGAACAATTATTCAATTGTGTTACAATTAAAATATGAATAATGAGAAAAAAGCGGATTGTGAACCTATAAATACTGATTTAGTAAATAAAATCAAACCCAATATGCCGGATTTGAATCTTTTGTATGAGTTGTCGGACTTTTTTAAAGTTATGGGAGATGGCACACGCATACAGCTTTTGTGGGCTCTTGAGCAAAGCGAAATGTGTGTCGGTGATCTGGCTGTGCTTTTGAATATGACAAAGTCGGCAGTTTCTCATCAGCTTAAGGTGTTAAGAACGGCAAAACTTGTCAGAGCTCATAAAAACGGGAAAAATGTGTATTATGCATTAAATGATTCCCATGTAAAAGATATTTTTGAAAAGGCGCTCGAGCATATTTGCGAATAATTATCGTCTGAAAGGTGAAGATTTTTCGCAGGTGCATTGCCTGAATTTAATATCATGGATGCAGTAAGCAGGTATATAATTTTGGAGTGACTTAAAATCCTACCCGTAAGGGCGGATTTTTCGGAACGAAAAAATTATATACCTGCTTACTGCAAAAAAAGCTAATTATTTATTTAAAATTTTGTCTTGTTCGGATATTTCTCTTAGTACTTTACAGGGATTGCCTACAGCAACCACGTTAGAGGGGATATCTTTTGTCACTATGCTTCCTCCGCCTATTACTGTGTTGTCGCCTATTGTGACACCGGGCATAACCTGCACACCTGCTCCTATCCACACATTATTGCCGATAGTTATTGGGTAAGCATATTCCAAAAGAGTATTTCTTTCCTGCGCTTCAAGAGGGTGTCCTGCTGTATAAAAACCACAGTTTGGTGCAATAAATACGTTGTCGCCGAATTTGACTTTTGCACAATCTAAAATTGTAAGATTGTGATTTGCATAGAAATTGTCTCCAATTTCTATATTGTAGCCGTAGTCAACATACATAGTTGTACGTATAAAGAAGTTTTTTCCTACTTTACCGAAAAGTTGTTTTGTTATTTCATCTTTTTCTTTTCTTTTAGAAGGCGGCAGACTGTTAAATTTAAAATTTAATTCTTCCGCTGTTTCTCTGTCTTTTGTTAACTGCGGGTCTGTTGCATCGTATATAAGTCCTTTTGTCATTTTTTCTTTTTCCGTAAGCATCAAAATCTCCTTTGGTATCGTTAGATCTATAAATTTTTTATTTTTCTTGCTATAGCATCTGCTATTAATTTGTGTGCTTCTTTTGTGTAATGAAGTCCGTCTGTATCAGATGTTTGTGCAATGTTATTTAAGTCGAGATAAAGTATGTTTTCTTCTTCGGAAATTTTTTTGTATATTACAGGAAGTGTTTTTGATTTTTGAATAGAGCTCTCATCAAACATTTCCGCAAAAAAAGTTTCTAAAACGTTATGTTTTATTATGGACGGGCAGACAAGGAGTATTTTTGCATTAGACTTGTTTTTTATCAATTTTATAAAAGATTTTATTCCTTTATATATTTCCTCTGTTGATAATTTGTAAGAAAATTGCAGGTCATTTGAACCCAAAGCAAGTATTATTAAATCCAGATTTCTGTGGCTGTCCAAATATGGAAGAATAACTTTTGTTCCCGTGAACAAATCACCTTCGGGATTAGGACAAAATGCAGTTCTGTTATTGCAGCCTGCCTCAATTATTCTGTAATTTTCGGATAAAAGTCCACTTAAAATACCGCTCCAGCGTTCGGTTTTGTTGTATCTTTGACCGCTACCCGGAATAAATCCGAAAGTGTTGCTGTCTCCGAAACATAAAATTTCCTTCATTGTGTCACCTTTTGTTAAGAAGTTTGCAATCTGCAAGCAAATTTTTACATGTTCGCTTTTTAAAATATCATATTTATAATAAAATAGAAATGTATTAAATTGGGGTAATTTTTATTTAATGAAAAGCGTAGTATCGGCTAAAAAAGCAATAAGTATGATAAAAGACGGATCCTCTATCATGGTGGGCGGGTTTTTGGAATGCGGTGCCCCTGATATTCTGATAGACGAACTTGTTAAGCAAAACATTAAAAATCTTACTATGATTTCCAATGACACAACTTATCCGCATGCTGATAAGGGAAGACTTATTGTTAATAAACAAATAAAAAAGCTTATTACTTCACATATCGGAACAAATCCGGAAACAGGCAGACAGATGCATACGGGTGAGCTGGATATAGAACTTGTTCCAATGGGTACGTTGATTGAAAAAATCAGAGCAAAGGGGACCGGTTTAGGCGGTGTTTTAACTCCTACGGGTGTCGGTACGGTACTTGAAGAAAATAAAGATACAATGGAAATAGACGGTAAAAAGTTTATTTTTGAAAAACCGTTAGGTGCTGATTTTGCGTTAATATACGGAACTAAAGTGGACAAATTCGGCAATGTTGCCTTCTACGGAACCACAAGAAATCTAAACACTGTAATGGCAACGGCTGCTGATACTGTTATTGTGCAGGCTGATGAGCTTGTTGACTGTCTTGATCCCAATGACGTAGTTATACCGGGACTTTTTGTAGATTACATTGTTGTAAAGGAAAACAATTAAATGGAATTAACAGCTCAAAAATCTATAGAAAAAAATGAAACTAACTCTTGTCTTGCAACCAATCCTATCTCTCATAAGCAAAAGGAGCTTACAAAAGAAGAAATAAGAGAGATTATAGCCAAAAGAGCGGCAAAAGAGTTTAAAGAAGGCGATGTTGTTACGCTGGGTATAGGTTTGCCTACGGCTGTAGCAAACTATGTGCCGGAGAATATGCATGTTATATTCCAGTCCGAAAACGGGCTTTTAGGAGTTGGTAAAGATCAGTCAAAAGACAATATAGATAAAAGAATTATTAATGCAGGCGGCGGCTATGTAGAAGCAAAATACGGAGCATGTTTTTATGATTCCCAGATGGCTTTTACAATGATGAGAGGCGGGCATATTGATGCTACGGTATTAGGCGCTTTGCAGGTCGATGAAGACGGCAGCCTTGCAAGCTGGATGATTCCGGGTAAAATGGTTCCCGGCATGGGCGGTTCCATGGATCTTGTTGTTGGTGCCAAAAAAGTTATTGTTGCAATGGAACATACATCAAAGGGCCAGATAAAAATTGTAAAAAAATGCAATCTGCCTCTAACCGCATATAAAGAAGTGGATATGATAATTACCGAAAGATGCGTTTTTGAGGTAAGCAATGACGGACTTATTTTAAAAGAAATAAATCCTATGTTTACTATTGATGATATAAAAGCATCTACAGGCGCAGATTTTAAAATTAGTGAAAATTTAAAGCAAATGTGCTGATAAAATCTCTGAGGCATAGGCATAGATATTGCTAAGGTGACCCCATGCACTTGTTGCCTGTGCCGGACTTGTTGGTAAAGATGTACTTGTTTATAGCACAGGTTCATCAAGTAGTCTGAGTCAGTTGACAATATGAAATTATTTATTGGCATTCTATTTTTTTGATGCAAAGATTGTCACAGAGGATTATTTTTATAGCTTCGCCTGCCTTTGCGTGATATTTTAAGCCCGGTGTTAAAAGGCCGGTTATTAGACCGACAGAACAGCCTATAGGTATACCTATGGCAAGACCCGTGCCTATTTTGGCTGGATCGGGTATGAATGCAAATCCAACACCAGCGCCTGCACCTGCTATACCCAGTCCGAGAGTAGAGGCTGTCAATTTTCCTGCTGTCATCCAGGGGCCTTCTTTTAGAGAACCGTCCTTAGTAAACGGTTTTGCGGACATTGGTACGGCTGTTCCGTCAGGGAGCAGCAAGCATTCAAATTTTAAATAAACTCTTGCGTTTTTGTTAAATTTTCTCGGTTTGTCTATTTTTATTACGGTTGCAACAATCTTAGAACATGCCGGTATCAACAGAGTACCTTCCTGTGTGTAGATGCTTTCGGGTGCAGTGAAATTTACTCTGTCTCCGGCTTTAGCTTTGTCGGACCAGAATTTACAATCATAAACTATTTGAAACACATTTCCCTTGCATATTATGTTCCTCAGGTTTGTGATGACTACCTTGTCACAGGGGGCATCTTTTTCCGGAAACATATGCTGTTCCGCTATAACCTGTTCCTGTAAATTGCAGGTATCAGCCAAAACGGGTAATTGGAAAAATAACAGTAAAAAAATAGCAAATAATCTTTTCATAAGATAAATAATAAACAATTAAAAAGATAAAGCTATTGCTCTGTTGTCTGTTATTAGTTGCTGTTGTCAGCTTAGTAAAGCTGACCTACTTGTATGTTTAGTGAAAATTATTCATTTAAGAAAGGTGTTATAGCTATTTTTAGCATACCTTCTTGTTTCTGCGAGAATTTTTTATATGCTTCAATGATGTTTTCCAGTGGAATTTCTTCACTGATAAGAAAATCAGTATTAATTTTACCTTCGGAAATTAACTGTAAGAGTTCTTTGCAGTGAGTTGCATCTACTCCGCCTGTTTTAAAAGTCAAGTTTTTACCGTACATATCGGGCAGCGGCAGAATTTGTGCTTCTTCATACATTGCAACTATGCCAACAACAGCATTAGGGCGAGCGATTTGCCAGGCAAGCTTAAATGTCTCTTTTGTTCCTGCAGCCTCTATTACGCCATCTGCACCTCTTTTGTCTGTCTGCTCTTTTATAATTTTTTCGCAGTTATCTGTATTGGGATTCAGTGTTATATCTGCAAGATTTTGCTGTTTTACGATATTAAGTCTTGATTCATCAATATCGATGGCTATTATCTTGCTTGCACCAAGGATTTTGGCACATTGCATTGCACATAGGCCGACGGGGCCTGCCCCGATTACTGCAATTGTGTCACCGGATTGTATTTCACACATCAATGCGCCAAAATAGCCGCTCGATAGGATATCACCTACAAAAAGAGCATTTTTATAGCTGATATTGTCAGGGATTTTTGTCAGTCCCGTATCAGCATAGGGGACTCTTACATATTCGGCCTGACATCCGTCTATTGTGCAGCCGAGCTTCCAGCCGCCTTTAGTACAGTTATTTATATAACCTCTTTTACAGAAGAAACATTCCCCGCAGAAGGTTTCACAGTTTGCGCTGACTCTGTCGCCTTTGGATATGTTTTTTATATCTGCACCCGTTTCAACTACTTCTCCTACAAATTCGTGTCCCAAAATAGTTTCCGATACAGCCTGCGGTACTGCATTGTGAATAATATGCAGGTCGCTTGTACATATAGATGACAGTGTAACTTTTACTATTGCATCTTTCGGGTGCAAGATTTTAGGGACGGGTCTGTCCGTGAGTTCTATAGAACCGTCTTTGTGCCAGATTAGTGCTTTCATTGTGTTTTTCATATTTTCCATAGGTTAATAATATAAAATTAAGCAATTTATTTCAATAAAAATTGTTTTGGGGATGATTTTTGTATTTGGTTATTATAGAATATATTTGTTAATTTTATAATTAACGGGTTCAGGCAAAAATGCCCCGGTAGCTCAGTTGGCAAAACAAGCGGTGAGCTTGTGAGTTCAAATTAAGGCTCTATCCAACTGAAAATAATCGGGAAAATAAGGCAAAAATGCCCCGGTAGCTCAGTTGGCAAAACAAGCGGTGAGCTTGTGAGTTCAAATTAAGGCTCTATCCAACT
>CALVAR010000024.1 GCA_944325575.1 Candidatus Gastranaerophilales bacterium | reverse complement strand
ACTTGTTTTTAAAAACTGACTTGTTTATTGCACAGGTTCATCAAGTAGTCGGAGTCAGTTGACAATATGAAATTATATAAGGTTTTACGTATTCAATGATTTTTTCCGCTGCCTCTTCAGGCTTAACCTTGAATACTTCATCTGTTTCTCTTACCTTAAATTCAACCAGACCTTCCGTAATAGTTTTACCTACAGTGATTCTGAAGGGGAATCCGATTAAATCCGCATCTTTAAATTTAACTCCGGCTCTTTCATCTCTGTCATCCAGTACGGCTTCGACCTTTGCGGCAAGAAGTTTTTCATAAATTTCATTTGCCACTTTCATCTGCAATTCATCCTGAATATTTACAGGTACAATATCCACATGGTAAGGCGCAATTGCAATCGGCCATTTGATACCGTGTTCGTCATGGTGGCGTTCAACAGCTGCTGCAGCGGTTCTCGAGATACCAATACCATAACAGCCCATAATAAAAGGCTGAGTCTTGCCGTTTTCGTCAAGATAAACGGCATTCATGGCTTTTGAGTATTTTGTACCAAGCTGGAAAATGTTACCTACTTCAATACCCTTTGTTACATAAAGAGGCTCACCGCAATCAGGACATTTTTCACCCGCTTCAACAAGCCTGATATCCGCAAATATCGGTGTATTCAAATCTGACCAGTTGACTCCTGTAAAGTGCTTGTCTGTTTCATTTGCACCTATTACAAAGTTTTTCATTTCCTGAGCCGTTAAATCAGCAACAACCGTGATTTTTTCACCTTCGTATTCTTCGGGTATTTTTACCTGCTCAATATCTTTGGGGCCGACAAATCCTTTACTTGCGCCGAATATTGCTTCGAGCTCAGCAGGAGCAGCGCTTCTGATTTCGTTTGCGCCTACGGCATTCATAACTTTTGTCTCTTCAAAAGTTTTATCCGCTCTGATTAACGCCATGACTATTTTGTTATCCGCAACATATATCATGGATTTTAAAATAACTGTTGCAGGGATTTTCAAGAAAGCAGCCAGTTCTTCAATAGTGGTTGTGTCAGGTGTATCAACTTTCTTAAACCCGTTAAAACCGAATTTTGCACCGTCAACTTCTGCACTCTCAAGCACGGAAACAGCATGGTTTGCGTTGGCGGCATAACCGCAAGACTTATTTTTACAGAAGAACACGTCGTTTTCGCCTGCGTTATTTTCATTGTCATCAATCAATACCATATACTCGTGAGAAACAGCACCGCCTATTGCACCTGAGTCTGATTGTACTGCTTTTGTTTCCAGCCCGCAGCGTTCAAATATTTTGTAATAAGCTTTTGCCATGTCAGCATATGATTTTTCAAGCCCTTCCTGAGAAGAATCAAAGCTGTATGCATCTTTCATAATAAATTCACGTCCTCTTAAGAGTCCGTATCTCGGGCGCACTTCATCACGGAATTTGGATTGGATTTGATAAAGGTTTACAGGCAGCTGTTTGTAAGACTTTATACCTTCTCTTGCCACGGAGGTAATAACCTCTTCATGCGTAGGTCCGAGGCACATACCCCGTCCGTGGCGGTCTTTCAGCCTCATAAGTTCTTTGCCGTATACGTTCCATCTTCCGGATTCCTGCCAGAGTTCCTCCGGTTGAACAAACGGCATAAGCATTTCCTGAGCGCCTGCAGCATCCATTTCTTCTCTTACGATATTTTCAACTTTTTTTAAAACTCTCCACATCAAAGGCATATAATTGTATACACCCTGTGCAAGTTTTCTTATATAGCCTGCTCTGACAAGCAGTTTGTGGCTTATAACCTCGGCATCCGAGGGATACTCTCTCAATGTTTGTACAAAAAGACGTGACATTTTCATAGTTGTTATACCTTTTCTAATAAGGGTTTCGCCTTTTTCTCTTCCGCTTTTTCAGCTGTAAGACGCACCCCTCTTATTTTATTACTTAATTTTTCTTTAATATTATCACAAAAAAACTTGATAATAATTTTTCAGCAGTCTAAAATTTAACTACTAAGCTAATTTTACAGAAGGGAATGAAAAAAATGAAACAAGGTATTCATCCGGAATATAAAAAAATGAAAATCAAATGCGTTTGCGGAAACGAAATCGAAACAGGATCTATCGAAGAAAACATCACTGTTGAAATCTGCAACAAATGCCACCCGTTCTACACAGGCAACCAAAAAATCATGGATACTGAAGGACGTGTTGAAAGATTCAAAAAAAGATACGAAAACAAATAAGTATCAGGACAAATTTAAAAAAGACTCCGTTTTTCGGAGTCTTTTTTATTTATTGTTTCCCTCTTTTGCGGGTTTGAGCAAATTTTGTTTTAGAATTAAAATTTAATTTTTAAAGTTTAAAAAAAGAGCCTTATTTTTGGTATAAGGCTCTTTTTATATAAATTTTTTATTTTTTCATTCGTGAAAACCAGTCTTTTACAATTCTCAAAGGCGCTCTTGTCAAGCCCAGTGCGTTTGCTTCCACATCTTTGCTTATAACGGAACCTGCGCCTATTGAGGCATTTTCTCCTATATGAGCAGGCGCAACGATTACGGAATTTGAGCCTGTTGATGCATTATCGTCTATCACTGTTTGGAACTTTTCTTTAGTTATGTGGTTGTAATTTGCAGTGATAGTACCGGCGCCTATGTTTACATTGCTGCCCAGTGTGCTGTCACCGACATAGCTCAGGTGGCATACATTTGTATGTGCTTTTATTTTTGATTTTTTTATCTCTACAAAGTTGCCTATTTTTACCCCTTCGCCAAGTTCCACATCGCCTCTTAGTCTGGCAAAAGGTCCTATCTTGCAGCTCTTTGCTATTTTGTTTTTGCCTTCTATATATGTGCAGGGATAAATAATAACATCCGCATCTATTTCCGTTTCCGGTGAAATGTAAGTTGTGTCTGGGTCTACTATTGTAACACCTTCAGCAAAAAGTTTGTCCATAACACGGTCTTTTAAAATTTTTGCTGCTTCAGCCAGCTGTTTTTTAGAGTTTATTCCGTAAGACTCTTCATTGTTTTCCATTACGTATGACTGTGCTTTGAGTCCCTGATTTATTGTCCATTTTACAATGTCTGTGAGGTAGTATTCATGCTGTGCATTGTCAGCCTTCATATTTAAAAATGCCTCATGTACTTTTGCCCAGTCAAGAAGATATACGCCGGTGTTAATTTCTTTTATTTTTTTCTGTTCCTCAGATGCGTCTTTTTCTTCAACAATAGCTTTAAGATTGTCATTTTCGTCCCTTACAATCCTGCCGTAGTTGGAAGGATTTTCAAAAACAGCCGACATAACAGTCAATGCGGCGTTGTTTTTTCTGTGTGTATCAATAAATTTTAAAAGAGTCTCCGAAGTAAGAAGAGGAATGTCTCCGTTTAAAATCAACACATCTCCGTCAAACCCTTTTAAATCTTCATAAGCCTGAAAAGCGGCATGCCCTGTTCCGAGCTGCGGAGACTGCAGTTTACACTTTGCATTTTTATAATTTGCCTGAACATACTTTTCTACTTCCTGTGCGCAATGTCCTACTATGACAAAATTTTCTTCCGTCATGCCTGTTTTATTTGCTGCATCCAGCACATAACCCAAAAGCTCTTTATTAAAAATTTTGTGCAAAACTTTGGGAGTTTCCGATTTCATCCTTGTGCCTTTGCCTGCAGCCAGAATTATTGTTTTTATCGTCTTTTCCATAAATCTTTCCTCTAAGTCACTACTAACATTAATTCTATATCAAAAAATATTGTCCGGTAATTTGTAACAAGTAATAAGAATTTTACAGTATATGGGTTTTATAAAATTTATTCTTGCGATAGTATTTTTATATAGTCAACTGAGACCGACTACCTCTTGGATTTTCTTCACGCTCGGTACAATCGTTCGCTTTGCTTCGCTTGTGCTCACTTTGTACCTCGCGCCCCGGACTTTGTCCGTCCGAAAATCCGCTTATTGAACCTGTGCAATAAACAAGTACATTTTTATCAACAAGTCCGGCACAGGCAATAGCGAAATCTGACGGGGCTGACTGAAAGGAACGCCCCTTGTGAGGGAAAACCACGCTTTTCCCGAACGTCTGATTTTAAGACAGATGGGGTCACCTTCGAAAAATAGTAGACTTGGTTCCGAGTTTGTTATAAAGGAATTAAATATGAAAGATATGTTAGATAAAATTCTTCAGATAGAAGAAAAATATGTAGAACTTGGCAAAATACTGTCCGATCCGGCAGTAATTGCGGATTATGAAAAATTCAGAGACCTTTCAAAACAGAGAAAGGCCATGGAAGAAACCGTAGATGTTTATCATCAGTGGAAAAATAATGAAGACGCAATTGAAGATGCAAAAGAAATGCTAAAGTCGGAATCCGACCATGATATGAAACAGTTTTTGCATCAGGAAATAGAAACAAACGAAGCAAAAAACAAAGAACTTGAAGAAAGAATGAAGGTTCTTCTGCTTCCGCGCGACCCCATGGATGACAAAGACATTATGCTCGAAATCAGAGGCGGTGCCGGCGGGGATGAAGCAAACATTTTTGCTGGCGACCTGATGAGAATGTATCTCAGATACGCTGACAAACAGGGCTGGCAGTCACAAATATTGAGCAAAACCGATTGCGAAGCAGGCGGTGTGTCAGAAGTTATTATCTCAATAAAAGGCGACAGTATTTATTCAAAACTTAAATACGAATCCGGCGTACACCGTGTACAGAGAGTTCCGCAGACAGAATCACAGGGTCGTGTACATACTTCAACGGCTACTGTTGCGGTAATGCCGGAGGTTGACGATGTTGAGGTTGAAATTAATCCCAATGATCTGGAAATTTCTACTGCACGTTCCGGCGGTGCGGGCGGACAGAATGTAAACAAAGTGGAAACTGCTGTAAGAGTGTTCCACAAACCTACAGGTATTATGATTTTCTGTACGGAAGAACGCTCACAATTACAAAACAAAGAACGTGCATTGCAGATTTTGAAGGCAAAATTGTACGACATGGAAGTACAAAAACAAATGCAGGAAATAACAGATCTTCGACGTTCACAGGTAGGTACGGGAGACCGTTCCGAACGTATCAGAACATACAATTTCCCGCAGGGCAGGCTTACAGACCATCGTATCGGTCAAAACCTCAATGTATGGACTGTTATTGACGGTGAGCTGGATGAGCTTATTAACCTGCTTATGGAACATGACCAGAAACTTAAACTCGAAAAACTTGCTGAGATAAATTAATTTCTTGTATACATAGTTTGATTTAAATATTTTGCGGGAATTTTTATAAGGTGTATTGACATATCGAAATTGCAGGGTAACTTTAGTCTGCTAACATCATTGTCATTCTTGTATATATCCGCTCACTTTTTCGGCATTTTTTTCGAGTTTCGGGCTTTGCCCTTACTCTACACATAATCCGCTACAATAAATAGTATCATTACATAAAAACTGTCACTTAATTGATTAATATATAGTAATAACACTACAACCTTTTTAGAATATCCTGTGAAAAATCCTATATAATTCTCTTATTTAGTATAACCGCACATTTATATTTTGCAGCCGCTTATCTGTTCATCAGGTTCAAGCCGTTAAATATCGCTTTAACATTGGCTTTTAGCGTGCTTTCATCTTTGCCTCTGGCGAGTATGACATTTCCCTGTAAATCTTCAAAATGGATAACCGTCATGGCAGAAGCACCTGAGCCTGATATTTCGCCGTCAAGAGCATACTGTTCATAATCAACAAGCTTCTGCGGAAACCCTGCCTGCTTTAATGCTGATAGGCAGGCATCTACAGGTCCGTTACCCTGTGCATTCATATCAAAAAATTCTGTTTTATGGAAAAATTTGAGATTAAACACATTTTCAGCAAGCTTTTCAAAAGAAACGAGTCTGAAATCGCCCTTAACATTAAATATTTCATTAAAATAAATATCAATAATGCTGCGTGTAGGCAATTCACCTGCTTTTTCCGCAGCCTCTTTTACAATAGGCGTAATTCTTACAGCTTCCTGTATAGTTATCGGATAACCCGCATCAGAAATAATTTCAAATACGGCTGTCTTGCCCGACTGGCTTGTAAAGCCGATTTTTTCGTCATCTTTTCTGCCGATAAGTGTCGGGTGTATAGGACGGTATGCTCCTTTTTCCATATCTTTTGTTTTAACTGCGCCGTCTTGATGTATACCGCTTCTGTGAGCAAGCGCCTCCGGTCCTATAAGAGGTGCTTTTTCGGCAACAGGAACCTTTGACATGTCGGAAATTGTAAGCGCCAGTTCATATATTTCACCAAGATTTAAAGGTACATCCACTCCGCTGTTGTGAAGCGCTACAGCGACTTCGTACATATTTGTATTGCCGGCTCTTTCTCCCAGCCCGTTAAGCGAGCACTCCAGCTGTGTTGCACCGGCAAAATAACTTTCTACCGTAGCTGCAGTTGCCATACCGAGGTCATTGTGGCAATGCACGGCTATCATAATATCTTTCGGCAATGCATTGTAGACCTGTTCCACCATATCAACAAATGTTTTTACCCTTGTCCTTTCAACCGTATTAGGCAGGTTTATAACCGTTGCGCCTGCTTTTACAACCTCCTTAAGTGTGTCAATAACAAAAGGAAGATTCTCCATACAATCACCAAAGTGTTCTACGGAAAATTGCACTTCTGCATCTTTATTTACTTTTATTATTTCCGATTTAGCAAATGATACAGCCTCTATTGCGGTTTTTCTTACATCTTCCGGGTTTTTATTCAGTACATATTTCATATTGAAAGGGCTCATTGCAATAAAAGTATGAAGTCTGGGCCTTTTACAGATACTTATTGCCTCAATTCCTTTTTTTATATCGTGCTCGACAGCACGTGCAAGTCCGCTTATGACAAGATTAGACGGAGCAATTTCAGCGAGGCGTTTAACAGCGTCAAAGTCCATTTCTGATGCAGCCGGAAATCCAGCCTCTACTGCCTGTACCCCGAAATCAACCAGTTTGTTAAATATAAGTTCTTTTTCCTTAATGTTCCATGGCTTTTTGAGTGATTGGTTTCCGTCACGAAGTGTAATATCATAAAAAAACGGTTGTCTTGTCATTTTATAAATTCCATATGCTTGTATAAAATATGAAATATTATAGCTTTTTTGTGTAAATTTCACAACAAAGTGGAATCATGATGTTATAATAATTTTGAAATACACGGGAGTCAGATTTGGATAGTTACAGTTTTTTAAAACCTTCTAATAAATTGGAAATTATACTGGACGGCAAAAGCTACTTTTGCACGATTTATTACGTTGAAAATGAAAAATTGACGGTATTTTTTGACCAGCAAACAGAACTGCCTGAAAAAGAAATAGAAATTAATATCTATGCGGAAGACGGCATATACAACGCAACAAGCAGGATTTTGTCCAGCAATTATCTGAATGAAACCACTTTTTATATGCTTTCTTTCCCGTCTAATATAAAACACTCGCAGAGACGTGAATTTTTGAGAGCAAATATAGAAACCGATTTTGCTCTTACTTTGAGTCTAGACGGTACACAGGTGGACAAAATTATTTCCACAACAAAAAATATCTGTGCCAAAGGTATAGCGTTTATTGCGGACAGGCAGATGAGCGCTTATACCAATATGGAAGTTGAGCTCTATCTTGAAGGGAAAGTAATAAGAACACATGCGGAGCTTGTTTATTCCAATCCGATAAGAGTGGATAATACATTCAAATTTTTAACAGCCGTAACATTTACTGATATTTCCAAAGAAGAAATGAATTTTATCACCCTTCAGTGTATGAAATTTAAAGGCTGATTATTTGGTATCACCTGCTGACTCAGGCAATCAAATCCGCTATTGTTAATTTGTCTTAATTTACATTTTTGCCTATTATCGGAGCAATTTTTTCTATATCGCCTTTTAGTGCTTCAAACTCCGAAGGATAGAGTGATTGCGCTCCGTCACACAGTGCTGTGTCAGGGTCATAATGTACTTCGATAATCAGACCATCGCATCCGGCGGCTACAGCAGCTCTGGACATAGGCGCAACTTTGTCACGCAAGCCCGTGCCATGAGACGGATCCACAATAATCGGCAAGTGGCTCAGTTTTTTTACTACCGGTATTGCACTCAAATCAAGAGTGTTTCTTGTTATTCTTTCAAAAGTTCTGATACCTCTTTCACACAGGATTACTTCTCTGTTGCCGCCTGACATTACATATTCGGCAGCCATAAGCATTTCTTCTATTGTGTTGCACAAGCCGCGCTTAACAATAACGGGCTTGTTTACATAACCCAGTTCCCGCAGAAGATTAAAGTTCTGCATGTTGCGTGCACCAACCTGAAGGATATCAACATATTTGAGGCACATAGGAATTTGCGAAATTTCCATAACCTCGGAAGTAACAGCCATACCGTAACGGTCTGCTACATCTCTTATGATTTTCAATCCCTCTTCACCAAGTCCCTGAAATGCGTATGGTGAAGTTCTTGGTTTGAATGCCCCTCCTCTTAAAATTTTAACACCCATGGCACTCAGCTGTTTTGCTGTTTCGTCCATTTGTTCGTAACTTTCGACGGTACAAGGTCCTGCAATAAGTCCGATATTATCCCCGCCGAATTTTACGCCGTTGACTTCTATAATTGTATCTTCCGGCTTAAATTGTCTTCCTGCAAGTTTATAGCTCGAGGTGATTCTTATTACCTCTTTTACTCCATCTAAAAGTTCAATATCTCTCGGGTCAATGATTTTTCCGCCCACAGCACCTATGACAGTCTGGACTTCACCTTTTGAAACATGTGCATCGAAATTTTTTCTTTTTATAAAACTGACAACATTTTGTATTTGTTCGTCTGTTGCGTTGGCATTCATTATTATTAACATAAATCTTTTTCCTCTGTGCTATTAATGCTGGCAAATTTATTTTTTACATGTTTTATTTAATTTAGTATCTCATTTATTAATATCTATGATGGTACTACAAATATAATTTTTATTGTATAATATAAAATACGCGTATCAAAATTAGTGGAGACTTTATGCTAAATGTTAAAAGTAAAGACAAAAACACGTAAATTCAGAAGAATTGCAGATGATTTAAGAAGCGATGTAAAAGCACCGCTTGTGGAAGCATTGGAAAAATTTTATAAAAATCCGATGATGCAATTTCACATTCCGGGACACACTGCAGGACGTGCTTCATACCGTCCGTTCAAAAAGCTCATCGGCAGCCGTGCTTTACTTTTAGATACAACTGATGAATTTGATAATCTTGGTACTCTCCACCCCGCTACAGGCCCTATAAAAGAAGCTCAGGAACTTGCCGCACAGGCATTCGGCGCAAAAAGAACTTTCTTTTTGCTTGGAGGCTCCACTATAGGCAATCTTACACTGGCAATGTGCATGTCTAAAAAAGGCAAAAAAGTTATTGTCAACAGAAACTGCCACCGCTCGATATTAACAGGTATGATTATCTCCGGTGCGGAGCCCGTATGGATTTTACCGGAAAAATTAAATGAATGGTCTTTGTGGGGAGAAATAGAACCTGCTGAGATAGAAAAAGCTTTGAAAGAAAACGACGATGTGGCAATGGTATGGCTTACAAACCCGACTTATGAAGGGGTTGTATCCAATATCAAAGCAATATCAGACATCTGCAAAAAGTATGATGTCCCTCTGATTGTGGATGAGGCGCATGGATGTCTCTGGAATTTCAACAAAAATCTGCCGGAATCCTCTTTGCACCTCGGTGCTGACGCTGTTGTACATTCATTGCACAAAACAGGCGGCAGTATGTCTCAGAGTTCTATGCTACATATACCGGAGGGTTCAAAGTTTGACCCCGATGAAATAGAACGCACCCTGCAGCTTTTGCAGACAACAAGCCCGTCTATGCTTTTGATGGCAAGTCTGGATGCAGCACGTGCAAATCTGGAATCAAAACACGGCAGAAAACAGCTCAACCGTGCAATTCAATACGCAAAATTTGTAAGAAAAAGACTGCACAAAATAGAAGGTGTGCATGTTCTTGAGGCTAGCGAAAATTTCAATCAGGATATTACAAAAATATTTGTTAAAGTTGACGGCTTATCCGGCAAGAGACTTGAAAGTATTCTCGAAATTGATTTTGATATAGAAGTCGAATCAGCAAGCGACATAGGTGTTTTACTGCTTATCAATATCGGGAACACAAAACAGGAAATTCAATATCTTGTTGATGCAATCGAAAAAATAGCACATTCAAATTATTCCGATATTTACTATATTGAAAAAAGAAAACACATGCCGATGCTCACGCCAAAAATTGTTATGAATCCCCGTGAAGCATACTACAGCGATAAAGAAACAATTGAAAAAGAAAAAGCAGTGGGCAGAATCTCTGCGGAAGTTATAGCGGAATGTCCGCCCGGAATTTCTATTCTCCTTCCTGGAGAGCTTATTACACAAGAGCATATGCCGTATTTGAACTCTTACAAATATCTGGAAGTTATCAAGAAATAGTTTATAAAAATTTTAAGAACAAAACTATAAAATCCGGCTTTTACATGTATAATTTATTTATATAAATTATTTTGTCGGAGTTTAGGAAATGAGTAATATATTAAAGTGGAGTTTTAAAAATGCGCTGGTGGGATTGGGCTGCCTGTTTTGTGTAGTGGTAATAGCGTGTGCGTTTTTGGCACCTGTTTTGGCACATTCTAATTTTTCTCCCGCGGCAAATGTTTTGTACGACTTTTTGCATAAACTTTGTAAAATGCACGGTACAAATATCTTTACTATATTGAATCATCCTATTGGAATATGTGCACGCTGTATCGGTTCTTATATCAGTGCGGCTATTATCCTTTACGCATATTTACACAAGTTTAAAATGGACAAAATTATTTTCATAATAATCGGAACACTTGCACTTGGCGAAATTGCAGCAGAATATTTCAATTTATTTGTAACAAATGATTTTATAAGACTAATAGACGGATTTTTTCTTGGTGCATTTTTAGGAATGCTGTTTATTAAAATACTCGACTGGCTGGAAGGCAAAAAAGGCTGGTAATTCATTTTTCAGAGTTCTTTTTATCACAAATTTTTCAGGAAAATTTTTGTTAAGTGCACAAAAATAAAGCATTTCAATTTTGTTAAAAAATTGTTACAAATTCATGCTTAAAATTACATATTAATTTTACATTAAGAACTCTAATATTAAAAAAACAAACTAATATTTTTATATTAATTAGACTTTAGATGTATTCCATGGACTCAAAAAAATGTTATAATAGAAAAACAGAGAAGAATAAGTGTTCTCTTTACCCTTATTTAAGATATGTAAAGAAATTGTTTACAAAATATAATAAAAAGTCAATTAATTTGAATTCAATGTTTTAAATATATTAGTAGGAATTATTTTGAAGTAGGTAATGTCGGAGGAAAGACATGACAATTAGTGTGAACTCAAGAAAAAAACAGGCTAAAAAATCATTTGATGAATTACTTAATGACTTAAGAACAAGCAATTCAGAAAAAGTCAGATATAATGCGGCTCGTATTCTTGGTGAAATCGGTGATTCCCAAGCTGTAGAACCGCTTATTGACGTATTAAAAAATGATAAAAACGGTTCTGTACGTCTTTATGCTGCAAGAGCATTAGGCGAGCTTGGCGATGTTAGCGCCACTACTCCTCTTATTGAATCTTTAAGAGAAGACAGAAACGTTGATGTTAGAGTTCGTGCAGCCCGTGCGCTCGGTCGTTTGGGCGGCAAAGAAGTTGTTGAGCCGCTTGTTGAAGCACTCAACGATGAAAACCCTCAGGTTTGTATCACTGCTACCGATGCTTTAATCGAAATTGGTGATGTTGCTACAGATGCTCTTATGGAATCTTTGGATCACGAAAAAGTTAACGTAAGATGCGATGCAACAAGAGCATTGGGCGAAATCGGCAACCCCAAAGCAGTTGATAAAATTATCACTATGCTGAACGATGAATGGGTAAATGTCAGAATTTACGCAGTTACATCTCTTGGTAAATTGAATGATACAAAAGCAGTACCTGCATTGATTGAAGTAATGCAGAACAAAAAAGAAAATGATCTTGTAAGAGCCGGTGCAGCAGCTGCATTGGGCGTTTTGAGAGATCAAAGAGCATTGATGCCGTTGAGAGAACTCATTATGGCTGCCGATGAACTCGGTGAACTCGAAGATACAGCTTTGAAATCATTCAAAAAAATCATGGCTGCTAACTGGCAGGCTATACCGGGTGCTGCTCCTCAAAAAAAGACAGCAGGTGTGTAGTCTGAAATAGACTTACCCGAATTAAAGATTAAAAGCTCCTTAATTTTTAAGGAGCTTTTATTTTTGTATAAAATTAAAATATTTATCCTATAATTGTGGAAGAGGGAGATTAAGAGTTTAGTTATGAAAATTTCAATTTTGGGCTCAACAGGTTCTATAGGCAGACAGGCTGTCGAAGTAATACAAAAAATGCCGGATTTTTTTGAAATTGTTTCATTATGCGGCGGAAATAATATTGATGAATTAAGAAAACAAATTAAACTTTTAAACCCGAAAAATGTTTGTGTAAAATCAGAGGATAATGCGCTTTTATTAAAAAAAGAATTTCCTAAAATAAACATCTTGCACGGCGACGAGGGATTAACAGAGATTGCAAAAGACACGACAAATGACAGAATACTCGTTTCAGTGTCGGGGAAAACAGGCTTGAAACCGACTCTTGCCGCTATTGAAAACAAAATTGATGTTGCTCTTGCAAATAAAGAAACCCTTGTTATGGCAGGTGATATTGTAATGGCAAGAGCAAAAGAAACAGGTACAAAAATTCTGCCCGTGGACTCTGAGCACGGTGCAATCCATCAGTGCCTGTCTAACAGAAACGAAGTTGAAAAACTTATAATAACAGCTTCGGGCGGACCATTCAGAAACAAAAGTATTGATGATATAAAAAATGCAACCGTAGAAGAAACCTTGCACCATCCAAGATGGAATATGGGCAAAAAAATCACTATAGATTCAGCCACTTTGATGAATAAGGGGCTCGAGGTTATAGAAGCACACCATTTGTTTAATATGCCTTATGACAAAATTCAGGTTGTTGTTCATCCGCAGAGTATTGTACACAGTGCCGTAGAGTATGTTGACGGAAGTGTTATCGCACAATTAGGATTTCCTTCCATGCATATCCCGATACAATATACGCTTACTTACCCGCACAGGATGGAAGGCATAGAAACAAAAAGTTTTGATTTTATAAAAGCGGGCAGGCTCGATTTTGAAGCACCTGATTTAGAAAAATTTCCGTGTTTAAAACTTGCTTTTGAAGCGGGTAAACAGGGCGGAACGCTTCCTGCTGTGATGAATGCCGCTAATGAAGAAGCTGTATTTTTGTTTTTGGACAAAAAGATTTCTCTGTGGGATATATACGAAATTACAAAAAGAATGATGGAAGAACACACAAATATAAAAAATCCTTCTTTAGAACAAATCATTGAACAAGACCTTATTACAAGAGAAAAGGTAAAATCTATTTCTTTATGTAAGTAATATTATCCGGAACATCTTTTGTAATAACGCTGCCTGCAGCAATCATCGCATTTTCTCCGATTGTTACTCCCGGAAGTATTGTCGAATTGGCACCGATTGATGCACCTTTTTTAACGGTAATTTTTTCTAAATTAAAATTTTTATTTTTTGATCTCGGGTATCTGTCATTGCAAAAAGTTACATTGGGACCGATAAAGACATTGTCTTCAACAGTTATTCCGTTCCATAATTGCACACCGCATTTTATGGTTACATTGTCCCCTATAATTACATCGTTTTCTATAAAAACATGTGAACAAATATTGCAATTGCAACCGATTTTTGCATTTGGCAGTATAACACAATACTGCCATATATTTGTGTTTTCTCCGATATTATGTGACTGGATGTCGGACAGAGCATGTAACATATGCTTGTAATCCTGTATATTAGCGGGTTTGTGTGTATTTAGTAGACACTATGTCTACGACAATTTTTTATAAATATAGCACAATACAAGTTAATGAGTAAAGATATTTGTAAAACCTTTGGTAAAAATTTATATCATATGCGTATCGAAAAAGGCTTGTCACAAGAAGAATTGGGCTTTGAAGTAGGTCTTGATAAATCCACCATTGGCAAATATGAACTCGCAAAACGGTGCATTAATCTAAAAACCGCGGATAAACTGGCAGAGGCTCTCGGGGTTAGTTTAATTGATTTATTAAAATAAATTTTTTAGTTTTTTGTAAAATTTGCTACATATTTTGAGATTTTTGTTGAAGTTTCATGCTAAGGTTATAAATAACTTAAGCCCCATTGGTAAGTTGAAAGAGAAATTTATAAACTGTTGTCTAAGAGGAGTGGTCTTAGAATTATTTGCTTCAATGCACAACGAGGGTTAGGTAAAAGACAGACAATATTTTATTTAAGGAGATTTATTAATATGCCGGATTATTTGACCAAAGAAGAAATCAGACAGTGGAGAAGCTCTTTGGAAAGAATTACTTTAGAGGAATACGCAAAAAGACTTGGCAAAGTAATAAATAACGAAAAAGAAACAAATGACATGGTCGATGTAGTATACAAACACCATTCTTCAGAGGTCAGATATGTTTCTAACGAAACAACAGCTGGTACAAATAATAATTTTAAAGCTGAAAAAATAAGCGCTCTTGCACAGCAGTCGTTTGAAAGAGAAAAAGAAATATCTCTTGAAAAAGTAAAAAGAGAACTGAAAAAGGCACAGCAGGCACAAAAACAAGACGCTAAAAAATCTGAGGTAAAAGCAGAAATAAAACAAACCCACAAAGCAAAAACTACAGCAAGGGTTAAAGAAGTTAAACCAGTTTTGCCTAAAGCAAGCATTGTAAAAGAAGAGGTGCAGGTTACATTTAAAAAGAATCTTACACCCCGTGAACAGGCTGTATTTGAACATTTTATGAACCACAAAAACAGCATTGTATATGCAAAAGAACTCGCACAGGTTCTTGATTTGCCCAGAGACTATGTATACAAATATATTAAAAATCTCAGAGCAAAAATGAACGAAAATGCAATCCAAAATGCTGATAACGGCGGGTTTATCTTAGAGATTAAATAAAACAAAAGGCTTAGAAAATTCTAAGCCTTTTTAATACCGAATGGTTCTTTATTATATAGCTAAATTAGCAGAACCGCAAATACTATTCAAATGTCAGCATATCATGTCCCGGCACTCTCTCCAGTATTTGTTTATTCTGAAAAGTAGACGATAATCTTTCCGTTACACTTTTTCTAAAAGAGAAAGAACCTTCTTTTTTTACATCATCAGAGTTTGATGCAGCTTTTTTAAACATAGTTTTGTCATTTAATCTATTCACAATAAGACCTCTTTTCTCGCAGTTAAAATAATAAACACATAAAATAAATTAATAAGACCAAGACTATTATGCTACATTTTTAGAAATTTGAAAACCCCTTTGCCGTTAATTTGGAAAAATCGTTACATCGACCGGGGTAATTAGTCTGAAACATTCCGGCTTATAGCTTGCGTCGTCATTATATATGTTTTGTAATTAATCTATAAATATTGTTTTTTCTTAACAATAATTTCTATATATCCGCAATCCGTGGCATTATGGAATTATATCTGAGAGGATGGCTTTATTGATATTTTTAAGAATTTTGTCAATCATATTTTATAAGTATTGCAATTTTTATATACATGATTTATATTAATAATAATTGGTGTGAAAATAATACTTATTATACATAAGAAAGAACGAGGATTATGAACATGAAGTTAAACAACAAAAAATCAGGTTTTACTCTGGCAGAAGTTTTGGTTACATTGATGATTATCGGTGTAATCGCAGCTATGACAATTCCTTCTTTGATGCAGTCTACAGCTCAACAGGAATACAAAGCAGCTTACAAAAAAGCAGTTTCTATGATTAACCAGGCTGTTACTCTTAACTACGCACTGGACGGACGTGACGCTACAGACTATACTGGTACAAATTTCTTCTCACTATTGACTCAGAGATTAAATGTTATGTCATCTAACACAACTAGTCAAGAAATGTATACAGCTGACGGTATGTGGTTTAAGTCCACAGGTGATTCTTACGGCGGTATTACACCAGCATCTAGTTGTAATGCTAACGATCAGGCAACAACAGGTAACGCTTGTGCAATGGTTACAGTTGACGTAAACGGTGCTAAAGGTCCTAACAAACCGACTGAATCTACAACAAGAATCTTTGATATCTTTACAATTGTTATCTACCCGCAAAAAGCATTACCGGCTGGTGAAACAATGGGTAAAGTATTATACGAAAAATAATTTTAGTATAGTATAAAGAATTTAAAATAACCCTGCTTATACTAGCAGGGTTATTTTTTGAATAGAATATTGCAGAGATAAACTACGTTGACTGACAAAAGCATAAGCGGTATTTTGAATATATGAAAAAAATGATTTTTGATGATACAAATTTTGTAAAAGAATTAAATGAAAAATTACATCAAGGCGGTGTGGTATCTTTTGTTACAGATACTGTGTGGGGCGTTGGGTGTCTTCCGGATAACGAAAAGGGTGTGGAAAATATTTATGCGCTTAAAAATCGTGACCGCACAAAACCTTTGATACTGATGTCCGACAGCGTAGAGCATCTGCTGCCTTATGTAAAAGATATTCCTCAATCTGCGCAGGAACTTATGAAAAAATATTTCCCCGGAGCTTTGACTCTGATTTTTGAAAAATCTGATAAAACGCCTGACTTTGTTACTTCTTTTAAAAATACAGTGGGTATCAGAGTTCCGGACAACCATGTTTTTAAACGCCTGTGTGAGGTAACTGACGGGCATGTGCTGGCTACAACAAGCGCCAATTTGTCTCATCAGCCACCTGCTCTGAATTATGATGAGGCAGTAGAGTTTGTCGGGTCTCATGTCGATTATGTTTTTGAGGATTACGGTTGTCATTGTCAGGGGCTTGCCTCTACAGTTGCGCTTGCTCTGGACGATAATATAAAAGTGCTCCGTCAGGGTGAAGTCTTGATTGATTAATCATTGTAAAGTTGTTTTTTTTGATAATAAAAATCTTTATTTTCTTTAAAATTTTTCTTTTTAAGAGTTATTTCCATGCGGAATTTTAAAAAATTTAACTGATTAATGCAATTTTTATAAATTTATTTTTTGTTAATTTCATTTTTTTAAATTACACATGTAACAATTTTAAGTGTAATCATTACAATCGTTTGTAAAATGAAAATTATTATATTATAATAGTAGAGCTGAAACGGCAGATAAAGCATGTCTAAGGCTTTATTGCTTATATAGGGATATTTTATCGGGATCCGGTTTGGTAATCAATTTATAATATGGTACTGGAAATCAAGAGAGAATGGCTTTAACCTTTCAAGAATTAATTTTAAATTTATCAAAATTTTGGTCGGATTACGGGTGTATAATTCAGCAGCCTTATGATATTGAAAAGGGTGCTTCTACCATGAATCCCGCAACTTTTTTACGTTCATTGGGACCTGAACCTTGGAACACTGCTATGGTGGAACCTTGCAGACGTCCTACAGACGCACGTTACGGTGAAAATCCTAATCGTCTGGGACATTATTTTCAATATCAGGTAATTTTAAAACCATCTCCCGATAATGCACAGGAATTATATTTAAAAAGTTTGGAAGCAATGGGCATTGACCTTTCTCAGCATGATGTCAGATTTGTGGAAGACAACTGGGAATCACCTACGCTTGGCGCTGCAGGTGTAGGCTGGGAAGTATGGCTTGACGGTATGGAAATTACACAGTTTACTTATTTCCAGCAGGTTGGCGGTCTGGAAATCAAGCCGGTTGCGTTAGAGCTCACATACGGACTTGAACGTATTGCTATGTATTTACAGAATGTAAATTCTGTATACGATGTTATGTGGAACAAAGAATTAAAATACGGAGAAATATATCTCCAAAATGAAATAGAACAGTCAAAATATAACTTTGAAGTTTCCAGCGCACAGAGACTGTTTAAAATGTTTGATATTTTTCAGGAAGAAGTTGAAAACTGCGTAGAAAATAAGCTGGTTCTGCCTGCTTATGACTATGTTTTAAAATGTTCTCATACTTTTAACCTTTTGGATGCAAGAGGTGTAATTTCTAAAGATGAAAGAATCAATTTCATCAACAGAGTGAGAAGAATGGCAGCCATGGTGGCAAAACTGTATGTAGAACAGAGAGAAGAGTTAGGTTTCCCCCTGCTAAAGAAAGAAAAAGCTATAATTTAAAAAAGTTACAATTTAATATAAGGATATTTACATGAGTCAAAACAATGTAACAGAAGCCGGATTGATGGAGAATTTTGTCTCCAAATTATTGAAAACAAAGAATCCCGATGATATGCTTGCGCAATCTAAAGAAACCGGATTAAACAAGACATTAAACTGGGTGGATTTGATTATTCTCGGTATCGGTGCGGTAATCGGTGCAGGTATATTTTCAATGGTTGGTACGGCCGTTGTGGGCGCACATCATGACGGTGCAGGTCCTGCAATTGTAATATCTATGGTAATTGCAGCAATTGCGTGTATATTTTCCGCATTGTGCTATGCGGAATTTGCTTCAATGATACCTGTCTCAGGCGGTGTATACACATATACATACGCTACACTCGGCGAGCTTGCTGCCTGGATGGTAGGCTGGGTTTTGATGCTCCAGTATACAATCGGTAATATCGCTGTAGCTTGCAGCTGGACAGGGTATCTGTTCCAATTCTTGCGCGGTTTTGAAGCTTATACGGCGAATCTTCCGCCTGTTTTGCATAGTATTTGTCATCATATAATGTATCCGCCGTTGTGGCTTATCAGTGATCTTGGTTCTGCCAAAGCGGCTTATTTGAAAATGGGATTGAACCCTGCGGATCATATTCCTTATTTATTCGGTGTGATTCCGATATGTTTAAACATTCCCGCAATGTTAATGATACTGCTTGTTACTTATATTCTTGTAAAAGGTATTTCCGAGTCCAAGAATATGGCAAGTGTAATGGTTGTAATAAAACTTCTTGTTATAGGTTTGTTTGTTGCTGTTGGTGCATTTTATGTAAAACCTGCAAACTGGACACCTTTTGTTCCTAACGGATTTGGCAGCGTGCTTGTCAGTGCGTTTACTATTTTCTTTGCATATACAGGTTTTGATGCTATATCAACAGCTGCGGAAGAAACAAAAAATCCGCAGAAAGATGTTCCAATCGGTATTATCGGTACACTGCTTGTTTGTACGGTTGTATATATATTCGTAGCACTTGTATTAACAGGTATTGTTCCCTGGAATATGATTAATATAAATGCGCCTATTGCTCACGCAATACAAATGACCGGCCAGAGCTGGTTTGCTGGTTTGATTTCACTCGGTGCATTGACAGGTTTGACTTCTGTATTACTTGTTATGCAGCTTGCTGCAACAAGAATTCTGTTCTCTATGGCCAGAGACAATTTCTTCCCGACAATACTTAAGAAGGTTCACCCTGTATACAAAACACCGCATATTATTACCTGGATTGTAGGTATTGCAATGATGATAGGATGCTTGTTCCTTGATTTGAACCTTGCGGCACAGCTTTGTATTTTTAGTGTATTTACATCTTTTATTGTTGTATGTATAAGCGTATTAATACTGAGAAAGACAGATCCTGACAGAGAAAGACCTTTCAAGGTTCCGTTTTCTCCGTTATTTCCGTCTTTGGGTATACTGCTTTGCGGCGGTTTGATGTGTGTTGCTATAAGTAGTATGGGCAAAAATGCTCTTCTCTTCCCGTTGTGGCTCTTTATTGGTCTTGCTATTTATGCGGGATACGGATATAAGAGAAACCGACGTATCGAAAAAATAGAAGAAAAAAGAGAACAAAATAAAGCGGCAAGAGAACAAGCTGCTACAAAGACAAACTAATGGAATTTTACGATAGCGAATTCGATAAAAATAAAAAGGGCTCAATTTGGGGCTCTTTTTATTTTTTATAATTATTAAAATATGGACATCAAAGTTTGTTAATATTATCATATTTACAGACTAATTAAGGAGATTTTCTATGAAATTAATGGAAGGTAAAAAAGGTATTATTTTTGGAGTTTCAAACGCAAGAGGTATTGCATACTCTATTGCAAAACAGATTTATGAGGCAGGCGGGGATATTGCTTTTACATACGCAAATGAAGCAATGGAATCACGTGTTCGTCCGCTGGCAGAAGAAATGAATGCAAAAATGATTGTAGAATGCGATGTTACAAACGAAGAACAGGTTAAAAAAGTATTTGAACAATATGAAAAAACTTACGGAAAACTGGACTTTGTTATCCACGCAGTTGCATTTGCTAATAAAGAAGATTTAATGGGCGACTTTATTGATACATCTAAAGCAGGCTGGGATACAGCTCTTGGTGTAAGCGCATATTCTCTTGTTACTCTTGCAAGAAACGCAAAACCTTTATTCAACGAAGGCGGTGCAATACTTGCCCTGACATATCTGGGTTCGGAATATGTAGTTGCAAACTATAATGTAATGGGTGTTGCAAAAGCTGCATTAGAGTCTTCCGCAAGATACCTTGCAGACAACCTCGGTAAAATCGGCGTAAGAGTAAACTGCCTTTCCGCAGGGGCTGTAAAAACTCTTGCAGCTAAGGGTATTTCCGGCTTTGACAGAATGCTTAAAGCTGCTATATTAAAAGCACCTTTAAAAAGAAATGTTTCACTTGAAGATGTCGGTAAAACAGGCTTGTACCTCGTTTCCGATTTGTCTTCCGGTGTAACAGGCGAAATTGTTCACGTTGATTGCGGCTGCCACTCTGTTTATGCTTCGGTAGAAGAAATGGAAGCTACATACGCATATCAAAAAGAACATCAAAATTAAACTATAATTTAAAAAGGGGCATTAATTGCCCCTTTTGTTATAAAATTTTCCGGAATAAAATAATAATTAAACGAAACATTAATAAAAGGACGTAGAAAAATGATTATCAAAAAAAACAAAACAAAAATTGTTGCCACTCTCGGTCCTGCAAGCCGTGACGAAAAAATTATTGAGGACATGATTCTCTCCGGTGCTACTATGTTCAGAATCAATACATCTCATAATACACCGGAAGAACATGCAGCAACGATTGAAAAAATCAGAAATGTTGAAAAAAGATTAAAGACATTTATCCCTGTTCTGGTTGACCTTCAGGGTCCAAAAATCAGAGTAGGCAACTTAATTGAACCTATACCTATTGAACCGGGCAAAGAACTGGTACTCGAATACGGTCTGGAACAAACAGATCCTAATATTGTTCCCGTAGACTACAAGGGAGTTGCAGAAGATGTACATGTAGGTGAATGTATACTCCTCGATGACGGTAAGATTAAAATTGAAGTTACAAAAAAAGAAGGCACAAAAGTTCATGTAAAAGTACTCCATGGTGAACTTTTAAAACCCAGAAAAGGCATCAATATCCCCGGCGGAACAAAAAGCGTATCTGCTATTACAGAACGTGACGTAGATTTTATAAAATTTGCAGTGGATAACGGTGCAGATTATCTTGCTCTTTCTTTTGTAAGAGACAAAGATGATGTTATGCTTGCAAAGAAATATCTGAGCCACTTTGGTGCGGATATTCCTATAGTTGCAAAAATAGAAAAACCCGAAGCAGTAAAAAATATAGAATCTATTCTTGATGTTGTAGATGCCGTAATGGTGGCCAGAGGCGACCTCGGTATAGAACTTGCTCCGGAAAAAGTTCCTATGGTACAAAAACAAATTGTAGATGCAGCATTTGCTCACAGAAAAACATGTATTGTTGCTACACAGATGCTTGAATCTATGATAGAAGAACCTATCCCGACAAGAGCAGAGGCTTCCGACGTGGCAAACGCTATCCTTGACGGTGCCGATGCCGTAATGCTTTCGGGTGAAACTGCAGCGGGTAAATACCCTGTAGAAGCCGTAAAAATGATGGCAATGATTGCACATGATGTAGAACAGAGCAATTTTGTAAGCTACAATCTTGATCTGCCTATGAATCCTATGTATGAGCCTACTCCGCAGGCTATTGCTGCTGCTGCCGTTAAAATGGCAAAAGATTTGGAAGCAAAAGCTATACTTGCTTTTACTCATACAGGTTATACACCAAAACTGCTCTCAAAATTGAGACCATCAGTTCCTGTACTGGCAATTTCTGACAATGAAAAAACTTGCAGAAAACTCAATTTGTTCTGGGATATGCATCCTTATCAAAAAGACTGGGATGTAGTATTGAACGATGAATTGCTCAAAAAAATCGATAAACTGTTACTCGAAAAAACAGAATACAAAAAAGACGACAGAGTAATCATCATAGGTTCAATTCCTAACCTGATTACAGGCAGAACAAACTTTGTACGTGTTCACAGAATGTGCGCATTTTAAATTGTTTTAGATAATATAAAAACAGTCCTTTATCTCTAAAATTTAAGAATAAAGGGCTGTTTTTTACTGCGATATTTATACAATCTCAAAATTTTAAGATGATATTGGTAATACATATTATCAATATATTAGGCGTATTCTCTGAATTTATTTATATAGTTTTAGGACAAACGGTTTATTGCGGGAGTGTGCGGTTTAATAGTATAATTGATTTTGCAAAGGGAGTTTTATGGCAGAAGAAAATTTGCAAAACAAAACAGATGTAATAGTAATTGGCGCAGGACCTGCCGGAGTCAGCGCCGCAATAACTGTTGCACGCGGCGGGAAAAGTGTTGTGCTTGTAGAGCGTGCACCTTTTGCCGGTGCAAAAAATATGTACGGAGGGGTTATATATACCCATGCGGCAAAGGAAATTTTTCCTAATTTTGAAGAAGCTCCCATAGAAAGATATATTGCAAAACACAGTTACGTGCTTTTGTCGGAGAAAGATTCCACACAAATTTCTTACCAAAATCCCGAACACGAAAAAAATGCGTTTGTTGCAATTCGTGCAAAGTGGGATAAATGGTGTGTTGAGCAGGCAATGAAAGAGGGGGTGTATTTTGCACCGAATACTCTTGTAAGAGAACTTATTTTAAAAGACGGAAAAGTCTGCGGAATCAAAACAGATTTTGAAGATTATTATGCGGATATTGTAATAATCGCAGACGGCGTAAACTCTCTTCTTGCAAAACAAATCGGGCTGAGAAAAAATATAAAACCAAAGAATGTTGCCCTCGGGGTAAAAGAAGTAATAAAACTGCCTCAGGAAGTTATAAACAAAAGGTTTGCACTGGAGAACATTCAGGGATGTGCAATGGAGATTGTAGGCAAGCCTTTGGAAAATCTTTTCGGGATGGGTATTGTCTATACAAATAAAGACTCGATTGCAGTCGGATTCGGGGTTTCTTTAGAAGATTTAAAAAATCATAAAATAAAACCTTATGAACTTTTGGACAGACTGAAACAACACCCGTTTGTTGCTGATTTAATACAGGGCGGCGAGCTTATTGAATATTCCGCACATCTTATACCGGAAGGCGGATACAGGGCAATACCAAAACTTTATGCAGACGGGGTAATGGTTACAGGAGATGCTGCAGGGCTTGTAAACAATGTTCATTTTGAAGGAACCAATCTCGCTATGATGAGCGGCAAATACGCCGGAGAAACAGCGCTTAATGCACTGGAGCACAATGATTTTTCTTCAAACATGCTTTGTCTGTATGCAAAAAAACTGGAAAACAGTTTTGTTATGAAAGATATGAAAACATATAAAGATGTAGTTCATATTCTGGGTTCAAGAACAGGTGCATTTTTAAATTATTATCCTTACAGTATCAACAAATTTTTTGATATATTTACCTGTGCGGACGGTAAGCCCAAAAAAGAAAAATTTCAAAAATTCACAAAGGACTTTTTTACAAAAAGAAGTCTGTCAGAATTATTTAAAGATGCAATTGCCGGCATAAAAATAGTATTCGGGATTTTAAAATAAAATGGACAAAAAAATTGAAGACAAACTCTATACACTAAAATATAAAACAGACACCGAATGTCATTTGATTCCGGATGAATCAAAATGCTTGCATTGTCTTGAAAAAACCTGTACAATTGTATGTCCTGCAAATGTATACAACTATAGTGAAACTGATAAAAAAATTACTGTAAGCTATGAAAAATGCCTTGAATGCGGGGCCTGCAGGATTGCATGCAAATATATTGACTGGAAATATCCCAAAAGCGGCAAGGGAGTAATATTCAAAAAAAGTTAGTCTGCATATAAATAAAAACTAAAAAGGAGAGAGGTATGAAAGAAGAATACAGCCACAATTACCGCAGATGGTATGACAAAGATCCTATCTTGTCTAAGTCCATGAGCACATTGGAAAAATCTGATGACGAAACACAGATTAAAGTTGCATTGAATCTTATAAAAATCATTATTGAGCACAACATTTCGGAACACACATTTACAAGCGTGGAAGATATGATGGAATCTGTAGAAGAAGGGCTTGTAGAAAAGGGCAAAAGCAGATGGTATGATCTTGATACAACTGTAAGAACTGCAATAAACATGCTTGAAAACAGCCCTGTGCCCGTTCAAAAAGCTGTTGCCAAGGAAATGGCAAAAATGGTCGTAGACAAAATTAAAGAAGATAAAGACGAGCAGGACGACGAAGAAGACGAAGTATAAGACAATATCACTCAGCCGGTATCATGAAGCAATGGAAAATAAAAGAAAGTAAAGAAGTTTCCGATGAACTTATAAAAGCAGCGGGCAGCAGGCTTGCTGCAGAGCTTCTCGTGCAAAGAGGCATGGATACCGTTTCGAAAATTCATGATTTTTTAAATCCCGCAAAAATGAAAATATCCTCTCCTTTTGTTTTTACGGACATGCAAAAATCAGTGGAAAGAATTTTCAGTGCAATTGATTCGCAGGAAAAGATTATCATATACGGTGACTTTGACTGTGACGGAGTTACTTCTACCGCACTTTTATATAAAACACTAAAACATCTCGGCGCTAATGCCGATTATTATATCCCTAATCGTGAAAAAGAAAACCACGGGCTTAATACAAAGGCGCTTGTGCAGCTGATAGCAAAACAAAAAGCAAAGCTTATTGTCACAGTGGACTGCGGGGTAAGTGATGTTGAGCAGATAAATTTTGCAAACGGTTTTAAGGTTGATGTAATTATTACGGATCACCATGAAGCCCCTGATATTCTGCCCGAGGCTTTTGCAATATTAAATCCGAAAGCACTTAATGCTCTTGAAAAAGACTTGCCTTTGGAGCAAATCGAAGCGCTTAATGAACTTGCCGGTGTTGGTGTAGCTTTCAAACTTGCATGTGCGTTGCTGGAACAAAAAAAGGATTATGATTTTGTAAACGAACTTTTGCCGTTTGTTGCGGTCGGAACGATTGCGGATGTTGTTCCCGTATTGTACGAAAACCGCTCGTTTGTTGCTGCGGGTCTAAAACTTATTGAATCAGGCAGACATTACGGTCTGACTAAACTTCTCGCCTCATGCGGCTATGATGCCGCAAACGGGATAACCTCCGAGAACATTGCATTTGGTATAGCTCCGAGGATAAATGCCGCAGGCAGGCTCGATACGGTAGAAAGCGCAATTAAACTTTTAATATCGGAAAATAAATCCGAAATAGATGTGTGCATAGAAGAATTAAATAATTTTAACAGCATAAGACAGGACATTTGCGAAAATATTTTTAACGAAGCCGTTGAAATGATTCAAAACGAACCGCCTCAGGAGGGCATAATCCTTTATAAGCGTGGATGGCACATAGGTATTATAGGTATAGTGGCATCAAAACTTGTTGAAAAATTCTATAAACCGGTATTTTTGATGACGCTTGATGAAAATACCGGACTAATCCGCAGCTCCTCAAGGAGTATACCCGAAGTTCATATCAGAAATGTAATCGCTGACAACTCTGAACTTTTTGAATATTTCGGCGGGCATGCTCAGGCAGCGGGACTTGTTTTTGACCCTAAAAAATCTTCTTTTGAAAAGGTAAAAGCTGCTTTAAATGAATCAATTAAAACCATGCTTGACGGAAAAAATATTGTCCCGACTATTGAAGCTGATGCGCTGATTGATTCTTCAGAAATTTCCGTTGATTTAATCGAAGAGTTGAAAAAACTCGAACCTTTTGCCGAAGGGAACAAGGCGCCTTTATTTATAACAAAAAATCTTATACTGAACAGTTTTAAAACAGTGGGACAAAAAAGCAACCACCTCAAAATCTTTTGCGAAAACAAAGACGGAAAACCTTTTGAATGTGTTTTTTGGAATCATGGCACATTGAATATTCCCGAAGGCAAGGAGTTTGAAATTGTTTTTTACCCCAAGCTCAATACATTTAACGGTGTGACTACAATACAACTGGATATTCAGGACATTAAATCGGAATTTGAAATAAAAGAAGAAAAAACAGAACTGAAACTCTATGACCACAGAAAAAAAACAAATATCTTCAGGCAGATTTGCGATTACCTTTTAACAACAAAAATATCTACCCAGATTTTTGCGCAGAACAAAAATATCTGTGACACTCTAAAACAATACAAGGAAATTGCGGAAAAATTAAAAAGCAGAAAAAATCTCACAAAATGTTCGCAGATAATGTTTTTTGACTATCCGGCAAGTGAAAATATCATGCATACACTGCTTCAAAAATCCGATGCAAAGGTCTTTCATTTTATGAACTATAACAACAAAAAGATTGATGCTCAGGAGCTTATTAAAAATATATCAGGCATGCTGAAATACGTCTGCAACCCGCAAAGCGGCAAAAACGGAGAAGTAAATCTGTGTGATATCTCGGACTTTCTTGCTATTTCGGATGAAGTAACGGAACTGTGTTTTGATATGCTGGAAAATTTGGGTATGTTTGAAATTATAGAAAAAAATGCTCAGAATTATAAAATAAATTTCATCCATGCCATTGAGTTTTCTAAAATAAAAGAATCTGATATGTATGAAGAACTCGAATCAGAACTTGCAAAAATCTATGATTACCGCCAAAAACTCTGTACACTTCCTCTGGAAGAAATAGTTTTAAAATAACAGAGCCTGTTATGTTAACAGGCTCTGTTTATAAAAATTTGTTCCGGTTTTTAGTTTACTTGGTGCAGACGGACTGGTTTTTTATCATCTGTACAAGCAGTTCGTTAGCTTTTTTGAGTTGAACATCATCTTTGGCTTTTATATTTTCTTCTGTCAGCTCAACGGTAACATCCGGAGCAATTCCTTTTTTATTGATGTCAGTACCGTTTGGTGTCAAATATTTTTGGATTGTGATATTTGCACCGGAACCGCCAATAAGTTTGTTAACTTCCTGTACAAGTCCTTTACCGAAGGTATTTTCTCCTACCAGAAGCGCACGTTTGTTGTCTTTCATTGCGCCGGAGAATATCTCGCTTGCGGAAGCGGAACCTTTGTTTATAAGTATTACAATCGGTTTATCCGTAACATATTTTTTTGTTGCACGTGTGGTTTCTTTATACCCGTCTCTGTCTACGGTGCTGACTATAATACCGCCGTCCAGAAACATATCCGAAATCAAAATAGCATTGCTTAAAAGTCCGCCGGGATTTGAACGCAGATCTATGATATAGCCTTTTTTATCCTTATACTGGTTCAAAGCTGCCTCAAACTCTCCTGTTGCATTTTTGCTGATAAAAGAGCTCAGTCTTATATAGCCTACTTTGTCATCAAGTTTGGCATTTTCAGGGACTTTTGTTGAAACTGATTTTATTTCTATTTCCGCACGCTGAATTTTGTAGAGTTTGTTCGGCTGATTTTTACGTTTAATCAGCAGTGTAACATAAGTTCCTTCTTCTCCTCTGATTCTATCTGCGGCTTTATCAATTGTGATACCTTTTGTGGATTTTCCGTCAATTTCCAGAATTTCGTCTTCTGCGAGCAGTCCTGCTTTTTCGCCGGGTGTATCTTCAATAGGTGCGATAATAAGCAGTTTACCTTCTCTCAAACCTATTTGGACACCTATACCCTTTAAAGAACCCTTGATAGAACTTGTTTCTTCTTCAAATTCTTTGGGATCCAAAAATTTTGTATAAGGATCATTCAAGCTGGCTAGCATTGTCTGGATAGCAACATAAGCATCTTCATCGGTTTTTATAACTTTGTCGTATTTGTTGCGCCATCTTTTCCAATCCTGTTGATTGTTTGTATAATCAACATATTTTGAATTTATAAGTTTCCAAACCTGCTCATACAGCTGCTGCGGAGAAGATGCAAATACTCCGCCCGAGTTTGTCAGCGCTCCTGCAGCAAAAATTACCAGCAGTGTAAAAGCGATTAAACCGTATTTTTTCAAATTAATTTTCAAAATTTTACCTCTTTTTCCCTATTGTATCCTTAGGTTAACAATATAATAACACAAAGCTCCGCTAATTTAATATCGGAAATATTGATAAACCTTCCTCTCTACTCTTACCCCTTAAGACTGCAAAAAAATTTTTTTGTTTCATTATTTTATGTAATGTTTAATTTTTGTAAATCTTGCAGCGTTTGAAACAGATTAATTGTTCTTTAAAAAGCTCAAAGTTTTGCCGGAATATGTTTTTTGCTTTATTAATTCGTATCCGTCAATCTTAATGCCCAAATCCGCAGGGTGTTCGAGTATAATAATTCCGTTATCGGTGAGCAAATTTTTTTCTTTTACTGTTTTCAGCACACTGTCATACAGGCCGCTTTGATACGGCGGGTCTACATATATCACATCAAAGCTTTTGCCGTCTTTTGAAAGTTTTGAAAGCAGCTTTATTGTGTCTCCAAGGTAGAAATCCGCTTGTACGCCGAGTTTCTTCGCATTATCTTTAAGTAAAAAAAATGTTTTTTTGTCTTTTTCAAAAAAACAGACACTTGAAAACCCTCTTGATACAGCTTCAAACCCCATAATGCCGGAGCCTGCAAAAGCATCCAGAAAGCTTTTCCCGTCAAAATCCGTTATGGAAAAAAGCACGCTGAAAATACTCTCTCTGATTTGAGACAGGGTGGGACGCACGTTGCTGCTTTTAGGAGAGTCAATTTTTCTGGATTTTAGATATCCGCCTGTAATCTGCATACAAAAATTTTAGCACGAAGTCTGAATGCTGCGTTGTTTCAGGTCATAAATTTCTTCAATCTCTTTTTGAGAAAGTTCTTTGGCCCCGCCGAGAAGCATGGAGTTTAGATATATCTGCGCAAATGTTTCTGCTGTTTCCATTAGGTAATATGCATTTTTAATATCTTTTGCACCTATGACAATGCCGTGGTTTGCCAGAAGCACAGCATCATGCTTTACAAAAAACTTTGCCGTATTTTCCACAAGCTTGTCCGAGCCGGGAAGTGCATAGGGCGCAACCGGAATTTCGCCAAAGTAGAATACATTTTCCGATATAATCGGCTTGGATAAAGGTATATGGCTTACCGCAAATGCAGATGTATACGGAGCATGACAGTGAATAATTGCGTTGATATCAGGACGGAGATTGTATACCGCTATGTGCAGATTCTTTTCTGATGAAGGTTTTTTGTCACCTTCCAGCACATTTGCATTTTTATCAATCAAAACAATATCTTCTTCCGCCAAATCCGAAAGGCATGTGCCGGATGCGGTAATCAAAATATTTTCACCGTATCTTACGCTGATATTTCCTGATGTTGCCGGAGACATGTTTTTGTCTCCAAGTTTTTTTCCGTATTTAATAATTTCGTTTTTCATTTTTAATATTTCATTTAGACCCGTGATTTTTATTTTACCAAATTTTTTATTAAAATGATATAATAGAACTGAAACCACAAGAGGAATTAATAATTTGTCAGAACTTATAAACTTTGAGCAGGTAGTAGACTGGCTTGAAGAATACCAAAAAATGGACTCAAAAAAGAGCAAGGAGCAGCTGCAAAATCTTATTGCAATAACCTGTATGCCCCTTGTAAAAAAAGTTGCACGTACTCTGGCAAGAAGAAGCACCGACCCTGTTGAAGATATTATTCAGGTAGGCAGTCTCGGTTTGATTAAAGCAATAAGACTTTATAATCCTCAAATAAGCAGAAATTTTAAATCTTATGCAACATATCTTATAACAGGTGAGATAAGACATTATTTGAGAGACAAAGCTTCTATGATAAAAGCACCGAGAGCTATTCAGGAGCTTGCATACCGTGTACACAAGATGACTCTTGAAATGATTGAAGAAATGGGCGAAAAACCTACTGATAAACAGATTGCACATAAGATGGAACTGCCCGTGGAAAAGGTTAAAGAAGCTATTGACGCTGACAGACGTAAAACAACAATATCTCTTGATCAGCTTGCTTTTCAGGATGATGATGACAATTTTTCCAACTGGGGTGATAAAATAGCTGATGTAAACTATGAAAACGTACAAAGCCTCAGAGAAGACAGAATTATGCTGACAGAATCACTTCAGAATATTGAGCCGGAGTTGAAACAAATTGTGGAAATGACTTATTTTAAAGATATGAGTCAGGTGGAAATAGCAAATAAACTGGGTATTTCTCAAATGCAAGTTTCAAGAAAATTAAAAAAAGCCTTGAACCTGCTGCATGATATAATTCAGGAAAAACAGAGCGCATAATGAGTGTTTTTTGGATATTTTATGTTTTTATAATCGGACTGTGCATCGGCAGCTTTTTAAATGTTGTTGTGTTGAGAGGTTTGAGCGGAGAATCAATTGTTCTGCCTCCTTCTCACTGTACAAAATGCAATCATAAACTGGCGTGGTATGACAACATACCTGTTTTTTCTTATCTTTTTTTGAGAGGCAAATGCCGTTATTGCAATGAAAAAATAAGTATTCAGTATCCGCTTGTTGAACTTTTTACCGGCCTCATATTTGCCGGAATATATTATAAATATGCGGGCGGAAGTTTTAATTGGAATACTCTGTTTTTGATGATTGCGGCCGGTTTATGTATAGTGCTGGCGGTAACTGATATAAAAGAAAAAGTTATTCTGGATACACACGCATATATACTTGCTGCGCTTGGTCTTGTTTATAATTTTTTCAACCTTGCAGGAGAGAATACCACAAAAATAACATTCTGGCTGTTCGGTTTAAAAATCACTATATATCAGGCTTTTATTTATTCAATTCTCGGGCTTATTCTCGGATTCGGCGCAATGGCAGGGATTGCTTTTATTCTGAAATTAATAACCAAAAGAGACTGTTTTGGCGAAGGAGATGCCTATATACTGGGAGCTTTGGGCTCGTTTTTTGGTATAGTAAATGCCATTGTGATTCTAATACTGAGTATTTTCGTCTGGGGCGGTGTTTCTATACCGATGTTTATGTACAGATGGTTTAAAAGCAAAAATTACAAGCTTTTATGCTCCATTATTCTTTTTATTATAGCGGCGCTGCTTTTCTGGGCGGGTGAATTATTTAACGTGTTCAGTTCCAATCTGTTCCACTGGTTTGCTTTTCTTCTTGTTGCTGCAATCGGTTTAAATACTTGCAGACTTATTATTGCATCAGTAAAAAACGGCGGTAAGGCTACGGTAATCCCTTACGGTCCGGCATTGATTTTTGCGGCATTTTTAATAATGTTTATACTTTAAACTCTTGGATTACCCCCATGAGATTTATTTATAAAACCTGATACTTCGATTTTACAGAGACTAAACTAAACAACTGTAAGTTCCATTTGTTTGAGTCCTGCATAATTAATTTTTCATATAGTCAACTGACTCCGACTACTTGTAGAACCTGTGCAATTGGCAAGTCTGTTTTGTTCAATAAGTCCGGCACAGGCAACAAGTGCATGGGGTCACTTCCGCAAAATGCTAGACTTGGCGTCACTCGCACTCCGTGTACACTTCTACAAGCGAAGCCGCCTCAAACAATCTTAAAAAATTACAAAATATCCTGTTTAGGGTTTGTGCCGGCTTGTTTAAAGTTAAATTTTTCTTTCAAAAATTTTAACATACCGGGCGTAACAACATTGGAAGTGCAAACAGGCAGGTAAATATTTTTTATACCCAGATATCTGAGATTAAAAAGGTGAGAAATTGTATGCTGGTTGCAGGTTGTGATAAATACGGAAACCGGGAATGTTTCAAAATCAACGGACTCTTTTATGTGAGACAGTATTTTGTATATTAAAGATGAATTAAAGAAAGATTCAAAATACAAAATATTATGTTTAATTGACGGAATTAATGTAGAAATAACATAATAATCTTCCGGCAATATCTGTTCCATTTTGCTGAAATAATCGGAATGCATGGGAGAATGGTTTAGAAGCCCTACGATTATAAGATGTTTTATTCTTTTGTTTTTAATTTTTTCAACAATTTCGTCAACTTTTTGCATAACAAAATTTTCGTCATATCCGACTTTAACGGATGCTATTTTATGCTCATGTTCAAAGCCTTTTGACTCAAGTGCTGCGTCTATAAGAGGTTGAAAATCTTTATTTTCTATACGGGTCATACCCTTACCGGCAATAAGATTTGTTGTAAAAAGCCTTCCTCTGTATAGCTTGTCCAGCAGATACTGAAAATTTCTTATAATAAGAACGGGCCCTTTAAAAGAAGCAAAGTCAAACTGTACACTGTCCAGAGACATTTGAAAATGCCCTTTTAAATTTGTATAAGCGGCAAATTTTGGGTAAGCATGGGCAACAATAAGACCGTTATGTGTATAGACGTTTATATCCGTATCTTTTACCGCCTGCAAAACATTTTCCAGATCTTTTAGATTTTGCCCGGAAACAAGAACGGACTTGCCCTCTTCTACACCTATTTCTACATCATTCAGAGTTATGCCGCCGTAATATTCTTCTTTAAAACGGTGAAGCTTTGTATGTATTTTGTAATTTATTTGTGCAAATTCATTTATTTTACGGGTAAGTTTTTCTTCTGATGCCGCAGAAAAATTCAGATTGTTAAAAAGTCTCAGTATGGCATCTTCTTCCGGAAGGTAATCTTCCGTGTAGCATTTTAGCTCTACAAGTCTTATGCTTGCGCTTTTAATCAGATTCAGGATAATTTCGTACAAATTTTTTGTATCTGTTCTGAGCATTTTGTTGCGCTGAATGGCTTGCTGCTCTCCCTGATTGACAATTGACATAAGATCAAACTGCTTAAACTTTATTCCCGACTTTAAAATCTGGCAGTCCAGATTTTTCTTTTCACACAGTGTTATATAAGTATCTTTTACGGATTCTTTTTCTTTGTTTATATTGCTCAAAAGAATCTCAAACTCTTTGCGGTTAAACTCGTAACCGACAAGGATTAAAGACAGATAATTAATTATATTGTCTTTTATTTTTTTGTTTTCATAGCCGAGCTCCTGCATTTTAATATAATAATAAGTAATCTGCTTAAGCTCGTATAAAAGAACCTCCATAAGAGAATAAATAATAGGATCCACACTGCAATAGCCGTCTATTGCACAATCGTTGTAGGCTCTGTTTTCGCCATAACCTCCGTCTAAAAATTTATCAAAATCAGCGGAGATATCCCGCGGAAAATTAAAATTTGACGGGTTTAGATTTTTTGTATATTTGTCATTTTCCGGTTGGTTAAACATAAACGTATTTTAAATAACAAATACGATAAAACCATTGACCGAAAGAGCTATTATTTAATTCTTCTCTTTATAGTCTGTTAAGACTATGCGTATGTTTTAAAATATATAGTATAATTTGGTATTCAATGACAAAGGGGATTTAGAATGAGAAAAATTGCGATTTTTGTTTTTATATTATTTTTCAGTATAAGCCAGAGTGTACTTGCTATTGATTATTCAACCTTCAAACTTGATAACGGGCAGACCGTAATCATAAAAGAAGTCCATGACAACCCGATAGTGACAATAGACACCTGGATAAAAACAGGTTCAGTAAATGAAAATGATAAAAACAACGGCGTCGCGCATTTTCTTGAGCATTTGTTTTTTAAAGGCACAACAAAACACCCGACTGGCGAATTTGATAAAATACTAGAAACAAAAGGCGCAATAACCAATGCGGCAACGAGCAAAGATTTTACGCATTATTATATAACTATCCCCTCAAAAGACTTTGACACCGCTATAGAGCTCCACGCAGATATGCTTATGAATCCTCTTATACCCAGAAAAGAACTTGAAAAAGAAAGAAAAGTCGTAATAGAAGAAATAGCAAAAACTAACGATAACCCTGAGAATAAACTCTATGAAAACATGATTAACGGTTTTTACGTGAACCATCCGTATAAAAGAAAAGTTATAGGGAAAAAAGAAATAATCGAAAATATAACACGTGAAGAAATTCTGGACTTTTATAATAACTGGTACAATCCCTCCAACATGATTACGGTTATAGTCGGGGATGTAAATACACAGGACGCATTGAGTGCAGTTAAACAAAACTTTAATAAAAAAGCAAACGGAAAAACAGCCAAACCCGTTTATAAAAATGATAAAAATATAGACCGCCAGCTTCAGGTCGAAGCCTGCGATAAAGTACAGACCGGCTATATGATGATTGGCTTCAGAGGTGTTCCTCAGGAAAAAAGAAGCGACGGATATGCTCTTGACGTACTTGCGACAATACTTGGCGACGGACGCTCTTCAAAACTGTATCAGGCAGTAAAAGAGCAAAAACAGCTTGCCTACAGTATTTCCGCAGGTCATGCTTCCATGAAAGAAGACAGTATAGTTTTTATCAGCGCCAATTTTATACCCGAAAATAAGGATAAAGTTAAAAAAGCAATTTTTGATGAAATAAACAGGGTAAGAAACGGAAATATCGACGAACAGGATATAAATACCGCAAAAAGCATAATAGAAAGAGATACTTTCTATTCAAGAGAATCAACATCAAACATTGCAAACGAACTCGGATATACAACTCTTGTATACGGAGATACAAAATTTTATGACGAATATATAGCAAATATAAAAAAAGTTACAAAAGCCGACATTATAAATGCTGCAAAAAAATACCTGAATCCGCAGCATGCCGTAATTTCCATAATGCTTCCGGAAGCACAGCCTCAGGAAAATATTAAAAAAATAAGTAACGTACAAAAAACGCCTCCGGTTGTTGTAAAGCAGGACAAAAACATTACACAGTATAAACTTTCAAATAACATAAATCTCATAATTAATCACAATACCCTCAATGATATTGTTGCAATGCAGATTTATTCAAAAGGCGGAAGCTTTGTTGAAAAGAAAGCAGGCATTGGCTCTGTGACTGCTTCTGCCATGCTTAAGGGTACAAAAAAATATTCTGCTCTTGATTTGTCCCAGATAATGGAACAAAACGGAATCAAAATTGCACCCGCAAACGGCTCGGACTATTTTTCAATTTCAGTCAAAACTACAAAAAATGACCTTCCCTTAACTTTTGACCTTTTAAATGAAATTGTTAACAATGCATCATTTGATGAAAATGAGATTGAAAGAATAAAATCAGAAAAAATTCTTGCAATACAAAAAAGCAGAAGCACACCTTCCAACATAGCTTTTGAGGAATTTAAAACAGAAATATGGAAAAATACACCGTACGCAACTACGGGAAAAGTTTATGAAAAAACAATACCGTATATCAACAAATCCGACATTCTTCAATACTATGCGGATTTGTTTGATCCGCAAAACCTTGTAATATCAATCAACGGCAATGTGGATGACAAAGAAATAATAAAAAATATAGAAAATATTTTTTCCGGCAGTTCGGACAAAAACAGCAAAAAATTTGAGTATTCCGCATACAAAAATATATTTAAACCTCTTGCGGGTGTAAAAACAGTTGCAAAAGCACAGAATTCGGAAGCTGCATGGGTAATACTCGGATGGCTCACAGACGGTGTAGAAAATAAAAAAGATGCCGCCGTTTTGCAGATAATAGACTCTATTCTGGGCGGAGGTATGAGCTCAAGACTTTTCAGCAACCTGAGAGGTGAGCAGGGGCTTGCTTATCAGGTAGGTTCCGGATTTGCGGCAAATGTTAATAAAGGAATGTTTGTTGTTTATATAGGCACCAATCCAAAAACCGCTCTCCACTCAAAACAGGAACTTCTGAAAGAAATAAACTATTTGCAAAAAGAGTTCGTGTCAGACAAAGAACTTAGAGAAGCAAAAGATAAAATACTGGGCAATTTTGTGCTTTCACAGGAAACAAACATGGAAAAAGCCTCCACGCTCGGATGGTTTGAGCTATCAGGCAGAGGATTCGGCTATATAAACGAATTTCCGCAGATTATAGAAAGTATAACTCCGTCAGATGTAATAAAAACGGCAAACAAATACTTTTCTAAGCCGTATGTACTTACGGTGGTCGCACCTAAAAACTGCCTGAAACAGTTTTAAATTATACCGTCTGTATGGATTTAAGGCCGCGGGGTTGACATACCTGCCCAGCGCAATAAAACATGTCATTCTGAAGCATCAAATATGTTTTGCCGCAAAAATATTGCTGTGTTCAGAATCTTACCGGTCTGATAAGAGACAACAAGATCTGTAAGATCCTTCGGTCACTTTGTTCCCTCAGGATGACAAATGGTAGTCATTCTGAGTTGTAGGTTGGGCATACCTGCCCAACACAATAAATCATGTCATTCTGAAGCATAAAATATGCTTTTCTGTAATGATACTGCTATGTTCAGAATCTTACACACTTGATGTGTTATCAAAGAATCGGTAAGATCCTGAGCTCGCTTACGCTCCTCAGGATGACAAATAATCGCCATTCTAAGTAATGTAAGTTGGGCATACCTGCCCAACGCATATATCTTTTGCACTTCTGTCACTATTTACAGACCCTTACAGCTTTAAAAATCCTATGTATCTCCGTGACGCCATTTTCTTTAGCTCGCCTCAGCTCGCTAAGAAAAGAAGGCAAAACCGCTCTTGGATTATTGCTTCACGCCTTCAAGCCGTTCGCTTTATTTTGTTTTCACAAAATATCCGCTCACTTTTTC
>CALVAR010000023.1 GCA_944325575.1 Candidatus Gastranaerophilales bacterium | reverse complement strand
AATCAAAGACAGCTCCTCAAATAGATACATTATTAAAAATTCTTGTACCGCTTGGATATAAGCTGGACATTGTTCCGTTGCAATAATTTTTTTGTGTAATATTTGTGTAGTCATATAGATATCTATACCTGCGTAGTAAAAGAAATTTGCAGACTGCAATAAGCTAAATTACAAAAAAGCCTCTATATTTAAATAGAGGCTTTTATTTTGATTAAAGAATCATATCCGTTAATACAAATTTGTATTTTTTGTCACAAAATCAACTACATCAAAATTTTTAACTTTTTCGCCCAGCATTTTAACAACTTCAGGCAATATTTCGATATTTTCTTTTACCTGTTTTATAGGTGTTGAAGAATTAACGAATTTGTCCATATAAATAGTAAAGTTGTTGTCCAGTTTTTCTGTTGCAGCCACTAAATCTTTAAACAATGCAACTATTTTATCAGGCTTTGCATTCGGGTTTACAAATGCTTTTATCATCTGCATAAAGTTTTCCTGCTGATGATAATCCATAAGATAAGGACCGCCCAATGTTTCTTTTGCTATGTCAGGAACAATTGCAGCAGTTGCCTGCATTTGTTTTGCAAGCCCTTTATTTTTCATAACTCCTCCTGTCATAGCACTTAGTGCATATTTTGCAGTAGTGGAGTCAGTATTATTAATTATTGCATTAGCAAGTTCCATTGCTTCGGGGTTTGTTTTAGAAGCTTGTATCATATCTTCCACAATGGCTTGTCTGTATGTAATGCCTTTATTTGTCATTTTAGATAAATTTATATTTGTAGGGAGCATTTCTGTGTATGTTGACAGTTCAAGAGTATCTGCTATTGTACCCATATGTTTTGGATTCAAATTTTTAATATCTTCTGCAAATTGTTTAATTTCAGGATGCCTTTGTGCATAATAATCAACTGTTTGTTGAATTTCTCCTGTTGTTCTTGAATCAGGCTTTCTTGTTATTGCCCCCATAGACTCAAATGCATCTGTAAATAAACGATTTACGGGCTTTTTAACTTTTACAATTGTTTCAGCAACTTTTCCGAATAGCGGCATTATATTTTTCCTTTCACTTCATACTTTTATGTTAATGATGTAAAACATGTAAAGCGAAAAAATTGCCTCAAAAAAAAATAAATTTATTGTAAAAAAACAATAAATTTATTTTTTATGCATAAATTGTAAATTAAAGCTATTTTATTTTTGACCGGCAGCTTTCAGTCTTGCCATTGCTTTTGCAAGAGCAATTTGCGCACGTGCTGTATCTACTTCAACTTCATGCGAGCCCAGCCTTGCTTCTGCTCTTTCTTTTGCCGATCTTGCACGTGTAATATCTATATCAGAGCCGCATTCGGCAAGATCTGTCAGGATAAGAGCTTCATTATCTTTGAACTGAAAAATCCCGCCCATTGTTGTAAAAAACTGCATCTTACCGTCATTTTCAGCTCTTGTACAACCAATGTCCAGTGCTGCCATAAACGGCTGGTGATCGGGCAGTATGCCAAATTCGCCTTCTACGCTTTTGGAATAAACTGCATCGACCATGTCATTGTACAGTTCTTTTTCGTGTGTAATAATTTTCAGGTTTATTTTTTTGCTCATTTTTCCCTCTGTAAAGGCTTATGCTTTTGCGCGCCCGTCAAATCAAAGATTGTTCACTTCGGAAACTTCGCTTCCTCCGTAACGCTTCACCGTTGGTGTGCGGGTCATCTTCATGACCTTTGCCGCACCTTTACTCCGGCTTACGCATTCTTCATACTTTCGGCTTTTTGAACAGCTTCTTCGATTGTACCAACCATGTAGAAAGCTTGTTCCGGAAGGTCATCGTGTTTGCCTTCGAGAATTTCTTTAAAGCCTTTGATTGAATCTTCGAGTTTTACATATTTGCCGGGTATGCCGGAGAACTGTTCAGCAACATAGAAAGGCTGAGACAGGAATCTTTGAATTTTTCTTGCTCTGTTAACAGTTTCTTTATCTTCTTCAGACAATTCATCCATACCGAGAATTGCAATAATATCCTGCAAATCTTTGTATTTTTGAAGTACTTCAAGCACCTGTCTTGCAACTGAATAGTGCTCATCACCTATAATTACGGGGTCAAGCACTCTTGAACTTGATGCAAGCGGGTCAACGGCAGGATAAATACCAAGAGAAGCAATCTGTCTTGACAATACTGTTGAAGCATCAAGGTGAGAGAATGTTGTTGCAGGAGCAGGGTCTGTCAGGTCATCCGCAGGTACGTAGATTGCCTGTACGGATGTGATAGAACCGTCTTTTGTAGAAGTAATACGTTCCTGTAATTCACCCATTTCCGTAGACAGTGTAGGCTGATAACCTACAGCGGAAGGCATACGTCCGAGAAGAGCAGATACCTCTGAACCTGCCTGTACAAATCTGAAAATGTTATCAATAAACAAAAGTACGTCTTGTTTAGAAAAATCACGGAAGTATTCCGCAGCAGTCAAAGCGGAAAGACCTACTCTCATTCTGGCTCCCGGAGGTTCGTTCATCTGACCGTAAATCAAAGCTACTTTATCAAGTACGCCTGATTCTTTCATTTCGTTCCACAGGTCGTTGCCTTCACGTGTTCTTTCACCTACACCGCCGAATACTGATACACCGGAGTGCTCCATTGCGATGTTGTGGATAAGTTCCATAATCAAAACGGTTTTACCAACACCAGCACCGCCGAACAAACCGATTTTACCGCCTTTTTGATAAGGTTGTAAAAGGTCGATAGCTTTAATACCTGTTTCAAAAATTTCTACATTTGTATTTTGATCAACAAGTTTTGGAGAAGGTCTGTGAATAGGAAGTCTGTTTTCAGTATTTACAGGCCCCATTTCATCAACAGGTTCGCCGAGAACATTCATAATTCTTCCCAGAGTTGCCTGACCTACCGGAATAGAGATAGGCGCTTTTGTATTAATAACTTTCATGCCTCTTTGCAGACCGTCCGTAGAAGACATTGCAACAGAACGTACTTTATTTTCGCCGAGCAGCTGTTGTACTTCTGCTACGGTTTTTTGTCCGTCCTGTGAGTAAATTTCTAATGCATCATAAATCTCGGGCAGGTTGCCATTGGAAAATTCAACGTCTATTACAGGCCCGATAATTTGGGTGATTAAACCCTCATTCTCTGCTAATACTGTCATATTTATCCACCTTTATTATTTTAAATATGTATTTATTATACATTTTAAATCATCATTATACAAATATAAAAATTTTCAATGATTCAAAAAGAGGAAAAATATTTATTTTGTTTGAGGCGGCTTCGCTTGTAGAAGTGTACACGGAGTGCGAGTGACGCCAAGTCTAGCATTTTGCGGAAGTGACCCCATGCACTTGTTGCCTGTGCCGGACTTATTGAACAAAACAGACTTGCCAATTGCACAGGTTCTACAAGTAGTCGGAGTCAGTTGACTATATGAAAATTGTTCGGCAGAGTCTTATCACGAATTTTTCTCGGACGATTTTCGGCTGCTTTGTCAAAGTTGATTGTATCTTAAATTCATTAAAATTTAACATCAAAAAAGCGGGCATTATTTATGCCCGCCCTTTATTTAAAAACAAATCAATTATTCATTGATATCTTTTACGCTCAATGCGATTCTGTGTTCTTGAGGAGTGAATTTTTTGATAAGAACTTTAACTTCGTCACCGTTTTTGTAAATATCAAACGGATTTGCGTTAGAGTCTTTCATTTCTGCAACAGGCAGCAATGCTTCCACTCCCGGGAAAATATTGATAAATGCACCGAAAGAAGTAACTTTATTTACAGTACCTGTAATAACCTGTCCTTCTTCAAATTTATCTTCAATTTCTTCCCATGGGTTGTCGCCGATTCTCTTCAAGCTCAGGCTGATTCTCTTAAGATCTTCGTCGATTTTGAGAACTTTAACTTCGATTTTCTGACCGAGAGTAAGAACATCGGAAGGATGTTTGATTCTCTGCCAAGAAATTTCAGATATAGGCAAAAGACCGTCAACGCCGTTGATATCGATAAATGCACCGAAATCAGCGATTCTTACAACTTCACCTTCTACAATCTGGTCAACTTCGAGATTTGATATAACTTCGTCAACGAGCTGTTCTCTTTGTTCTGCAAGAGCCTGTCTTTGAGAGAGGATAAGTTTATTTCTTTTTGCATCAGCTTCAAGAACTTTAACTTCAATTTCCTGATTCATAAGACCGTCAAACGGCATACCTGTTCTCAATTGAGAAGCCGGTATAAAGCCTCTGAGATCTTCAACTTCGACAATTACGCCGCCTTTAACAAGAGAAACAACTTTTGCGGTGATAGTTTCGCCTGAGATTTTTGCATTTTGCAATGTCTGCCATGCTTGAGCGCATGCAACTCTCTTAAGAGAAAGTATCATGCCGCTTTTTTCGTCTTCTTCTTCTTTTAAGATATAAAATTCTTTGCAGTCGCCGATTTTCAGTTCTTCTGCCTGAGAAGAAGGAATTTCTCTTTCAGGAAGGAATCCTTCGGATTTTGCTCCTATATCTACGAGATATCCGTCTTTTTCTTTCTTAACAAGCTGACCTCTTACAACATCAGCTACGCTCAATTTTGAAGTAAAAGATTCTTCTAACAATCTTTCAAATTCGTCCATTTCTTTTTCTTTTGTTGCCATTTGTTTTTTCCTTTCGTTAATAATTATTCAATTTGTTAATAACATTTTCAATTATCGCATCGGGGGTGGATGCACCCGCCGTTACGCCGATATTTTGTGCATTTTTTATAAGTTCATCAAAATTCTGCAATTCATCATCGGTTTCTATATGAACAGTCGATGTAATTCCGGATAAAATTTCCGCAAGATGAGTTGTATTGGCGCTCTTTTTGCTGCCTACAACCACCATAAGATCAGATTCTTTGGCAAGATTTTTTGCCTCTGCCTGTCTCATGGAAGTGGATGCACAAATCGTGTTAAAAATTTTAATTTCTTTTGCAACAGTCAAAAGATAATTTACTATACTCTGCAAATTTTCTATACGCTGTGTTGTTTGTACAACCACACCGGCTCTTTTGTGTTTTTTTATTTCTTCTTCAAAATTTTTCAATGTTTCAACGTCAGGTGCAACTACCACATTGTCCCCGTGTGATTGTGCGTTTGCTTTTATTGCACAAACTTCCGGATGTTCGGGTTTGCCTACAATTATAAGAAGAAACCCTTCCTGTACTAGTTGTATTGCCTTTTGCTGCACTTTCTTTACGTCCGGACAGGTCAAATCAACAATCTCATAACCTTTTTGTTTTGCATTGTCAAAAACTTCGGGTGCTGCGCCGTGGCTTCTGATTATACAAACACCGGTTTGATTACAGGGAAGTTCATCCACGGTATGAATGCCGAGGGAGGAAAGTTCATTTATAACATGCGAATTGTGAATCAATTCGCCCAGAACAAAAATTTCTTTATCGGGATTTTCTTTTTTTAATTTTTTAGTTGTTTCTACGGCTCTTTTTACGCCGTAACAAAAACCTGCAAGTTTCGCCAGTTTAATATTTTTTTTCAAACGTCAATACGTCCAATCTTTAAGACTCATGCGATAAATCACATGGTATTAATATCAATACCATGAACATTTTTTATTTACAACAACAGTTGTTTGTTATACTCTTTTAAAGACTTAGAGGGGTATTTATGAAAAATTATCAGTTCTTTTGTGACTTTGACGGAACGATTACAAAAGAAGATACACTGAACAAATTCCTCCGCATTTATGCAAATGTTGAATGGACGGATATAGAAGATAAATGGATACGGGGAGAAATAGGCTCCAAACAATGCATAGAAGAACAGATGCAGACATTCCCCCTGATGGAAGAAAAAACCGTAAACGATTTTATTGATTCTATTGAAATAGACGAAACTTTTCCGGATTTTTTGGATTATATAAAAAGCGAAAACATAGATTTTTATATAGTTTCTGACGGTTTTGATTTTTTTATAGAAAAAATTCTTGCCAGATATAAAATAAAAGATTTAAAAATTTTTTCCAACAAACTTGAATTTAAAAACGGCAGATTCAAGACGGATTTCCCGTTTTTTACACAGGAATGTGAACGGAAATCAGGCGTGTGCAAGTGTAATGTAATAAAATCAAACAGAATTGTTACAAAACGGATTTTGTATGCAGGAGACGGGTTATCAGACTTTTGTGCTGCAAAAAATGCTGATTTTTTGTTTGCCAAAGGCAGTCTGTTGGAGTATGGTAAAAATACGCAAATTGATAACCTGATTGGTTTTGGCTCTTTTAACGAAATCGAAACTTACATAAAAACCCGACTGTAAAATTATAAAAAGGAGAGAGACAAATGCTCGACACAAAATTTAAGTTGTCCGATGAAGAAATAAAAGCTATTGACAAAGAATACTGCTCCTGGGGGGATACTGTTCATTATCATGATGATCAGACAATTTTCAGAGACTGCGAAGGCTCATATATGTACGACGGAAAAGATACTCCGTATCTTGATTTGCAGATGTGGTATTCAAGCTGCAACCTCGGGTATAAAAATAAAAGAGTACTGAATGCCGTAATCGATCAGTACCAGACTATGCCTCAGATTTCTTCAAGATTTGTGTATGATTACAAAGCTCTCCTTGCAAAAAAGATTGCCCAAGCAAACCTCGACAGATACGGAATCAAAGGTCGTGTACAGTTCAATGTAGGCGGTGCTCAGGTAAATGAGGATATGCTGAAACTTATCCGCAACTACACGAAAAAACCGAGAATGTTTGCCTTTATGGGCGGATATCACGGCAGAACAATCGGTACAACGGCTGTTACTTCCAGCTACAGATACAGAGAGCATTTCGGTCATATTTCCGATACGGCGCATTTTGTTCCGTTTCCGTATTGTTTCAGATGTCCTTATGACAAAAAATGCGAATCCTGCAATATGTACTGTGTAAAACAGTTTGCAAAACTTTTTGAGAGTGAATACAACGGTGTTTATGACCCCAAAACAAAAGACTGTGAATTCGGAGGCTTTATAGCAGAGCCGATTCTCGGTACGGGCGGATACATTGTTCCTCCAAAAGGCTATTTTAAAGAACTAAAAAAAGTGCTTGATGAACACAACATACTCTTTATGGTAGATGAAGTGCAAATGGGCTGCTTTAGAACAGGCAAACTATGGGCAATGGAACACTTTGGCGCCAAACCTGATGCGATGACTTTTGCAAAATCCATTACAAACGGTATGAATCCTTTGGCAGGCATGTGGGCAAAAGAAGAACTCATCAATCCAAAAGTATTCCCTGCCGGCAGAACACATTCCACATACGCTGCAAACCCGATAGGTACACGTGCCGGATATGAGGTAATGAGTATTTTTGAAGAAGAACGCGAAACTCTGGAACGTGATATAGCAAGAAAAGGCGAAAAATTCCTTGACGGTTTAAAACAGCTGGAGAAAAAATACAAAAATATCGGCACGGTGAACGGGCTTGGTTTTGCATTGAGTGTTGAAGTTACAGAAAATGACAGATTTACTCCTGCCAGAGAACTCTGCGACGAAATTATTGAAGCAGGTCTTAAGGGCGATTTGTCTTACAAGGGTAAAAAATGCGGTCTTATTCTAAACAACGGCGGATATTACAAAAATATTATAACAATCGTTCCGCAGTTGTATATTTCGGATGAAGAAATAGATATGGCACTAGAGCTTATGGATCAATTATTCGAAAGATATATGGAAAAAGCATAGTTTGTACACAGCCAAACGGGTAAATATCTTTGGGACAGAGTTTAGACTTTGAATTTATACACGAAAATAAATGCAAAAGAGCTGTTCTGTTATTTCACGGAATGACAGGCAGCCCTTATGAAATGAAAAAAATGGGCAAAGCTCTTTATGAAGCTGACTTTGATGTTTTTTGCTACTGTCTGCCGGGGCACGGTACAAGCCCGATAAATATAAAAACAGTAAGATGGGAAGACTGGTACACAGAATCCACAATGCATTACAGAAATCTTACGAAAAAATATGACGAAGTTTATCTGGGCGGACTATGTATGGGTGCTGTTCTGGCGCTTGCTATTGCAAGTGAATACAGAGATGTTCGGGGAATCTTGAGTCTTTCTACCACTTTGTTTTTGGACGGCTGGACAATTCCCTGGTACAACTTTCTTATGCCGATTGGCGTGCATACTATTTTGAGATACTATTATTCTTTTCCGGAAAGAGAGCCTTACGGGCTTAAGAATGAAGCTTTGAGGAAAAAAATTGCCGCTCTTCAAAAAAGAAATACGGAAGCTCTGGACAATTATCCTATGTCTTGCATTTATGAGTTATTAAAATTTTCCAAATATGCACAAAAAAATATGTTCAAAGTGCAGGCACCGGTACTATTAATGCATGCAAAAGAAGATGATCTTACAAGCCCGAAAAGCGCAGAATTTGTTTATAAAAATGTAGGTTCAAATATCAGAAAATACATAAGGCTTGAAGACAGTTACCATCTTGTTGTTATGGATAACGAGAGAGACTTTGTTTTCAAAACCTGTATAGATTTTCTAAACGACCTTTCCGCATACGCTCCGAAAACCGAAAAACTGCCGCCGGTTGATGATACGTTTACAGAAAGCGCAGGTTTATGATGAATATTAATATGCATGAATTAATAAAAATTATTCATACTCTGCCTGTATCTTTGATTGCAATTATATTGAGCAATATACTTTTGATTGCAGGTTTTATTATCGGAAAACTGGCTCTTTATAAATATGAAAACGCAGTCAAATTTTTTGCATATTTTTCTGTTGTAATGTGTGTACTTTTTGTCTTATACTTTATATCCATATTGTGGTTTTCAATAAGCAATCTGTACTTTGGCAATGCGGTATATGCAGCGATATTTCCGGTATTTCTGTTTTTGCCGTTTATTATCGGACACTTTGCTTCTTATGAAAAAGTTCACCTTTATACAAATATTCAAATACTTACATTAATAATAAGTCTGCTTCTGGCATTATCGTTTATATAGGATAATCAAATGAAAAATATACTTGAAAGTTATAAAAAAGAATTAAAAGAAATCCATGAAAACTGCTGTGACAGAAAAATAAATTCCTTTAAAAAAGAAGGAAAATATATTTTTGAAGAAAATAAAAGATATTTGAATCTTTCTTCCAACGATTATATGGGGATTGCCGAAGATAAAAAAATTCTTAAAAGATTTATAAATATCAATGAATTTTCTCTTGGCTCCGCTTCTTCAAGACTTCTGACAGGCAGCTCGTATGTACATGCAAAACTGGAATGTCTTCTTGCGGCACTTTTCAGAAAAGACAAAGCGCTTATTTTTAACAGCGGCTATCACGCAAATACAGGTATAATGTCCGCTCTTTTAACCAAAAAAGATGTTGTTTTTTCCGACAAATTGAACCATGCAAGTATCTTGGACGGAATAAAACTTTCCGATGCAAAAATGTTCAGGTACAAACATCTTGATTACAATCATCTGGAAGAACTTTTGCAAAAACACAGAAACGAGTATGAAAACGCAATAATCGTTTCGGAATCTTTGTTCAGCATGGACGGAGATATAGCGGATTTAAACAGGCTGATTGAATTAAAGAAAAAGTATAATGCAATACTTGTTGTGGATGAGGCGCATGCATTCGGTGTATACGGCTCAAAGGGTCTCGGAATTGCGGAAGTACAAAACTGTATACAGGATGTTGACCTGATAGTTGCAACCTTTGGCAAAGCAGTGGGTTCTGTTGGCGCTTTTTGCACGGGTGATGATATTCTCATCAATTATTTAATCAATAAATGCAGACCGTTAATTTTTTCTACCGCACTGCCCGAAATAAATGTAGCTTTTTCTTACTGCATAATTACGGAAATTTTGCCCAATCTGCAGCATGAGAAAAAAGAACTTTTAAAAACAGCGGAAAAACTGAGACGGGATTTAAAAAATGCAGGGCTGCAAACGCTTGGCGAAAGTCATATTGTACCTGTTATTCTCGGGACAAATGACCTTGCTGTTAAGGTTTCTAAAGAACTTATCAAAAACGGATATTACCTTCTTCCTATCCGCCATCCGACGGTTGCCGAAGGTTCTTCACGTATTAGAATTTCATTAAGAGCAGATATTAGTTATGATGAAGTAAAAGAAATTCCAAATTTAATTAAAAAAATTGTTGAAAATTCATAAACCATCATTAAAATAATTCTGTAGTCAAAATTCTATATACGGCGGGACAAATTGAACCAGTACTATCAAAAAGATTTATATTCTATTCTCGGAGTTGAGCCTGATGCAGATATTATCAAGATAAAATCCGCATACAGAAAACAGGCGCGCATATGGCATCCTGATGTAAATGACAACTCACAGGAAAGTATTATACGTTTTAAAGAAATAACCGAGGCCTACGAGGTATTAACCGATTCTCATAAAAGAAGCCAGTATGATATTCTAAAAGGTTTTAATACAAGAAAAGAGAGCTCTTACACCACTAAAACACAGGCGAAAAAAGCTTATTCACAAAATAAAACCGAAACGGAAGAAAAAACAAAAGTTCATCCGGATCCGCAAAAAAAATATCAGCAAACTCAATCTGCAGCAAAAGAAAATGACAAATCTTCTTTTTCACAGGTGTTTGAAAACATCTTAGACGGTTTGTTTACTTCCGATACACGCAGAGAAAAGAAAACCAAAAAACCAAAACCGGAAAACGGCAGGGACATAAATTTAAATGTAAATATAAAAATATCTGAAGCTATCTCGGGTACACACAGAACGGTAAATGTACTGCACAGCGAACGCTGCCCGAAATGCGAAGGCAGAAGATTCATAAACGGTTCTAAATGTCCGTTATGCAAAGGCAGCGGTGAGGTATCAATTCATAAAAAACTTAATGTAAAAATTCCTGCCGGAGTAAAAAAAGGCGCAAAAATCAGAATTGCCGATGAAGGCAATAAAGGATACAACGGCGGCAAAAACGGTGATTTGTACCTGTTTATAAATATAGAAGAAAGTAAATTTTTCAGATACGAAGGGATAAACGTATACTGTGAAATTCCTATAACTCCTTTTGAGGCGGTGCTTGGCGCAAACATCGAAGTCCCGACACTGTGCGGAAATGTGTCCATGAAAATTCCGCCAAATACAACTACGGGTCAAAAATTCCGCCTCTCGGAACAGGGCGTTGAGGATACAAAAACAAAGAAAAAAGGGGATCAGATTGTCACAGTAAGGATAGAGATTCCAAAAGAGATGACTTCGGAAGAAGTTAAATTGTACGAACAGCTGAAAAATCTGTCCTCACACAAAATTAGGGAGAACTTATTAAATGACTAAAATTGCAAAAATTGCAGAAATTTTTGATTCAATACAGGGAGAGGGTCCATATATAGGATACAGACAGCTTTTTATAAGGTTTTGCGGATGCAACCTTTTATGCGATTACTGCGATACGGAGTTTGACAGGGGCGAAGAATATTCTGTTGCGCAGCTGATAAACAAAATAAAAGAATTTAATCCGGAAGTTTTTCACTCCGTCAGTCTGACCGGCGGAGAACCGTTGATTCATTATGAATTTTTAAAAGAATTGCTGCCGGAAATCAAAAAACTAAACCTTAAGATTTATCTTGAAACAAACGGAACTTTGCCAAAATCATTAGAAAATATAATAGATTACGTTGATATTATTTCAATGGACTTTAAACTGGATTCCAGTGCCAAAATAGGAGAGCTGTATTCAAAACATGATGAATTTTTGGCTATTGCAAAGAAACATAACAGAGAAATTTTTGCAAAAATTGTGTTTGATGATACATTACAGTCTTTTGAAATAGACGAAAGTATAAAACTGGCGCAAAAATATAATATACAGCTTATTCTCCAGCCAAAAACGGCGGGAGACAAAATAAAGGTTTCTCACGAAAAAATCATGGAAACCTTTAATAAATTTTCTGAAAAATATCATGACACCAGACTAATCGGTCAGGTGCACAAATTTTTTGATATCAGATAAGTAAAAAAACTAATTTTCTTTATCTTTTTTTATGAAAAAGCCTTTTGAACCTTTTGGTACAACAACGGCAAATCCGAATATGTTTTTCTTTACTTCATAACCTGCCGGCAAAATCTGAGTGCCTGTGCGATAGTTAAAGAAGTTGTTGCATATAGAATAACCGCCTATACCGCCTATGAATTTTGCATTGTCCGGTAGTCTGCCGGCTTTATTGATAGCATCAATCTGGTCGTCTTTTAATCTGCTGAAAAATAAACGTGTTCTGCTGATTTGGGGTACAGATGCGTCCTGTGTTTTGTTGGACAGATCCAGTTTGTCTCCTTCAGGCTGTTTGATAACATCTGACTGTCTGTTTGGCAGAATAATTTGTTGTTTAAAGCTGACGGAAGAAAGTCTCGGGTTTTGTAATGCACTGATTCTTGACATAAAATACACCTCACTTGTTACTGTGTAAGCTTTAAAACGGCATAATAAATATTTTTGCTATTTTAAATGGTATTTTTTAAAATAATTTAACAGAATACTTTTCGTGCTTCTTCTCTGTCGTCAAAATGGATTGTCTTGTCTTTTAAAATTTGATAATCTTCGTGCCCCTTGCCTGCAAGAACAACAACATCATTTTCTTTTGCAATATTCTTAAGCATTGAAATTGCCGTTCTTCTGTCGGGTTCTACAAAAACTTTCTGAGTATTTACGGTTTTTATACCGGCAAGAATATCAGAGATAATAAGCTGCGGGTCTTCGCTTCTCGGGTTGTCGGAAGTTACCACGACTATATCTGCGTTTTCATCCGCAATTTTACCCATTTTGGGGCGTTTTGTTGCGTCTCTGTCTCCGCCGCAGCCAAACATACAAACCAAATTGGCATCTTTGGGCGTTAGTTCTCTTGCGGCTTTGAGTACGTTTTCCAGCCCGTCCGGTGTGTGGGCATAATCCACAATTACAAGAGGTTTTTTGCTTACTATTTCAAATCTGCCGTCTACGCTTTTTGTTTCTTCAAGCGCCCTTATGCATACATCAATATCAAAACCCATTGCAATACCGGCAGTCAGTGCTGCCAGTGCATTGTATACGCTGAACATACCGTTCATCTGCAGGTTTACATCTTTGTGCCCTGCAGCTGCTTTTTTTGCATTGATTTTAAATTTTGCACCATGGATAGAAAAATCTATATCTTCCGCTTTAACATCCGCATCATTTTTAATCCCGTATGTATAAATCTTTACGCCTTCGGGTACAACATCTTTAAATCTCTGCGCATATTCATCATCGTTATTTATAACGGCGAAGTCTCCCTTTTTCAAACCTCTGAAGAGTAATGCTTTTGCCTCAAAATAGTTGTTCATTGTTATGTGGTAATCAAGGTGATCCTGTGTAAGATTTGTAAAAACAGCACCGTCAAAATCACAGCCGCCGACACGGTTTTGCTCCAGCGCATGGGAACTTACTTCCATGGCAACATAATCTATATTTTGTTCATAAATCATTTCAAGTGTTTTTTGAAGTTCCGGAGCCTGAGGGGTTGTATGTTTGGCATCATGATATGTATCCTTGCCTGACAGTTTGTAGCCGAGAGTTCCTATCAGCGCACATTTATGCTGAGCGTCTTCCACTATACGCTGGATAAGGTGCGTAACGGTAGTTTTGCCGTTTGTCCCTGTCACACCGATTAATTTGATTTTTTTTGAAGGATAATTGTAAAATGCAGCGGCAAGGTCTGCTATTTGATGTCTTGTGGATTCTACTATTACCTGCGGAACATCAATATCAAGTTCTTTTTCGCAATATAACGCAGCGGCACCGTTTTCTACAGCCATTTTTGCAAATTCGTGGCCGTCAGAGTGTTCTCCTTTGAGACATACAAAGATTTCTCCCTCTTTTACGGTTTTAGAATTATATGAAATTCCCGTAATATCAATATCTTTTTCATTTAGAATTTTTTTTATTTTTATATTTTTAATTAACTCCTGCAGTTTCATAATATTTTCCTCTTTTAACTTTAAAAATTACTTTTTCTTATCCGGCGGGATATTCATAATACGTGCCGTTTGCAAAGCTACCTCCCTAAAAACAGGTGCTGCTACCGTACTTCCCCACAGGGCACCCTTTGACGGAGAATCAATTACAACATAAATCTCAACCTGCGGATTGCTTGCAGGCAAGAATCCGATTATTGACGTAACGAGTTTGTTTGTATATCCGCCTGTATTTGAAGATTTTTTTGCAGTACCTGTTTTTGCAGCAACATGGTAATCCTCAAGATTTACCGGAGACTTTGATCGACCGATACTGCCTGCGAGCAGTTTTGTCACAACACGGGCAGTTTCCGGACTTACTGTTTGTATATGTTTTATTTTTTTTGCCTCTTCTTCTGGGGAATATTTAATTACGTGCGGTGTAACCCTAACCCCGTTATTTGCAATAGCAGAAATAGCAGAAGCCATTTGAATTGCTGTAACAGAAATACCATAACCGTAACCAATAGTTGCATGAGTAGACTTATACCAATCACTTACCGGCGGGATAATACCTCTTGATTCTCCCGGAAGATCTATGCCTGTTTTTTCACCTATTCCAAATTGTTTCAGCATATTGTAATGTTCCTGTTTAGTCATCATTAATGCTGCTTTTACACTGCCGACATTGCTTGAATGTTCAAAAAGATAATACAAATCTATATTGCCGGGGAACGGTTTTATATTGTAGTCATAATTTTTGATTGGCCATTTATCAATTTCTATTTTTCCTGTATCAAGAATTTTTGAATGTTCGTTTAATCTGCCTGTTTCTATTGCAGAAGATATTGTCAAAACTTTAAATGTTGATCCGGGTTCAAATACATCACTCAGTGTCCAGTTTGTAAGCTGTGTCAGAGTGGCTTTTTTGTAGTTATTCGGATTATATGTCGGATAAACTGCGTAACCTAAGATTTCTCCGTTTTTGGGGTTCATTACAATAACAGTGCCTCTTAAGGCGCCTTTTTCTTTTATTACTTTATTAAGCTCAACTTCGCACACGTGTTGTATGGCAGAATCTATTGTAAGAGTTATTGATTTACCCCTTAGAGGTGTTGTTGTTGCGGCAGGATCCGTATTTACCTCATAGATAATATCTCCGTCAGGTGTTTTTTCAAAATTTACATCCTGTTCAACCTCTTCTAATTTATCTTTGGCGGTAAGCTCGACTCCTGCAGCCACATCAGCGTCCGGATTATAATATCCGAGAATATGGGCGGCCATTGTACCCTGCGGATACACACGCTCGTTTTTTTTCCCGAGGCTTATTTCTCTGAGCCCCAGTTTTCTGATTTTTTGTGCTGTAAGTCTCGGTACATCTTTTTTCAGTACAATTATTTTTTCGTCCTGTGCAAGTTTTTTCGCCAGCTGATTTTTATTCAATCCCAAAATCGGCGCCAGTATTGCGGCAAGTTCGTTCGGGGTGTGGTCGTAATAATCCTGATGCGCATAAACATCAAAAGATGTTTTGTCCGATGCAAGTTTAATACCGTTTCTGTCCAGAATTGCGCCTCTCATAACAAAGCTTTTGGCACTTCTCTGGCGTTTTGCCTGTGCACGGTAGTTTTTTACATCAACAACCATTATTAAAAACAAATAGCTGATAATAACAAAGCTTATTGCAATGCAGATTATCTGCCAGAAAATAAGTTTTTTATCAAACTCTTTAAACTTCTCTTTATCGCTTTTGTAATTTTTATATTTCATACCACTGATTTATCCCGGCAGTTTTTAATCCGTATTTTTATTCCGTCCCACAAACTTAATTATACTATAGTCATTAGTTTTAAGTGCATTAATTTATGTAAAAAAAGCCCCTTAAAAATAAGGGACTTTTTAATTCTGATAAATTTAATGCAAAAACTAGCCTCTGATACCGAGTTTTTTAATAAGTTCTCTGTATTCTTCGAGGTTTTGTTTTTTAACGTAAGCAAGGAGTCTTTTTCTCTGGCCTACCATCATCAAAAGACCGCGTCTGCCCTGAAAATCTTTTTTGTTAGATTTTAAATGTTCTGTAAGTTCAGCAATCTTCTGGGTTAAAAGAGCGATTTGAACTTCTGCGGAACCTGAATCCTTAGCATCTTTGCCGAATTTTTTGATGATTTTTGCTTTTTCTTCTTTTGCTAAATTTATTGCCATTTTGTTTTCCTTTTTCTAATTTTAATAAGTTTAAGTTGGTGGCGTAAACTCAATAAAATTATTTATCGTACACTTAGCATAACATCTCAAACATCTGCGTCAAGCCATGCAGGGTAAGGGGATTAAAAAAGGTTAATGTTTTTTACAAAAGATTTTTCGGATGATAAAATATTAGTATTGTCTGCCGGCTTGATTATTTATGAAAATCCGGCTATATATTTGCAGGCGGGACGGACAGCCGGAACTAACATACAGGTTATGTTTTTACAAAACAGTAATTATTTTATGGGGAAGAATTATGGAAAACAACAATAACAATAAACCGGTGGTAAAACTTATCTCAAAACCGCAGAATATGCTAAAAACCATATACACTGCCTGCAGAACCTGCTATAGTGCAGATTCTCCGGTTAATATTTATGACAAAGCGGATGATGAAGAAAAAATGCTCAAACTTATTGAAAGAGTAATTTCCTCAGGTCATTATTCCACAATCGAGCATATACAGGTATCTTTTGCTATTTCTAACGTATCAAGAGCATGCACCCACCAGTTTGTAAGACACAGACATGTTTCTTTTTCCCAGAAATCACAGCGTTATGTAAAAGAAAAAGGACAGTTTGATTACATTGTTCCGCCTACCGTCGCAAAAAATCCCGAACTTCTTGCAAAATACGAAGATTTTATGGCAAAAACCGCCGATTTTTACTCGGAAATGACAGAAGCAGGAATTCCTGCAGAGGATGCAAGATTTGTTCTTCCAAATGCGGCTGCAAGCTCTATGGTCGCATCTTTAAACCTCAGAGAGCTGATACACATTGCCAATATAAGGCTTTGTACCCGTGCGCAGTATGAAATAAGAGTTATGGTCAAAATGATGTGCGAAGAACTCTTGAAAGAAGAACCATGGCTTGCTCCTTATCTGGTTCCCAAATGTGAACGACTCGGCTATTGTGACGAGGACAAATGCTGCGGCAGGAAAATAAGAAAAGAAGAATTTCTTGCAAAAACAGTATAAATTAACGGTAATATTCTGTATTTTCGTTAATACCTTGGCTCCCTTTACTGCTTTTTTGCAATTTTGGGGGCTAATCCATTAGCCACTGATTTTGGGGATTTTACAGTCTTTTTATTAGAGTGTATTAGCAGTTTGCATAAAATCAGTTACTGAATTATGTAAAATATACAAAATGACGGTTATAATTTGTTTGAGGCGGCTTCGCTTGTAGAAGTGTACACGGAGTGCGAGTGACGCCAAGTCTAGCATTTTGCGGAAGTGACCCCATGCACTGTCTTGAAATCAGACGCTCACGAAAACTCAACGTTTCCGCTCGCAATGGCACTGGGTTCGGCTATGCCTCACACGGCGTGCCAGTCTGATTTCGCTGTTGCCTGTGCCGGACTTATTGAACAAAACAGACTTGCCAATTGCACAGGTTCTACAAGTAGTCGGAGTCAGTTGACTATATGAAAATAAACAATCTTTGCGAAATCGTGTTATAATCGCACTGTAGACAAAACAGGATTAATTTTATGGCACAGGTAAAATTTACAAAAATGCACGGGGCGGGCAATGATTTTATTTTAATGGAATATGATGAATACAAAAAAATTGAAAAACTGTTTCCGGAAATTGCCATAAAACTCTGTGACAGGCACTTTGGTATAGGTGCTGACGGAATATTTGTACCTGTGGAAAATCCCAAAACATATTCCGATTTGGAATGGTTATTTTATCAGGCAGACGGTTCTACTGCTCAGATGTGCGGAAACGGTATGAGATGTTTTGCACGTTTTTGTTTTGATAAAAAAATTGTTAACAAGAGAAAATTTACCGTGCACACAGGCGCCGGCAAAATTGTACCGGAAGTACTGGAAGATTTGCGAGTAAAGGTTAATATGGGTAAACCCATACTGGAGCCCGAAAAAATTCCTTTTAAAGGCAGCAAAAATTTAAACTATCCTTTGTGGGACGGTGTAAAAAAATTCAGCGTAAATGCTGTCAGCATGGGCAATCCTCACTGTGTAATTTTTGTCAAAGATGATGAAGATATACACGAACTTGCAAAAAAATACGGTAATAATATTGAACACGATAATCTTTTCCCTGAAAAAACTAATGTTGAGTTTGTAAAAGTAGTATCAAAAAATAAAATTGATGTTGCTGTATGGGAAAGAGGCTGCGGAATCACACTTGCCTGCGGAACAGGAGCGTGTGCAAGCGTTGTAGCTGCAATATTAAACGGTTATTGTGACAACAAAGTTGATGTAAACCTCCCGGGAGGTATGCTGACTATTGAGTGGGCAGGCAGTGTGCAAAATACGGATTTTGATGTATTTATGACGGGCGAAGCTCAATATGTGTTTGAAGGCACAATTAATATTTAATAAATTATTACTACAAAAATATCTGTTATTACGATATAAACCTTTACAAATAAGGCAATTTCATGAAAGAATCTGTTTTTATATATACATAAGGTTAGATTACAGGTAGTTTTATGATTAATATTGCCAGATCAGTAAATACTGCGAAAAATTTTACAAGAAAGGGCTGTAGGCTTTTATCAAAAGAGTTAAACCTCCCGGCGGCAGCAGTAAATAAAATAGCGCTTCCCGAAAATGCGGTAACAATGGATGTTGTTCAAATTGAAAGTCATTTTGGCGAAGGTTTAAAAAAGATTGTCAGGTTTAAAGACAAGGACGGCAAACCTGTGAAACATGTTATGGAAGAATACCTGCATAACAACTGTACGGGTTCTGTTATCAGAGATTATAACAGCTACGGAAAAATTCTTGAAATAAATACAACAAAACGTAATGGCTATGGCAGAACAGTTGAAGAAATAAAAGAAGCCATATCCGTAAGATGGGGACAGCAGAATGAAAAGGGACAGATTATAAATACAGCCCCTCATGCTATCAGAACAAAGCTTAAAACAACATTGGTAAATGACGGTATTAAAGAGGAACATCAGGTTATCGAACATCTCTATACCGGCGGAAAAAGAGATTATATTGAAACAAATGCACGCAGACTGCTGGATGGAACACTGCTGAAAAAAGGCGGTTCCGGCAATCTGCCAAACACAAAAGAGCTGGCACAGGATCCTTATCTTTATATAAGGAATTATTCTAAAGAAGATTTTACTGAATATGCGGCACAATATGCGCAAAGTGAACAGAATGTTGCACACAGAGACATTATAACTATGGCTGCACCTATATCAAGAAGAAGGGTGCTGGGGTATGCAAAAACAAACGGGCATATAGTTATAGATACAGAAAAACATTTAACAAAAATGGATATTGTTGATACATTGCATCATGAAATGAGACACCAGTATCAGTTTGACAAAATCAAGGCTCTGGATTTTTGGAGATCATTAATAGGCAAGGGCCGATCTATTTTGAACTGTGAAGAAAAGAAAGCTGCCATGAAATTTTTCACAGCACATATATTTTACTGCCCGCCGTTTATAAACAGAAATCTGTATCGCAGAAACTGGCTGGAAGTTGATGCAAGGGATGCTGGCGCCAGAGCTGCCGAAAAGTTTGAAGAATATTCAAAAAAACTTGCCCAAAGTTTCGGTGCGGTCAGAGAGCAGTATCCGCTTTTCCAGCTTGAAAATTTAGCTATTGCAGAATCGGCAGCGGAAGTCATAAAGAACGCACCGAAAGTTACCATAAAAAACTTGAATATTAAAAAATTGTATTAGTATCCGTTATCCAGCCACGGGCGTTCTCTGAATTTTGCGCCAAGAGCTTCTATCTGTGATTTGCAGCTCTCAAGGTCTACTTTATAGTTTTTGTAGCCCGTTACTATGGTTGCCGTTGTTTCTATGCCTTCTTTAACGCATTCTTTAATAAACTCTTTCATTCCTTCGTATGCGTTTTCTATCTTTGGCAGAGAAATCGCATCATAAACCTGTTTATTTTCACCGTTAAAGCTTATAGAAACGCTATCAATAAGCCCTTTTAATTCCGGAACAATATTTCTCTTATAAATAAGGTTGCCCTGACCGTTTGTGTTGATTCTTGTTTTTATATGCGGATATTTTTCTTTAATATATTTTGCAACTTCTTTTAGCTCTTCCAGCTTCAAAATAGGTTCGCCATAACCGCAGAACACTATATCTTTATATTTTTCCGGCTCAAAAGAATCCAGTTGTTTTTTTACTTCTTCAACGTCGAGTTTTTCCGTATCCAAAAAAAGGTTGGCGCCTACAACATCGTCTTTTATCGCACGAATACAAAATACACAATCATTTGTGCATAAATTTGTCAGGTTTATATAAATTTTGCCTTCTAATAAATAAACGTAATTGTTGCTCATAAGACAATTTTTGCACAACAAATTCCAGCAATCAAGAAATATTTACAGAAGAGAAGAATCGCCGGATTTTTTTACATAAAAGCCTAAGCCGAGAGCTTTGAAACGGCTGAGTTCATTTTTGAGGTTGTAGACTTCTTTGTTCAGCTCGTTCATCTTGTATCTTAATGTTTCATTTTCTGTTTTGCATCTTACAAGCTCAACAACAACCTCGTCCATGCCGTCAAGTTTTTCATCCAGCTTTTTTTGGATAATATCGGAAATTTTTCCCGTAATATTATCTTCCATTTTTGATAAAGAAGAACATATTTTTTCTACCGCCATTGCATTGGCATTTTGTTTTTGCACAGCGGCAGCTTTAACAGGTTCATTGACGGGAGGCTGGATAATATGTGCCCGTTGCGCTTGAGGCTGATTTTTTACTGTTTTCATAGGAACGGTTGCATAAGATTTTTGCGAAGCTCTTTGCACTTTTTGAGAATTTTCATTTTGGCTTTTTGTTCTTCTTAAGATTTCCACATCATCTTTAGAAAAATAAGTTCTGCCCATAGGGTCTTTCTTTGGCATCAAAGAAACCTGAGCACACAACTTTGCAATACCTTTATTATCCATATTTAAAATGTTTCTGACTGTTTCAACAGAGAAGTTTTGAATTTTTGTCCTTACCTGTTCATTAAATGTGTTAGCCAATGCAGCGTTCCTCTTGAACTTTAAGATGATATATTATTTATAGGTATTATATTTCAAAACGATTCTGTTTTAAACATGAAAGTCAAATATCTTTACAATATTAATTAAGAAAACGGGTTTTTGGGTTTGTACTTTGAAGAATCGTTCTTCACAATCAACCCGCATTTGGAACAGGCAAGGGTTTCGCCCGTGCTGTCTATGGGAAGAAAAACATGGCTGCAGGTTTCTTCGTAGTCAATTTCAGGCGGCATAGGAGCATTTTTTTGTTTATTTAATTTTTCGTCCCCTTTGCCCTTTTTGCCTTTTATGAGTTTTGAAATTAATTCAATAATGTACATAAAAATATTATACATAAGAAAAAGCCTTTAATTTTATGATTAAAGGCATACTTTTTTTAAAATATTGGAGAAGTTTAATAAAGAAAAAGAAATTTCACACTTTATCTGTTGCGGCAGGATTATTTTACCATTCCTGCTGCAATTTCATATTTTGCTGCTTCGCTCAGGCCTGAATTTTCACCGAGTTCTTCGTTTATTGCAATCAGGCCTTTTGCAACCTGGTCTTCAAAGCTTGTAACAAATCCTGCAATGCGTGCTGCCTGTTCAGGGGTTACGTATTTGCTGACATCATAAGTCCTTTGTGCTGCAACCTGAGGATTTACCATAGCTGCGTTTTGTGCCATATATGCTAATACATCATCAGGTTTTACCTGCGAGGATGCAGGTGCCTGCGGCTGTGCTTCCGGTTTTGTTTCTTCCGGTTTTGCTTCACTGCCTTTGGTCTGATTTCCGTATGGATTTACTGAACCTGTATTGATACCAATTCCGCGTACATTTTCTGTCATTTATCTTCTCCTGTTTTCTAATAAATTGTTTCCACAAAATTGTTATCGGCTTACAGTTTAATGAACTTTAGAAAAAAGTCCTGATTTTGATAAATAAATTTACATAAGTTTACAAAATAACAATAAAAAATTATAAATTCTGATTAAAAACCAGCCGTTCATGAAAAGTTTCTATTGTTTATATAAAGTAAAAGGATGAGTTAATGTACTTAATTTGGTTGTAGAATAATTTTATAATGTTTTAGAAAAGAGGGTTTATATGTTAAGGTTAATATTTTTGGTTATTGCAGCTGCACTTATCTGGGTTGCTTACACAAACTGGGGCACTCCTTTGAACGTTGACAAAGCAGTAAAAGACGGTACATCTGCTATAAAGACGGAAAAAAGCATAAACAGAGTAATTGACTCCAGAAATAATACGGCAAAAGATAACCAAGAAGCACTTGATAAAATTTAAGTAAATACAAATGCTGTTTAAGAATCTTGATACGGATTTGTCTGCATTATTTGTTAAAGGAAATTATGCAGATTCTTTTTGTTCCTGTTTTTTATAAGGAACAGCATACAGCTCACCGTAAAATTCTTCCTGATAAAGGTCAATATCTGCTTCAGGCTCTGCTGTTAAAAATAACAGAGCAATGTATGCGGAGATTTTATCAAGCCCCAGAAGCGTAAGAGTGTTGAGCTCTACTTTGTCCTGTGTTTCAAAGATTTTTTTCAGGTTTTCGTGCAGAACTTCGACACTTTTTTCAATATACTCATCATGAGCAAGGTTTACAATATCATCGGGCGTGAGCCTTGCATAGGAGCGTACACGTCTTTTTGCACGTTCGTGAGCGTTTTTTAGCGCCTGTTTTCTGTCCAGCTCTTCATAAAACTGTAACTGTTTAATCAAATCTTTCAAATTGACCATGCGGCTTCTGTTTAAGCGGACGCTTGTGCGTCTTTGAAGAACTTCATCAAGCGAAATAACGTTATTGGTGTTGATTTCTTCGTCATTCCAGTCGTCTTGCATTTCAAAATCGTCAAAGTTTTCGTCCTGATTATCGGTACCTTCTATCTGGCTTGCATCTATACCTTCCAGAACATTGGATTTTAAACGCAAGAGGATGGCAGCAAAAAGAAGTGTCCTGCCCGTAAGCCTGAGATTTTGGGCTTTCATCTGGAAAAGATGTGCGAGGTATTTATCTGTAATATCTACAATATCAACATTCCACGGGTCAATTTTGCCTGTTTTTGCCATATTTACAAGAATTTCAATACCGTCGACCTGTGACTGCGGATCCTTTTGAATTTCTGTTGTTGTAATCATGTTCATTGTGTCAAAGTCAATATCTTCGTGCAAAGATGATGACTCTGACGGTGCATAAAAATCATGATTTAAGCTTGATTCGGCTGTTTCTGTCATATTTTCTTTTTATCCTACAGTCTTTCTGTCATGCTGAACTTGTTTCAGCATCTTGCCAAAGTGAAAAGTTTACTCCGGCTTTTGTTATAATCCTGAAATAAATTCAGGGTGACGTTTATTAGTCCCTTAGCTTTACGCCTGTGACACGGGTTATGCCCTTTTCTTTTTGTGTTACGCCGATGGTCCTATTAGCTGATTCTATCATAGGTTTGCGGTGGCTAACTACTACAAATTGCGTATTTTCTGCCTGAGATTTTACCATATCCGCAAGTTTTTCCACATTTATACCGTCAAGGTTTGCATCGACCTCATCAAACGCATAAAACGGTGCGGGCAGATATCTTTGTATTGCAAATACAAAGGCAAGAGCGGTGAGAGATTTTTCGCCGCCTGACATAAGATTAAGGCGGGTTTTTTCTTTGTCTCTGGGCTGAGCCTCGATAGACATACCGCCTGTAAACGGTTCTTCCTGATTATCCAGCACAAGAGTGCCTTCACCCTCGGACAGTTTATGAAAAATTTCTTTAAAGTTATCGTTTATGTTGTTATATGTATTCATAAACGTATCTTTTTTGAGGTTTTCATAACCCTGCATTCTGTCTAAAATCTGATTTTTTTCGTTAGAGAGTGTTTCGATTTTAGTTTTTAGTTCGTTCTGGCGCTCCGATACTTCATCGTAGGACTTTATGGCGCGCATGTTAACATCTCCAAGTTCGTCCATACGTTTTTGAAGTCTCTGGATTTTGCCGGTAATTTCTTCTACGGAAATTTCTATCTCTTCAAGTTTTGAAATATCAACGCCGTTTTCTTTAAGCTCTTCTTTAACAAGTTCCAGCTGCGGTTCAAGCTCTCTTCTGCGGGCTTTGAATGCTTCAATCTGCTCATTAACCTTTTCTATTGTAAGAACAATCAAGTTCTTTTCTTTATCGAGCTCGAGATACTGCGCATTTACGGCATCACGCTCTGTCTGAAGTTCAACAAGTTTTTCGCCCAGTTCTTTAATCTTTGCATCAAGTGTTTCTATCTGAGCCTTGAGCGCTTCAATTTCAGACTTGTATTTGACCTTGTCCTGTTCATAAATTTCATTGTCAGAGCCGAGTTTTGCAATTTCTTTTGTTTTTGTATCTATAACATCATCGTGGAAGACGATTGCTCTTTGGAATCCGTCAATTTCGTTGCGTGCACGGTCTATTGCATTATCGATATTTTTAATCTGCTGTTCTTTTTCTTCTGTCAGTTTTTTGAGATTTTGGAGTTCCTGAGGGCTCATTTTTTCTTCGATTTCTTTAATCTCTTCATCGAGTTTAAGAGCCTGCTCGTTTTGTTCAACGAGCTTTTGTTCCATTTCATCAAGGTCTTTTTGCAGTTTTTGTATTTTTGGCTCTGCCTGAGAGATGTACTCCTGTTTTTCTTTTATGTTATTTTCATTAAACTCAGCTTCTTTAATAAGGTTTTGCAATTCCATTTTTGCCTTATTATATTCGGTCATGGAATTCGAATATGAAATTCTCACCTTATCTAGTTTTAATTCCAGCTCCTCTTTTTTGGCATTCAAATCAGAGTAGGTTTTTTCAAAAGCTTTTAAGCGTTCTTTAAATTTAGCTAACTCGTCATCTTGAGTCTGGCTGAATTTGAGTCCGGAGCGTTTTTGAGAACCGCCGGATATAGAGCCTGATTTTTCGAACAATTCTCCTGTCAGAGTAACCATTCTGTACTGGCCGATGAGTTTTCTTGCAGAGTTGTAATCTTCTACCACAAGGGTTTCGCCCAATGCATGGAAGAAAACGTTTAAATACTCGTCATCAAAATCAATAAGATTTATTGCAAAATCCACAACTCCTTTATCTTTCGGCAATCTGAGCGATTTTGGAGCTTTGTTGATTTTGTTCAAAGGCAGGAATGTTGCACGGCCGGCATTTGCGCTTTTTAAAACTTCAATCGCAACCCTTGCGACTTCGTCATCATCAACTACGACATTTGCCATTCTGCCGCCCATAGCAACTTCAAGAGCGGTAGAATATTCTTTGTCCACCTGTCCGAGCTGTGCAAGGGTAGCGTGTACGCCTTTTATTTTTGCATTGAGCACGGTGTCAACAGCACGTCCGAAATTTGCCTCGTCGAAAGCCTGTTTTTGGGCTTCCATCTGCGAAATTTTCCGGTATGCGGTTTGTACATTGTATTGAACATCGTTCAATTCATTTTTTGTTTTATCCAGTTCATATAAGGTATTTTCCTGAATTGTTTTAAAATCCGCAAGTTCTTTGCCGAGTTCTTCCACCTGCACTTCCACACGGTCTTTATTGCCGGCAAAGTTTTGTTTAAAGTCCTCAAGTTCCGCAAGTTTTGCTTTTGCGTCTTCGACGCCCTTCATAAGGCTGCTTAATTCTGCCTCAAGAGGAGCCTGCTGCTGGATAATTTTTGTTTCGGAGTCTTTAATCTGCTCCAGCTCTTTTCTTAGTTCGTTCCTTTTTGCAACAAACTTGTCTGCTGTTTCATTAAGACCGGAAACCTCCTGCAGAGTCTTCAGGAGTTCTGCTTTTTGGGTTTCCTTTTCTTCTTCAAGCTTTTTGATTTCCTGATTTTTGTTTTCAATATTTAATTGTGTCTGTTCTTTTTTCTTTTTGAGGTCTTCTATGCCGTTTTTGGCATTTTCAATAGTTTTCAGGTTATCCTGAATACCCTTATCCGCATATACAATTGCGGATTCTTTTCTATCCACCTGGCCTTTGATTTCTTCTACCTGTTTTTTAACCTCGATTTGTTCAGCTTCGCCCTTTTCTCTTACAAGGTCTGTGAGTTCATCGAGTTTTGTTTTAACTTTGAGAAGTTCTGCCTCTTGTTTTTTAAGTTTTGCTTCTTCTTCTTTTTTCTTTTTGTTAGCGTCTAAGATACTTTCGTGAGTTCTTTCGAGATTCTTTTTAATATCAAAATATTTTACTGCGGTGATTTTGGATTCCAGTTCGGTTTTTTCATCACGGAGTTTCTGGTATTTAATAGCCACTTCACGTTCCGCTTTAAGGGTTTCAAGCCTTGTTTCCACTTCCGACAGAATCAAAAGCGAATTTTGTACACGTGATTCCACGGTACCGAGTTCATTCTGCGCCTGTTCTATACGGCGGTCAAAGTCTGCAACCCCTGCAATTTCGTCAATGATTTTTCTTCTTTCAACATCAGAGCAGTTTGTAATGGACATAACGTCGTTTTGCATAATGACATTGTAGCTGTTCGGGGTAATATTGTATTTTTCCAGAACGGAATGTACATCTGTCAGGGTAACGATTTTGTCATTCAGGTAATATATTGAATTGTAGCCCTGAGATGATTTTTTAATTTTACGTGCTACGGAAAACTCTTTTTCTTCCGCATTTTCGGGGGCAAAAGTTACTTTTACTATTGCTTCATTTCTGCGTGTGTGTGTTGATATTAACTGGGAAATTTTTTCTGCACGAAGAGTTCTTGACGTGGACAGGCCGAGAGCAAACAGCACACTGTCAATGATGTTACTTTTCCCCGAGCCGTTAGGACCCGAGATTGTTGTAAATCCTTTCAAAAACGGTATGGTGATTTTGTTTGCAAAAGATTTGAAGTTATCTATTTCTACTTCTTTTATGTACATTAACTCAATCTAATCCCAAGTATCTAGCTAGACATATACAATAATTTTCTTATAAACTTAAACGTTAGTCAAAAAGGTTACGATTATTAAAATTGTCTGCAGAATTTTATTGCAGCATATCGGATAAATGTTTATTTTTTCTTTTTCAAAAACTTTTGCATTTCCAGCAATGCCGTATATGTCGGCATTATGAGCAGTCTGCCCTCGGGATTCACCTGTGCTGCGGAATACTCTACCGCATCTTTAATATCTTTTATAACTTTTATTCTCGATTGTTCAAAACCCGCATATTTAAGCCTTACCGCCATATCATAGGCACGTATGCCGCTGACAATAATATCCCCCGGATAATCTTTCAAAAGTTCAAAATCCGCATCCCACAACCAGGAAACATCACGTCCGTCTGCATAGTTGTCATTTATAATTATTAACAGCAGGGAATTTGCCTTATTATTTACTGTTCTTAGGACTTCCGAAGCACCTGTAGGATTTTTAATAAGCTGTACAAGTACATTTTTACCGTTCAGCACAAATTTTTCCGCACGGCCGAAAACAGATTTATAAGTATCAAGACCTTTTTGTATTACCGGAGGATCTATACACAATTCAAGGGCCATGCTTATTGCAGCAAGCGCATTGTATGCGTTGTAGAGACCTGCTATATTAAGTTTAAAATAGTTTTCCGTTTCCTGTCCGTTTTTAAAATATTTTAGATAAATCTCGGAAAAATCGTCATATATAACGGCATAACCCTTATAGTCGGGTTCAGGCCTTGTTCTTGTGCAGTTTTTACAATAATATCTTCCGATATGTGCGTAATATCTTTTTTCGTAGGACAAATCAGCTCCGCAGGGGCAATAGACAGATTCTGCCGGTGCTTGTGATTCCTGCATCGAGGTTTTGTAGGTTATTTCATCAAAACCAAAGTAAATTCTTTTGTTATCTTTGCCTATTTCGGAGAGCATGGGGTCATCAGCGTTGACAAGCAGCTTAAGAGCGTGCTTTTTTGCTACTGCTTCCTGTATTTTTTTTGCCGTGGTATCCAGCTCTCCGTACCTGTCCAGCTGGTCACGGAAAAGATTTGTCACAATAAGATAATCAGGGTTCAGGTAATCATACAGCTTTGTTAAATATGCTTCGTCACTTTCCAAAACAGCATAATCAAAGTTTGAAAAAGGCTTGTACCCGACTGCAAGAGAGCTGGCAATACCGGAGAGCATATTTGCGCCTTTTTCATTGTGTAATACGTTATTTTCCGCAGTTTTTAGTATGTGGGCAAAAAGACCAGCCGTAGTGGTTTTTCCGTTTGTTCCCGTAACGGTAATAACTTTTTCCCTGCAATATCCTGACAAAAATGAAAGAAAATTTTTTGATATTTTTAATGCAACAACTCCCGGCAGAGACGTACCCGCTCTTTTTGCAAGATGCAATATTTTATTTACGGATTTTGCACTGAAAAGAGCCGTATAAAAACTAATTTTATCCATCATTTTCATATCAATGATTATATCGTAAAATTGTGATATGGAAAATGAAAACTATGAAAAAGCAATAAATCTGATAACTTCACGGGAGAAATTTCATATTTGTCTCGGATTGGAACGGGTATCTGCAATGCTCGAGATTCTCGGCAATCCGCAGGACAGGCTGAAAATTATCCATGTTGCCGGCACAAACGGCAAAGGCTCCGTATGTGCTGTGCTTTCAAAGATTCTTACCTGTGCGGGATTTAAAACAGGTCTTTATACAAGCCCGCATATACTGGAGTATACAGAGCGCATAAAGATAAATCAGAGAGATATTTCCAAAAATGACTTTGCAGATTTGATTACACAAATCGCACTAACAGCAAAGATAAACGGAATTTATCTGACAGAGTTTGAGCTTTTGACATGTACGGCTTATAAATACTTTGCGGACAAAGACACTGATATATGCGTAATAGAAACCGGTCTGGGAGGAAGGTTGGATGCTACTTCCGCAATTAGCAGCAATATTCTCTCAATTATCACCTCCATAAGTTTAGACCATACGGACAGACTGGGTGATACAATTGAAAAAATAGCGTATGAAAAAGCGGGAATAATAAAAAGCGGGAATCCCGTGCTGGTGGGTGCAGACAACAACGGCTTTGAAACAATAAAAAGAATCGCAAATGAAAAACAAAGCAGGATTTTGACTCCTGAACACAGAGCAGAGCTCTTGTTTGAAAATTCCTGCAATTATGTATTCTATAAAGATAAAAAATATGAATTTGCTCTGCTCGGATTGTGGCAGGAAGAGAATATGACGCTTGTGTTTGAAGCAATTAATTATTTGAGAGAAGAAGGATATGAAATTCCGGATTCTGCCGTGCAAAAAGCTCTAAAAACCGTGTGCTGGCCTTGCAGAATGCAGTATATTAAAAAACACAATCTGCTAATAGACGGTACGCACAATCCTGACGGAGCACGTGTACTCAGAAACAGTATTAATTACTATTTCCCTGACAACAAAAGGGTCTGGATATACGGTGCACTGACAACAAAAGACTACAAAAAAGTCATGGAGATACTGTTTCGACCTCAGGATGAAGTCTATTTTTACGATTTTAAATATCCAAGCAGTGTTCCTTTTGAAAAACTTCAAAAATTGCGTCCTGACGCTCTTTTAATAAACCAAAAAGAGCTTGAATATCTTGCTGCGGAAAATAATGAAGCTCTTATTATTATTTCCGGCTCATTTTATATGATAGGTCAGATATTAAATTCTAAAGGATTTTTCCGAAATATTGCCGAGGTGGATAATATCTATTAAATTTTTATTCGTTAATAATGTCATGAACTAAAAATTACTTAAGCATCCAAGTGAAAGGAAAACTGCAATGTTGACAACAGTTGAAGAAAGTAACGAATTAATCAATGTAGTTATTGTTGAGGATTACAAACTTACACGTGTAGGACTGCGCTCTACTATTAACGAGTTTGAAAATATAACCGTAGTAGGTGAAGCTGAAGATGCGATAAAGGGGCTTGAAATTATTGAAAACAAAAAACCTCAGGTTGTATTGATGGATTTGGGACTGCCGGAGATGAACGGTATAGAGGCAACTCAAAAAGTAAGAGAAATTTCTCCGGAATCAAAAGTTATTATCTTAACTTCTCATGACAGAGAAGAAGAAGTGCTGGCAGCACTGGGCTCGGGGGCATCCGCATATTGTTTAAAGGATATAGATCCAAAGACTCTTGCATCGGTAATCAGAAATGTATCAAAGGGAGCATGCTGGCTTGATCCGGCAATTGCACAGGTAGCGCTGAATTTATTCCCGAAACCAGAAAACACAAACCTGCAGGGCAGCGGTGATATGTCAGACGCAAGAGCACAATTGACGGAAAGAGAATTTGAAGTATTAAGACTGCTTGTCAAAGGCAAAAGCAATACGGAAATAGCAAAAGAGCTTATTGTTTCCGTACATACGGCAAAAGCGCATGTTTGCAGTATTTTACAAAAATTGTGCGTGGATGACCGTGTTCAGGCAGCAGTAAAAGCAATAAAAGAAAATATCATATAATAGTTAAGATATGACATATGACAAACGCCTGTAATTTACAGGCGTTTCATATTGTCAGATTTTTAATTCTTTTCACAATATTCAATAAGCTGGTTCTGCCAGTCTTCAACTTTTTCTATATAAAAGTCAGCGCCCTTTTTCATACAGAGCTGACGGTGTTCTTTTTTGGAAGAAGCTGTCATTACACCAATAATTGTATTTAGCTCATTCATTTTGGAAAGTTTAACAAGTTCATCGAGCAGGATAAAGCCCTCTCTGTCTGTCGGAATGAATAAATCCATAATGACAAGTTTAAACTTTTGTTTTTTATATTTAGTGATTGCATCATAGATTTCTTTTGCTATAACAACATCATAGCCGAGATTTCTAAACATTACACCGAGCTGGTATGTTATTACGCCAAGGTCATCTACTATCAAAACGGTTTTGGCATTTTCTTCTTCATCCAGATTGTCGCCGGATTCCACAATAGAATCTCTTTTTTTATGTGAAGACATAGATTCTATTGTTTCTGTTTTGATTCTGTCCATTTTGCGTTTTATATCAAGAATCAAATCCTTCAACAAATCCACATTTATATTTTTCTCGCCGGGCGGAATTTTGCCCACAAGACCGTATAAAGATTCCAGAAACTCTGTGTCAACTTCTATAGTGCGTTTTGATTGTTCTTCGCTCATAGGTTTATAATACCATAATATAATTATTATTAATATAATATGATTTTTTTAAAAAAATTGCCACCATTTCTTTAATTTGTTTTTTCTTTTTATATTATTAAGACAACTTTGCAAAATTTTTATCAGCTGGATATCGCTCAGGCTGAAATGGTTCTGCAAATCCAGCAGGTATTTGCCCACATATTTTTCCGCAGCTTTGGTATTATTGTCTTTTTTGTTTAAAAGATTTTCCCGCATTTTTGCTCCTTTTATGTCTATCATAAATAGAAGCCGCAGGAAATACATTGTCAAAAAGAGTAATTCTTTTTAGGCATCTGTTTTAATATCTTCTGTTGCGGATTTTACTATTTCTTCAAAACTGTCTTCAAAAGCTTTTACTACAACAGGGTCAAACTGCGTACCGGCGCCGCTTTTTATCTTTTCAAGCGCCTCATTCATATTTACGGCGTTTCTGTATACTCTGCTTGAAATTATACTGTCAAAAGCATCTGCAACAGCTATAATTCTGGAACCGAGAGGTATTTCTTCGCCTCTTATTCCATGAGGATAACCCGTACCGTCAAATTTTTCGTGGTGGTATTTTATTATTTCAACAACATCTTTAAGCTGTTTTATATCTTCGAGAATTTTTACACTGTAGGTAATATGTTTTTTGATTTCATCATATTCTTCCTGAGAAAGTGCATCAATTTTGTACAAAATTTCGTCAGACACACCTATCATGCCTATATCATGCAGCATGCCTGCAAGTTCTACTTTGCCAGTATCTATAGAAGAAAGACCCAATTTTTTTGCAATGATAATTGAATAGTATGTGATACGTTTGCTTCTGCCCGAGGTAAAAGAATCTTTTGCATCCAGAGCTTCCATAATGGCTTTGATAGTACCGGAAAAGAGTTCTTTCAAATCCTGAATAAGCTTATCGTTGTCATATTTCAGCTGATAATATTCCAGTGCGGAAGAAACAATAAGCTGTAATTCTTCCGGATTGTAGGGTTTTTTTATGTATCTGTATATTTTTGCATAGTTGATTGCATCAATAAGAATGTTTGCATCGGAATAAGCTGTCAAAAGTATCCTCATAACCTGCGGATGTCCGAGCTGCACCTGTTTTAAGAACTCTACTCCGTCCATCTCTGGCATTTTGTGGTCAGAAATAACAAGCTCGTATTCTTTTTGCTTGAGCATTTCAAGAGCCTGCAAAGGAGAGGTTGTTTTGTCCAGATTATAAGTTCCTCTCAGGGTTCTGTACAAGAGTGCAAGGTTATCTTCTTCATCATCAACAAGTAAAATACTGTATTTATTGTTTTCCATGCTTTTTTCCGTTTATTTATTGTGCTTTTAATGTCATTTTTAAAGGAAGCGTGATTGTAAATTTGCTGCCTTTACCCGGCTCTGATACAAGGTCTATAGTGCCTTTGTGATTTTTTATAACCTTGTAGCTTATTGCCATACCAAGACCTGTTCCCTGACCCACTTCTTTTGTTGTAAAGAAAGGATCAAAGACCTTTTTGCGGGTGTTTTCGTCCATACCGCATCCGTTATCTTCAAATTCAATTATAGCATTATTTCCGTCCGATTTTAAGCGTATCCATACATCGCCCTTTTCCTGAATAGCAAATGCAGCATTGTCCAGTATGTTCATAAATACCTGATTCAGCTGTCCGCCATAACCTTCCACATGGGGCATATTTTCTTGATATTCTTTATGAACGGTAATTTTGTTTTTGAATTTGTTGTGCAAAATATTGAGCGTTGTGTCAATTTCTTTTGGTAAATCAACGTTATTGATAACTGCTTCTTCAAGTCTGGAGAAGTTTTTAAGATCCAGTACAATATTTTTTGTTCTTTCGGTACCTTCCTGACAGCTTCTTATTAATTCCGGAAGATCATCTTTTAAGAATTCAAGATCAATTTCGTCTTTCAGTTCTTTGATTTTTTGTTTATGTTCTTCTGTCAAATCGCTGTCAAACTCCGTATACTTATCTATTACGGACATCATATCGGAAGTATAATTCTTAAGATGGATAAGATTACCGTAGATAAAGTTTACCGGATTGTTGATTTCGTGCGTAATCCCTGCAACAAGCTCACCTAAGGATTTCATCTTTTCCGAATGAACCATCATTGCCTGTGTGCTCTTGAGTTCGGAATATGCCGCTTCCAATTCTTTTGTTCTGTCTTTTACCTGTTGTTCCAATGATTGGTAGAGCTTTTCCAGTGATTCTGCCATTTCGTTATAAGAACGTATGAGTCGATTTATTTCAAGATAATTGGATTCTTCAAGACGGTGTGAAAAATTACCTTTTGCAAAATCTCCAAGACTCTTAATAAGTATATTTATAGGTTTTATCAGGATTCCTGCAATAAGATTGGACAGGAAAAAGCCGAGGAATATAAAGATAAATACCATGGCAAGGATGTTGTCTCTTAACATATCCAGATAAATTTTTGTAATAGGCTCATTGTAAAAACCCAGCTCAATTATTTTTCCGTCTTTTATAACCGATTGTTTGTATATTGCTTCTGCTATCGGTTTTTTCTTTTGAAGCGATTTTGTGGAAATTTTATTTTCCGTAAAAACAGCTCTCAACTTCTCGCTGGGCTGGGTAGAAATAAGTATTTCATGGGTTTTTGCATCTTTTATCAAAACCATTGCAACAATATTGTTGTCTACCATTTTTTGCGCTGATTTTTTTACTTCGTTATAGTTATGCGTGTCAATTGCCTCGCTCAAATTTTGAAACAATGTAATGGATATTGAATCATTAAGTTCTTTTGACTGGGTAGTGATTTGCTGTGCAAGATTGTTTACCGTAGAAATTGAATACCACGCAATAAAAAATACAGTGGTTGCGATAAGCATTGTTGTAAAAGCAGCGAACTGTGTGCTTAATTTGGTTTTAAATTTTTTACCGGTATTTTTATTTGTCATATTTTGTCCTGATTTTATTTAATGAATCTGTTCAATTTATTTTTCTTTTTTGTACTATCAAAGATTTTGCCGATTTGAAACCCCAGATATCCTACTATCAAAGTCGCTGGAACTATAATGCTCAGTGCATAAAGCAATGTAGAGAGTGTAATTATTTCCGCATTAAAAAAAATAAGCGCGGTACACAAAAAGGCTGTCAGACTTGCCAGCATTCCGCTAATTTTTTGTGAATATTTTTTGCTGTTAGTGGTTCCCATATTTTTGTTCGGTTATTTGTTTTTATTTTCCATTTGTTTTTTGAAGCAAAACTGGACAATAGCAATTTTATCAATATTTTTGAGTGCAATAAATCGTCCGGATACAATATTTTTTTTGACTTTGCTTCTTCCCTTTTTTTTGTCTATTCTTATGGGTTTAAAGAAGCATTCTATAGGGATTTTGCTCTCAAGAGAAAATTCTATCTCATAATCCTGAGAACATTTTAAATCAGCTTCTGTTTCAAATTTCATCCCCCCTGCGCTCAAATCAATGCAGGTACATATATAAGATTTATCTTCACTTTTGAGTGTAAATTCGTTTTTGAAATCTATTCTTGTGTATTCTCTTCTCTGGAGCTGGTCGTATTTTGTTTTATCAAATTCAACCTTGATTGTATTTTGCCCCTTATCAATTTCTACAACTCTTGGCTTAAAATAAAGTATACCGTCGTCAATCACCGTAAACATTTCTACCACATCGCCGAGGCTGTAGTATTTCATATCATCTTTTTTTATATCCATTTCTATTGTGGAACCCACAATTTTATTAATTGCGGAAGACAGACCGCCTTGTATATCCTTTGGAATCATGTAAACTTTTTGATTATTTTTTATCAAATTCTTCATACTTCTCTTCCTTGTTTTATACCATTGTAGGTGCAACTCTTATCACACCGATGGATTTTGCTTTTACATTGTTGCTTATTTCATTATACGACATAACGGCAATTTGCGGATATGTTCTTTCAATCAAACGTCTGAAAGGCAGCCTGATAGGAGATGAACATAAAAGAACAGGCTGATTTCCCGAGGAGGAAATAGCTTTTTCCAGTTCATAGTTAAGTGTATCCAAAAGTTTTCTTGTAAATTCGGGGTTCAATGTCAGACTTGAACCGTCAGGGCTTACGCCTTGAGCTATTGTGTTTTCTACCTCAGGGTCAAGTGTTACTGCAAGCAGTTCGCCTGTGTCTGCAAGATTTTGCTTGCAGATACTTCTTGAGAGAGCCTGTCTGACCTGTTCTGTCAGGTAATCTGCGTTTTTGCTTACACGTGACTGCAGGCTCAATACTTCCAGAATAGTTTTCAAATCTCTTACGGATACTCTTTCTTTTAAGAGATTGTATACTATCTGCTGAACTTCTGCCACGGACAAATCTTTCATAAGGTCTGTCACATATTCTTCCGAAACTTCTTTTTTCAAATTATCAATAAGCTGCTGTATATCCGCACGGGAAACTATTTCTGCAGCATTTTTCTTAATAACTTCCGTCAGGTGTGTGGAAATAACGGCAGAAGGGCTTACCACCGTGTAACCATAGTTTTCTGCTATTTCTCTGTCTTTTTCTTCAACCCAGATTGCAGGCAGACCAAATGCAGGCTCTATAGCACTGATACCGTTTATGCCCAGATCATTATCAGAACCTCCCGCATTCATCGCAAGACTTCTGTCAGGGTATACTTCGCCTGATTCTATCGGTACACCTTTTAGTTTTATCTGATAGTTATTCGGCGGAAGCTGCAGGTTGTCTCTTACACGGATGGAAGGAAGTACAATACCCAAATCCAGAGCGGTCTGGCGTCTTATCTGGGCAATTCTTTCAAGCAGGTCTCCGCCCTGTTCTGCATCAAGCAGCGGTACAAGCCTGTAGCCTATTTCCATTTCTATTGTTTCTACATTCAAAAGCTCCATGACACTTTCTCTTGAAGCTTTTTTCTTTTTCTTTGCAGCCTTGCCGCCCTGACCTGGTGCACCCGGAGCACCTGGGGTGCCGTCTTGCTGCTCGGATTGTGTTTTTGCTGCTTCTTCTTTTTTGGCTTTTGCTTCCTTACTTTTGTTGTATGAAAGCCATCCGAGCGTAGCTGACACAAGAATAAAAGGTATTGTCGGCATACCGGGAACAAGCCCGAGGAAGAATAAAAGAAATGCAACTATACCAAGTACAATATAGTTTGAGAACATTTCTCTTTTAATATCATCACTCAATGAGTCATCCTGACCGCTTGCACGTGAAACAATCAAACCTGTTGCAAAAGATATCAAAAGGGCCGGCAGCTGTGACACAAGACCGTCGCCTACAGTCAGGATTGTAAAGGTGTTTAATGCGGTCATAATGTCCATTTTCATCTGCCACAAACCGATTACAATACCTGCAAAAATGTTTACGACAGTGATGATGATACCGGCTGTGGCATCACCTTTTACAAACTTTGAAGCACCGTCCATGGTACCGTAGAAATCAGCTTCTCTTTCGAGTTTTCTTCTTCTTGCTTTTGCCTGATCCTCGTTAATCAAACCCGAGTTCAAATCCGCGTCTATAGAAAGCTGTTTACCGGGCATACTGTCTAATGTAAACCTTGCTGATACTTCCGCAACTCTTGTTGCACCGCCTGTGATTACCATAAAGTTGATAACAACAAGCAAAATGAAGATGATAAATCCGACAATGTAGTTGCCTCCGACAACAAACTGTCCGAATGAATTTATAACCTCTCCGGCAGAACCGTATAAAAGAATGAGCCTTGTTGAACTTACGTTCAACCCGAGACGAAAAATCGTCGCCACAAGAAGTATAATCGGGAAAGAGGAATACTCCAGAGGCTCTTTTATAAATAAACAAACCAGCAAAATGATTACGGAAAGAGATATGTTCAATGTCAAAAGAATATCCAGAAGCATTGGCGGCAGCGGGATAATCATCATAGCAACAATTATGACAATACCGATTGCCATGATTATGTCGTTATTCTTGAGTAAGCTTGCTAATGCGCCTAGATTCATTTTATTTTAAACACTCTTTCCCACTAATATAATAGCTTACAAATCTCTATTTATCGAATTCTTTACTAAACTTTAGATTAGCTCAATTTTTAGCAAAAAAAATCATGTTTTGGGTTTATAATTACATAAAATGTCCTGAAATTACGAAAGGTGTTTTATGGCAATAGAATCAAATTTAGTTTCGCAAATTCCGTTACCGTCTCAAAACTGGCAGACAAAATCCAATGTTCCTGCCGTTGCAAGCGTAAAAGTAAGCGATGTGGAAGATGACACTCCGCACAACACAACTGTTGTGCAAAATAAATCAAACGGCTTTTTTGAAAAAATTAAAGCATATTTTGTTGCAAAAAGAATAAAACAGCTGGAAAATATTCCCGCAGAAAAAAGAACACCTGCCCAGCAGGCTGAGATTGAAGCAAATCAAAAATCTGCCGATTATATGGTATAATATTAAATACCATTTAATTGAGGAATTTTATGATTATAAAAACTTTTCCGCTTGGTTTAATCGGCACAAATGCTTATCTGCTTATTGATGAACAATCAAAAGAAGCTGTTATTATTGATTTGGGCGGTGATTATCATACCCTTTTTGACGAAATTGAAAATTATAACGCAAAACTGCAATATATCCTGAATACACACGGACACTTTGACCATATTCTCGGAGAAAAAGATGCACAGGATGTATCGGGAGTGCCTGTTTATGTTCATGAAAATGATAAGATTCTTGTTGAAAATCTGCCCAAACAGCTCGAGCGTTTCGGCTTTGTAAATAACGGGCTTCCGCCTGAAAATATAAAGACTTTTACGGAAAAAGATATATTTAAAATAGGTGACAACGAAATAAAAGTCATCCATACACCCGGTCATACTCCGGGCAGTGTGTGCTTTTTGACAGGCAGCAGTTTGTTTTCGGGTGATACACTTTTTTATACTTCGGTCGGCAGAACAGATTTTGAGGGAGGAAGTTTTGCACAGCTGAGCCATTCCATAACGGAAAAATTATTTAAACTCGATGATGATATTGATGTTTATCCGGGTCACGACACCAAAACTACAATAGGCTATGAAAAGAAGTATAACTGCTACTTTGGGCAGAATAATCAGATATAGAGATTGTTTTTACTGTATTTGTTATTGATGGAACTTTCATATTATCTTATAAATTTTCCTTCATCGATGAGTTTGTTAGCATATTCAATTTGTTCTCTGGCAGTTTTCATCTTAGCCATTATTGCTTCATCTTCGGGATAAAACTTGATTTCTTTCGCCACAATTCCCAGATGTGTTTGTCTTTGTTGTATCGGGCATTTTTTATAAGAAATTCTGAACCTCTTTGCAGTAATAGTTCTGTCTCTGATGCTCGTTCTACGTTGTAACACTCTATCATTGAGCCCTTTGTACCTTTCGGTATATCAAGATACCACATTGCAGATATTTCTGTTGTCATCCTGAAAGATTAGAAAAACGAGCTGCAGCGTAGTTTTTCAATCTG
>CALVAR010000022.1 GCA_944325575.1 Candidatus Gastranaerophilales bacterium | reverse complement strand
TAAATATGTCAAAACCTGTCTTTTTCCCCATTTTAATTCCTTTCTGTATTGTAAAAAGCAGGTATTTAAATACCTGCTTTTTGATATTGTATACTTTTTACTTATTAAATTAATATCTCTCTATAATTAAGTTACCGTTTAAATCATAGCATTTATTGTCTATCCAATGGGCACTTAATTGACCGGAAGGTGTAAAACTGTATGATTCACCTTTTCTTATATACAAGATTACGGATTGTAATTTCCCTTTTGTATCATATTTGTAGCTTTTTGCAGGGTAACTTGTACTTGTTCTTTTCCCCACCATACCTAATTTACCATTTAAGTGATAATAGTACTCATAATACATATTGTTTTTATATAAAATTGCATAGGTATCGTCTGAATAAAAAGCTATATATCTGTCACCCATATCTATATAGCCCTTTCTTTTCGTCTTCATATTTTCTTTATAGTTAGGATCTTTGAGGTGGGCATTGATTATAGATTGCGGAAGACGATATTGAACATCAGCAAAAGCTTCTTTTCTTGCTTGCTCTACAGTAAATGTAACTCCGCCTTTTAGTGTATATCCGCACAAAGGCAAAGTAAGGAGCAGTATTAGAACAGTATAAACAACTTTTTTCATTTTGTGATTATATCACTTATCAACGTATACGTGAAGCAAGCTGAGTAAGAGCATTTATTGCATCTTTACCGACAAGCGCCTGTTTTTTCATTGCATTTTTGGAAGATTCCACCTGCAGGTCTGTGTAAGTATACAGAAAAGCATATAATTTTCTTGGGCTTGATTTCCAGAATTCCGTATCGGACCAACCCAAAATTTTTCTTGATATAACATAATTCTCTACCCAGTTATATCTGGCTTCTTTGATTTTTTGCGTTTTTTCGCCGGTACTTTTTTTTTAGTATGCAGCAGAATCTCCGGCGGGAGCAAAGGATCAATAAAAGCACTGCAGACAGATTTTTTTATAGTCTGCCATAGACCGGGATTTTGTCTTAATTTATTTTGTAAATCAATAACATCTGTGTCGGTATGGTGTTTTAAAAGACCTGCTGCGATAAAGGCATAAGTCTCCTGAAACAGTATATTATGCTTTACAAGCAAATCATCGTAAAACTCATAAATACTTTTGTGAGTTTGTTTTTCCAACATTGCATAAGACAAATGGTCAAACTCAAATTCGTATGTCTTTTCTCCTATTACAACTTTATGCGAAGAATGTAAAATATCTGTCAGCATGATTATATCTCCTTTCTTATTATTTCTGACTTAATATATTCCGGTTCAAATTTTTTGCCGTCCGGCATTTGTCCTTTAAAAACCTGCCTGTTGCCGGATTCATCAAAATATCTGACAACCTGAGTCGTAGAATTTACGGTTTTGCCATAAACCCACGGAATTTTCTTTGAATACTGATAAGTCTTTAGCGGGCAGCATTGCTGCTGTTTTATTCTCATTTTTTTAGTCCTTTCTAAAAATGTTATTGCGCCCTGACCTTTTATAGATTGGGTATACAAAAGCTTTAACTTCCCGTTTTCTTTGCCATAACTGTGAAGTTCAAGTTTTAAACACCCGTGTATTTTGCAGCAGAGCGCATATACAATCTGTTTGTAAATTCTTTTTCCGCCGATAATATCATCCAGCGGCTTTTTTAAATGATAAGTTTCAATGCACCAGTAAGTTTCCGGATCATGTGTTGAATACACAATTCCGCAGCAATAAAATTTCAAGACCTCTCTCCTTATTAAATTGAAGTATATACCTGATTACAATATGAAATAGAACAAATAGGCACAGTTGTGCCTGTTTGTGTAAATTGTGCTTACAACCATTTGCAAACAGTTTACGTTTTTATATATAGCATATTTTTTTTATCCTTGTGGATAAACTTTTTTGTACGGCAAATCTAGCCGGAAAGAGTTATAAAATAATATCCCCGTTTCTTCCAATGAAAAAGCCCGAAACACAAATTACAATGAAACAGTGAAAGGAAAAAGGAGTTAAAAATATGGCAGATATGGTAAAAAGATTCTGTAATACATTTCTCGTGGAAGGTATTTTTATCCTGATTGTCGGAATGCTGCTTGTTATATTGCCTCAGGTGTCAACTCTTGCGCTCAGTCTTATGATTAGTGTTGCGCTGATTCTTGCCGGTATATATAAACTGATAAGCTCCGTAATCAGACGCGATGAAATAGAAAAATCGTGGCTTAGTGCAATCATCGCCATACTGATGATTGGTACCGGTGCATATTTAACGGTCCGACCTTTATTTAACCTGTTTTTAATCACTCTCGGTGTCGGTATCTACTTTGTTTTGGAAGGTATTAATTCCATGATTATAGCCTTTGAAAGCAAAGGCGTGCTAAAACACTGGTGGGTCGGTATATTAGCCGGTCTTGCACAATTTGCTCTTGCTTTTCTTATTCTTTTCGGCCTGCCGGGAAGCGCACTTTATACAATAGGCTTGCTGCTCGGTATAAGTATGATACTCTCCGGTATTGCTCTTATCTCCGTTTATACGGGAGCAGGTTGTCAGAGAATGGCAGAAGCATAACACTTTAACAGCAGAATCCGTATTGATATTGTTAGTTCTGCTGTGAGCCCGGGGCCTCAGCCACGGGCTCTTCTATATAAAAAACTTTTAAATGAAAAAGATAGGTCAGATGGTAGGTCAGCTTTACTAAGCTGACATTATTTAGAATGAAGGCGATTTGTCATCCTGAAGCGTGATTTGCGGGTTGTTCTTTATTCGTTTGTGTTCAGGATCTTACCGGCTGATATCCTAAGGCCTAAACTTGGTACAAGAAAAGATACAATTCTGCCAAAATAAATAAAAAAGATGAGTTTTGGGGACTCATCTGATAATTAAGCAATAAGTATTTACTAGGGGAATGTTGAAATCTTTATTATGCAAAGATGTTTAAAGGTTTTTCTTCTCTTTGTTCTTTGCCTTTATTTGTATTCATGAAATTGAAAGAAAACGGATTGGAACCTCTTTTATCTTTATCAAGATTTTTAGAGTTTGTTAATTCAATAGTTCCGGGAAGATTGAAAACATTTTTAATCTCTGATTTTTCACCTTCTGCAACAGGAGCAATCAGCTTGCCTTCAACATTTTTTTGAACTTTATCCGTACCCATTGCAGCCATTGTATTTAAATACTGAACATTAGCAATGAAATTTTGATTTAAGTTGATATCAAGACCTGCATTTCTTACAGCTACAAATTTTGCTGTATCAATATTTGTTCTCTGGCTGTATAAATCAATACCTACTTCAGGTCTTCTGAATTTTGACAAATCAACTACATTTGTATCAAAAGCTGTTGTTTTGGTATCTGCTTTAGTAAAAATTTGTTTAGTAATTTCATTTACTGCAGATGTATCGATGTAGTTTCTGTTTGTGTTTAATGTGATGCCAAGACTCATTTTTTATCATACCCCTTATTGCTTGTACTTTTTGTATCGGCATATTGAGGTGGAATCTTTATGTTTTTTGATTTATAATTTACATAAGTTTACAATTGGATAAAACAGACATTTTGTCCGTATCTCTTTGTATAAATAAAAAAAAATGATATAATTTTGTAAAAGCTGTCCGAGAAAATTTTGCGATAAGGAACATGAGCAAAATTTTTGAGTGTCACTTGAAAAGGTGAGCAGATGCCGGCTGCGTTGAGCCGGCGGCATTTGCGACACTAGATTAGATTAATTAGAGGAAGAAATGATGAATAAAAGCCAATCTACAGGTATCTGGATAGTTGTTGTTCTTTTGGTTTTATGCCTTGCTTCAATGTTATTCCCCGGGCAGGCTACGGACACAAAAGATATTTCATATTCACAGTTTTTGAATAAAGTTAAAAGCGGACAGATAGAATCTGTCCAGATTGACAAAGACACTCTTATTGCAAAACCAAAGGCAGGCCAGCAGGAGACTGTTGTTTCGGTTGTAAATAAAAAACACACTGTCAGTGTTCAATACAGGGTTATGATTCCAATGAACGATCTGAGCCTTTATCAGAAATTGGAAGAAAAAAATGTGGATGTAAATGTTAAAAAACCCAGTGATACATCACAGTTTATGGGCTTTTTGTCTATAATTCTTCCTTTTGTTCTGATTATAGGTTTTGTAATATTAATGGCAAAAACTCTTCAATCTGGCGGTTCGCAGGCAATGTCTTTTGGCAAAAGCAAGGCTAAACTTATGCTGGACAGCAAAGTTAAAGTGACATTTAAAGATGTTGCCGGTATTGATGAAGAAAAACAGGAACTTGAAGAAATTGTTGATTTCCTGAAAAACGGCGAAAAATATATTAAACTCGGTGCTAAAATACCAAAAGGCGTTTTGCTCGTTGGTGTCCCCGGTACAGGTAAAACATTAATGGCAAAGGCTGTTGCCGGAGAAGCAGGCGTTCCATTCTTCTCCATAAGCGGTTCCGACTTTGTTGAAATGTTTGTAGGTGTAGGTGCTTCTCGAGTAAGAGACCTTTTTGAACAGGCAAAAAAACATCAGCCCTGTATCATATTTATCGATGAAATCGATGCTGTCGGCCGCCAGAGAGGTGCCGGCATGGGCGGAGGCCACGATGAAAGAGAACAGACACTTAACCAGCTCCTTGTTGAAATGGACGGGTTTGATGAAAATACAAATATCATAGTTATTGCAGCAACAAACAGACCTGATATTTTGGACAATGCTTTGTTAAGACCGGGTCGTTTTGACAGACAGATTGTTGTACACAGACCGGATATTCTCGGCCGTGAGCAAATTCTTAATGTTCATGCAAAAAATAAGCCGCTCGCTGATGATGTGGATTTAAAAGTTCTTGCAAAAAGAACTCCGGGCTTTACCGGCGCTGATTTGCAAAATCTTTTGAACGAAGCTGCTTTGCTTGCGGCAAGACATAACAAAGATAAAATTGATATGCCGGATTTGGAAGAAGCTATCGACAAAGTTATTGCAGGACCTGAAAAGAAAAGCAGAATTATTTCTGATGAAGAAAAGGAAAATACTGCATATCACGAAGTCGGTCATGCACTTCTTGCTAAGCTTTTACAAAATACTGATCCTCTTCACAAGGTATCCATTATCCCGAGAGGTATGGCTCTCGGTGTAACAATGACTTTGCCGGAAAAAGATCATTTAACTTTGAAGAAATCACAGCTTCTGGACAGAATTACAATGCTCCTTGGCGGACGTGTTGCGGAAGAGATTATATACGGACCAGATTCTATTACAACAGGTGCACAGAATGACCTTGAAAAAGTAACTTCTACCGCAAGAAATATGGTTACAACATACGGTATGTCATTCAAAATGGGAAATATGGCATACGGTAAAAGTGAAGAACACGTGTTTATGGGCAGAGATTTCGGTCATTCAAGAGATTATTCGGAAGAAATTGCTGCTGATATAGACAGAGAAGTCAAAAGAATCGTTGATGAGAGATACAATCTTGCAAAAGAACTTCTGCTGGGCAACCGTGATATGTTGGAAGTTATCGCAAAAGAGCTTCTGGAAAAAGAAACTCTGGATGAAGAAGAGTTCGTTGCAATAATGAAACGTGTGGAAGAGTCCAGACAACCGCATGATATGTAAGATTCATAAATAAAATAAAAAGGCCGGTTGTTAGCCGGCCTTTTTATTTTTAGGGATATTAAACATATCGGCATTATTAATGTTTTGTTACACAAACTAAACTGTCTTTTATTTATAATATTTATCTGAGGCGACCTCGCTTGTACTCAAGAGTATCCTGATATGTACGGCTTGTAAACTTGCCTGCATCTCAAGCTAGAAGTGATACACACTCTGCCGAATAAATATGCCGGTGGCATATTTATGAGAGGTAGCGAGGCCACATAAGCATAAATATAGCTAAAGTGACCCCATGCACTTGTTGCCTGTGCCGGACTTGTTGGTAAAAATGTACTTGTTTATCGCACAGGTTCATCTGGTAGTCGGAGTCAGTTGACAATATGAAATTTTGGAAATAAAAGGCTTGAAAATATGGAAAATACAAAACATTTTGATAAAAAAGTTTATATAGAAACAATGGGCTGTCAGATGAATAAATCTGATACGGAAAGAATACTGGGAATGCTTTCTCATTTTGGCTATGAACAAACAGAAGATGCAAAAAATGCTGACCTGCTCATTGTAAATACCTGTTCTATAAGACAGCTTTCTGCCGACAAAGCATACAGCCTTGTCGGTGTATGGGGCAAATGGAAACAGGAAGAACATAAAAAAGAGCTTGAGGGCAAGCCTTTTAGAGATATAAAAGTTGCTTTTTGCGGATGCGTGGCACAGCAGGACAAAGAAAAACTTTTAAAGCGTTTCCCTTATGTAGATCTTGTTTTTGGTACAAACAATGTTTATGAACTGCCTGATTTAATAAGAAGAATCAATACCGGTGAAAGAGTATGCGCAACAAATGAAACTCCGAAAAAATTTACGGAAGGTGAAGAAGAAGCAAAATACGAAATAAAAAGGGCAAAAAGCCTGAACGCATGGATTCCTATCATGGAAGGGTGCAATAATTTTTGCACCTACTGTATAGTCCCTTTTACAAGAGGAAGAGAAAGAAGCAGAAAACCGTCAGAAATTATTGACGAAGCTAAAAAAGCTATAAAAGAAGGATTTAAGGAAATAACACTGCTTGGTCAAAATGTTGACAGCTACGGCAAGACACTTGATAAAGACAAAGACTATGACGGAAGAGACGTTACTCTGGCTAACCTTCTCAGAGACTTGAATAAAATTGACGGAAAATTTAGAATCCGTTTTGTAACATCATATCCGACAGATATTACAGATGATTTAATTCATGCTGTAAAAGAATGTGATAAGGTGTGTGAATTCTTTCATATTCCTATGCAATCAGGTAATTCTAAAGTGCTGAAAGAAATGAATCGCAGATACAACAGAGAAGAATACGGAGAGATTGTAAAAAAAATCCGTGATACTTTTGAAGATGTTGCAATAACTTCTGATTTTATCGCAGGATTTCCCGGAGAAACAGAAGAAGAGTTTCTTGATACTATGAGTGCAATTGATGAATTTGAACTCGATTATTCAAATACCGCAGCGTATTCACCGCGTGTAAAAACGAAAGCGGCAAAATGGACGGACAGATTCATTGATGAAGATACAAAATTTGAAAGATTGGCCCGTTTAAATGAAAAAAACAGACAGGCTTGTTTAAAATCTAATGAAAAATGTATAGGCAAAATTTTTGAAATTTTAGTTGAGTCTTTTGAAGAAAAAGAAGGAAAAATTATACTTGCCGGTCGTGCAAGAAACAATAAAATTGTGCATTTTGAGGGCGAGAAAAATCTGGTCGGAGAATTTGTTAACGTAAAAATAACAGGTGCAAGCACATGGCACTTAAGAGGAGAAATCTGCAGTGAAGCCGGTATTAGATAAAAAAATTTTTGTTTTATTATCAGTTATGATAATGATATCTTTACCCGCCTTTTCAATGAAGGTCATTAACAAAATAGAATGGAATCAGAAAATAAAAGCAGAATTTATCGGCATAGAAGACGCACTGGAAGTAAAAATAAAAGTAGACCGTTTGCTAGGTCCTGCTTATGTCTCAAACCTCAACTGCCATGAATACAGCAGGGTATATGCACTAAAAAGCAGCGGCGGAAATGTTTATCTTCGCCCAAGACAGCGTTCTGTAAGAATCAGCAGAGAACCGACCGTATATTTGTTGAAAATTTTTAGGGAACACAAAGATAATATCTATTTTAAACCCAACGGTGTCGGTTTGTACGGCAATCTGGTAGGCGAGTTTTATATAGGAAACGACAGCCTTAGCAAACACATGGTTGATGCCGGTTATTGCGACTATGTCAAATAAAATATTGTATAAATTGTTTTAATAAACTATACTGGCATTATAAATGATTTTATAAAGGAGAGTTGTATGACTATGCGGTTTGATGCGGGTGAGATTATTACGGCGATGATAACGCCTATGGATAAAGAAAGAAATGTCGATTATAAATCACTGGAAAAACTCGTAGAACACCTGATAGCTACCGGAACTGAAAGTATTCTCGTTGCAGGCACAACAGGTGAATCGCCGACTTTGACTCATGATGAAGAAGTTGAAATTTTTAATTTTGTCAAAAAGGTTGCAAACGGCAGAGCAAAGCTGATTATGGGGGCAGGATCTAATTGCACAAAAACTGCTGTTATGGCAACTAACAATGCAAAGCAGTGCGGCGCAGATGCAATTTTATCAGTAGTTCCTTATTATAACAAACCATCACAAAAAGGTTTGATTGCACATTTTTCAACTATTGCGGAATCTACTGATTTGCCGATTCTTTTGTACAATATCCCCGGACGTACAGGTATTACAATGAAACCGGAAACAATTGCATATCTGGCTGAAAAATACAAAAATATCTTTGCTGTAAAACAAAGTTTGGCAGATATGGATGTTATTACGGAAACAAGAAGACTTTGTCCGGATGACTTTGTTATTTATTCCGGTGATGACAGCCTCACACTGCCGATGGTTTCGGTTGGGGCACACGGTGTAATTTCTGTTGCTTCTCATATTATCGGAAAGCAAATGCATGAGATGTTAGATTTGTATAAATCCGGCAAGGTCGCAGACGCTACTAAAATGCATTTGAAACTCTATCCGCTTTTCAAAAAAATCTTCATGGCTCCAAATCCGGTTCCCGTAAAAGAATGTCTTGCACAAATGGGAATTATTGAAAACTATGTAAGACGTCCTCTTGTAGAACTCGATGAAGATGAAAAACAAGAGCTTTTATCAGTTTTAAAAGATTATGTTCATACAAAGTAGCTTGTAATCAGACAAATAAAAAGGATGGATAATATCCATCCTTTTTATTGTTTAAATATAACTAATTATTAGTCTTTGCCGTTTATAGCATTAAGACATTCCGGACAGATTCTTCCGTGTTCTCCGTAATCGGAAAGCTCTCTGTATTTCCAGCATCTGTCGCATTTTTCGCCGTGTGCTGCCGTAACATATATAGTGTAATCATCTTCCGAATATTCATTTAGTACATTGTCAGGAGCTTTATCCGTGAGTTCTGCCTGAGATGTAATAAATATATTCGAAAGTTCTTTTGCGTAGTGTTTCAAAAGTGAATGATCTCCGCCTTTTACATATACAGCAACCTCCAGTGAGCTGCCTATTTTTTTGTCTGCTCTTAAAGGCTCGATAGCTTTTGTAACAATTTCTCTTAATTTTAATATCTTAGAGAACTCTTTTTCTACCTTTTCATTTGACCATTTTGCATTTGTAACAGGCCAATCGGAGAGCAAAATACTTTCCAGTTTGTTTCTTTGTTTTTCCGGAGTATTTTGCCAGATATCTTCTGCCTGATGCGGCATTACAGGGGCAAGCATTCTTGTCAAAGCCTGTGATATTTCATACAAAACAGTCTGACATGCACGTCTTGACAGAGATTTTTTGCCGGCCGTGTACAATCTGTCTTTTACAATATCAAGATAGAACGAGCTCAAATCTGCAGCCGCAAAATTTTGCAGATGCTGGAAGTATTTATAAAATTCGTAATTTTCAAATGCTTCTGTAACATTTGCAATAAGGTTATTCAATTTATGAAGCGCAAATTTGTCAATTGCTTTCAAATCTTTGTAGAATACATAATCCGTAATCGGGTCAAAATCATATAGGTTTCCGAGAAGAAATCTTGAAGTGTTTCTCATCTTCTTAAAGATTTCAACCATCTGTTTGATAGCTGTGTCGCCTATTCTTACATCGTTTCTGTAGTCTACTGAAGCAGCCCAGAGTCTTAATACATCAGCACCGTACAGTTTTATGATGTCTTGAGGCGCAACCGTGTTGCCTAATGATTTACTCATCTTTTTGCCTTCAGCATCAAGTACAAAACCGTGGGTTAATACTGTCATATAAGGAGCACGACCGCTTGTTGCTACTGCAGTAAGCAATGAAGACTGGAACCAGCCTCTGTGCTGGTCAGAACCCTCAAGATACATTTCAACAGGCAGATGTCCCAGTTCTTTGTATCTTTTTTCTACTACTGCACGGTGTGTGATACCGGAATCAAACCAAACATCCATGATGTCTTTTTCTTTAAGGAAGTGTCTGCCTCCGCAGTGAGGACATTTGAATGCAGTAGGAAGAAGGTATTTTGCTTCTTCTTTTACCCATATATCTGATGATTCTTTTTCAAATATTTTTGCAAGATTTTCGATAGTTGCAGGTGTAACAATCGCTTCTTTACAGTCTTTGCAATAGAACACAGGGATAGGCACTCCCCAGACTCTTTGTCTTGAAATACACCAGTCTGTACGGGAAGCTACCATGTTAGAGATTCTCTGTTCACCTGATGCCGGAATCCACTGTACATTGCTAATTTCTCTTAATGCTTCATCTCTGAATTTGTCTACTTTTACAAACCATTGAGGAGTTGCTCTGTATATAACAGGATGTTTGCATCTCCAGCAATGCGGATAGCTGTGAGAAATTTCTTTATGTCCGAGAAGTGCTCCTGCTGCATCCAGACGTTCAAGTACAACCTTGTTGCCGTCTTCGTAGTAAATGCCTTTCATATCTTCGACTTCGTCAGTCCAGTAGCCTTTTGCATCAAGAGGCGATAATACATCAATACCGTATTTCTGACAGACTTCCCAGTCCTCAAGACCGTGTCCCGGTGCAGTATGTACACAACCTGTACCTGCATCAAGCGTTACATGATCGCCTAAGATTATCTGGCTCATTCTGTCATATAGCGGATGTTTGGTTTTCATATTTTCCAAATCTTTTCCGCTTACCGTACCGAGAATTGTAATATCTTTTTCATCAAATGCATTGTCCGCAACAAACGCATTTACAAGGTCTGTCGCAATCAGATAAATTTCATCGGTATATTGAACAAGAGAATATTCAAATCTTTCATTTAAGCAGATTGCAAGGTTAGACGGAATTGTCCACGGAGTAGTTGTCCATATAACTGCATAAACTTTGTTTTTACTTTGAATACCCGCAAGTTCTTTAATCTTTAGTGAATCAACTTCTCTAAATTCGAATTTTACATATATTGCGGTTGAAGTATGATCTGCATATTCAACTTCTGCTTCTGCAAGGGCAGTTTCGCATTTTGGACACCAGTATACCGGTTTAAGACCTTTTTCTATATAACCTTTCTGGTACATTTCACCAAAAATTCTTACCTGCTCTGCTTCAATTTCAGGAGAGATTGTCACATAGGGGTTTGACCAGTTACCCCATACGCCGAGGCGTCTGAAATCTTCTTCCTGCCCGTGAAGATTTCTGAGTGCAAATTCTCTGCATTTAAGACGCAGGAGATATTTTGAAACAGCCTGACGTCCGCCATCAATAGTTTTTACAACAGCATTTTCAATAGGCAATCCGTGTCCGTCATAACCCGGAACATACGGTGCATAATATCCGCTTTGCGATTTATATTTGATTACAATGTCTTTTAGAATTTTGTTTAAAGCGTGTCCTATATGGATTTTAGGTGCACTAAGATACGGCGGACCGTCATGAAGCACAAATTTTTTATCAATATCTCTTTGTGCGAGATTCTTTTCATAAATTTTGCGTTCTTCCCAAAAATCCTGAATCTCAAGCTCTCTGACAGCAGCATTTGCACGCATTGCAAGAGTTGTTTGAGGCAGGTTTAATGTATCTTTAAACTCAAATTCTTTTTTATCTGACATTTCATCCCTCTATTCATTAGTTCTATAATAATAATTTTATATTAAAAAGATTTATAAGCAAAAATTATAAACCCTTATATTGAATCATTGAAGTAACATCAATGCCTTCGAGTTTTTTTCTTCCGCCGAGGTCTGAAAGTTCGATAATAAATCCTGCACCGACTACATTGGCTCCAGCTTTTTTGAGCAATTTACAAGCCGCATCAACGGTACCGCCTGTAGCAAGCAAATCATCAATAACGAGTACATTTTTACCGGGTTCTACTGCGTCTGCATGCATTTCAATTTTGTCTGTTCCGTATTCAAGTTCATATTCTTGAGAAATAGTGTCAGCAGGAAGTTTTCCGGGCTTTCTGATTAAAATAAAACCGGCATTAAGCTTGTATGCAAGCGGTGCACCAAAAATGAATCCTCTTGATTCTATACCGGCAACATAATCAATTTTTTTATCTTCATATTGCTGAACAAGAAAATCTACCATAAACTGTAAAGCTTTGGCATCTTTTACAGCTGTTGTAATATCTCTGAAAATAATTCCTTTCTTGGGGAAGTCAACAATGTCTCTAACCTTTGATTCGACGTAATTTTGCATCTTTTTCTTATCCTATTCTTTTTCTAGTGTATAATTGCCTGTTCAATATCATTTATTATATCATCAACATCCTCAAGACCAACAGACAACCTCATAAAATCATCGGAGATACCACAGGCTTTTAATTGTTCATCATTAAGCTGTCTGTGTGTCGTAAGGCAAGGATATGTAATTATAGAGCGGGAATCGCCTATGTTTGTTGCGTGTATTAAAAGTTTTACATTCTCTATAAATTTGATTCCCGCTTCTTTTCCGCCCTTTATACCAAAACTTATTATTGAAGAAACACCTTTGGGCATATATTTTTGTACAAGCGGATAGTATTCATTGTTTTCAAGTCCCGGGTAGTTTACCCAGGCAATCTGCGGATGTTTTTGCAGATATTTAGCTACTTTTAACGCAGTATCAGACACTCTTTGCATTCTAAGATGCAGAGTTTCAAGTCCCAGCAGAGTTAGATAGGCATTAAAAGGACTTATACAGGTTCCCAAATCTCTTAAGAGCTGTCCTCGTGCTTTTACAATATATGCTGTTTTTCCGAAAGATTCCGTATAACTCAGTCCATGGTATGACGGATCAGGCTCAACAAGCTCTGCAAATTTTTCTGATGCTGTCCAGTCAAAATTTCCTGAATCAACAATAATACCGCCCATGGAATTGCCATGTCCGGATATATATTTTGTCATTGAGTGAACAATTATATCTGCCCCCCATTCAAAAGGTCTGCACAGATAAGGTGAACATACCGTGTTATCAACAATCAACGGTATGTTGTGCGAATGTGCAACATTTGCAACAGATTCTATATCAAGAACATTAAGCTTTGGATTGCCTACCATTTCCGTAAATACACATTTGGTTTTTGGTGTAATTGCTTTATCGTAGTCTTGTGCTGTTTCTCCGTTGACAAAAATTGTGTTTATACCGAGTTTTCGAAGAGTAGAATTTAAAAGGTTAAATGTGCCGCCATATAGAGTCGAAGAAGCAACTACATCATCTCCGGCTTTTGCTATATTAAGTACGGCAATCAATGATGCAGCCTGTCCGGACGATAATGCCAGTGCCCCGACGCCGCCTTCAAGCATAGCAATTCGTTCTTCCAATACTTGTGTTGTAGGGTTGGAAATTCTTGTATAAATATCTCCGGATGTTTTCAAATCAAACAAATCCGCTGCATATTGCACATTATCAAAATCAAATGCCGTTGTTTGATATATCGGCACAGGTATACAGTGTCTGTTGTCTTTGGCTTTGTGCGCACCTTGCACCGCTATTGTGTCAAAATTCATTCTTTCTCTCCAACTCTCTTAAATATATAAAAAACAGAACTAAATCTGACCTTTTAAATTTGTTTTAATAATATCGGAAACCCAGGGAACATAACTGTCAGAACCTCTGATTACACCAAAAATCAGATAGAGAATAAACATGCAGTATATAAATGTAATTATTGAAAATCCTAAGATAATCGGTGTGTTTAAAAAGAATGTAATCATACCGATTATATTCTTCAAAACAGGAATATAGCTCAAAAGATTAAACAGATATGTTAAGCCCGTAAGAATTAACCAGAGTCCAAATGCAATGAATATTGATTGGAATATATGATACTTTAAAAAAGGTTTTAAATCCTTTTTCATAAGCGCTGCAATAATTATAAATACAAAACCTATAAGAGGAAAAATATATGACAAAGCAGCTGTCAATTTTTCAAATACAGAAGGTTTTGCATAATTTCTATAATACGGCACTTTTTTCTCCCGAAGATTTATTTTCTTTTCTGTCTATATATTCCCTAAGTATTTCAATATAAACAAGTTTGTTTTCCATAGAATCCGGCTTTTGTTGAAGAGCTGTTCTATAAGTATAAATTGCGTTTTCCAGATCGTTAAGCATAAAATAGGTATTACCTATAAAGGTATAAGTTTTTGCATCTTGCGGTTGTATTTCTGATGCTTTTTTATAACAATCAAGCGCTTCCAAATATTTGTGTCTGTCTACATATATATTACCCAGCAATATGTATGCATTCGGCATATTGGGAGCTATTGTTATAGCCTCTTTGTATTTATCTATTGCCATATCGATTCTGCCGGCATCAGAAAAAGCAATGGCATGGCAGACATATATCTGATAGAATTTATCATCTATTTTGTAGCATTTTTGGAAAAACTTTTCTGCATTATCAAAGTCTCTTATTGACGCATAGCAGTTTGCAGTGCAGATTAATGCTTTCAGATTTGTTTTATCAAGAGAAAGTGCATTTTTAAGTGTTTTGATTGCTTCTCTGTACATATGCATAGACATTTGTGCACTGGCTTTATTTATATAGTTCTCAGGCTCTTCCGGCTCTATTGCTATAGCTCTGTCATAATTTACTATTGCGCTTAAATAGTCTTTGTTGTCCTGATATAAAAGGCCTATAGCATTAAATAAAGCAGCACTGTTATTTTCCAGCTCAAGAGCTTTTGTATAATTCTTCATTGCTTTGTCGAAGTCATTCAGTTCGGCATAAGCATTTCCGAGATTCATATATACGGAAAAACTTTTGGACTCCAGCTCCGTAGCTCTTGTGTAATAGTCAATAGACTTATTTATATTTTTAAAATAAAAATATAAACTGCCTGCATTAATCAGTGCCTGAGAGTTAAAAGGATTTATTTTCAAAAGGGCTTCGTAAACACCCAAAGCCTCTTCAAAATTTTGTTCTCCCAGATAAATTTTGCTCAGCTCTATGTAATTATCCTCGTTTGACGGATCTTTGGCTATTTTTTCTATTAACTGTTCTTTTAATTCTTTTTCGTTATTGTTGCTAATTTCCATAATACTTATTATATTACTACAATTTTGTTTAAATATAAACTTTGTAAACAATTATGCGTATAAACTTTTGTTAACAATATTGTGTAAAAATTTTTATATTATAGCAAAAAAATATATGTTGTTTATTTATATTTATGGTATAATAAGATGACTATTTGTGGAGGCATAATTATAAATGCAAAAGAAAACTGCATCAGAAACATCAAATTATGAAAAAATTGAAAAATCGGGATTAAAAAGAATTGAAATTTCTCAGCTGCCAAAAGAAATTCCTAATTTTAAAAACTCTTTTGAATCAAAAGATTCTGTTATAAAAAAATGGCTTACAGATTGGATAACAGCAGGATTCAAAAAAGGTATGCTAAAAGAAAACACTCTTTTGCCTAAAAAATCCGACCTTGCATACTATCTTGGCGTAAGTGTCGGAACGGTACAGAATGCTATCCGTTTTGTAGAAGACGCCGGATATTTGGAATCTAAACAAAGAATCGGTACCATTCTGCGTGATGCTAACAATTCAAATCCTATTATAAGAAAAGCTTCTTCTAAAAGAGAAAAAGTCATCACTTTGATAAAAAAATATATTCTCGACAACAAACTTGAAGCAGGCAGTTCATTGCCTTCAGCTCGTACATTGTCTTCTATAATCGGTAATTCCACAAACACTACCCGTCTGGCATTAGACTTTTTGTGTTCTCAGGGAATAATCGAAACAAAAGCATTCCGTTCCAATGAATCTAACTGGGTAATAAAAGTTGTTCCTCAGCTGAGTGAAGAGGAAAAAATTCTTTCTTCATCAGAAGAGCTTTCTGCGGATACACTTGTAAGCAAAGTGGAAAATGATCTTAAAGAATATATCAAAAATAATTTTAAAGTAGGTGACAGACTTCCGGCACATCAAGAACTTTCAGAAGTTTTAAAAGTAAGTATTAAAACAGTGCATGATGCAATGAAAAATCTTGTTGATGAGGGTTGTCTGCTTGCCAGAAGAGGCCGCTACGGAACAATCATTGCAAAAATTCCGGGTGAAAATGTATTGCAACCGTTGAATGAAACTTCTATTTTTGCGAAAGCTGAGGATGCTGCATTCTACAGCTATCAAAAAATAGAAAATCTCATAAAATCATATATTAGAGATAATTTCGACATAGGCGACAAACTTCCGTCAATGGATGCCCTGTCAAAACATTTTGATGTATCTTCAAATACTATCAGGAAAGCACTGCAAAATCTTTCAAAACAAGGCTATGTCAATTTCTCCCGCGGACGTTACGGCGGTACTTTTGTAATTGAACAACCTGAAGACGAAAAGCAGGAAACTTTTCAATGGCTTGCTGTAAGCCCTGATTATACTGTATCTTACGAAAACTAATCCTGAAGCGGGAAACAATGACTCCAATATCACCTGTATTTTCTTATATTGCATCCGGTGTTTCAAAATACCGGTGGAATAATCATACTACCGACCCAGTGGAACAAAGACGCGCACAGTCTATCGATTTTATGAAAGAAATGCCATGGGTTAATGATCCTGCAATAGCAACAGCTTTAACGGAACTAAAAGGGCTTATGTTTGCTCCGGAGGATTTATATTATTTGAAAAGAATGGGAATAGAAGCCCCGTTTCATTCAGGAAAAGAAGCGGTAGATTTTATAGAAAAAGAAAACATAAGAATCATTTTTGATACTCCGGCAGAAGAAGGAGTCCATGCCCAGTATGATTTTTATAAAAATATTATCACTATAAATAAAAGGTATAAAAACACTACTGATTTTGCTGTTATGCTTGCTATAGCAGAAGCTATTCTGCATGAAACAGGGCATGCAAAAGATAAAGACGGAAACAGTTCTATACAGGAGGAGTTAAACTTTCTGGGGATGAACGCAATCGCACATCGTGCTTTTCTTAAAAAGTACGGAGATATTTTTTCTGATTCCAATGAACCAATTATAAATGACGGAGTAAGTCTGTATGCAAAATTGTTTTTTGATACGGATCCTTCTAAAAATGCTCTAATAAACAGAATAAAGGAAAAATACGGCGACCTGCCGGCCGGAGACAGACTGCATCCTCCCGGCAAAATTGCAAGGACTGCAAAAAAACAATTGTAGTCATTACACTATTTTGTTACTTTTTGTAAAGACATATTTCTTTAAATAGGCTTGATTTTTAGCAAAAATTTACCTTTACATGTTTTACAATTATAGTAATTGGTCTAGCAAACATGGTCTAAATGTGATATAATTAACCCATAGGTCAGGTTTGATATTATATATATTTCTTACAACTTATTCAAAGGAGGCGCTATGTCTACTAAAACTGCATCACAGGAAGTAAAAGAAGTTAAGTCAAAATTCAATGACGAATTTGACAATTACTTAAAAAGACAATGCTTAAAAACAACATTTAACGGTCTGGAACTTGAAACTTTCAGCTGGTATAAAAAAATGTTGGGTTTAGTATAGTTACTGCAAAAACTGAAGAACAAATTTGCGATGATAAACTCATCGCAAATTGTGGTCGGTATTAATTGTTACAGAAACATCAGTTAAGGAAAAAGAGGACTTTTGTCCCCTTTTTTGTTATTAATACACACAATTTATGAAATATTAGATTATTCGAAATACTTCTTCTAGTGATTTTTTGGGCGGGCGTGAAAAATTGTCGCCGTCGGGATACCCCACTGTTAAGAGAGATATAACTTTGTTTCCCTTGCCTATATTCAATAATTCACTGAATTCTTTATATGCAACAAGGGGGGCACACATCCAGCATGTTGCAAGTCCCAGCGCATTTGCAGCAAGAGACATATTTTCAATAGCTGCACCCATACTTAATATGGATGACCTGTTATCATAACAGTTGAGCTCTTCTTTTGTCATGCCGTTATTTTCCAGTATAGTAAGCATTGTAGATACACGTTTTTGCTCTACAATGGCAAAAACAACGGGTGCTTTTGTAAAAAACATTGAGTAGTATTTATATCCGTTTAACTTGGCTTTGTCTATTTCGTTTTCGACTCGTGCCTGCAGTTCATCATATTTATTTTCGACACATTGCGCCATTTTTGCTTTCATTTTATCATCATAAATTGCAATAAACTCCCAATTTTGCGTATTGGTTGCACTGGGAGCCTGTCTGCCCGCATCGGCTATAATTTTTATTGCCTCAATGGGGGGTATTTTATTTGTATATTTTCTGATAGTTTTACGTGTATTAAGTACATCAAAAAACTCACGCTTTGGTGTATCAAAAAATTTATCCGACATATACGGACTCCTAAATATTATGAATATTTTTTCCAGAAAACTTATATTTATTATATTTATAGTATTTTTTATGCTATTTGTAAATACCCTTTCTTCAAAAGCCTTGATACAAAAGGGTTCTGCTGCAAAAGAAAATGATGAAGAGTTTATACTTTTTATTGTGGATTTTTCAAACAGTATGACAGAAAAATTGCACGGTACAAAAAAAATAAATATGGTCTTAGACACAATGCAGGAATTACTCCCGCAGGTTCCGCAGGATAAAAGGGTTGGTTTGAGAGTGTACGGGCATAAGGGTGGTTATTTTATGCCCGGGATGGCCTGTAAAGCAAGCAGCTTGATTGTTCCTATGATAAAGGGAAGCGCCCCACAAATTCAAAGCGCATTGTTTTCTTTGCGTCCGACCGGCTGGACTCCTATTACCTATTCATTAAAACAGGCAGTAAATTCGGATTTTGCCGGAGTGTCAGGCAAAAAAAGAATTATACTACTGACAGACGGTGGAGAAAATTGTGATGAAAGCCCGTGTGATTATGTAATGGAGCTTACAAAAACCCGTCAGGATATTTTTATAGATGTTATTGCATTTAATATCTATGATCAAGAGGCTAATAACCAGCTGAAGTGTACTGCTCTTGTGACAAGCGGAAAATTTTATTCCGCCAATACAGCTGCCGAGCTAATGCAAAGCCTGCAAAACTCTTTGAATGTTCAAAAAGAAGTGCAGGGCGTAATTATTTCACATTAATTTATTTAACAAGTTTTTATTTAGTTAATTCTTTCACAAAATTCGGCAGTGCAAAACGTGCCATATGGTATTCTTTGTTATAAATTTTGCATTGTTTTGAAATTTTTTCAGCTCTCGCTTCATCAATATATGAAAGAGGCTTAACTGTCTCAGAGCAGAAACACCAGCTCCAGTATCCGCCCGGATATGAAGGAATAGGACCAGTATATGTATCAACAATAGGGAATACTTTTCTTAAGAGAGGATACATTTTCTTCATCTCTTCTTGATTTATAAAAGGAGACTCAGACTGTGCTGACATAATACCGCCTTCTTTAAGGGCTTCTTTTACGTTTGTATAGAATTCTTCCGTAAACAGGCCTTCTCCCGGACCCATAGGATCTGTTGAATCTATCAGTATAACATCATACTGTGCTTTTTTATCTTTAATAAATTCAATTGCATCTTCAATTCTTACTTCTACTTTAGGATTATCAAGCTCACAGCCGATAGTCGGAAGGTATTTTTTGCAGGCGTCTACAACCATTCCGTCAATCTCACAGAGAACGACTTTTTTTACGGTTTCATGTTTTAAAACTTCTCTTATTGTACCGCCGTCTCCGCCGCCTATTACAAGAATGCTTTCAGGATTCTTGTGATTTATCATAGGTATATGGGATATCATCTCATGGTAATAAAACTCATCACGTTCTGTGGTCATCATTAATCCGTCAAGGGTCAAAACTCTACCCATAGATTCGGTGTCAAAAATATCAACTTTTTGATATTCTGATTGACTGCTAAATAAAGTTTCTTTGACTGTCATGCAGCAGCCGAATCCGTCTTTGCTGAGTTCACAGTATTTCATATCCAACATAGTACAATTTCCTTATAAAAACTATTCAGTGTATCAATTATATCATGTAAAAATGCGGTATATAATACATTCGTTTTTTACAAATAACTTGTGTAATAATAAAATTATAATTTTAGGTTGATACACATAAACTTATGAAAAGACAAACAATAGGATTCATAAACGGAGCCATAGCAGCGGCAAGTTACGGTACAAACCCGCTATTTGCACTTCCTCTGTATGCGGGAGGGATAGGGGTAAATTCGGTGTTGTTTTACAGATATGCTTTTGCCGTAATTATATATGGTATCTGGCTTAAATTTGTTAAAAAGGTTTCTTTAAAAATTACTTTTAAAGAGTTCGTGCCTTTGTTTTTTCTCGGTTTGTTTTTCTCGCTTTCTTCATTAACGCTTTTTGAAGCATTTAAATATATAGAAGCAGGTATTGCCTGTACCATACTTTTTATTTACCCGCTTCTTGTTGCTATAATTATGACTTTGTTTTTCAAAGAAAAAATAACAAAAACCGTTATATTTTCCATATTATTAACATCTATGGGTATAGGTCTTTTATATAAGGGGAAAACCGGCATGACTCTTAATATTCACGGTGTTTCTGTTGTTTTACTCTCTGCGTTGCTCTATGCACTTTACATAGTCGGTGTTAAAAATATAAAAACAGTGAGCCATATAAAAACGGATAAACTCAGTTTTTATGTGATGCTGTTCGGATTATTGGTCTACATTTACAATCTCAAATTCTGTACCCAGCTCCAAATTATAGATTCTCCTATGCTCTGGCTGTGCACGGTGGCTCTGGCATTATTCCCTACTATTATCTCGCTGGAGACGATTACAATATCTATAAAATTAATTGGCTCAACAACAACTGCCATTCTTGGTGCATTGGAGCCTTTAACCGCAATATTTTTGGGAGTCGTATTTTTCCATGAACAGCTTACCTTGCGAATATGCATAGGTGTTGCGTTAATTCTCTTTGGTGTATTTTTAATTATTACAAGGAAACGTATGCATAAATAAAAAACCGCCTTTAAGCTTTATATAGTCAAAGGCGGTTTTTATGTGTATTTTTTACTTAATTATGCAGCTTTTTCACTTTTTTTAAATAAATTAGTTGCCCAGTTCCATGCTTTAGATGCATAGGTGTTTACATACTCACCGGCTTTTCCTATATATTTTGTAGCATAATGCAATCCTTTTTCATACCATTTTGCACCTTCTTTTAATACGGCATCAGGATTAAATGTATTTGGCAAATATTTTCTGCCAAGACCTACTGCTGCTGCAAGAACAGCCAATGTAACAACGGTTTTTGCAAACCAGTGGCTCTTTTTCTTGGGCTGATAAGTTCCTGCCGGCCCTACCATTGGATTAGCGGCCGCAGGTTGTGCTGCCGTCTGGCCGTTTACTGAATAAGCTGACGCTTTTGAAATTGTTTCCTGACTCATTGGTCTGATTGTAGAAAAACCTACTAACATACTAAACACTCCTGTCTTTTACACTTTATACACATACAAAACACAAAGAAAACTTTTATTGCCATCAGATGCGAACATGTTTGAAAACATGAAACATTTTGTTACATTATAACATTTATTATGTAATTTTGGAATATTTTTTTTAAATCTGTAATCTAAATAAATATAAAAGAAAAAGAGGATTAAAGGTATGTCATTAACGGTAAATATTAATAACTATATAAATGAAAGTGCGGCTATTGCATGCAAAATAGAAGATAAAGAAACCAGAATAAGAGCCTATGCATTGAATATAGCAGCAAATGCGGCCGCAGAAGCATTGAATAAGCTTGGAATTAACGCTGATACAAAAAACAGTCTTTTTAAAATATCCTCTTTTGCAAAAAGCTTTGAACTTGCAGATATTTATGTAAACGGCTGCAGATTGGATGTAAGAATTACATTTGACGGTACTTCATTTACTATACCCAAAACGCACGAAAAATATGATGCGGTACCTTGTGCATATCTCGTGATAAAACTTGATGAAAAAAATAAACAGGCAGAGCTTTTGGGATATCTGGATGCATCAAAAATAGAATACAACAGAACAGATACACCTTATTATGCGTTTAGTACAGATATACTATCTTCGGTTGACAGATTGGCTGATTTTATTAAATCTTTGAAACCGTCAAATAAACCTTGCTCTGTTGATGATCTTGAAAAAATAAAAGAGCTGTGTGCGGCATTCATAGATGATGAAATTTCCGAAAGCGAAAAGGTCTTTTTTATAAAGCATGTAATTGCTTGTCCTGATTGCAGAACTGCATTTTGCATTACAGCAGGGTTTGATGCAATTATGTCACAGATTAAAAATTACCATGAGTTGTTAAATGACAGCACTTTAAGCGTCCTTTCCGGAAATCAAAAAGAATTTGATGAAGCATTGCTTGCCAATATGTCACTTGTAGAAAATGCACAGGAGGATGAAGGACAGGCAGAAGAAGAGCCGATTTCTCTTATTGAAGAACCTGAAGATAATCAGAGTCTTATTTTAGAAGAACCGTTAGTTTTGCAAACAGAAGAAAATATTGAAGAAATAAAAGAAGAACAGCCGCAGACAGCAGAAGCAGAGCTCCACGAGCTATTGCCGGATTCGGAAGAACCTCTTCTGCTCGAGGAGGATTCTGAAGAAGAATTGTTGTTAAATGCTGATTCTGAAAATACACCTGCACAGGAGGAAAATATAGCAGATAATCTGATTTTACATGAGGATGAAACTCTCGAAGAAGATATGTCTGATTCTCTTCTTTTACAGGAAACAGAGCCTGAACCTCTTGAAGAAACTCAGGATTTAGCGGAAATTAAACCTGATGAAGACGCTGATGTTCTGAAAATAGAAGAAGATGAAGACCTTCTTGAAGACAATATTCCCGAATTAAATCTTGAACCTGAAGAAGAAGATAAGGAAAAACTTTCTGAAGAAACCCTGGTTGAAGAAGAACCTCTTGAAAATCTCGTTGATAATGACGATAATTTACTTGTTTTTGCTGACGAAAAAGACAATGGCACATCCTCTTCCGATGAACTTTTAACTAAAAATGCAGATGAAACATTGGATAATATTCAACCGGAGGGAGATTTACCGGAGCTATCAGCTGATGACGGACTTCTTTTGGAAGAAAACATAGAAGCTGTTGAACCGGAGCCGATTTTTGAAGAAAAAAATGAACCAAAACAGACAGAGGCAGAAGAACTTGTATTGAATACAGAATCAGAAGAAGATACTATATCACCTTTAGAGCCGGAAGATCTTGATACGCTTGATTCACTAGACGGACCTCTTAAATTACAAGATGAAACCTCTGTTGATAATCAACAGGAAAGCTCAAAAGATGAAAGCATTAATTTTAATCTTGATATACAATCTGAAGATGACCATTTAAGCTCTTACGCTCCTCAGGAACCTATTGAACTCAATTATGATGATGAACCTGAAGCCGATGAATCATTAAATGTTGCTTCTGGATTTGATTTTGATAAAGAAGTTAATAAAGAAAATGACTCTCAGGTCGATACAGATGAAGACGCTTATCACAAAGCATTTGATTTCGTAGAAAAACACCCTGAAGATGAAAATTCGGAAATCCAGAATCTTTTGGATGATGATCTTATGGCGCTTCTTGCGGATAATGATGATTCTGATTCTGCAAACAATGCGGCTGTAAATGCAGAAAATAATTATGAAGATACTGTTTCTCAACAAAACTATGAAGAACTTCCGCAAAATCAAATCAATGATGAATCAGAAGAACACTCCGATGAAACAATAAATTCATTATTTGAAAATAATGAAAATCCTCAGCCTCAAAGCGGAGAAAATCAGACATTCGAACTTGCTCAGGAACCTGTTAGCGCAGAAACTGTTAAAAGAACAAAAAAACTTGCAATACTTGCTGGGTTGCTTGTTGTGATGGTTGCTGCAGGTGGAACAACATTAGTCTTTAATCATCAAAAAGCGCTGCAGAACAAAGCGCAGGATGCAGCTAATCAGGGAGATGAGCTATTTGACTTCCAAAATAACGGAAGTGATGAGGATACGGATACTGCAGCTGTGCCTCAGGATATCAATAAGTCTATGACAAACTCTTTCTCTGATAAGCCTGCGGCTATAACAATCACAAAACTTTCTTGGCAGGTCAGTGAAAAACTTGCTGCTGATGCTTCTGTTAAAGAATATTTACAAACTGCAGGCAAAAATATTCAAATGAATTTACAAAATGATCTTGCTAATTCTGCTGATATTGCATTCAATAATAGTGTAAAAGTTTCATTTGAAATTGCACCGGATAATACAATGAAAGGTATGCAGGTGTTGGAATCCAGCGGTTCCGATAAAATAGATGAAATTATATTAAGAAGTATTAAAAACACTTTAAAATATATAAGCGTGCCAAAATTGAAAGATTACAAATCCGATTATTTCTTAACTTTAATAATAAATTTTTAATTATATGATATGATATAATCAGGTTATATATTTTTCAAAATGGATTATTAAATTGGATACGCTAAATAGACAAAGGGACCTTATAGAAAAACTGGTGAAATCTAACAGCAAGTTTAAAGGAAACGAGGATTTGCTAGAAGATTTTTGCTCAGAAACATATAAAAGATCATATTCTTTATTAGACTCACTTGATATACAAAATCTTGAAAATTACATTGCCAAAGTTGTTAATACAGCAATTTTAAATGTATTGAAAGATAACGGAAGAATAAGAAGACGTGAGAATAAATATGTCAGTTCTCATGAAATTCTTATAAGTCCTGTTCAAGAAAAGCAGAAAGCTGAAGAATTCAAACAGGCTCCCGTTATAGCAGCAAGCTCATTTGTCTATGACATTGCGGACCCAAAAGATTCTTTTGAAGAAAAAATTGTCAGAAAAGATATTCTTCAAAAAATTGTGGATATTGTGCTTGTTGCGCAAAAAAATAATCCGTCAAAAGAATTCTTAAAGATTTTTTATTTGAGATATATAAAAGAATATAAGCAGAAAGAAATTGCAGCAGAAATCAACATTTCTCAGGCAGAAGTCAGCAAAAGACTTGTAGAATTGTCTCAACTTGTAAAAACTCAATTTGAGGCATAAGTCAGTTTTAGCTGATTCTAGATTATATGCTTGATGTAATTTAATTTCGCTTTATAATATAATATGCCTAGTTTAGCTAAGCGGTTATTATCATCACCATGCGTTGTCTTAAATGCAAAAAAGAAATAGCTGATAACCTTTTAAGATGTAATTTTTGTAATACTAAAGTGCAAACAGTATGTCCTGTCTGCGGTACTATGAATCCGATTACATCCGAGTTTTGTGCGGGCTGCGGATTGCAGCTCTTAAAATACTGCCCGCAATGCCATAGCGTCAATCTTCCTGATGCTAAAATCTGCAGAAAATGTCATACGGAATTTGAAATAGAACAGGGCTCTGTAACTATTGTTGATTTAAAACAAATTCAAGAATCGGCACAGGAAAAAGAACTTGAGGAAGGTCAATTATACGAAACTCAAAAATTTGTTACAGAACCTGATATTGCTAAAAATACTAATGATATAGATATTCCTGACAGCTTGCCTATTCTTACTGAGAATGATGATAATTTTACTGTTGAAAAACTCTCCGATTACGAACTTATTAATATTGAAGAAAATGCCAATCTTGATGATATAAACAGGGAAGAACCTGAGCCTAATGAAGAATTGGCAAATGATTTGTTATCTATTGCCGATGATATAGATATAATTTCACAAAGTCTGGAAAAAGAAAATCTTACCCCTGAGCCGGTAATAAATAAAGATGTCTTGAAAGAAGCAGATAATGCTGAAAAACCATTGCAAGAGGAAGAATTACCCGAAGAAAAATATACGGAAGAGCCGAAACTTGAGTCCCAAGAAACAACCGTTGCAGAGACTAAACAGGATATTACAGAAAACACAATAAATACTGAAGTAAATGATAAAAATACGAATGAAAAAATACCCGCTGAAGAAATTCCGGAACCCGTAGATTTGAAAGATCTGGCAGCGGAAGAAATAAATGCATTTGATCAGATGAAATGCAAGAACAAAATAGTTGATGCACTAAGAAATCCACACAAACTGATTGTGGGTCTGAGTGCGCCTGAGGGCAGCGGCAAATCTACTGTTTTAAAATATTTGTTCGGTGATTTAATGCATCAAAATTATGCCTGGTTCTGGGGTGAATGCAGTGCAAATTCACAAATAAGTCCTTATGGCATTTTTCAGGAAATGATTCTGACTTTCTTTAATATGCCGAATTTTTCCAATATGTCAGATGACTTTTTAAAACAGGCAAAGCAAATGTTGTCGGCTACACTTCCGGGATTTACACAGGAAGAAATTTTGTTATTGTTTAATTTCTTGTACCCGACACTTACTGCACATTTTGAGGACATCTTAATAAATAAAGACAGAACTTTTGCACTGCTGGAAAAACTGATTCTTGAAATTGCACAAAAAGCTAAACTTATTATTGTAATTGATGATTTTGACATGATAGACGGTGCGTCTTATGCCTTCTTGTCTGAATTTATAGAAAAAGGGAATCTTGGTGAAAATATAAAACTGATTGTTACATATAAGGACAATCGTTTGACACAGGGGTATTTCTATTCCGAAAAACTTGCCCAAAATCAATATGAGGATTTAAGGCTTACACCGCTCAATCTGAAAGATGCCGACAACCTTATAAAACTGTATCTGAACGGATATAATCCGTTGCCGGAACATGTTTTTGAAATTATATATGAGTATTCAAACGGAAACTGTGCATATTTAGAACAAATGCTAGTGCTGTTCAATGAAAATAAAGCGTTTGGCAATGAGGCAAACAAAATCAAATACAGGCAAACTTCTATAGAGGCCAATCTGCCTAAAAATCTGCACGATATATTAGCACTAAGGCTTAATTACCTGCAGCAGAAATTTCCGCTGTGCTTCAGAACATTGTGTACTGCAGCTATTATGGGCAACAAGTTTAATGTAAAACTGTTGGAAATTATTATGAAACTTAAACCTGACGAGTTTCAGAATGTTCTGCAGCTTCTAACTGATTTTGCATATATAACTCAATTTAATAACAATATTTATGAATTTAAAAATACACTTATATGGAAGTTTGTCTATGAAAAAGCAAAGACAAGCAAAGACTTTGTGCTTTTGAATGAAAAAATATTTGATATTATAAACATGTTTACACTCTCAAGCAATGCCCTGAAAGCATTGGTTGCACAGAGCCTGAATCAAAAACTTCTTGCTCTTAATATATGGACAGATAATATTAAACTGTGCTCATATCTCGGAGATGAGTATCTCTGGACACTTTCTCAAAAACAGTGTTTGAGAATTGTACAGGAAATAAATCCGGAAAATAACGATATTATTGTTAATAATATATATGAGCGTCTTGGAAAATTACTCTATATATCAAGACCTACAGAAGCAATATCCTATCTGTCCGTTGCAATTAACAATGCAATAAAAGTAAGCAATCGCCCTAAAATCATTGAACTTTCCGGTTATTTATCAAAGAGCTGCTCTCTGACAGGCAATTATAACGGTGTTATAGAAGCGGTTGATACAGTTCTTGCATTGATTGAAAATCAGGAAAATAAACTGGAGTGTGCTTTAATCAAACATAAAAAATTGAAGGCTATGTTTTGTATAGGTAATGCAGAAGAAATATACAACCTTGCAAGCAGTGAAATTATCCCTGTTGTGGAACAGGCTCTGTCAGGTCTTATACCGAACAATAATATTTCTATGGATATTATTTATGAAACATGGCTTGAATGTAATTTAACCGTTGCACTGTCACTTATTTCACAGGGTAACAATAAATGCTTTGCCATTTTGAAAGTTATTGATGAAATAGTTGCAAAAAATAACGTTACAAATAAAAATTATCTGCATCGTGTACAGCTTGCCAAGGCTCTGGCGAATAGTGTTTTGGGAAATATTAAAAAATCGGATGATATTCTTATTACATTCAGTCAGGAAACAACAAAAGAGATTCTCGAACCCGATGTTATATCAATGTGGAATTTTATAAATATTTTAAACAAGATATACAAACAGGACTGGGCCAATATAAAAGAGGATATGTATTCTGTTGCAACCTTTGCAAATAATTATAATGACGTACTTGTCAAAAATATGTTAAAGGTATTTCTCGGTAAGGTCTTGCAGGAAGAAGGCAACTTGTCAAAGGCACTGGAAATTTTTAATGAACAGGTGACAATCTTTGCAAAAGAAAAAATTGCAATTGGGGCAATGCTTTGCTGGTATTATATTGCAAAACTTACACTTGTAACAGACGGAAGCGACAAGGCTCTTGATATTGCATTAAAAGCTCTTGATGTGGCCAAAAATCCAAAAATCTCCAATTACTATTTTATGGTGCTGTACAAAAAACTTATTGCGGAAATTTTCCTGATAAAAGGAGATATGGAATCCGCAAAAATGTATATAGAAAAAGGCTTGATGATTGTAAAACAATACGATATGAAGCTTTTGAGGATATCACTATATCAGCTTTATGCAAAATATCTTGAAGAAATGGTTTCTAAAAAACCTCAAAATAAAGCGAATTATGCACATAATGCAATAGAAGCTTACAAAAAAGCTCTTGCAATGACAAACGATATGGACATACCGAATATTCAGGCTGATATTAATAAAAATCTTGCTTCATTTAAAGCTTTTTGCCAGTTAAATCAGATTAAGTTTTAACCGCCTTGTTCAAGTTTTAAAAGTTTTTCATAGAGTTTTATCTGCTCATCCGTAAGATTTTTGGGCACAGCAAGATTAATTTTTACGTTTAAATTTCCGTATCCGCCTGATTTTTTAGGCAGCCCTAATCCTTTAAGTCGTAAAACTGAGCCGGCTGTTGTTCTTGGCGGGATTTTTATATTTATGTTGCCATGAAGTGTAGAAAGTTCTTTTTTTGTTCCGATAACGGCTTCTGCAGGAGATACTTCAATCGTTTTTGTCAAATCAACACCGTTTATTGAATATTCTTTATCAGCAAATTTGACGACAAGGTACAAATCTCCTTTGCTGCCGTCCGAACCTAATTTACCTTCGCCTTTTAAGCGGATTTTTTGTCCTTCTTTAACTTCCGGAGGTATTTTTACATTCAGTGTTTTTGAATATGTGACAAATCCTGTCCCGTGACACTGGCTGCACATAGAGCCTACTCCGGAACAGTTTGTACATTTTTCAAGGTTATTGATTCTTACACTTACAGGCTTCTGGTTAAAAATATCCTTTGCACTGACTTTAATATCATTTGTTATATTTAAATCAACAGCAGGTTTTTGCTGCCTTTGAGACGATGCCCTTGAAGAACGGGAAGAAAATCCGCCGCCAAGATCTTCGTAAAAAGAACCGGCATTTCTTCTTGAGCGTGTTGAAGAGCCTGTGGAAAATCCGCCGCCGAATAAACTGTTGAAGAAATCTGAAAATCCTCCTAAGTCTTCAAAATTTATGCCGGAGGTGCTGTATTGATAAGCTCCGCCGTTACCGCCAAAGCCAAAATTTTCAAATCCCGGAGGAGGTGTATAGTTTGCCCCTGCCTGCCAGTTTGAACCAAGACTGTCATAGCGTGCTCTCTTATCTTTATCACCCAGCACTTCAAAAGCTTCATTTATATCTTTAAATTTTTCCGAAGCTTCCGGTGTTTTATTGACATCAGGGTGATACTTTTTAGCCAGCTTACGGTATGCGGATTTTACCTCTGCCTGTGTTGCATCACGTTTTACACCTAATATTTGATAATAATCTTTATATTCCATATATTGTTATAGCTCCGTTTATTCTATCTTCATTTTATAACAAAATATGCACTACTTAGTTGATTTTAATTATTTATTAATAAAGTTATTTTTAAATTGGCCGATAATATATATGTAAATTTACATGGTTTTTATTAAATAAGCTTATGAAAAAATTTCTCATCAACTTATCAGTTGTATTTTTCGTAATTGCCCTGTGTTTGTCAGGGCTTAGGGCTGATGCTTTCGGGAAAAAGGATAAAATAAAGAATGAAACACAAAAATCTCAGCCAGCAAAAATCTCTGAAGACGATGATGAATATGGTTTGCCTGCTATTCCTATACCGGATGGAATATTATCACAGGCGTCATATCAGATAAGCGCTATCAATCCGATGATGGGAGTAAGCCAGACCGGTATTTTTTATCCCGGCGGCAGAGGAGCAAATCAGCTTGTTATTTATACCTACAAAAACGGACTTAGAACCGGTACAAATGAATTCGGGGCTGAAGCCATAGTAGTTGATGGAACAGTAGTCCAGATAAGTGGCGCTGATTCAATTATTCCAAAAGACGGCCTGGTCATAAGCGGGCATGGCAGAGCAAAAACCTGGATGAATGAAAATTTGACTGTAGGGACAAAAATCTATGTCGATTATAAAACTATGACCCTTTATGCATATTTAACAAATGACAGTTTTATATATGCCACACAGGAAAAAATAAAAGAGATTGATCAAATGATGCGTTATTACAAAGATAACGACATATATTACGATGATTCGGTTGCTCACGATTATATAACGAAAGCCCTTGATAATTTGAAAAGGGCAAACCGTCATCCTGACGATACACAAAAATACTCATCAATGGCTATTAATTCCGCTAACAAAGCAATGCAATATGCTCTTCCTTATTATAAAAATGAATTTAAAGGAGTTTGGCTTCGACCTACAGAAAAATCCAGAAGCGAAATCGAAAAAACTCTTAATAAAGTGAAAAAATACGGTATAGAAACAGTATTTTTAGAAACATATTATCAGGGTAAAACAATATTTCCTTCGGAAACTTTTGCAAAATACGGTGTACAACCGCAAAGACCGGAGTTTATAGGTTTTGACCCGCTTCAAATTTGGGTGGAAGAAGCCCATAAAAGAGGACTAAAGATTTATATATGGTTCGAAACATATTATGCAGGGCCGGAAAACCCGATGAAAAATCCAATGAATGTTATATCCGTTTATCCAAAATGGGCAAATATTACAAAGATGAAATACAATTCACCCACACCGGTTGCATCTTTATCCGAACATAACGGATATTTTCTTGATCCTGCAAATCCTGAGGTTCAGACATATCTTTTGACATTATTGGAAGAAATAATAACAAGATACAAGCCGGATGGCATAAATCTGGATTATATAAGATATCCCCAGTCTATAAGTGCAAAATTCCCCGGTTATGAACTATCCAACTGGGGTTATACAGAATATGCCAGAAATGAATTTAAATCCGCAATGAATATTGACCCTGTGGATATAAAATACGGTACACCTCAATGGGATGCGTGGGCAAAATACCGACAGAATAAGGTTACGAGTTTTGTATTTAAAGCAAAACAGCTTACCTCAAAATATAATATTCCTTTGACGGCAGTAATATTTCCTGATCGTATAAACAGTATGGAAGTAAAAATGCAGGATTGGAAAACCTGGTCTGATAACAATTATATTGATGCATTTACCCCGCTTATACTTACATGTGATAAAGATACAGCTGTATATTTAATAAGTGATATAAGACAGAACTCTAAACCGTCAACAAAAATTTATCCGGGTCTTTTTGTCGCTTTTATGAACGGCAAACCGGATGATTTGCTCCGTCAGCTGCACGAAAGCAGAAAACTAAAAACATCAGGAATTGTCTTATTTGATTTTGCTCATCTTGACGAAAAATATACGGATGTGCTTTTAACAAACGCATTTACCCCGAGCACTCCGTCTCAAACAACATTATCTCAGGAAAGCACAGCAGCAAAACAGGCTGCAAAAGAAAAAAAGAAAAAATTCTTATGGTTTAAACGCAAAAACAAAGAGCTTACTAATGCTTCTTCTGTGCCTGCACCAAAGCTTGCAAACACAACCGGAAAAAAATAATATTTTTAAAAATCAGTATAAGATTCTCTTTCCGTAGTTCTTTTAACTGTTTCTTTAAGAGAGTCAATTACATCTGCCAGTTTATTGACACTTTTAGGCAAATTTAAAAACTTTTTCGTATCTTCTAATGAACCCGTTTTGATAAGAGTATAGGCATTAGCGCCTTTATCATTTTTAAGCTCAACTTTCACGAGAGTCTGATTCCCCCTGCTAATGCTTGAAATATATGCTTTGTTACCGATTTCCGCAATATCAACAGGCTCTTTATGGCCCGGCTTAATATTGCTTTTAGCAAGGTTTAAACAAGCTTTTTGGATACTTTTTATTTCGTTAGCGGTTGCCTTAAAATTAACATAACTATCATTTAGCTGCAGATTATTATTCATAGTTTAATTCCTTATTTTATGATTATTTTAATACCTGTAAATAATATTTTTTTCTTTATTGCGGCAAATTGTAACATATATTAATCATGTACAAGTTTTAAAATATTTTCGACCTTTAATATTTCCGGATATCCTTGCGGGAATTCCGGATATATCGGCTCAGCAAGATTTTTTACTTCAGCGTCTCTAAAAGAATTCCAAAGCTTATTCAAGTATTTTTCTGAAAATTCTTCTGCAGTATGACCTGATTTTCTTTGCAAAACTTCTCTATATGCTTTTTGAATCTCCAGTGCAAGCTTCTTTTGCTCCGGTGTATATTTGGACATATCAAGAGGTTTGCCCTGACGCATGTCATATAAAATATGCTCAACATCGCCCCATTTTGTTGTATGCAGACCGCCAACCTGTATCTCTGTATTAACACCGTTAATGCGTCCGTTTATGTTGGTTCTTGTATATCCGGAAGGTTTAGCCGTAAAAGCTGCAATTGTTTCTTTTTGCTTGCCCAATGAGGTTCTATACCTAAGCTCTGCAAATCTATCGCGTATTGCTTCGTTGCCGTAAGGTTTAATTCCCCTTCCGTAATAATCTTCAAATCCTGTTAAACTAAATGTCCTTGGATTATTCTTTTGAGCATTTAAAATGCTGTCATAAATTCTCAAAGAATTTTCACGTCCGCACTTTTTCTCACTTTGCAATATAAATCTGATACCGTAAGAATCACAGACCAGCTCTTTTGTTCCACCGCCGAGAATAACTTCATATATTTTTTCTTTAGAAGCATCATACCCGTCTTTTTGGAATCCTGTAAAGTTTTTTTGAATCTTGGCTGCAGTAGAGTCGACACCTTTAACACGTGGTTTTACAATAGCATCTGCGCCGGAATATTTAAGTATATCATCAGCTACTTCTTTTAATTCCTCTGAACGTGCTGCTGTTTCATTCACTATCCGGCGTGCACTCTGCCTTGCAACGTTAGGTCTGCTCATTGTTGCACAAAATGCATCAAACATTGTACCCGCTTTTGCACCGGAAGTTCTTGTTGAATAAACAATTTTGCCTATTAAATTAATCATGAATAAAACCTATAAAACTAACCTTATATTTATAAAGTATTTTTATAAAAAATAATTGATTAGTAATTACCCTGTCGGGTTACAAATGTTTACCTTTGTTTTATACTTATAAAAAATTAATTAAAAGGGGAGAAATTTCATGAAAGATATAAAGAAAATAGTTATAACATCTTTATTAGCAATAATTTTTATCGGAGGCAGTTTTGTTTGTGCAAAAACGAAAAATAGCTCAGTAGAAATGCTGCCTGCTTTTTCTTCGGAATTTAAGCAGCAAGACAGACTGTGGGTAGCAACATTTCAGCTTGCCTGGAATGAATTTATGAACAATATTGTCAAAGGCTATATTATGTTTAACGGCGGGACTCCGCAAAATGTCAAAATCTTAAATCGTCAGGAATTTACGAAAAACATGCTTTCTGATGATTCTTATTACACAGCATACGGCAGAACCAGTCTCTCACTGAAAAAACAAATTGAAGATGCTATATGGAAAAAATTCGGAGAAAAGAGCGAGCTTTTAGATAACATAAATTGGAATGATCCTACAAATGCTTATCTTATTTATTCAATGCTTTTGAAAGATTTTAAGTTTACTACAAGATTTGATATTCTTAAGGTTGAAAAATTTGCAAGAAGCTCCCAGAAAGTGCAATATTTCGGTATTGACAAAAACAGCAGCAAGAGTCTGTACAATGGTGTTGATGTACTCTTTTACAACAACAGCTTTGACTATGCTGTAGCTTTAAAATCCGCTAAGGATGAAGTTATCTTGTACAGAACAAACCTGAATTTTAATTTTGAAGATTTATATAATGACTTGCAGATAAAAACTAAAAAATATAAAGGAAATAAAAAATTTGTTGCGGGCGATCAGCTGAAAGTTCCTTTTATGAGCCTGAAAACAAAAACAAATTACAAAGAATTGTGCAACAAAGAAATCCTTCATACCAACAAACTCTATATTGCACAGGCATTACAGACAGCAGACTTCAACCTTAACAATACAGGTGTAAAACTTAAAAGTGAAGCTATCATGGATGTAAAATTCATGTCTATGCCAGTTACTGTAAAAAAGAGAGGCAGAAATTTCTTCTTTAACAATACATTTGTAATATTTATGAAAGAAAAAAATCAAACACAGCCTTACTTTGCAATGCGTGTAAGAGATATCGATTTGTACAAATATACGGGAGAAGCCAGATAATGACTGTCTATACAGAACATTTTACAATCAATACACACGGTTTTACGGATATTATCGATATTACGCAAAAAGTAAAATCTGCTGTATATCAGCACAATCTAAAAAACGGCTGTGTCGTTGTTGCTTTGCCGGGCAGCACTGCATCAATTACCACAATAGAATACGAACCGGGTCTTATAAAAGATTTGCCTGATATTCTGGATGAAATAGCTCCAATGGACAAAAGTTATCATCATGATGATACATGGCATGACGGAAACGGATACGCCCACGTCAGAGCTGCTCTTTTAGGCAGTTCTGTTTCTGTTCCTTTGATAGACGGAGCCTTGCTTCTTGGAACTTGGCAGCAGATTGTGCTGATAGATTTTGACAACAAACCGCGTGCAAGAAATATATATGTGCAAATTATTACTTAGATTTGATAATATCAATAAATTCTTTTGTTGAATAAATATCTTTAATAATATGAATATTACAGCAGAGCGCTTTTTGTACTTCGCTTACCGTTACATTGTCAAGAAAATCCTCAGAAAACGGACGCAGCATAATTGACGGGATAACAAGATTTTTTATATCTTTGTCTTTAAGCTGATTAATCAAATCATTGCCTGTTATCAATCCCGCTACCGTAACATTTTCCCCGAAAAAATTGTTTTTCAGGTTAATCAAATTACATTTTAGATTCCCGATTTTATTTAATTCCTCAATAATATCCCGCATGACGTGCTTTGCACAGTCCGTAGTTGCAAAAGTTATTTCTTTTTTTGTTTTTAATGATTTAGGAAGTTTTTTTTGTTTTTTTTCAAAATCATCAATTAAAAGCCTCAATGCTCCCACACCATCTTCTATCTGTGCAAAACTGCCGTAGTATTTTTTGTCGGGGATTGGATAATCTGCTTTTACAAAAAATTCATCACTTGCCATAGCAAGATGTTTTTTTACTTCTTTATTGAAATTTTCCACCTGCTTTATTACATGCAGAGCATTTTCTTTTGTAAGAGTTTTTAGATTATTCTTGTGAAAACGGGTAATCCCTACAGGAACAATGGCTATTGATTGAATGATTGATTTAAATTGTACAAAATCATGGAGAGTTCGCTCCAGTTCTTTTCTGTCATTGTACCCGGGGCAAAGCACAATCTGGGCATGGATAGGAATATCAGCTTTCTTAAGCCATTTTAAATCATCCATAATATTTGCGGCTTTGGGATTATTCAACATTTTTACACGCAAATCAGGATTTGTTGTATGAACAGACACATACAACGGTCCGAGATGAAGCTGTTCAATACGTTCACGGTCTTTTTTCGTTAGATTTGTAAGGGTAACATAAGTCCCCTGAAGATAAGAAAGTCTGTAATCATCATCTTTTATGTATAAAGATTTTCTGAGTCCTTCCGGCTGCTGGTCAACAAAACAAAAAATACAATGATTTGTACAGGGCTTTATTCTGTCAAAAACAGCCGATTCAAAAACAACTCCGAGATCTTCATCATAATCTTTTTCTATTTCGTAAATTTCAATATCGCCGTTGTTTTTTTCTATTTCAATCTCTATTTCTTCCGCGCACATCATGTAGCGGTAATCTATCATATCCTGAGGTTTTTCTTGATTTATCGAAATTATTTTATCGCCTTTTTCAAAGCCCAGTTCCTGCGCAATGGAGTTTTTTTGTATTTCGGAGATAACTGCAGGCATTATTGTTCCTCCAGTGAATTTATAAATATTGTGTAATTCTTTATATCCGCAATATTTTTCTTCAGCAATGCAGTTTGAAATTTGTCATAGCTTGTATACTCATCGTCAAGAGCATTTTCTAAATCAAGCAGAAATGACTCCAGCTTTATTTTTATATCTTTAATAAATGTTTCTTTCAAATCATCATCGAGCATTGACATTACAGCTATACGGGATTGAAGCTCCGTAAAAAACTGCGTGGGGTTTTCACTAAGCGGGGTAAAAAACAGATCATTGAATTTTTTTTGCCAGTGCATTGAAAGTGTCCAGAATGTGGACTTTTTCCCGCCCTCGGAGTAATCCGCACGGCTTGAGATAACATTTGATTTTTCCAGCCTTTTTAGCGCCGGATGAATGGTGCCTATGCTCGGCTTTGTGAAATATCCGAATTTTTCTATAATATCGGAGCGCAAAGAGTACAATGTACGTTCGCGGTTTTTAAGACTGTATAAAATCAAAAGTTCTATCATATTTATAGGATATCATGAAATTTTTCCTAAAGAGCTTTGTAATTGGCAATTATTAGATATCTAACTATGATATCGCTGCAGAGGGTATGATAGGCATACTGAAACCCCTCGGGATGTGCAGGTGATTAGATTCTTTTATAAATAACATTTTGCATTTCATTTGGCAGTCTAAATAATAAAGCTTGACCCTTTACTTTAATTTCCAAAAGTTTGCCCGTAAATAAATCACTTTTAATCCTGCTTGCTGATTTTGGAAGTTTAATTTTATACGATGCTTCAGAAGTATTAAGAGTTAGGATATCAAAAGTTTCGTACAATTCAAGATAAAATTTATTTTTAAACAAAATACTCTGGTACTCACCTCTATAAGAAGGTAAAAATCCCAAATTGACCAAGGTAATCTCAAAACAGTCTTCAAAATTATTAGAATTTTGCAGTACTAAACTAAAATCATTATCTTTGAATGTTTGAATCAGTTTTTGTTCTTGTCTTATTCCAAATAAAAATAAAGCCGCAAATAATACAACCGCTAATAAAACAGCAACTACAAACATTACCCCCCAACAATATTTTATTAAAAATTGTAGCATAAAAAATTCTACTAAGGCATATTACAATTATAACATGAAATTTGTTCCGGAGATGGAGTGTTAAGTTCATTCTTTTCACTAAATTTTCTAAAATTAGGCAATTATTAGAGAGAACAATTTACAAAATGTAAATAAATTAGCAATTTTTTTTATAATTCTGACTTTATAAATAAGTGGAAGTATTTATTTAGTGTGTTTTTTACACAGAAAGGGTGTATCATGCAACAATTCATGTCAACTGGTTATATCAAAGTAGGTAATGATTATATTAATCCGTATAACATAGCTCACATAGGTAGAAATTCCGATAATACAACTTGTGTTACTTATAATGTTGTTGCTCAAGGACCGAACGGTATTGGCCCTTCATCAGATAGAATTCCTGTAAATTCGGATAAATTTGCACAATGTGCGGTTAAAGCTATGCAAACTGGTGAGATTATTGATGTAATGGCATAATAATTGCAAATTAAGTTAGTACAAATAGTTTATAAAAATAAAAGCGGCATTAAAGCCGCTTTATTTTTATGGTGTCGACGGCGGGACTTGTCTTGTATCGTCGGCGAAGAATGAGCCGTACGAGGCAGGATACTCGAACGGGTAAACCCGCTATTGTTTCGATAGAAACAATTCGGGTGAAAAGTCCGCATTAAAAAAGACTCCTTATGGAGTCTTAAAATGGTGTCGATAAGCTCCCGAATATGGAACTTTTTAGATATAGTGCAAAGACATTATATAGAGAGCTTATATCACATATGAAACAATCAACTCAAAAGTATTACAATATGAGAAGTGTTTTAGGGTTGAAGTGTTAAGATTATTTTCTCTGTATATTAAAAATTAGGCAATTTTTAGAGAGATAATAACTTTATATAGATATAAGTTAGGTTAGGAGTTATTTTGTATGGGGAATGTTACAAGTTCTGTAATGTCAATAGCTAAAGGATTTTCTAAGGTGAATTCTCCAATAGTATCTACACCTATTTCAAGATTTAAAAATATATTTAGTCACGGTATTAATTATTCAACTACAAGTGAAATGGCACAATTTGCAAAAAATAAATTCGTTGGTAATCTACCTAATGATTTGCTTAATATTATTATCAAGAATAATCCTAATCGCAAGCGTGAAAGCATTAGACTAATACAGGATACTTTTGTTGATACAGCTTGTGTTCTTCAACAATGTGAGAAACTTCAAATGCAAGGTATGCGAAGAAATAGACTTAGTTTGGATAATGCTGTTAAAATTTTGGACAATTTGCAAAAGGGAAAAACAGATTTCTATAAAGACAAAATCTTTAATGAAAAAATAACTGAATTAACACTAAAAGCAGAAGATATACTTATAAGAGGTCTTAAATCTGTATTACCGGAAGTCCATAATGTAAAACTTACGTTTATT
>CALVAR010000021.1 GCA_944325575.1 Candidatus Gastranaerophilales bacterium | reverse complement strand
CACCCGAGGAGCCATTTAAAAAAAAGAAGGCATAAAGCCTTCTTTTTTTGTGCAATGTTTTTTGTTACGGACTCGAACCGACTCGGATTGGCTGCGCAATCCTCGCAGGTTCTTCCCTCCATTGGCTCTTGGCTATTTCTACTATTGGTTTGATTTTTACACGCAAAACGATACTTAATCGTTTTGCTGCTTAAGATATATGTGTTTTTATATTACTTATGATGCAATAACGGAAAGAGTATTAAAAGACAATATAAAATATTAACTCCACCTGATGTATTTATTCTGCATACAGATTATGTTATGATTTGCGCAAGAGTTTATACACGCAGGAGGTTATTATGTTTTCTTTTCTGAAAAATTTCGGTGCTAATAAAACCAATGAAGAAAATTTTGATAAACAAATTAACGAAGCATATAAAAAATTAAAAAAGTTCTACGATTTTGATTCAATATCAGAAGACAGAAAAGAATACCTTAAAAATCTTATAGAAGAAAACGGTTACCTGCCTTATCAGCATATCAAAGCACTGGAAGAACTGACTCCTGCAGAAGTTTTGTTTGGCCTTGAAATTAAATGGTCAAAGAACAATGTATTTGATATTGAAAAAGGTGTTTTTAACTTTGAAAACGCCAATATTTCACCTGCACAAAGAGCAGGCTTTAAAAACGGAGACTGGATAAAAAAAGAACAGCACAACATAAAACTCATAAATCTGGCAGGGCTCGGCAACGGCAACGAAACAAAAGAAACCGGTAAACTCATTGACTGGCTTAGACAGCTGCTTATTTTACCGGCCGGGATGCCGGATAAGGGTGTACTTGCAACAACTGTTTATCTTATACCGTTTCACCCGAGAGAGTTTGGCTGTGCATATTTGCCGACAAGTACGGATGTCAGCCCCAATCTTGAAGACAAAGAAATAACAAAAAATATAGGATTAGACACAAAACAACAGGTGCAGCTGTTTGTAAAACTGGCGCAGCTTGCCGGACACTGTGTTATTTATGATGTGCTTCCTCAGACAGGAAGATTCTCCAAAATGGTGCTTGCAGATCCGTCTATTGCAAGATGGTTTGATGTAAATGCGCTAATTTCCAAAATAGAAAAAGAGGCGGATGCTGCTGCAGAAATTATAAAAGAAGATTTTGATGCAGAGGATGTCGAAATAGTCAGAGATTTATATAAAGCTACGCTAAAAAAAGGCTCAAGCGACCTTGCCGAACATTATCAAACAGTCTATGACCGTTTTGAAGAAATCATTCAACCAAAGAAAAAAGAATTTTCCGACTTTATGATGACAAAACAGGAGCAGATAAATATCCATAAAAGAGCCCGTGATATTATTGCAAAAATAAACGATTTTAACCCTGCTGATAAAACAGGAGAAAATGATATAAAAAAACAGGGTGAAACTATTCAAGAGCTTATAAAAGAAGGCCTCTGGCCGGCTCCGGGCGGAGCCTGGTGTTCTGCCGGCACACCTGTATTTGACAGAATGGCGGAAACGGGTGACTATCCCGTATTTAAACATTATGATTACAAAGGCGATGATGTGACAGACTTTGCAAATCTTGATTGCCAGACTCCGTACTATTTTGTTTATCTGGAATCTGGAGAATACAATCAGCACGTTATAGATGTTTATATCGACTACCTTAAAACATTACAAAAAGACTACAATTTTGACGGCTTCAGGGTTGATCATATTGATCATATTGTTGATAATGTGTCTGAAAAAGACGGTAAGCCAATAAGCTATAGGGCGCCGAGATATGTTCTTGGGCAGGCAAACAAAGCATTAAAAGAACAGGTAAAACACTTTGCAACACTTGCCGAATATATGCTCTGGGACAAGTTTTACAAAGAATATCATAAAGACATGACATTTGATATTTTATGGGGAAATGACATAATATCCCAGTTCAGCAAAACGCCTCAGGCAATTGTTTCTGACAACAGAGACTTGGAACAATATAATACAGAAAATACGGATGCCAAAATCGGAAATCTTTCCATACTGAAAAGTTATAACAATCAAGACGGTGAATTCCGTGCAATAGACCAGTATCCGGGACAATTAGGCGAAGAAGGAGCAATATTCAAATGGTTTAAATACAAATTTTTACCGGGCGGCAAAAATGCCCAAAGACCGGTTATGTTTATTGACGGAGATGAATCATTCACCAAAAGAGGCATAGAAAGTGTCATAGGTTCGGAAATTTCAATGCCAAGAGAAAATAATCAAAAATTCTTTAATAAATTTAATGCAATAAATAAGCTTGCACTCGAAAATGTACTCACAAGAGAAGGAGAAGCAGAAATTATAACACAGGATGATGACGGATTTACCGGATGGATGATATCAAAAAATCCGCTAAAGGAATCTCTGCTTATTGCTGCAAATTACAATGCTCCGACGGAAAAAGTTACAGAAACACAAGAAGACGGTTACTCAAATACCTACATAAAAGAAGGACAGTCCGTATATGACAAAACAATAAACCTTCCATGTGACTACACAATAGTTGCAGAATATGTTTATAAAGAGCCGGAAAAAGATGAAGCCGGTGTTTTCGAAGAGGTAAAATTTGAAAAACCGGAATCTTCATTGCATTTTGGTGAATTAAAACCGTCAGAATTCAAAATATATAAAATAAAAAAATAAATGTAAATAATACACCCGAAATAAGCGCTATTGTTAACAAATATTACATGAATCAAAATCATGAAAACCATGATGGGGAGCGCATCTTCATGATTGTAAAAAAAACGTTACGTTTTTATTTTGAAAAATAGCTTCACAAAATAGTTTTGCAATGGTTAAATAATATTATTGAACAGATAAAAATTTATTGGGAGGAGATTTGGACGATTTCCAAATCTAAAAAGCCGGCAATGACCGGCTTTTTTATATGTTTAAAATTTTTCAAATTATTTGTATTTAAAACTTATAAAATACCTCCGTGCTTTTATAATTAATGTACGGAATACTATTTAAACAACAATACAATAACTTAACAATTATATTAACAAAATTGGAAATAATTATATTTTTTAAATATAATTGCATGTAATTGTTCAGAATAAAGGGAAATTAAATGATAAATTCAGTTGTATTGGTAGGCAGAGCAGGACAGGATCCTGAAATGAAATATTTTGAATCAGGAAAAGTTAAAACAACATTTTCTATTGCCGTAAACAGATGGGATTCAAAAACAAAAGCCGAAGTAACCGACTGGTTTAATATTGAATTGTGGGATAAACTTGCAGAAATTGCAGGTGAATATGTAAAAAAGGGTAAACTTGTTGCAATAGACGGCAGACTGGCATCAAGCAAATGGAGCGATGCATCCGGTGCACAAAAAGAAAGATTCTTTGTCAGAGCATCAAACCTAAGACTGCTATCAGCAGGCAAAGCTGACCAGCAATAAAATTGCTTCTATATAATCAGGGATAGAATATGTTTATATCAAACAATATAGGTATTATAGCTGATGATTTGACCGGTGCTGATGATACAGCATTACAGTTTCATTTGAGAGGTGCAAATACGCAGATTCTGCTTGATTATTCTTATATGCCGGAGAACAAAGTAAGCACGCAGGTTTGGGCTATTCCTACAGAAACAAGAAATACAGATGCTCACACAGCTTACGAAAAAGTTAAACAAGCAGCAAAAATTCTTGCCGATGATTTAAATGTGGAATATTTTTATAAAAAAATAGATTCTACCATAAGGGGGCACATTGCAGTAGAAGCTCTTGGTGTTCTTGATGCTCTGGAGTGGGATGCTGCTGTTATTATTCCCGCATTTCCGCAAGAGGGCAGAACAACAATAGGCGGGTATCATCTATTAAAAGGCATACCTATTGAACGAACAGAATTTGCAAGAGATCCGAGATTCCCTATTTATGAATCTCATATTCCTACCGTACTGCGTAGTGAGCTTCAAAACGAGCAGGATGATCTGGTTGATTTGATTGAGTTAAGGACTGTAATAAAAGGCGCAGGGCCTATACTCAAAAAAATGAACGAAATGATTGAACGCGGTGTAAAATTGATTGTTGTAGACGCAATATCTGTAACCGATATTGAACAGGTTGTGCTTGCAATGGAAAAAAGCTCATACAGAATTCTGCCCTGCGGTTCTGCAGGATGTGCACAGGTGCTTGGTAATATATGGCTTCCGGAGCTGGAAAATCATCAGGTGGAAAAAACAATATCTACAATGCCCAAGCTCATTGTATCAGGCAGTGCAACACAGTGTACGGCATCGCAGATTCAAAAATTGCAAGATGATGATGATATAGAAAACACTTATTTCATCGATTTAAAAATGGAAGATATTTTAGAGGGTGTTAATGACGATATAGTTACAAGGGTTTCTGAGAATCTTGTAAAAGATAATGTAGTTGTTGTGCATACTTCCGATTTAACGGTAGACTCAAAAATTATCTCCCAAATTTTATTTGAAAATGAACTTTCAAAAAATCAATTTATTTCAAAAATCGGAGAATATCTTGCATGTCTTACAAAAAAAGTTTTGTTTAACAGAGACGCGATTTTAATTACCATAGGCGGCGAAACATCTTTTAAATGCTGCAAAGCAATAAACAGCAATAGCCTGCAAATTATAGATGCAATTTGTCCGGCAATACCGCTTTGTATGGATACAAAAGCCCAATGGATAGTTACAAAATCGGGAAATCTCGGTAATTCCAATACTTTAATAGATATAATAAAATATTTTGAGCAGCATGAATAAAAAAATTGCAATCACAACCGGGGATTTTAACGGAATAGGGCCGGAAATTATAGTAAAAGCACTTAACAAACTTATGCCGCCTGCTGACAGTATTGTTATAATAGGTTCCAAAGATTTTTTGTCCGGGCTTAAGCAAGATTATAAAATTGTAGAAATTCCTTATGATAAATCGGCCTGTAAGCCGGGATATGAGTGCAAAGAAAGCGGAGAATTTTCATATCAATGTCTGAAAAAAGCCTGTGAAATGACAAAAAATGGTGAAGTGCAGGCAATTGTCACAGCTCCTGTATCAAAAAATGCTTTGCATCTTGCAGGGCACAATTTTTCAGGTCAAACGGAAATTATAGAAAAGGAACTGGCAAATCCCGAGAAAAAAGAAAAAGCCGAAATGCTTTTTGTCTCAAAAGATTTACGGGTACTGCTTTTGACAAGACACTTGCCGTTAAAAGACGTAAAAATAACAAAAAATCTGCTTATAGAAAAAGTTGAACGTATACACGGAGTTTTGACAAAAAATTTCGGAATAAAAAGACCCAAAATCGCATTGTGCTCACTCAATCCTCATGCCGGAGAAAACGGAATACTTGGCAAAGAGGAGATAGAAGAATTTTATCCGGCAATAGAAATATTAAGAGCAAAAGGTATTGATATAACAAATCCAAAGCCCGCAGATACTCTTTTTGCAAAGGCTGCAAAACATTATTTAAAGAACGAGAAGCAGCCCTATGATGTGTATTGCGCCTGCTATCACGATCAGGGGCTTATCCCCGTAAAGGTGCTTGCTATGGATAAAACTGTAAATATGACAGCGGGTTTGAGCATAATAAGAACTTCTCCCGCTCACGGAACAGCATATGATATTGCAGGACAAAACATTGCTGATGAAAGCAGCATGATTTGCGCAATAGAGCAGGTTATTTAATTTCTGCCAGTTCTTTATCTAAGATTTTGAACATAACGTCCCTGTTTGTAACATATTTATTTTGTTTCAGAATTTTTTGCATATGTTTCAGGGTTTTTATTGCTGATTTTTTATCTTTAAATTCAGAATACTGAATCTGAGATACGGCAAGTGAGTCAATAAAAATATCTCTTACCGTAAATTCTGCTGTTTTTAAAAGGAAATAGTCTCTAAGTCCCTTTTGTGTTCCTATACAAGCCTGCAAAGAATTCTGTGCTTCTTTGGCATCCATTTCAAAAAGACATTTATCAACTATTTTGGATTTATAAAATTTCAGAATGTGTTCGTTTTCTTTTATTCTTACTTTTTGAATCTGCACTGCTTCATCAAATTTCTTTTGAGCGGAAATTTGCAATACGTATGTCTGGCATTGCGGAGAAACTACATTTTTGCAAGCAGGAGCAAAGTTTTTTGCCGGATCAGCCAATATAATATTTCTAAACACTGCGGATGCCCATACCGCAACGATAAAGACAGTCAAATATATTATTATTTTTTTCTTTGTCATAATAAACTCTCTCCTTTTTCCATAAATAATATCATATATTTCTACAAACAGGTAATTAAAAATTTACAACAGGCTGTTATAATCCAAACATTACAAGAAAGGATGTGTATATGACAGAAAAATTAGAGTTTTATAAATGCAATATTTGCGGAAATTTTATAGAAGTAGTTCTCGCAGGAGAAGGAGAGCTTGTCTGCTGCGGGGAGCCGATGGAAAAAGTAGTGCCCAAAACACAGGATGAAGAAATGAGAGGAGAAAAGCATGTTCCTGTTGTATCGAAAAACGGAGAAGAACTTGAAGTAAGAGTCGGTGCTATTCCTCATCCGATGGAAGAAGAACACTATATTCAGTTTATCGAAGTAAACTCACCTGATAAAAGATATGTTAAAAGAAAATATTTATTCCCTTATGAAGAACCCGTATTGAAATATAAATGTCACTGCGATAAAGTAGAGGCAAGAGAATTATGTAATATTCACGGACTCTGGACATCAGGAGAAAGACCTGTTTAGAAAGAGATTCCAGGAAATATGTCTGAGGCGGCTTCGCTTGTAGAAGTGGTCCACGGAGTGCGAGTGACGCCAAGTCTAGCATTTTGCGACTCTGCCGAAGAAACAATTAAGTATTGTTTCTGAGAGGTAGACCCCATGCACTTGTTGCCTGTGCCGGACTTGTTTTTAAAAACGGACTTGTTTATTGCACAGGTTCATCAAGCGGATTTTCGGACGGACAAAGTCCGGGGAGCGAGGTACGAAGTGAGCACAAGCGAAGCTAAGCGAACGACAGTACCGAGCGTGAAGAAAATCCAAGAAGCAGTCGGAGTCAGTTGACAATATGAAATATAGAAGGGAGTAAAAAATGATTTCCGAAAAAATGAATGAAGCTTTTAATAAGCAGATTAAAGATGAAATGTATTCTTCTAACCTTTATCTTTCAATGGTTGCATACTTTGAAGAAATCGGACTCAAAGGTTTTGCAAACTGGATGAGAGTACAGGTTCAGGAAGAAACGGCTCACGCTATGGGATTGTTTGATTATCTTCTTTCAAGAGACGGAAGAGTAATAATTGACGCAATTGAAAAACCCGCTCATGAATGGTCAAGTGCACTTGACTGTTTTGAAGCTGTATACAAACACGAACAGCTTGTTACATCTTTAATCAACGGTCTTATTGATGTAGCGGAACAGGAAAAAGACAGAGCTGCTGTATCATTCCTTCAATGGTATTTAAAAGAACAGGTTGAAGAAGAAGCAAACTGCTCTGAAATATGCGCTAAACTGAGACTAATCGGCGATGACAAACACGCATTACTTTTAATCGACAGCGAACTTTCCACAAGAACTTTTGTTGCACCTACAATAGCATAATGTTGCAAAATGTAAATTTTTTATTATTTATTGTAAATCCACAACTTTTACGGGTGTTGTGGATTTATGATTATTAATAACACAAATCAAATTTTAAACAGTAATAATAAGATAGCTCCAAATCAGCAGCAACATTCGGAAACAACAAATGTTGAAAAGGTTTCTGAAATGGGAACAGTGCCGGTTGATGCGTCTTTATTAAAAGCATACATTGGTGTTCAAGCCGAAAAAACAATTTCAAAACAAGAGTTGTTCGGATATTTTGATTCAATCGGCTTCAAAAACCAATCAAAATATGATGAAGTATATGAAAGCTTGTGTGATAAAAACGGAGTAATAACGGAACGTGCTTTTAATTTTTTAAAAAGATTTCAAGAGAAAAAACACCCTCTTCTGCTATCAGTAAAGCTTTTTGATGCAGCAAAAGAAGACGGAAAAATAAATTATAAGGCTTTATTTTTAGCCGATTCCATTATGGATAAAAATCAGGGGAATAATTATTTTATAGGACGTGATTACTGTTATGATGTATTACAAAACTCAAAAGATGAAAACGGATTTTTTAATGATAGTGTTATAAAATTTATCACACAAAATTCTGAAGAATTAAAACCATATATGCAAAGAGATACAAGATTCGTTTTTAGTCCAATAAAAAATATGGAAGGAAAGTTTGATTTAAAAGCAATTGATTATGCTGATAAAAAACTTTCAGATGGTGTGCCTTTTTCTGAAGTGACAAAACAGATTTATGATTTAAAAGATAAAAACGGAAACTTATCTTATGATGTAAAATTTATCAACGACAGATTATCAGGTCATTTTGACCATTATTTGACGGGGACGGTGAAGGATATAGCGCTGTCATTCCCGCAGGATAAAGTTAAAGAACGTAATGACTTTATCGATCTTATGATATCAATGAAGGACGACAGAAATCTGTATGAAACTTTAAATTTTATAAAAAATACCAAATCTGACAAAAATGATAAATCAGGACTGGAATATAACAAACAATCAATATCTTTTGTAAAAAATATTGCTGAATCAGCATATCAGGGAAAAGAAAAACTAAAGATAATACTTTCCAAATTAAATATCCCATATACGAATTATACACAGCAAGATGCAGAAATCTTAAAAAGGTTATGTCAAAGCGTTGATACGAAAGATATCGAGACCTTTATAGATGCTTCAGTAAAAAAAGCAGGCAAACATAAAGGTGAATTTAGCTCCGCAACTTTAGAAAAATATCTTGATATTTATAAGAATGAAGGCAACAAAAGAGCAATAATGCCCGAAATTGAATATATGTCAAAATGTTTTTCATTGGAAGAAAATGATTATGCACTGGATACATTTTATAAGCTATACAATCTGCAATGGAAAAAGGACATAAGCAGGAATTTTCATATTTATGAAAAACTGGATAGAGAAACGCTTCATTTTATACTTGCTCTTTTGTGTTTAGAAAAACAAGGTCAGCCTACACGCCAGTGCTACATTGTAGCATTAGATCGTTTGAACAAGTTAATGTCTATGAAGCTTCCAATGTCGTCAAAAGATGCATTTGAAAACTTTATCATGTATCAAGATATTGATATAGTAGAAAAACTCGAAAAAGTTAACTTTCAAGAACTCGGACTCCAAACGGGTCAAATATCACAAGGCATTTTTCAATATGCAACAGAAGATGAATTATTACACTTTAAAGAGTATCTTAAAGAATACCTGAAAGATAAAAATGTTAAAGATGTTGATATTAATCTCAACAGAAATATCTCAAGTATTGTAGAGCTTACAACAGGGCCTGATTGGAATAAAACAATATTGCTGTATGATATCAAAACAGGAACCCCTACCGCGGAAATCAAAGAATCTTCGTGGGATAACACTTTAATAAGAAATGAACATGACTTTAAGAATAATACTGTTTCCAAACTAAAACTAAGAATAGTTTCAGAAGATTATCATAAACATCAAATTTTTGAGTCTCAAACATTAAAAAAGATGGATAAAAATAATAATTTAATGTTTGAAGAAATAATAGAGAAGTCACCGATAAACGGCGTTTTTAATATAGAAAGACATAAAGCAGACGGCAGTATCGAAAAGATTTGTACAGCATACAAAGATAAAAACGGCAATGAAATTATAGAAAAAAATATGGAATCTCTGGACGGAACCAAAACTTCCTACCGCTATGAAGATGACGAGGCAGGGAACAGAATACTTGATTATAAGATTACAGACAAAAACGGAAAACAACTTTTGAATCAATCAGTGACTTTTGAAGTGATTGACGAAAAGCACTTTGTTTCTTCTCGCAATAACAACAAATTTGATATAAAGCTTGAAAACGATAGTTTGATTGTCAAAAATCTTCAAAATAATAAAACAGTATCTCTCGAACTTCCAAATTTTACCAAAAATACGTATACGGAGCTGCTGACTGTTCTAAAACAATTTCCTGGAGATGAATTGTTTAAAATGAAAGAGCTTGATTTAAAAGCATTTTATGTCAGCGAAAAATCGCCCAATGCCTCTTATAATTTCGAAGATAAAGAAATATTTATGAAACCTAAATATGTGGATACATCAATTCTTCTCCACGAATGGGGACATGGAAAAGATGACCTTATGTTTAATGAAATAAATGAAAAAATAAAAGATGATAAAAAATTACGTGAAATATATAATCAAGAAAAAGAAGCTTTTCGTAATTACTTTGGTGATTCACAACTTTCGGAAATAGGCTATTTTATGTCTGATTACCATTATCTTGGCAAAGACTCCATAAAAGAAGGTATAGCAGAAACTAACACGCTGTTAAGCATATATCCTAAAAATGAAATTCAAGCAATAAGATCGCACTACTGGCAGCAGTATTTTCCAAGAACAATCTCTTATCTCGCAAATATTCTTAATTAACCAATATCCTGCTTAAAATCTTTGCCGCCGACAATTTTAAGATGTCTGTCATGTCCGTCGCCTATGCTGACAGATTCCAGATTATGCTGTTCTACAAGCTCGTGCTGCAATTTTCTTATATGTTGATTCTGCGGAGAAAGTTCAATATCTTCTCCTGTTTCAATTGCTTTTTGGATAGCTTCTTTTGCTTCGTCAAGAGCTTCTTCTGTCTCGTCATGGAAAACTACTCTGTTATCATCTTTGAGCCCGAGAGCTTCTTTCAAGACTTTTTGAACCTGAGATGTAGAGTTTGAACGGACATAATATATAGGAAGTCTGTATTCATTTGCAATGCTCAGGATTTTATTTCCGCCTTTGGCAAAATTTTTGTGTGCAATAACTATATCCGCATCATCAATATTTTTTGTAAGCTCTGCATTAAGATTAAGTCTTTCTATTGATTTTTCCATTATGGAACGGCTTACTGCATATATGTATATTTTTTTATAGCCTTTAACTTCGTTCACATATTGTTGACGTGAAAATGTGAAATTCATAGCATTATTCGCCGATGTAATCTTGCTGTCTAATTGCTTTATCTTTTCAACAAGGTTAGGTTCAGACGGCTGTGACATATCGACTTTTCTTATGACAGGTTTAATCGGCCAGCCTCTTAGTATACAATCAACAGCTTCTGCCGTATCAGGATAAACAGCAAGGGTATTCCTGTCTATAATTTCTATAACTATATCAAAAGTCGGTTGTTTTTCTCTTTCAAGAACGGTTTTTTGACAAGCTCTTCTTTTTGCCTCATCATCACCAAGCGTAACAGACTGAATACCGCCGACAAGGTCCGATAAAACAGGGTTTTTAATTAGGTTTTCGAGCGAATTTCCGTGAGCCGTTGCAATAAGCATAACGCCTCGTTCTGCAATAGTTCTTGCTGCTTGTGCTTCAGCTTCTGTTCCGATTTCATCAACAACTATTACTTCCGGAGTATGGTTTTCTACAGCTTCTATCATGATGTCTTTTTGAAACTCGGGCTGAGTGACCTGCATCCTTCTTGCATGTCCTATTGCAGGATGCGGAGTATCTCCGTCGCCGGCAATTTCATTCGATGTATCAACAACAACTACACGTTTATGAAGCTCATCAGCAACAAGACGTGAGATTTCTCTTAATTTTGTTGTTTTTCCTACACCCGGACGTCCCAAAAACAGTATACTTTTATTCTGTACGACAAAATCCTTAATGCAAGCTATTGTCCCTGTAACGACTCTCCCTATTCTGCAGGTTAACCCCACAATTTTGCCCTGTCTGTTTCTTATGGCGCTTATTCTGTGAAGAGTCCCCGGTATCCCCGAACGATTATCCCTTGTAAATTCCTGAACCCGATCAGTTATATATTTTATGTCCTCATCCACAATATTATCTTCGCCGAGATAATCTATACTGCCGTTAGCATGCCTTATCTCAGGCTGTCGGCCCAAATCCAAGACCAATTCAATTACGTCGTCTAATGTTTCGTGGCTGAGACATTTTGTAATCTTTGGCGGTAAAATTTCAATTAACCTATCCAGGTCACTGTGAAATTGTACTTTGTTCATATTATGTAATGCCCTTTCAATCGGCTGATACTTGTCTTTATGGTCTCCTTGATTATCTTTCTTTTTTTCGTACTTACATATACATTATAACATCTTTTTTAGCAGAGGGCATTATACGAACGTACTACCTGTGTAGTAAATTTACATATCTTTATAAAAACATTCAGCTAAAAATCTATTTAACTTTGCTGTAGTCGGTATTTATTGCATCCAGCCCCTGCAGACGGGCTTTGGCTTCAACGGATGCCGGCATAATATTTATTGCATTTGTATAATGTTTTTTTGCTCTTTTTACATCGTCAAGTTTCTCATAACAAACACCGAGTTTTAAATTTGTCTTGTAATCATATCTGTAGCCGTGAGAATATGCCCAGTTGTAATAGTCAATGGCCTCTGAGTAATCTCCATCCAAAAAGAACACTTCACCTAAATAAAAACTTACTTTTGGATTTACCTCGTTAAAATTCAAAGCGACCATAAGATCATTTTTTGCATCTCTGATTCTGTTTTGATAAAGCGCAACTCTTGCTCTGCCAATAAGAGCATTGGGATTGGATAGGTCTACTCTTGAAGCCTGATAGTAAAAGTATTTTGCTGCATTCAGATACCTGTCTCCGTTTGATTTGTCCTGCAGCCTTTCGTAATAATCAAGGATTTTATCCCCCTTTACACAGTATTCATTAGACAGAGAAGCAAAACCTGTCTCTGCTGCATAAGATTTTAAAGGACAAAAAGTACAGCAGCAAGCAAGAACTATTATAAAAACAAATATTATTTTCTTCATAAAAAAATTAAACTTAATAATTCACAACATTATTATTATATCACTTATAAGATATGATATAAATAATATAGAGTATTATAATAAAAGGGCGCTAAGTGGAGTCAAATATTTTTTATTTTTATTCTCTGTGTGTAATAATTCTCGGTTCTGCAGCGGGTATAATACTTGCACCAAGAATGTATATATCTGTTATTGCTCTGTTTTTTCTTATTTGCAGTTCCGGATTTTTATATTTATCCTTAAATGCAAAATATATGGCAATATTCCAGTTTATTCTCTGCGGAATATTTTTGTGCGGTTATGTTTTTATTTTGCTAAAAAAAATAAACAGACTTAATCTGAAACTAAAGCTTGTAAATCCGATAAAAATTATTTTTTCATCTTTGTGGGTTTTATTGTTCGGTGTTTTAACATGCCTGTTTTTTAACGAAGAGTTTAATAACTCACTGTATTCAATTTTTAACTTTATAATTGAAAAATCATCTGATACTGTAAAATTTGCGGAACATATTTTCCCTTTGCATCTGGTGATATTACTCGTTTTTGTTGCGGCAATTATTTTGCGTATTTTTCTTTCTTCACCGGTTGTGTCACAGAATGAGGAGCAAAAATAATGGATTTTATTTTGAATATAGGTTTACTGCATTATCTTATACTATCTCTATTGTTATTTCTAATTGGATTAACAGGTGTTTTAATCTCAAGAAATATGCTAAGGACAGTGATGTCTATGTTTATTATGACAATATCCGTTGTATTAAACTTTATGGTATTCGGGCATTATTGCGACAACTCAATGGAAAATGCCAATATGATAAGTATTTTTGTTTTAACTATTTCTGTCGTGCAAACAATAATTGCACTGGTAATACTGTATAAAATTTATCAGGCAAATGAGTATCTTGATGCAGAAAAAATAAAAGACAAGGAGAACTAATGGATTTTTTTGTTGAAAATATAAATCTTATAGTTATTTTGCCGCTTATTATGTGTGCTGTTATCGGATTTAATGCTCTTATATCAAATAAGATAGAAAAAAATACACTTTTTGCAATGAGCATTGCCGTATCTTTTGCATGTCTAATATTTTGCGCAGCAGCTTTTGATTATTCGGTCATAAGAAATCTGTCCTCTGCTGTTAACTTCCAATGGCTGACTTTTGATAAAATCAATTTTTATCTTGGAATACTACTTGACAAAATATCCGTTTCTTTTATTTTGCTGTCAGGCATATTATGTTTTTTGATACAAAATATTGCATTTATAAAATTAAAGGAGCACGATGATTTTCCACGTCTTTTATTTTATTTAAATCTTTTTGCAATAGGACTTAACGGAATATTTATCAGTTCCAATATATTTCAAACATATTTATTCTGTGAAATCACAGGGGTTGCAAGCTATCTTATGATTAATTTTGATTTTTCCAACAGAGAGTTGTCCAAAGCAGGGATAAAATCATTTATTTTCAACCGCATAGGCGATCTGACGCTTTTATTCTGCGTTTTAACAATTATGTATTATGCTGTTATTTACAATCAGTTGTCAGGCGTTGATTCACTTGCTTTTTCTAACATTAATAACATAGCGGCGTGTATAAATTCTCTTATGAGCACACCTGTATTTGTATTTTTCTGTTCGGTCCTGCTTTTTGTAATACTTATGAAATTTATGCAGGCGTTTATATACATAACATTTGAATCAAAACCACAAAGCGAACTATCTAAGATTGTCCTGTATCAAAACAGTCTTATTGCTCTAATCGGTATATTCCTGTTTTTAAGACTGAATCCGTTTTTCTTTGAATTAAACACCAATCTAATCTGGACAGTAGCGGTACTTTTTGTTCTTTTTGTAATACTCGGAATATTGAATAAAATTTTTATACCATTATGCAGATTTTTCGGCTGGATAGAAAAATACGTAATAGAAACCATAATCAATTTTACGGAACTTGTAATAAGAGCAATGTCATATCTGTGCGGAAGATTGCAGGGAGGGAATTTTCAATCTTATCTGATTTATTCTCTGACAGGGCTTGTTTTAATATTGATTTTTGTACTTATTTTCTATGAAATCCTTATAAAAGTTTAATTAGTTATTACGGAGCGGATAATATGAATTTTTTATCATTAATATGGCTGATATTAGCACCTATTATTGCGGCACTAATCATAATGTTTCCTTACTTTCCGAATCATCAGGTTAAAGTAAGGCGTTTTGCAAAATGGTTTGCCAGTCTGCATTTTGTATATGCATTGCTGTTTCTTGCTTTTTTTGATCCCGGCATGTTTGGTATGTCTTATGAGAAAGAGCTGACGTTTTTTGGAATATCATGGCTTAAGAGTCTAGGAATAAGCGCCAAATTTGCAGTTGACGGCATTGCTCTTTTAATGGTTGTTTTGACGACTTTTATTGTGTTAATTACCCTGTTTATGAGTAAAATTCATATACGTTCAAAACATAAGCTGTATTATTCAATGATATTTTTGCTGGAATCAGCACTGCTCGGTATATTTTGTGCAAAAGATATGTTCTTGTTTTTTGTATTCTGGGAATTATCGTTGATTCCCGTTTACTTCCTTATTTCACAATGGGGAAATACAGAAGCCAGAAGAGCTGCAATAAAATTTACAATTGCGTCTTTCACTGCAAATATGTTTTTATTCTTCGGCATGTTGATACTTTATTATTATAACTTTGCTGTCAGCAATGTACTGACAGCAAATATTGAGTCACTCAATATGGATGAAAAAATTTATCCTTTGTGGTTTCAGATAACAGTTTTTGTCAACTTTTTAATAGGATTTATTATACGTATACCCTTTGTGCCATTTCACAACTGGTATCCGGATATTCAAAGCAAAGCCGCAGCTCCTGTAAATATTATGCTTGCGGGAATACTTTTAAACACGGGCGTATATGGATTAATAAGATTTAATATGCAGGTTTTTCCTGAAATATTTAAGCTTTTTGCTCCGGTTCTTATGGTTTGGGGGATAGTAAATATTATTTATGCAGGATGTTTGTCTATTGTCCAAAATGGTATCAAAAAGATGGTATCATACGCACAAATTGCCTCTGCAGGCTTTATAATGATAGGACTTGCAAGCCTTAATTCAACAGGTTTTAACGGTGCTGTGTTTATGGCTGCAGCCTGTGCAATAGTATACAGTGCACTTTTTGTCGTAATATCAAGTGTACAGTTCAGGACAAAAACAACATATATTACGTCTCTTGGCGGAATAGGACAGGTTATGCCCAAATGCATGTATCTTGCACTCATTATATGTTTCAGTGCAATAGGAATACCTTTTCTTATAATGTTTACACCAAAACTAATGGTGCTATCCGGCGCTATGCTCTCCAATCTGGATCAGCAGTTAACTGTAAAAATAGCTGCTTTTATCGGGCTATGCTCAATTATAATTTCTGCAGGTTATATAATGTACTTTTTCTACAAAGTATTTTGTTCGGTTCTTCTTGATCAGTGGAAAAAGATAAAAGACCTTTCGCCTCAGGAGGTAAGCATTTTATCTGCGTTATGTCTTATAATAATTTATTTTGGTGTTTATCCGATGAGTATTATACAAATTTATCAATCTGTTTCGAGTATAATTTTAGATGTATTACAGGTCTAAAAATAAAGCCGGAGTCGTATAAATGTCTGAAATAGTTGCGGCATATATGCCAGAGTTTATAATAACCGTATTTATAATATTCAATCTGGTTGCTTCTTTATTCTTTAATACATATTTATATAAATTATCAAAATGGTTTACACTGCTCGGGATTGTGCTAGCTATTGCGTCAACATTCTATTTGCAGATTGAACCGGAAGCATTTGCGTTTCATAATACATTTTTAACCAATATATATACGGTATTTTTTAAGATTTTAATATTAATGGCGGGTTTCTTCCTTACTCTTTTATCAAGGAATATGATTAGAGAAAAAAGAGACAGAGCATTTGAGTATTTCAGCGTCTTTTTATCCGGAATATTATTTGCAATGTGCGCAGTAAGTGCGGTGGATTTTATCGGCTTGTTTGTCTCGCTCGAAGCTCTGGGATTAAGCTGTTATCTTCTGCTGTCACTAAACAAAAATCCAAACGCCAAACAGCTTACATTTGGATATCTGGTACAGAGTGCTGTTGTATCTTCTTTATTTTTGTTCGGACTTTCCGTAATATACGGCATGTGCGCAGAGTTCGGCTTTGATAAGATAAGTCTTTACCTTGTAAATGCAGCAGCAGTATCAAGCCAGCCGCAAATCCTTTTGACATTTTCGCTTATACTTATAATGTGCACAATGTTTTTTAAACTCGGGCTTGTACCTTTTTCAAGCTGGCTTCCTGATACCTTTGAGGGTGCAAGTTATCCGATAGGCGCATATATGTCATCCATACCGGTATTGGCTTGTTTTGCTGTTCTATCAAGAATTTTAATGACGTTTTTGCATTATACATACACAATAAAAATTGTGCTGGCATTAATAGCTGTAATAACCATATTTTTAGGTTCATTGTCTTTAATCAGACAGGAAAACCTTAAAAGAATTATGGCGTATTCTATGAGTGTGCAATCGGGTATAATACTGCTCGGGTTATGCGTATTTTCCGTGTACAGCCTTTCAAGTGTATTGTTCTATTTGTTCTGTTACCTTTTTGCAAATACCGGTGCATGGGCAGCAATAATATTACTGTATAACTCTGCCAAACTGGAAAATTTGGATGAACTGAAAGGCGTAATATATCACAGACCGTATTATGTAATAGCATTTACCGTTATACTTATTGCACTTGCAGGTCTTGCTCCGACCTGCGGATTTGTTGCAAAAATGTATATTTTTTCAGCTGTCGCACGCTCAGGTTTTATATTCCTGCCGTTTTTGATTACAGCCCTATTGGCGTCAGTAATTTTAATATACGGATACTGGAGAATAATAAGAGCAATGTTCAGACGAATAGAGACAGATATAGTTATAGATACATCTGTTATTTCATCAAAGTTTATATTATACGCCTGTGCTGCAGCTACGGTTATTATATGTCTTTTTGCGGATAAGCTTATAAGATTCTGCCAGCTTGTTGCATATTACATGTGATTTAAGTTAAAACACACACGGCATAGATGTTCATGATTTAGTATAATTATTGAGATATTGTTACAAATATGATGTATTACTTCTGGTAAAATTAAGAAATGGCAAAGTTAAAAACCAAATGGATATGTCAAAATTGCGGATATGAAACCGCTAAATATCTGGGTAAATGTCCTGATTGCGGACAATGGAATACGTTTGTTGAAGAAGTTGTTGAAACAAATTCCAATAATCAGAGCAAAGTTGTTTTGAATGATACAAAACCGTGCCTGATAGATGAGATTGAAGTTGATAAATCAATAAGATTTACAACCGGTATAGAAGAATTTGACCGTGTACTGGGCGGGGGGCTTGTACAGGGTTCTATAGTTTTACTCGCAGGCGACCCGGGCATAGGAAAATCAACAATACTTTTGCAAACAGGGAAATCTATCTGCAAAGACGGAAGAAAAGCACTTTATGTTTCCGCGGAAGAATCGGCCTCACAGGTAAAACTCAGAGCACAAAGGCTGGGTGTAAAATCAAATTCTTTGTATATATATTCACAAACAAATTTTGAAGCAATAAAACGCCAAATAGAAGAAATAAAACCGGAAATCCTTATTATAGACAGTATACAGGCTGTATACTCAGATGAGATAACAAGTTCTCCAGGCAGTGTTTCACAAATCAGAGAATGTACAAATATCCTTATGGATATAGCAAAAAATAAAAATATAACTGTAGTAGTCATAGGCCATGTTACAAAAGAAGGAAATATTGCCGGTCCCAAAGTGCTTGAGCACATGGTTGATACAGTTATCTATTTTGAAGGAGACAGATATAAATCATACAGACTTTTAAGATGTATGAAAAACAGATTCGGCACAACAAATGAGGTAGGTGTCTTCAACATGTGTGATGACGGTCTGCATGAAATTTCAAACCCAAGTGAAATGTTTTTGAATGAACGCACGCAGAACAATACACCCGGCAGTGTCGTAATTGCTACAAACGAAGGCACCCGTCCGCTGTTGATAGAAATACAGGCGCTTGTAGGCACAACACCATATCCTTCACCCAGACGTGTATCAAACGGAATAGATTATAACCGTCTGCTGCAGATTCTTGCCGTGCTTGAGAAAAGAATAGGCCTGAACTTGAGCAAACAGGATGTATATGTAAACGTTATAGGCGGGCTTGATATAGATGAACCGGCAGCGGATCTCGGCGTTGCTCTGGCTGTAGCAACCTGTGCAAGAGATGTATGTGTAAGTCCGGATACGGTTATTGTCGGCGAAATAGGATTGTCCGGAGAAATAAGAGCGGTCAATAATCTTGATAAAAGAATTAAAGAAGCCGAAAAGTTAGGGTTTAAAAATATAATAGTGCCTGCATCAAACAAAATAAAACAAGACGAGTTTAAGAACATAAAAATAAAAGAAGCATCAAGGCTGATTGATGCAATTACTGCCTGTGTAAGCAAGCAAAATAACTGATTCCCTTATAAAAATCATCTATTTACATGATTTGCATAATTTCATTAAATGTAGAATGTTAATATATACCATCACGCGTATATTTATACGGACTTGGATATTTATTAGGGGAAATCGTTGGTAACCAACAGAGATGAGTGAAGAGTTAGAATACAGTTCTTATAACAAAATCAAAAGGCTTTCTGATGAAGAGCTTGAAGCTTTGTGGCTTGAATACCTTGCAGACAAATCAAAAAAAGCCTTAAGAGATAAACTCATCGTTCAATATATATATCTCACAAGATATGTAATAGGCCGTATAAAAATGAATTTGCCTCAGACATTTTCAATAGAAGATATAACAAGTTACGGCGTAGAAGGTCTTATTGACGCCATAGAAAAATATACACCCGACAAAGGAGCAAGGTTTGAGACCTATGCTCTTATGCGTATAAGAGGAACCATTATAGATAAAATTCGTTCGCAGGATTGGGTTCCACGCTCTACAAGAAAAAAGATAAAAGAAATAAAACTGATGGCAGAAAAGCTCAAGCAGTCTCTTGGCAGAGCAGCTACCACTACAGAGCTTGCAGCTGCAATGAATATGGAAAAAGAAAAAGTGGAAGCTCTTCTGGCAGAAGAAATGCAGGTCGGTTCTATTTATGACAAAAAAGGCACATCCGAAGAGAGTGTAGAAATTATTGATACAATACAGGATGAAAATTCTAAAAATCCGCTTGAACAGCTTGTGGACAAGGATGTAAAAAAAGAATTGCAAATTGCACTAAAACGTTTGCCTGAACGAGAAAGAATGATAATGGTTCTTTATTATCATGAAAACATGACGCTCAAAGAAATAGGAGAAACAATTAATGTTTCAGAATCCAGAGTATGTCAGCTGCACGCACAGGCAATTATGAAGTTAAAAAATATATTGAGTTCAAACAGAACAGACAGACTAAAAAGAAGCATTGTATAAAACAATACTTCTTTTTAATATTCAAGTTTTATTTATTGTTTAAATTTATAATTAGCTACCTTTACGCTTATCGGTAGGTTCCTGTTTGTCACCGCTGCCGGAACCCGCATCACCTGAGCTTTTTGCTTCCTCTATATGTTTGTCATAATCAAGATCACCATATTTAATAACCAATGCTGCACATTCTGTACCATCTTTGTCCTTGCCGCAATTTATATCGGAAAGTGATTTATCAGAACCTGCCGGCTTTAGTCCGTCTCTTGTTACAACAAAGAAAAATACATCTTCTCCTATTGTGTTTGGATTTTTTGTTCCATTAGTATCAACAGCAAAAACTACAATAGGCGTAGAAGTATTAACACCCAAAATATCCGTAGTCGTATTGGAATTTTGTGAGTTTGACAAGTCATAAGAAACACTCATTCCATCGGCAAGTATCGCAGCAACTCCCGGTGTTCCGTAACCTTTGTCTGTAATGGAATCAGATTGTTCATTTGTATAACTTTTATATTCTTCCGCAAAACAGCCCTTAGTATCATTGCAGAGTGTGACGGTATTTAAATGAGGAAGGAAAAATTCTTCAAAATCACTGTATGATTTGGATTCAGAAAGCCCCCACTTTCTGATAGGGCCGTTTGTCTGCTCAGCAAGTGCAAGTGCATTTGATAAAGTAGAAAATGCTTTTTTGCAGCCCGCAACATAAGTTCTTTTGTTTGCATCAGCCTGTAAGGATGGTATTGTCATAGATGCAATAACCCCAATTATAATAAGGGTAACAAGAACTTCCGCCATTGTGAATGCTTTTTTGAATGTTTTTTTCATAAATAAACCTCTGCTTATTAATATATAAAGTAAATCATATTTTTTTATTTTTATCAATCTAATATAGTTCAAATACTCCATTTTATATATTTTTCACTTGAAAAAATAGTGATTTTATAATAATATATTGTCGTTAATAGTGATTATATTCACGATATTGGTCTAAAATCTTGTGTAAAGGAGAAAGATTAGATGAGTCAACAGACGCAAGCCGGAATCGACTACTCTAAAGTTGATGGAATTTTATCTGCTTATGAGTACAAAAAGTCAAATTTGATTGCAATTCTGCAAAAAGTTCAAGAGGTATTCAGATATCTTCCGTTAGATATAATGACATACATCGGAACAAAAATAGAAGGGTTATCCCCCGCAACAGTATATGGTGTTGCTACATTTTATGCACAATTCAGCCTGCAGCCTAAAGGTAAATATGAAATAAAAGTTTGTGACGGTACAGCCTGCCACGTTAGAGGCTCGATGCCTGTTTTAAACGCTATTAAACAAAGCCTTCAGCTTGAAGACGGAAAGTTTACTACGCAAGACGGGCTTTTCTCTCTGGAAACAGTTAGCTGTCTCGGTGCTTGCGGACTTGCACCAGTTGTTGTCGTAAACGGAAAAGTTTATCCGCAAATGACAGGCGATGCAATAAAAATCGTAATTGATACGATTATGAAAGAAGAAAAAGAGGGTAACTAACATGACAGCAACATTAATAGATATAAAAAAAGAACAGGAAAGAGTAAAAGAACAGATTAAAGCACAGGGCTTAAGAGTACTTGTTTGTGCAGGTACAGGCTGTGTGGCAAACGGTTCATTAAAAGTTATTGAAAAATTTAAAGAACTGGGAGCCGACGTCCGTCCGATGACTCATCAGGATAAAGTTACAATTGTACCGACAGGATGCCATGGTTTTTGCGAACAGGGAGTTCTGGTTGTAATCCCCGATTTGGATATTACTTATGTAAAAGTACATGTTGAAGATGTAGAAGAAATTGTTGAAAGCCACATTAAAGAAGGCAAACCTGTGGAAAGACTTCTTTATGTTGACCCGAAAACAGAAAAACATGTATTTAAAAATGAAGAAATAAATTTCTACGCTAAACAAACAAGAACAACCCTTGCAAACTGCGGAGAAATCAATGCCGAATCATTAGACGAAGCACTCGCCGTAGGGGCTTATCAGGCATTGCACAAAGTACTTGAAAAATCCGACCCTGACTGGGTAATTGACGAAATCACAAAATCCGGCCTCAGAGGCAGAGGCGGCGGCGGATTTCCAACTGGTATGAAATGGAAATTCACAGCAGCAAACAAAGGCGGAAAAAGCTATGTTGTTTGTAACGGAGACGAAGGCGACCCCGGTGCATTTATGGATAGAAGTGTTATGGAAGGGGACCCTCATAAACTTCTTGAAGGTATGGCTATTGCAGGTTTTGCTATCGGGGCCGATGAAGCTTATATATATGTAAGAGCGGAATACCCTCTTGCTATACACAGACTGAGAGTTGCAATACAGCAGGCGGAAGAAAGAGGATTTCTCGGCAAAAACATTATGGGTAGTGATTTTAACTTCACTATTCATATCAAAGAAGGTGCCGGTGCTTTTGTTTGCGGCGAAGAAACAGCTCTTATCGCTTCCATCGAAGGCGAGAGAGGTATGCCAAGACCAAAACCGCCATTCCCTGCTAACAAAGGGCTTTTTGGCAGACCGACATTGATTAACAACGTAGAAACACTGGCCAATGTCGCTCCTATAATACTCAAAGGGGCAGACTGGTTCAGCTCTATGGGTACAGAAAAATCAAAAGGTACAAAAACATTTGCTCTGACAGGCGAAGTAAACAACACCGGTCTTATCGAAGTGCCGATGGGTACAACCTTAAGAGAAATTGTTTTTGATATCGGCGGCGGCATCAGAGGCGGCAAAAAGTTCAAAGCCGTACAAATCGGCGGCCCGTCAGGCGGATGTTTGACAGAAGAGCATCTTGATTTGCCTATGGATTATGACAACCTCATAGCAGCAGGTGCAATGGTAGGTTCAGGCGGTCTTGTTGTAATGAACGAGGACACCTGTATTGTAGAAGTTGCAAGATTCTTTATGAACTTTACACAAAACGAGTCCTGCGGAAAATGTGTACCCTGCCGTGAAGGTACAAAAAATATGCTGAAAATTCTGGAAAGAATTGTAAAAGGCAAAGGCAAAATGCAAGATATTGAAACACTTCAAGAACTTGCAACAGCCGTAAAAGACGGTTCTCTCTGCGGTTTGGGAAAAACTGCGCCGAATCCGGTACTTTCTACTCTGAAATACTTTAAAGATGAGTATATCGCTCACATAAAAGACAAGAGATGTCCTGCAGGTGTTTGCGATGCAATGAAAACCTTTGAAATTGACGAAGAACTCTGCAAAGGCTGTACAAAATGTGCCAGAAATTGTCCTGTTGGAGCAATTGAAGGCAGCGTACGCAACCCGCACCACATTGATCAATCAAAATGTATCAAATGCGGAGCCTGCATAAGCTCCTGTCCGTTCAAAGCGATTAAACAAAAATAAATGAAAGGTTACAGGAACCGGCAGTGCCGGAAAAACACAGCAATCTTTGATTGCAATGGCAAAAGCAGACAAACATAAAGGAAATTAATAATGAGCGATAAAAAAACACTTATAATAAACGGCAAAGAGGTCGAGTTCACTGATGAACCAAACCTTCTTGAAGTAATAAGAAAAGCAGGTTTTAATGTTCCGACATTTTGTTACAGACCTGATTTGACCCAGTACGGTGCATGCAGAATGTGCGTTGTGGAAGTTGAATACCCTAACGGAAGAACAGTAATAAATTCTTCCTGCACAATGCCGCCTGAGGCAAATATTAAAGTAAAAACAAACACGGAACGTACAAGAAGAATCAGAAAAACCGTACTGGAACTGCTGCTCGCAAACCACGACAGAGAATGTACAACCTGCGACAAATCAGGCAAATGCGAACTGCAGCAGTATGCTGAAGAATACGGAATCAAAGACGTATCAAAATATGTACAACTGAAAAAAGACAGATACCTGCCTATAGATGACTCAAACCCATCAATTGTACGTGACCCGAATAAATGTATCCTCTGCGGTGCTTGTGTAAGAGCCTGTGCAGAGTTTCAAGGTCATGCGGTACTCGGTTTTGCAAACAGAGGCTCAAAAACAGTAGTTCAGCCTCTAGCCGGCAAACCGCTCGGAAGCGTAGATTGTGTATTCTGCGGTCAGTGTCAGGCAGTTTGCCCGACAGGCGCATTAACAATCAAAAACGAAGTAAACCCCGTATGGTCACTCATCACTGACCCGAACAAAAAAGTTGCTGCACAAATTGCACCTTCTGTACGTGTCGCAATCGGTGAAGAATTCGGCCTTGAACCGGGAGAAAACACAATAAAATTAATCAATGCAGCATTAAAAGAAATAGGCTTTGACCTTGTATTTGATACAAACTTCTCTGCTGACCTTACTATTATGGAAGAAGCTCACGAGTTTGTTGAAAGAGTAAGCAAAGGCGAAAATCTTCCGTTGTTTACTTCCTGCTGTCCTGCGTGGGTAAGATATCTTGAGCTGCAGCATCCTGATATGCTGAACCATCTTTCCAGCTGCAAATCTCCTCAAGGAATGCTTTCCCCTGTATTAAGAGAGCTTGTCCCAAAATATTTTGAAGGTTTTACACCTGAAAATCTTAATATTGTTTCTATAATGCCTTGTACGGCAAAGAAAGCAGAAGCAAAAAGAGAGCAGCTCTCTCACGACGGAAAATATGAAACAGACTATGTTCTGACTACACAAGAACTGGCAAAAATGATAAAAAGCGCAGGTATTGATTTCAAATCACTTGAACCGGCAGAAGGCGACTCGCCTTTTGCACAATACACAGGTGCAGGTACAATCTTTGGTGCGTCAGGCGGTGTAGCAGAAGCAGCTGTCAGAACAGCTTATGAATTTGTAACCGGTGAACCGTTATCCGACCTTGACATAAAAGGTATGAGAGGGGTTGACCAAAATCACCGCTGCAAAGAAGTTGAAATAGACATCAAAGGTACAAAAATAAAAGTAAGAGTGGTGTCTACTTTAAAAGAAGCGGAAAAATCTTTGCAGGAAATAAAAAGCGGCACGGCAGATTTTCAAATGCTTGAAGTAATGGCCTGCCCTGGCGGATGTATTAACGGCGGCGGACAGCCGAGAAGCTGTGATGACACACACATTAAAGAAAAAAGAGCACAGGGACTTTACAAAGAAGACTCTGAGCTTCAATACAGAAGATCAAATGATAATCCGGATATCAAAAAACTTTATGCGGAATATCTGGAAGCGCCCGGCTCGCACAAAGCGCATGAGCTTTTACACACGGTTTATGAGGACAAATTTAAAGGTTCTTATAAAGATGTTGTAAAATCATAAACCGTTATTTAGTTGACAATATAAAATTAACAAAAAGCCTTATTAGATTGTATAATGAGGCTTTTTTGTATCTTTTGGAGCATAATCTTTAACATTTATATAGTACATCTCACTGGCAGAAGCTCTGTTATATGTTTTCAGTACCTGTTCTAAAGGTGCGTTTATTGTATTGAAGGTTCTGTCTGTTGAAAAAATTATAGTTTTTTTTCCATCAGAAGTTTCTTCTTCACGCATTGCTGTTATATGTTTTGTATTAACAGCTACTTTATCATCAGGTGAATAAATAAAACCTTTAAAAGAAGGAGATACTTTGTTTATACGCATAAAAAGTCCTTTCAAACAATTCTGTGTCTGTTACAATTTCTAATTTAAACATAAACATACAAATTTTAGGATTTGTGTAAAGATTTTTGAATTTGCGCAATAAATAATAATGTTTAGTTTTTATTAATTGTGTGAAAAGAAGAAGGTTTGTATGCAGTTTTCTATTAGTGGTAAGAAAATACAAAATAATGTAATTTATAAAAAATCAACAGATGACAATACGGTTCAAAACCCCGTAAATGGACAGCAGATAAAGAAAACTTCCGAAAATAGTACAAAAAAAGCCGTATATATTTCAACTGCAGCAGCGCTTGCTGCTTTGGGAATTTACTTTACGGTAAGAGGCAAATATAAAAATGTATTAAAAAAAGTAACTAAAACAATTACAAGCAAGCCCGCAGCGCAGACATCAAACAGCAAGCTAAATCAAACTAATACCGGAAATATAAATAACACCCAAAACAGTAATAGTACTATTTCAACGAGTAATACACAAATACCGTCCAAGCCCAAACAAACCGGTGCTAATTCAAAAACAAATGTATCAAAACCCGTTACAAATCCGGCAATCAATCCTTCTGTTATAAAAAAACAGGCCGAAGCATTTATAAACGGTTTTTTAAAAGGGCAAAACAAATTACTGGAAAAAATAGTTCTTACTCATAATTTTTCACAATACGGCAAAAAAGGTATTCCTCTAAAATATTCTCGAGAACAATTTATTCAGGATATCAAAGATACAGTTAAAAATCTTTCTGAACAAAGACAAAAAGAAGTTCTCGGACAATTTAACCTTACAAAAACCCGCTTTGACATTGACGGAATACCTGTTTTAAATGGACGAACGGATAATTCACCGGAATCTCAAAAACTAAAATCTTTAATTGAAAAATTTTATTATAAAAATGAAACAACTTTTGCCGATTCCGACACAAAACAGGCTTTTGATGAAATAATAAAGGGATTTCCGGAATTTAACATGATAATCGGAAAAATTCAGCACGGGACACATATCTATTCCGTTGATATCCATTCTTTAAATGTTCTTCAAAAAGCTATGAATAATCCGTCCTATGCTTCACTGTCAGATGAAGGTAAAGAAGTTCTGAAACTAACATCTCTTATTCACGACTTTGGCAAAAAAGGAAGAATTATAACAACAGGACATGCTGCCGGCAGTAAAAAAGAAGCAGAAATGTTTCTTGACAGCTATAATCTGTCTCCGGAAATAAAGCAAAGAGTATTAAATCATGTAGTGAATCATCACTGGTTTGAAGGCTTTAATCAAGGATGGTTTGATGAGCGGGCTGTTAAAAATATTTTTAAGACATCAGAAGATTTAGAAATAGCAAAAATTCTTGCAAAAGCTGACTTTGAAAGTGTTAATCCTTCTTTTCACCTTTATAGGATGAATCCGGGTAAAATATTGACACAGGCTGAGTTCGATGCTGAATTTGCTTTTAAGACGGCTAAAATAAATTAAGCAATTTGTCCGGTAAAATTTCATACCTATCTAAAGAAGAAAAAGATAATATAAATGTGCAAGAAAACCAGCCGGAATGTTAAAATTTGCCTGACATTTTAAATAAAATTTTAAAATATCTTTGCAAAAGAAATAAAATAGTCATTTATAACATTTACGATAACCGGCATTATCCACAACAATATTGCGGCACCCAATACAGGCTTAAACAGGAAGCTTAATTGAAAAACGTTTACCTGAGGAGCTGTTTTTGAAATTATACCTAATATCAAATCCTGTCCCAGTGTCGCAAGTAATACCGGAGACGCTATCTGTAATCCTACATACAAGACATTTGATGTTAGTGTAATTAAATACTCTTTGTTTATCATTTTATCCAGAGGTATTACGTGCGCATACATAGGAAATACTTCAAAACTTCTGTAAAGTGCATTAACCAGCCAGTATATCCCGCCGACATGTATAAAGAGTATAACAGCTAACAAACTGAAAAAATTACCAAGAATGGATACCTGTGCACCTAGTGTAGGATCTAAAACCATTGCAGAAGAAAGCCCCATCTGCATATTAATCATATCTCCGGCAGCAGCTATAGCCTGTACTATACAGTTTGCAATAAATCCTATTATCATTCCTCCGACAGTATTTAATATTATACCAAGAACCAGCGATGCACCGTGCGGAACAGGTTCTGGCTTTATTGTCATCATAAGGATTATGGTTAATACAAGTGCAAAAGAAAGCTTTATCATCCCTGGTATTTCTCTTCTGTTTAAGACAGGAGCAAAACGTACAAACCCCAGAATACGTGCAAAAATCAATATGCCGCTGCCCAGTGCCGCATTTATTTCCGGAAAATATTTTGGAAAAGCTTCTAATACTGCATCAATCAATTATTCTTCGGTTCCCTTACTTTATCAATCTCTGTTAAATCCTTATCCACCGGAGAATTATTGTCAACAAGAACTTTTATTGAGTGCTGTTTGGATTTTGTTTTAAAAGTTATGTAAGAAATTCCTTCTTCAAGACTTTTTATAACAATTTGAGACTCCGGTGAATAAAGGTTTGTTACGACTTCTGCTCTTAAAACATTTTCGTTTGAGACCTTTAATTCAATAGGTCTTTCGCTCAGTCCTATCATATAGGCGCCGTCCGTATGCAGATTTATAACTCTTTCCGCATTCTGGCAGAAAGCAGGACACAAACAAGTACATATAACTATTAAAATAATGGCTGTATATATCAGAAATCTTTTTTTCATATACATAGTCCCTTTTTATTACCTGTTCATAATGGCATTACGTTCAATAAGATTAGGTGTAGGATTCGGCATTCTGTCAGACGGATAGTGTTTTGTTTTTGAGTTGTAATCTATAAACGGAATTTTTCCGGGGTTTCTCATTATATCGCCGATTTCCTGCTTATCGAACCTGCCTGCGCTTTCTTTAAATTCTGAATCAAACGGACGGGTGTATTTGTGATAATTTGAGGACAGAACAAAACTGTCAGCAGCCGGTATCTGGTTAAAGGCAAGTTGGAAACCTTCACCGAGAAGGTTTGTTAAAAGTTTAATATAGCCCATACCCATAATCATAAGAACTAAGAATACTGCAAGAATTTTTGGCGCTGCGGCAATTGTTTGTTCCTGCACCTGTGTAACAGCCTGCAAAATACCGACAACAAGACCGACACCTGCTGCTACGAGTACGCATGGCATTGATATCATAAGCATTGTTATAAGGCCTTTGCCCATATATTCCATTAATACTTCCATATAGTTATTCCTTTATTAATTAAAGCTTGTTGCAAGACCGTGGACTATCATGCTCCACCCGTCTACGGCAATAAATATCAGTAATTTAAACGGCAGAGAAATAATCGTAGGAGACAGCATAAACATACCGAGTGCCAAAAGTACGTTTGCAACAATTAAATCCAGTACGATAAAAGGTACATATATTACAAACCCTATTTCAAACGCCGTTTTTAGTTCACTTATGATATATGCAGGAGCAACCTGCCATATTGTGATATCATCAGGAGTTTTGGGTTTCGGGGCACCTGACAGCTGGATAAAAAATGTCATATCCGACTGCCTCGTCTGCTTCATCATAAATTCTTTAAGCGGTTTTGAGCCTTCCGTTAAAGCAGCTACTATGTCACCGTTTTTCTGGTATGGAACAGAGCCCATCTCCCACATTTTAGAAAATACCGGACTCATTGTATAAATAGTAAGAATCAAAGATAAACCTATCAATACAATGCCGGGCGGAACCTGCTGTGTACCCAATGCCTGTTTAAGCATTGAAAATACTATTGTATATCGTAAAAAACTCGTCATACAGGTAAAAAAGAACGGCAGCATTGAAAATACCGTCATAACGAGCAGCATTTGTAATATAGGATTTAAATCTTTTAATACGCTTTCCATTATTTTGTCCTTTATTCTTTTGCGGTGTGAACCGATTCTGTTTGTTGATCCAGTTTTCTTAAAATCTCTTTCATAACGGGTTGTTTATGAGTTGTATTTTTTATAGCATTCATAACCTCTGTGTAATCAACGCCTTTTTGTTCATTTGCTTTTTTTTCTTTATTTAATTCATTCTCATTGATACTAAAAAATATATCGTTTGGAATTTCCTGTATCTGTTTTGTATTGGTATTTTCAATGTCATTTAACTTTGCAAGGAATGTTGTTCTTTCCGCATCGGATGCGATGAGAAATTTTTCATTGCCGGCTTTAACAATATACAGTGTTTTTCTGGCAGAAAGATTCATTGCATTTTCAACTGTTAGTTCTTCACTGTTTTTTTTGCTGTAATTATTGGCCATTGTTTTTTTGTATACCATTAGACATACAAATAAAAGGCCAACCATTGCCATTGAATAAACCAAAAAATTTATCAGATATATTCCCATGCTTTTGTTCCCTATATGTCTTCGTCATCTACATCAAAACTGGAATAATCAAAATTTTCTTCTTCATTTGAATCTTCCGGTTCTTGAGGAGGATTCTCTTGAGCTTGTTGGTGCTCTTCTTCAAACATTTCTCCTGCCATTTGCTCATCTTCGTCTACTTCTTCATCTTCGTAATTATCCGTTTCGGAAAATTCAGCATTTTGAGAGGCCTGGTCTTTTTCTTCTGTAAATATTTCATTGATTTTTACACCGTACCTATCATTTATAATGACCAATTCTCCGGAGGCAACTATTTTGTCTTCCACCTTAAGGTCAATTTTGTTGTCATATACAGAGCCTATATCAATAACAAGCCCTTCGGAAATCTGTTTTAGTTCACCGAGAGTAAGTTTTACTTTTTCAAACTCGGCATTGATATCGACTTGAATTGTATCCCACATATTGTATATATCAGAGCCCGGCATGTTTTCTCCTTTCGGGTTTTGTCCGTTATCATCAAAGTCACCCTCAATCATAATGTAAGGGTTTGGTGCGACTTTTATTTCTTTTGTAAAATCTTTGTATTTTAAAAGCATTTTTGAAGATTTACTGTGCTCCAGAACTACTAAATCTCCAATTTCCAAATGTTTAAGCTCATTTAGCCTCATGCGTGTATGTCCGACGCTTAAGTTTACTTCCGCACGCTGCCTTTTAAAGTCAGATATTGAAAATACTTCTTCATTGAGCGTTAAACATTCCGGTGTTATTGCAACAACAGGTATTTTTATAACAATTTTCCCGAGAGTCATCCCGTTTGCTCTTAAAAAGAACGTTAAATTGCATTCATTATAGTTTCTGTTATTTTCCGGTAAATCAGCGCCCTGCTTTATATTTTGACTGAGGTTTTTGTATAGAAAATCATCAAAACCCGTAAGTATTTTTGCTTCAAGATCAGTTATTTTTTCTATATTAAATGTTTTTCCGTTTGGACCCAGTATATTTTCGAGCAAATTTTTCACAAGAGGTTTGGATAGTCTTATAAATACGGACAGTTCTTTATTCAGCCTTATTTGTGTAACAAAAAATTCTTCTCTTTGTGCAAGAATATTTGTATTTTCACTTACGCTTATAAGTTTTACTTCCGCAGATTCTCCCCAAAATTCGCAAAAAGTTTCACACACAGTTTGTGTGAAATGTGTATTAAACCATTCATAGGTGAGGTTTAAATCTCTGGAAAATTCTGATGAAATATTTTCGTTTTCTTCCCTTGTAAGCAATTTAACTTCTTCCCCTAATCCATACAGAAGTGATTTGTCAAAATACAACTTCCCCTATAGTAATCTTAATGATTGAGCGTTTTATCTTCATCATATGTTTGTTGTATTTTGACAATACTAAAAAATAATTAAATACAATTGTTAAAAATTAGTTAAAATTTAAAGATTTTTTGAAAAACAGAGCAATAATAACAGTGTAAGAGGCAATAAGTAATACGGCAGCCGATATACCTCCTGACTCAGTTTAATATATAAAATTTGAAAGGAGAATATTATGAGATTTTTAATAAGAAAAACACCGGACAGATTTTTAAAATCAGTTAATGACGAAATAAGTTCAATTTTAAGCAGAAATATGGAAGGCTTATTCCCCGACTATAGTTTTCCCGATGAAGAAAAACTTGCTATGCCTGTTGAATTAAAAGAAAAAGATAATGAATATACAGTAAAAGCTGAATTACCGGGTGTAAAAAAAGAAGACCTCGATATAGATATTGATAAAAACTACATAACTATCAATGCCAAAAAAGAGGAAGAAAAAGAAGAAAACGAAAAAGCTTATAAGAAAACAGAATTCAGCTACGGTGAATTTTCAAGAACTGTTTACTTCCCGCAGGAAATTGATGTTGAAAATACAAAAGCAAAACTGGAACACGGCGTCTTAAAGATTGATGCACCTAAACTTGCTAAAGAAAAAGATAACAAGAAAAAATTGACCATAGACTAATCAAAGTCCAATTAGTACTACTTTGCAAATTTGATTAAGGCATTATAATTCTTGTCGGAAAAAATCTCTGTGTTTTTATGCTCCTCTGCATAAGCACAGAGATTTTTGTATACATACGGTTTATCCGCACTATGTGTAAATAAAATATAATATGTTCTGCCCTTATCCAGAGTATCGTATGCGTTTTTTATATCTTTGTATTCAAACAGCTGCTTTTTTAAAACAAAAATTTGCCTGCCCGAAAGATTTACAAATGATTTGTAATATGCAAAGTTTATTCCTGTAAGATTCGGTACAATCAATATATCCTGCGGTTTTGATCTTTCGACAAATAATTCTAACAGCTCTTTTGTATTTTCCGTATAATACTGTTTTTTTATTATCTGTAAATAATCGGTTTTAAACGTACATACAAAAAAATGTGCAAACAAAAATGCCGCAACAAAATAAGTTACGAGCTTATTCTTAACCCCTGAATACTCAAAAGGCAGCGCCAGTATTATAAAAAACAGAGGCAAAATATATATAGCAGTTCTAAGATACAGAGGATATATTCCGCAATATGACAGAACTATTGCAAAACCAAATGAAACACCGACAACCTGATACTCCTTGTTTTTAAACTTTTTAAAAAGAAGTATTATGCCCGTAATAAAAAGAAGTATTATGAATAATTTTGAAGGGAAATCAGAAAAATAAAAAATCAAATTTGTATTAATCAGATTTTTTATATTAGAAAAATTATGCTCTATAAAACCTCCTGACCAAAAATCATTCAGCATTGCATTTGTATGGAATCTTTTGGTATAAAAAATAAGCAGCAAGCCTGAAATAAACGGCAAAGAAAATAAAGACAAAAGAGTTTTCTTTCCGTATCTTATACACAATAATCCAAGAATAAATACTGCAAAAACAGCAGTATACGAAAACCAGAAAGACAGTGAAAACAGCAGGTTAAGGGCAATTAGTTTTTTTACATCATTCTTTTCTTTGTCTATAAAGAAATAGGACAACAATACCGCCAAAAACATAAATACATCACAGCTGTACTGTTTCAGCTCCTGCGAGTAATATATAAGCTGATAATTAAAAGCAAAAAGCATCAACGCAAAAATCCTGCCCGCATAATTTTTTATAACTTTACAGGAAAATAAATAAAATAAAGGAACTGACATTATTCCGAATAAAAGAGCAGGCAGTCTAAACGCATATTCTTTATTTTGTATAAACAAAGCACACAATTTACAAAAATAAGCGTACAATGGCGGAGTAAACTGCTCATAATCAAGAGGCAGCCAGAGTGCAGAAAAAGAACGGCTTACAAGATTTATTGCCAGTGCGGATTCATCATTCCAGAACGGCCTCGCATAAGAATAATATAATACTCTTAAAGAAATACCGGCAATTGCTATCAGCAGAGCTAATATATAATAAATTGCTTTTCGGCTTCTATCCGTCATTTATATAGTTTTCCTTATGTATGATATTATTATATAAAATATTCTAAGAGGAACGGTAATGATTGACAACGTATGCGTATTTGCTTCATCCTGCAACTTTTTGGACAAAGTTTATTATGACGATGCAAAAGAACTGGGCAGGCTTTTGGCACAAAGTAATATGAATATGGTTTACGGCGGCAGCTGTCTCGGGCTAATGTGGGCGTGTGCTAAAGAAGTAAAATCAAACGGAAAAAGATTAATCGGAATCATGCCTGAAAAACTTAAAGAAATGGATGTCTTTTCCGATTACTGTGATGAATTTTATGTCACTCCGTGTATGAGAAGCCGAAAAGCCAAAATGGATGAAATGTCAGATGCTGTTGTTGCACTGCCGGGCGGCTTCGGTACACTGGAAGAATTAAGTGAAATGATTGTACAAAAACAGCTTGGTTATAACCAAAAAGCAATAGTAATCCTAAATACAAACGGATTTTATGACAATCTTCTAAAATTCTTTGATGATATTATTCAGCAAAAATTTGCAAATAAAAAAGCGGAAAATCTCTACTATATAGCCAATACTCCGAAAGATGCCGTAGAATATCTGAAAAACTACAACGCAGAAGATTTTTCTGTCAAAAAAGAAGACATCTACGCCAGATAGCTATATTTTTTTATTATTTATAAAGCTGCTTCCTGTATTTTGTGTTGTATTACCGAGCAATTTTGAAAGCAGGTCATCTTCTTTGGAGGATTTTGTATATGTATCAGGAAAAATGCCTGTTCCGATATCTCTTTTGTCTTCACCTTTTTTGAGACTTTGAAGCCTCAACTGTGCTGCCTTAACAGCCTTGTCAAGATTTCTGAAATCAACGCTGTTCATATCGTAATTGTTGTACAGTGCAAAATATTTTATGGATTCCGCTTCTCGAATCATTGCCTCAATAGCAGCTCTGTTTTTTGTGCCTATGTTGGCAACATCCAAATTTGCAAGTCTCTGGCGCAAAACATCGGTATTTTCAGCTTTGAGTTCTTCCTGATGTTTCATCTCCTGCTGTGCCATGCGGATACGATATTCTTCGGGTGTTTCTGTTACTTTTCTTATATTTCTTGCACTTTCAAAAGCAGCATCTCTTTGCTTTTTTAAATCAGAAGAATAAGGAGAAGTAATATAAGCATCAATGTTCATTTCATCAGACATTTCACAAACCTCATTAGTAACTTCACTTATTAATTATAAAACATAAAACAAGATTTTTTTGCTAATGCTCAATATTTATATAGCAGTTTAAAACTACTACAGCTAAAATTTTATGTATTGATAATATTTATTATGTAAAAATTGTCATCCTGAGGAGCAAAGCGAGCTCAGGATCTTACCGTCTTTGGATTTGTGTATCAGATTTGTAAGATTCTGAACACAGCAATATTTTTGCAGCAAAGCATATTTAATGCTTCAGAATGACATTTTTTGAGTTGGGCAAGTATGCCCAACCGACAGCGCCGTAGTCACACCGAAGCAAACACCTTATGCCTCCCTAAGTAAAAAACTAGAGAGCAGATATTTTATTTTAAAGTGACTTAAAATCCTACCCGTAAATATTATACGGCACGCAGATACTGCGTATCTGACTTAGCCTGCCTCTAAAAAATGATAATTAATCATTTTTTAGAGTTCTTGGAACGAAGAAGTAAATATCCTCTGCTTATTACGTATAATTAACCTACTCTTGGATTTTGACGCTTCGGAAAAGCGTGGTTTTCCTTCGCTTGGGCACTGGGTTCGCTTCGCTCGCACGGCGTGCCCGTCAAAATCCGCTACATAATAAATATTATCAATATATTAAATCCTGCTTTTTAAAAATCTCCGGTAAAAAAATTTATTCTTTAAAATCTTCAAAGAATTTATAAATAAATTTTATTTCTTTGTCATCCAGCTTATCTATATTTTTTATAATATTCTTTTTCATCTTATCTATGCTGACAAGATGGTTAAACTCAAACAGTGCCTTCATTTCAATATTGAGGTTACAGGCAATTTTTTCCAGAGTCGGAAGAGACGGAAAATGTCTTCCGCTTTCGATTCCGCTCAAAGAACCGGTCTCAATATCGATTAATTCCGCAAGTTTTTCTTGCGTAAGATTTGATTTTTTACGCAGTTCTTTTATTCTTTGACCTAAAAGCTTTTTGTTATTCATACACTACCTTTTTAATATGTTAAGACATATCTTTTTAACAAATAAGCGTAAATAGTATATAGTTTTGTAAAAAAGTACGTATTTTATATTCATAAACTTTTGTTTAATATATACTTTTCATGAAAATCACGTAATATTTACGCAGTTTTATTTTTTACAATATCAACTAATGAATTTATGACAGAAAAACAAACACAAATTGCCCAGCTCGGGTATCTGATAAAAACAAAACGCAAAGAAAAAGGTCTTACCCAAACACAACTGGCCCAAATTACAGGCCTGAGCCCGAGACATATAGGCAAACTCGAGGATGGCACCTACTGTCCAAACCTCAATACTTACCTAAAACTCTCCTCAATACTCGAATTTAATATCGAAAATATAAAAACAATGCAGAAATATACCCCGAGAAAAAACGAAGCAAAAATTTTGAATCTGTTAAGAAATTGCACGGATGCAGAATTGGAACTGTGTCTCAGGCTTGTTGAAACGGTAAAGAATAACAGATAGAAGGAAGAAAATTATGCCTAAAATATCCATTATAATGCCGACATACAATGTGGAAAAGTATTTTCGACAATGTATAGAAAGTGTAATAAATCAAACGTTAGAGGACATAGAAATCATACCGGTCGATGACGGTTCACCTGATAATTGCGGAGAAATAATGGATGAGTATGCTAAAAAGGATAAAAGAATAAAACCAATTCATCAAGAAAACGGTGGCTATGGAAAAGCGGTTAACACAGGAATAACAGCAGCAACGGGTGAATATATAGGAATAGTAGAAACCGATGATTTTATAGAAGCAGACATGTATGAAAAATTATATGATCGTGCAAAAAAGATGGAAGCAGATGTCTGCAAGTGTGATTTTAAATTCTATTTCGGCGGTAACAGATATAAAAAACACGATAATCTTGCAAAAGTTGCAGAAGAGGGGAAAATATTTACATTAAAAGAAAATCCTCTAATAATGAAATATCATGTATCAATTTGGTCTGCTATATATAAAAAATCTTATCTTGATGAAAATAATATAAGAATCCTTGAATCAAAAGATGCTTCATATCAAGATATGCCCTTTGCTGCAGAAGTTTATGCAAAAGGTGCCAAGATAACAGTTTTACATGAAGCTTTAATAAATTATAGAGCAGAGGAGGGAATGGGTTCTTCTACTATACGCAGAGATAGCCGTTTAAAAATTATGCCTGTTATGTGCAACTTGGCAAAAAGTATCTTTAAAGAAAATGGCTGCTGGGATGATGTTAAAGAAGTTGCATACTGGCATTTTTATAATTGTTCGGTTGGCATGTTCTTTCAAACAGAAGATAAATATAAATATGATCATTATATTGAGCTTAGAAAATTATTTTGCGATATTCCATCCGAAAATGTTAAAATGACCTTTTTTAATAATAAACAAAAATTTATTATGGGTTTGATTCTTAATGATAAAAGAGAAGAATTATTGATTTATGCAAAATACTTTTATTTTGCCAATCTGCTAAAAAGAATTAGACGCAGAATTATAAGTATAAGATTTAACAGTAAAGAAAAATCAATACTTTTCTTTTCAAAATATATTTGGAGAAATAAAGAATATGAAAAATATAATCAATAAAATTTTAAGCATAAGAAATATAAAAACAATCCCAAATGAATTATTTATTCCATGCGGTATAATTTCTGATCTGCCGGATTCTTTCAAGACATATTATTTAGAACATGATATGTACACAAAGATCAATGCTTTAAAGAATAATCTGGATGAGCATTCTGTTTTTATAATTGAAAACTTTTTACAAAAAACATTACACCTTCCTGATACGAAATATTCTGAAATATATAAAACATCTGTAGAAGAATTGGAAAAAATTTTTGATAAACCACACGAAAAACTTATCAGGGATGAATATTTTTCTAATATACCTTTATATAGAGAAAGATATAAACTGCCGGTAGATTTTTATGATGTAGAAGTTTTTTATTTTCATCATGGTCTAAGACATTCAAACAGTAGTCTTAGAAGCTATATTAAGAATAAAGATTTTATAGATGCAGGCGCATTCATTGGTGATAGCGTACTGATGCTTTTAGAATATGAACCATCTAAAATTTATTCTTTTGAAATATCAGAAAAAAACGTTATTAATTATTATAAAACAATGCATATGAATAATATAGACAAAACAAAATATAAGCTTATTTCAAAAGGTCTGGCGGAAAAAGAAAAAACAATGTATTTTAATGACGTTAGCGGACAGGGGGCAAGCCTGACAAAAAACGGCACTAGTTGTATAAATTGTATAGATCTGGATTCTTTTGTTTTTCGCAATAATCTTCATCCCGGATTTATAAAAGCAGATGTTGAAGGAAATTTATTTGAAGTACTTTTAGGTGCAGAAAAGACTATAAAAAAATATCGTCCTGTATTGTCTCTTGCGATTTATCATAACCCGAAAGAATTTTTTGAATGTAAACCTTTGCTGGAGAAGTTTGTTTACGGGCTTAATTATCAATTAACTATAAATTCACATCATCCTTTTTGCGATTCTATTAATGGAACAGTACTTTGGGGATATCCTAAAGAGCTTGGATTAAACAATTCTTTCAAGTATGAATAAAATACATTATAAATAATTCAATTTTGTATTTAAATTCACTGAATCTCGGTTACAAGTTTTATATGGGACATCACAGACCAACAATGCATGAAACTGTTTTGTATGCCAAAGTTGAAAAATAGTCCTGGTGTGCAATTCATTGCACCATCTTTAAAAATTCTTTGAAATGTTGCAAAAAATATGTGTCATTCTGAATCATTAGATAAGCTTATTTGTAAGGATAGACCTGTGTTCAGAATCTTACACACGGACTTGTCTACATAATTTGTAGGAATAAAAGAAATATATAAATCCGGCATGGTCCTGGACACAAACGAATAAAGCAACATTCTCACAATTACGCTTCAGGATAACTGTTCTTCTAAGACAATTTTTCACATTCATATTATCTGTATTGCGCTAACTCCTCCGGCATCCAAATTTTGCCATATGATTTTTACGGTCTAAAATTTTTATATAAACACAAGAAACGGATGCAAAAATGTATGAGCATATTTTAGAAAAACTTTCTCATTCCAAATTCAGAAGCAGTTTCAAATTAAAAGAAAAAGATAAAACATATATACTGCAAAAGGGAATGAACACTATAAAATCACATGCAAAAGATTTTATTGCCAAAAGACTTGCCCCCGAAGAAATACCCAACGACGGCAAACAGACTCCGATGAAAGGTCATCCTGTATTCATTGCTCAACACGCAACTGCAACCTGCTGCAGAAAATGCCTGAACAAATGGCATCATATTGCACAGGGCAAAGAACTCACCCAAGCACAGCAGGATTATGTTGTGAATTTGATTTTGGAATGGATAAAAAGACAATTGCAAACAATAAAGCACAACGCTTGAACCGGCAAGACTTTTCTCTTACCATATAAAAATATTATGTTTATCATGTCGGAGATATATGTCAGAGCTAAAGATAGTATATGCAATAGACGACAATGTGTACAAACTGGCTGCGGTATCTATTGCCAGTGTTTTGTTAAACAACAAAAATCATGATATAGAAATTATCATCCTTAACTCAAATCTTTGTCCGGAAGCAATTGATGAATACAACAAACTAAAAAAGATTAAAGATTTTACTCTAACGGTGGTTCATGTAGATGAACAAGAGTTTAAAGGGCTTCCAAATGCATGGTTAACCGTCACGGCATGGTTCAGGCTAAAAATGGCTGTGGTGTGTCCGAATATAGATAAGGCTCTTTATTTAGACTGTGACACCATATGCCGTAGAGATTTGTCATACATATGGAATCAAGAATTCGACAACAAAAGTGTATTTGTCACGGAAGAATATATGCCGCAAATGCTATCCAAGCTAAATTTGCAATCAAAATGGTATTTTAATTCCGGCGTAATGCTGTGTAATCTTGCAAAATGGAGAGAAAAGAATCTAACTCCTCAGCTTATTAGTTGTGCATTTGAAAATAAAAATATTATTCAATATCTTGACCAGGATATATGCAATATATTTTTTGACAAGGACAAAAAGAAATTTGTACAGGATTCCGTATTTTTAACTTATGATAAACCTCGCCCGAAAAATCCTGTAATAATACATTTTACAGGCCCGAAACCATTTAAAATAAACTGTGGAAATATATACAAAAAAGAATGGTGGAAATATGCAAAATACACCTCTTTTTACAATGAATTTAAAAATTGCTGCGACAAAGAAAAATTAAAATTCTTACAAGAAAGGATTCTATCTTTTAAAAACACCGGCGAAAGAATTCGGTTGTATTTTCTTGGAATAAAAATTTCTTTCAAAAAACGTGTTTGATAAAGTCTGTGTGATGTACTAAATCTTGGATTTACAGTATCCTGCTGTTATTTGTTTCCACCGGTATCAGAGCCGAGATAACATTTTAATATTTTGTCATCCTGAACTGGCTGCAAAATCCGTTGAGACA
>CALVAR010000020.1 GCA_944325575.1 Candidatus Gastranaerophilales bacterium | reverse complement strand
GTAGAAAATTTAAGGCGAGATTCTGATACTGTAAACGCATATTTTATAAATTATCCTGACAACAAGAATTTTTAAATGGTATTTAAAAATTGTTTTAATACCGTTCAAATTATGTTCAAAAAAATGAATTGTGTCTGAATGATACATTTTGAAAGAGTTTCCTTGATATTTTACTCATTAAGAGTGATGAATGTCATTGCTGATAAGAGGTAACAATGATTGAATTAGGCAAAAAATACAAACTTAAAAAGATTAAAGGCTTTGAAAACTATGATAATGAGTATTACAAAGTAATTGGTTTCTACAACTTCGACACTGTAATTTGTGAAAACACCTACGGAGAAAGATTTGCATTTATGAAAAAGTTTTTAATTGATCCACAAAAGCCTGATGATATCTATTCAGATTTGATACTTGAAAGGAAAGAATGATGACAGAGAAAGACTATGCACTTTATGGAACAAAAGTTTTGAATTTAAAAACACAAGAAATCGGTTTACTGATTTGTATTTGGAAAAATAAGTTTGCTGATGCAGAGATAAATTACGCAACTTGTGTTGATAAACAAGGCAAAAGATACAACATAGAGCTTGATAACATACGAGGATTTGAAGATGATTTTGAAAAATAAACTAACAAGAGAAACCTTAGAAATATCATATCCTGAATTTAGAAAAAAGTTTGCAAAGGAACTACAAACAGCTTTTGATAGTTACCGTAAAACACAGCTAAATAAGTATTCTTATAACTTTAAAGATGACAACTCTATGGAATACAATTTCTATTTCCAATTACAATGGAACTTCAACCACTTTGGAAATTCTAATTGGTATATTGAAAATATGTAATTTTTAAACATTTATTAAACAGTTGTTAAACGGTATTTAAATACCGTTTAAATGTCTCTCATTTTTCAAAATCTTTTTAATAATAAGTATTTTTTGTCAAAAACTTTCCTACTTACATGTCAAACTCGCGATACTTTTTCTCAAAATCCCTGATACAGCATAAAATCAGTAAGCAAGTTTTCAAATATAACAAAAAAGCAGAATAATAAGGAAACAAAAAAGCCTGAAACTTAATTGTTTCAAGGCTTATATATTGGTGGAGGTTAGGAGATTCGAACTCCTGACCCCCTGCGTGCAAAGCAGGTGCTCTACCAGCTGAGCTAAACCCCCACGAGTTCTTTGTTGTATGTGCACCTGCTTCCAGGTGCTTAATTTCAAGCTGTAAAGCTTTTAATACTAACATTCGGCTTTACTTATCAAAGTGTCGTTTCTAACGACAAGAATTATATTAACATAGACAAAATAAATTTCAAATACTTTTTTATTTTTTTATTAAATTTCCAATCCTATAACGCTTATATCGTTATATTGAGCCTTTCTCTTCGCATTATATTCTGTTTTATCAGAGGCCATAATAAAGCCTAAATAAGCGCCCAAAATTGCTTCCAGCTGAGAAACAGGCAGCATGTTAGAAGGCAGTTCCTTAAATCCGAAACGATACTTTAAAGCGCTTTGCAATGCTTTGCAATCAACAGGAGACCTGTCTTTATACACACCTGACAGACCAAAAGATGATTTTAATTCATGGATATCATATCGAAAAACATCAACCCCCTGACTCTGCAACTCTTTGAAGAAGTCACATCCCCTGTGAGAATAACGCTGAATCCAATCACTGTCATGGTTTATTAGTTCACAGCTTTGTATAAGCTGGTATTCTCTTGAGAGCAGTTTCCATTTTGCATTTAACATTTGAGGATTTTCCGGCAGCGCTATATTGATTATAGAATTTTGCTTTCCGACCATGCGTTTAAAAAAGAATCTTACATCTTCCATTGAAAACAACTTATCAAGAGTTATTATATTTAAATTTTTATCAATAATTGCTACTCCGGTTTCATTCGTAGAGCTTGAGCCGAGAGAAATACCTACAAAATAAAGCTTATTTTCAAACTTAATATCTTTAATTCTGCTATCCTTAATCATTAAAAACCTTTAAATAACGCTAATATATAGTTCTGTGAATGTTATTGAACCTGCCGTGGTTTCTGCTCTCATAAAGTTTTTCAAAACTGTTTTGAACATCTTTATAATTTTGAACGGTCAATTCAATAGACTTGTTAACAACAACAAACATTATAGGCAAAGATAGCAAAACAGTCATTATCCCGACAAACATATGTTTTGAAAATTTAATCAAATGTTTCTTTTGTTTTTCATGTTCGAGACTTTTTTTATGATTTGAAAGAAGAGTATTGAACAGTTTTGTTCTTTCTTCCATCGGTATTTTATCGAAAAATTCTACATTTTCCGCATTAACCATCACAACAAACTTCTTTGCTCTCGGTCCGGTATTTCTTACAACAGGTTTTTCAATCTCAGCATAAGGGTCAAAATCAGCATCCTGCTCGGGCTGCAGATTAATACCGCCTTCCATCAAAGCTTTTGGGCTTTGTGATAAAAAGCCTTCGGAGTCATCAGAAAAGTTGCTCATGCTCCTAATTGTTGCCTGAAGTTTTTCAATCTCTAACTTTTCATCAAAGTCGAGACTATGAAAATCATCATTGTTGTCGCCCGGAGTACCTGTCATTTTACCTCATTTTGTTGTATGTTGTTTTAGTACAGTCTAAACATATTTTTATGCTAAACTAAAAATATTATACTACACTATTTTTAAAAATATGACCCGCAGTTAAAGGATATTTGAATATTTTTCAAAATACGGAGAAAAAAATGCCCGAATTACGAAATTTTGATTTTGACAAAGACGAACTTGATAAATATATAGACAGGCTGAACATCCCCAAAGTACTTATAATCGGAGACATGGGGATTGATGAAATGGTGTACGGCGATACCGAAAGAATTTCACGAGAAGCGCCCGTTTTAATTTTAAGACACTCAAACACCAATATTATACTGGGACAGGCTGCCAATGCCGCTCATAACCTTGCAACAATTAACGGAGGCAAAGTTTCAGCAATAGGTCTATACGGCAATGACTACTACGGGCCGATGCTTATAAGCGCTTTTCAAAAAGCAGGTATTAATACGGATTATATGGTCCGGGATGACTCACGAACAACTACCGTTAAATCAAGAATATCAGGTGCAAGCTTTCATTCCGTATCACAACAGATTGTCAGAATTGACAGAGTCGATTCTACGCCGATAAAAAAAGAAATTGAAGACAAAATAATAGAAAACATAGAAAAAGCAGTTCCTCTGCATGATGCGGTAATACTTTCCGATTACAACATCGGAATGCTTACTGACCGTATTATTTCCGCAGCCGTAAATGCAGCAGAAAAGCACAATAAAATAATAGTGGCCGATGTACAAAAAGATATGCACAGATATAAAGGTGTATATGCCCTTACGCCAAATCAACCTGACAGTGAAAAGGCTGTCGGCTATTTCATCAGGGATGAAAAAACTCTCAACAATGCCGGCGCAGATATACTGGATATCACAAAAGCAAAAGTGCTTCTTTTAACAAGAGGCGGAGACGGTATGGCTGTATTTGAACAGGGCAAAAAGGAACACACAGATGTACCTGTGTTTAATAAAACAGATGTTTTTGATGTTACAGGTGCAGGGGACACAGTTGTCGCATCTTTCACACTTGCTCTTGCTGCCGGCGCACCGCCAAAATATGCCGCTATTATCGGTAATATTGCAGCAAGCATAGTTATTCGTTCTTTTGGCTGTGCAACAACATCTGTTGAAGAAATAAAACAAAGCCTTAACAAAATGAACATGCAGAATTACATAATTAAAGTATAAATAATCGATTTACTGAGGAGTTAAAAATGAAACAGCTAAAACCTTTTGATTACATAATCATAGCAGCAGTTATTGCTGTGATTGTTATTGGTGTACTTGTATACGCAGGCAAAAATAAATTTTCGTCTTCACCTGTTGAAGCAACTAAAAAAATTGCATTTCAAGTTATGCTAAAAGGCGTATCAATAACAGACACACAAATCCCATATAAAGCAGGCGAAGAAACCTTTATTACAATCAGAAATGTACCATATACAAAACTGAAAATAGTAGATGTTGCTTACCAGCCAAAAAAGATTGTTCTTCCGGTAAACAATCCGCAGCAGCCGTTTATAGTTGTTGATGATTTTTCACAGCCGTATCAATATGATTTTGTCATAACACTGATGGACGAAGCCAAAATCACTGCTGACGGTGCGGTTGCAGGCGGAAACAAAATAAAAATAGGTACGCCTATTGTTCTTGAAGGTTACAATTATCGCACAGGCGGAACAATTTCTAATGTTCAGGTTCTTACGGATAAAGATGTTTTTATTATTAACGAACAATTAAGACAGATTAAAGCGGCTGAAAGCCAAGAAACAAAAACGATAGAAAATAACAAAGAGGACAAAACACAACAATCCGAAAAAGACGCAAATAAAGAAAAAAGTGCTAAATAATTATGATTGAATCAAAATTACTGGACTTAAAAAATCAGTGTTTTGCATTTTTGCAAGACAAGTTGGAAGTTATTACAAAAAATAGTTTTATTTTGTCTAAGATAGACACAATTATTTTATTTTTTATGTCATTAACGCTTTTTGCTTCTTCATTTATGGCAAGTGAAAAGCTTGGTGCAATTGCAATAGTTGTAATATTACTCACAATTGCAAAACTCTGCACAAAAAAATCATCCAAAATTGTGCTTAGCAAATTTGATGCAGCTATAATAATATACTTTATCATCTGTTTCATCAGCACAATTAATTCGGAACTGCCAAGACAGAGTATTCACGGATTTTTAAAAACAGTAATATACATACTTTATTATTTCTGTGCGGCAAACTACTTTCAAACAAATAAAAATAAAATACGCTGGTTCTTTTTTCTCGTTTCCGGCTTGTGCTGTATTGAAGGAATAATAGCAATATACCAGAATTTTTCCGGAGTGGAACAAATCTCAACCTGGCAGGACACAAATTATATAAATCCGGAAGATGCAATAGCAAGAGCCTATGGAACGCTAAAACCATATAACCCTAATCTCTTAGGCGGATATCTGGTTGCAGGAATATCTTATGTTATCGGATTTTTATCAATATCACTTTTGAAAAAAGAATGGAAAACAGCAGCTGCAGGAATATTTGTATTTTTAGTATGCGCACTGGCAATATTTTTTACTGGTTCCAGAGGTGCATATCTGGGGTTAGGTGCAACTGTTGCCGGTGTTATAGGGCTTGTAACATTAATAATAAATACTGATTTTTCGTTTGCACAAAAGCTAAAATCAATATGGCATAAAATAGTTATTTCAATAATCGGAGCATTTGCACTTATTCTAATAGCCGTACCCAAAATCACAAAAAGAATCTTATCCATATTTCTGCTTAGAGGAGATTCTTCCACATCCTTCAGGATGAATGTATATCATTCTTCATGGCATATGTTTTGTGACAACTGGTTTTTGGGCATAGGTGCAGGCAACCAGACCTTTAGAGAAATATACGGTCTGTATATGATAACAGGATTTGATGCGCTCAGCACATATTCCGTTCCTTTAGAGATTGCAGTAGAAAGCGGAATATTCGGATTCCTTGCATTTGCAGCTTTTATTGGTCTGTTTTTATTTGATTCAGTAAAATTTATAAAATCATCTTGTGATACAAACTACCTAGCTGATAAGGCAATAGTTTGTTCAGCAATATTAATAATTATAGGTGTGATGACTCACGGATTATTTGATACAATATATTTCAGACCACAGGTGCAATTTTTGTTCTGGACAATGATTGCAATGTCATCGGCAATAATTCTGAAAACAAATACTAAAGAGGTATAAAAATGAATACGGCAAAAAGAATAGCTCTTACACTCCTTGCATTAATAGGACTTGTTACTTCAATCAAGCTGTCTTTCATATACTGGGATGCAAACTTCAATCCATACGCGCTATCAAGCTTTTGTTCGATTAATGAACTGATAGATTGCGACGGCGTTGCAAAAACTTCACACTCTCAGTTTTTCGGTATACCTCTTGCTTTATGGGGAATATTTTTATACTTTATATTTCTTGTTTTTACTTTTGTAGACAAACTTCAAAATATACAAATTAAAGGATTTAAGTTATTCGGTTTTTTAGAAGTATTTAAAAATCCTGAATCTTACATATGCGCTCTTGGCGTCATTGCATTCTTTATATCAATGCTGCTTGCAGGGTTATCAATTTTTGAAATAAAGAAAATATGCATACTATGCTTTTTTACTTATCTATTAAATCTTTTAATAGGTATTGTAGGCAAACCGAAAGATGAAAATATAATTCAGGTATTTGTTACAAGTTTCAAAGACTTCATATCAGCATTAAAAATAAAAAAATACGCAATAACATTTATAATTCTTGCTGCAGCGGCAATAGGAGTACTCGCTTATACAACAATATCAGATGTACTTGCACCGCAGGTAAAAATGCAAAAAGAATTGGAATACTATTCAAAACCGGATAAAAGATATGAAACAACAGGAAATACGCTGGGTGAACATAATGCAAAACTCATTGTACATGAATACACTGATTATCAGTGCCCGTTCTGTTTTGTACTTAATACAATGATGTTAAGGGCAGTTAATGAACTTAAAAATCTAAAAATTGTTCACCATAATCTGCCTCTTGATATAGAATGTAATCCTGCCCTGCCCGGACAAATGCATGCCGGATCCTGCCTCATGGCTAAATATGCAATAGCTGCAGGTTATCAGGGTAAATACTGGGATATGAATGCACTGCTCTTTGACAAAGAATTTCAGGGTGAAAAATCTATTTTGGAAAATGCAAAAGCAATAAAAGGATTAAATGTAGAAAAACTTGAACAGGATGCACACTCTGAAAAAGTTTTGAAAGAACTTCAAAAAGAAATTGAAGAAGCAAACAATCTGGGTATAGAAGGTGTACCTGCAATAAGAATAAACATAGAAACAAAAATAGGTATAATGCCCTACGAAGAATTAAAAGAAAAACTGATAAAGGCAGGAGCTGTTGAACGATAATAAACCCAAAATTTTATTACATGCCTGCTGCGCAGTTTGTATGGCATATCCAATAGAGCTTTTAAAAGAAAACTACAATCCTGTAGTTTTCTTTTGCAATCCTAATATCTATCCGGAAGAAGAATACCTAAGACGCCGTGATGAACTCATCAGATACTGCGAGCAGGAAGAATATCAATATATCATTGATGAGTATGAGCCTGTAAAGTGGTATGAATACATAAAAGGTCTGGAAAAGGAGCCTGAAAAAGGTCTCAGATGCAATAAATGTTTTGAATACAGACTTAACAAAACTGCACAGAAAGCAAAAGAATTAAATATAAATATATTCACTACTACATTAACGGTAAGCCCGCATAAAGTTTCTAAGAATATTTTTGCAGCAGGAAACAAAACAGCACAAATTTATGATCTGCAATTTTTAGAGTCTGATTTTAAAAAGCAAAACGGCTTTTTAAAGACAATGGAAATTGCCAAGAAAAATAACTTCTACCGTCAGCAGTACTGCGGGTGTGAGTTTAGTATCCGTGACTAATAGGCAAATTTACATTTTACTGTCTCTTTTGGGCACCTTTAATAAGAATCCAAACGGTATAAGAATGAATGCAACCAAAGCAAACATCTCAAACACATCTACATAAGCCATCAATTTTGACTGAGCAAGCAGCTGCTTATACAACAATCCGCCTGCCTTATGAGTAGCATAATTACTTGCAAAAGACATAAAATGACCGGCCATTGAATGCAGCCTGTTTTGGAAAATAAGATTAAAGTTAGAAAGATTTTCTACAAGATAAGTCTGGTGAACCTGAGACAATCTGGCAACAAGAGTAGAAGACATAGAGACAACAAATGCAGTCATAACACACTTACACAAACTGTGCAAACCTGCTCCGTTTGACAGCTCTGACTTTGGCAGTGTACCCAGAACCAGACCTGATACAGGTATAAAAACAAGTATTACGCCTATCCCCATAAGCACATTGGGTATAACAGCAAATTGGAATGATATACCAAGATTCAAATTTGCGTAAATAATTGTAGAAAGCCCAAGGAAGAAAAATCCTGATGCTATAAGTATCCTGTTGTCCAAAAATTCAACCATAGGTCCGATAATCAAAAGCATTATTATACAGGAAAATACACGGGGTGCCAGTGCAAGACCGCTAAGCATTGCATTATAGCCCATCAGACTTTGTAAAAAGCTGGGCAAAAGCACGATAGTAACATATATAATCATGTTTACTGACGAGCCCAAAATTGTACCTATAAAAAAGTTCTTATCCTTAAATATTCTAAGATTTACAATCGGACTATGGTATTCTAATTCCCATACAATAAAGAAAATAAAAGAAAACAATGATATACCGGCAAGCCAGGAAATCCAAGTACAATCAAACCAGTTATACTGCTGACCTTTGTCAAGAACAATCTGCATAGACATGAGCCATAAGACAAGTGCCCCGAATCCAACAAAATCAACTTTATCAGGTTTTATTCTGTTTTTCAGTTCTGCAATATTACAGTGAACAAGCACAACGGAAAAAATTCCTACAGGAATATTTGCAAGATAAATCCATTGCCAGGCGGAATTATCAACAATAAAACCGCCAAATGTAGGCCCCATAATCGAAAACACCATAACAGCAAGTCCAAATAACGCCATTGCCTGTCCCCGCTTATTATATGGAAAACTTGCTATTAAAATCGCCTGAGAAATCGGCATCATAGGACCACCGCCAATGCCTTGTATAAGTCTTCCTACAACAAGCATATTCAGACTGCTTGCCATAGCGCAGATGAGTGAACCTATCGTAAAAATAGTTATAAATACTTTCAGAAAAAGTACACGACCCATATAGTTTTCAAGCCAGCCTGTTAAAGGGATAAGAATCGCATTTGCAATCATATATATTGTGATTACCCAGTTAGCTTCATCCACGGTAGAGCCAAAATATCCGGCAATATAAGGTATTGCAACGTTTGTTGCCGAAGTAGCAAGCATTGCAAAAGAAGTCGGAAGCAATATGCTTATTGCTATAAGCCATATCGGAGTCTCTTTTGTATCAACTTTTGGTAAAGGATTTCCTGTAACTGTTGGTGTTTCGGCTGAACTCATTTGTATCCCTTATTTGACTTTAACTTCCGGAACAACTGACATACCCGGAACTATATTGTATTTTGAGATATCCTCATCAAAAACAATTTTAACAGGCACTCTTTGAACAATTTTTACATAACTGCCTACAGCATTTTCCGGCGGGAAAAGACTGGCCTTTGCACCTGTAGCACGCTGTATACTGTCCACATGACCTTTAAATTTTTTCCCGGGATAAGTATCAATTTTTATCGCAACAGGCTGTCCTGCTTTCATGTTGGTAAGCTGCGTTTCTTTAAAGTTTGCAACGACCCATACTTTTTCCGGCACAATTGCAAACATCGGCTGCGCAATTTGTACATAATTACCTTTTTCTACATTTCTGTTTGTAATCAAACCGTCCTGCGGTGCATATATTTTTGTATAAGAAAGGTTCAATTCACATTCTTTTACCTCTGCTTCCAAACGTTCAATATCGGCAAGAGTTGCTTCTTTTTTTGCTTTAGCACTATCAAGCATTGCCTTTGCTGCTTTTTGTTTTTCTATTGCCGAATTATAGTTAGATTTTGCAACTGTTAAGCCTGTTTTGCTGGAATCATAGTCCTGTTTTGAAGAAATTCCCTCTTTGTACATATCGGAATATCTTTTATAATCTTTCTTTGCAAAATCCAGCTTTGAACTTGTTGATGCAACGTCATGAGAAGATTCTTGCACACCTGATTTTGATCTTGTTATATCTTTTTCAGAAATATTTAATGTTGCTTTTGCCTCTGCGAGTTTTGCTTTGGTCTGCGCAAGTTTTACTTCATAATCATTCGGGTCTATAACTATAAGCAGCTGACCTTTTTTCACAGGCATATTGTCATCTATAAGCATCTGTTCCACAGGACCTGAAACTCTTGGGGCTATGGATACAATATGTCCTTCTACAAAAGCATCATCAGTAGACTGATAATAAATAGAGTGAATCATAAAATAAATACCTGCCAAAAAGAAAATGACAGCCGTAATAGCAGGTACTATTACTCTTTTCTTTTTATAGCTCGGTCTGTGATCTTCTCCATCGTCAAGGTCATCATCAGCTTCCGGTTGAGAAGTATCCGCTTTGCGTTCTTCTTCATTACTTATTTTATCTTTTTCTTCATTATTCATTTCTTATTCCTCTTCTGAATTATATCTGTAGTTTTACTTTGTCCATCATATTTAATTGCATTTTTTCCAAAATTTTTAAAGTCTTTTCAAGATCGTCATTACTTATTCCTGCTGTCGTAATAGCTCTGAGTTCATACATGGTAGGCTGAATTTTATTACGCAGTTCAATTCCTTTTTGAGTTATTGCAATCTTAAAGATTTTTCTTTTATTTACATCCTCAATTCTTCTGACAAGTCCCAGATTTTCGAGAATATTTATTATTCTGCTAACATTCGGGCGATCCTTATAGGTAATTTCTGATATCTGTCTCTGATAGAGCTCCGTGCCTGCATCCATGATTATGGACAATACAAGATACTGTTCCGGAGTAATTTCATACTTTTTCAATGCGTATTCCTGCAACGCCATTACTTTTGATAAGATACCTGTTGCAACCAGCATTGCACCTACTTTTTTATTAAGCAGATTATTTGTTTGAGTTTCTTGCATAGTGTAAATTTTTATAATAAAATTTTCTTGTGTTATTATAATAACACAAGAAGAAAAAAATAGGGAAGTAAAAATTTATGAAAAAAATACTAGCCGCATTAATAACACTTTTCTTTGTCGTGCCGATTTTTTGTAATAATGAAGCAATAGCAAAAAAGGCAAAGAAAAATCAAGAAATTGACAGAACACAATACCTAAATTTAGCATGGTGGGAAAAATATAATGACCCGCTGTTAACAGGGTATATTCAAGAACTGTATGAAAAAAACCACGATCTTAAAATTGCTGCAATAAAGGTAAAAGAAGGCGAAAATATAGTAAAGATTTCGCTTGCAAATGAACTGCCGCAGGTAACATTTGACGGCAAACTCGGCAGAATAATGAAAGGAAGCGAACAATATTTCGGAGACATGATGATTCCTGATTATGCACAGTGGAATTATCTTATGCCTCTTACTGCAAGCTACGAAATAGATATATGGGGACAGAACAGACTAAGAACAAAAAGTATAGAAAAACAGCTGGAAATTATTCAACAGCAGGAAAGAGCCAGCTATATTGCACTTACATCCGCTTTTGCAGCAGATTACTTTAATCTTATAAAAACAGACAAACTTATTGAACTCCAAAAAGAAATAGTTGATATACAGGAAGTTATTGCACAAAAGACACAGAAAAAATATGACTCTGGTTTGTGCAGTATAAATGAAGTTCTTAACGAACAAAAGTTTTTAACCTCACAAAAGGAAATATTAAACAATCTTTTGCATACGCAGGAAGTTCTGACAAACCAGCTGAAAGTATATCTTTCAGACAACGATAAAACAATAGCAAGAACAGATTGCGACAATATAGAAATATTACAAAACCTGCCGGAGTCAATTGAATCTACAGTAATAGAAAAAAGGCCGGATTATGTTCAGGCAGAAGATGCTATTAAACGAATAGGATACGATGTAAAAGTAGCAAGAAGAGATTTTTTACCTAAATTTTTAATCTATGGTCAAATAGGTTTGAACGCATATCACTGGGATTCTATATTTAACAGACCGGCTCAGCTGGCAAATGCAGGAATTATGCCTTCTTTTGACTTATTTTCCGGCGGAAGAAAAATGGCGATTCTTAAATTAAGAAAGAATCAATATGACGAAGCAATGGAAAATTATCAAAAAACCATACTTGTCAGTCTAAAAGAGGTAAATGACAGCTCAGCGGAAGTAAAAACTAATCTAAAAAATTATAATCAGAGCGTAGAACGTTTAAAACTTGAAGACCAAAAACACCAATTAATGACACATAAAAATGAAATAGGTGCGGCATCAAATCTTGAAGTTTTATACAGCAAAGAACAGGAATTAATGACAAAAAGCCAGGAAATAGCGAATAAAGTTAATTACCTTGTCTCAACAATCGGCTTGTACAAAGCTGTAGGCGGGCAGGACTTATACACAATAAGTACTAACAGCAGCAATAAACAAACGGATAACTTATAAAATTATTAATTAATTCTTCTCTTTTGCCTCACGCTGAGTAAGAATATCTTCAAACTGCGCAAGAGTTTCCATTCCAACTATTTGTTCCAGAGCGGAACGCTTAGCCAAGAAGTCGGAACGTAGCTTGCTCTGCTTGTTTAATGCTTCACGATAAAATGTATCAAGCATAATTGTCTGTTCCTGAGATACATTCTGCGCATTCACAAAAGCATTACGTCTTTTGGAAACAAGTTCATCAGAACGAATAAGCAAAGCTCTTGCTGTCATATAGTCAAAATAATAATTAACAATTTTTCTTTGCAATTCCTCAATTTTTCTGATTAGAACAATCATGTCCGCATCATTTACTTTAGAAAACCGGTAATTCAAATCATTGTCATCTACAGACATAGAACCAAGTACACTGCTTCCCATAATTGAAGAAATCGCTGCAATCGGATTGCCTATACCTATACCGGCAAGACTGCCCACAGTAGATATAGGCTGTATAATTTTTTTTACAACGCTTTCTTTAGGCTTATCCTCATCGGGATTCGACAATTTATAGACAATAAACTTAACAGTCTCGCTGTTTTGAGCAGCACCAACCCATAAAAGTTGAAAATCAGCAAGTACGTCTTTTGAATCGAGTTCCGCATCAGCACTGATTTCTTCCGCTATTTTTTTAAGGCTTAAATCAGCATAAGTAATGTTTTTTACAGCTTCGCCGGTTTTATCGAGATTGGCCTCTTTTGACGCAGGTTTTTGACTGCTGTCTGAGACTTTAAACGGGTTTTCAGGACTGCTTCCGACCCCCAGACGTCGTGCCGGCGGCAGGGGGTCTGTTATATCTTCCAAATTAATAGCAAATGCCGGAGACAATGACATAAATGCAGCTATCAAAAGTACTGGCAGTTTATTTTTTAGCATCCTTACCTCCGTTAGCTGACGGCGTATTAGAGTTCATTAACTTTTGCGAAAAAAGTTCATTCTTAAATGCATACTGGTAAAGGTTTAAACTCTGCACTGTTTTTTTGCCTGCAAGACGCTCCAAATCCATCTGATATTTACGGGCTTCTCTCATTTGCTGAAATTCTTCAAAAAGTAAATCGTCATACATATTACCGGAAACAACTATCTCCATATCATTATTCCCTCGCAGAGCCTGAGAATAATTTTTATTATAGAGGACAAGTCTCTGTCTGGTATCTTTAATCTGGTTCAAAGCCATTTTGTAATTGTAATAAGAATTTATAATCTGATCCTGCAAAGACTCAATCATTCCTGCAAGCTCAATCAGCTCAGTATCAGTAAGAGGCATTTCTTTTGGATTATTGATTTTTGATATGTAATTGTTTGCAAGTCTGCCGGTTGCATAAGAAGCAGACTGCACCATATAATTTGCACCGAACATAGCAGGGATAAAAGATGCTCCGTTAACAAGAGCCGATACGGATTTTGCAAGAATAGACGAATGATAGCGCTGCTGATCCGGAGGAATGGAGAGTTTTCGCATTGCGAATTTAATAATATCATTGTTTTCAACAGTCGCCTTCCATAGCATATCAATATCTTCCAGATCTTTTTGCTGCTGGAGGCTGACAATTCCCTTAAGGGCTGCATCCTCGTCAATAGTAAGCTCTTTTGTCTCTTTTTGTACTTTCGGCGTATATTTTACTTTCTGCTCCTGCGCATTTTTCAGATTGATTTCATCTGCAGTTGCATAATTTATAAAACTAAATAGTATAATTATTACAGATAATAACTTTCTCATACATGTACTTTATAGCATATAAATCTACGGGAAGAAAATTTAAAGCAAACATTGTTAAATAAGTTAACCAAGAGGCAAATATGACAGAAAAAATATTACAAGAAATAGCACAATCATACTCAAAACTCGAGCAGGTATATGCCGTTGTTCTTTCCGGCTCAAGAACATCTAACCAGAATGATGAAATGTCGGACTACGATATATATGTTTATTCCGATGCGGAAATACCCGTTGAATTCAGAACGGAACTTGCAAAAAAATATTCCGATGATTATGAAATAGACAACAGATATTTTGAAACAGGTGATGAATGGAACCTCAGAGAAAGCAATACAGGGCTGGATTTTATGTTCAGATGCAAAAACTGGATAACAGATACAGTCGACAACATTTATTGCAAACACATGGCTTCTAACGGATACTCCACCTGTTTTTTGCATAATATAAAGACTTCGCAGATTCTTTATGACAAGGACAACTGGTTTTTGAACCTGCAAAACAAAGTAAACGGCCCATATCCCGAAGAATTGAAAAATAACATAATAAAAAGAAATATAATGCTCATAAGTGACAAGAAAAATGCCTCATATCTCGACCAGATAAAACTTGCGGTAAAAAGAAACGACCCGGTAAGCGTCAACCACCGCATTGCAGCGTTTATGGCAAGTTATTTTGATATACTTTTTGCCCTAAATAAAGTTTATCATCCGGGTGAAAAAAGGATGATAAAATATGCACAAAAACACTGCAAAATTCTTCCGGAACAATTTGAAGAAAACATAAACCAATTATTTAAAGCTGAGGACAGAGACAAAACAGCCATATTGGAGACAATAATAAAAGAACTAAAAAAAATATTACCTGCAAACATTGCATAAATGACTGATAAAAAAGATTTTCTGCTTTTGTACAATATAAATTACAAAAAGAAGGAGTATTTATAATGGACGAAAACAAAGAATTTAATGAAGAAAATCGTGATGAATATAATGTAATTCCGCAAAAACATGCCGGCTGCTGGCTAAAATTTGCATTGCTTTTGATTGCACTGTTTATAGCCTGCTATCTTGCCGTATATTATGTACTGGATCAAATGCGACACGCATATTATATGCCGGCAATGCCAGTAGAGAACATAGACAGAATCCTGCAGGAACAAGACAGAATGTTTGAACGGGACATGGGGGCATTTCCTATGCACGACAAGGCAATGATGGTAGTAAAAAACCCCGTCGAGACTTACAAAGATGACAATCTGGATGCTTATAAAATGATCATCAACCTAAGACCGTTTGATAACAACCCTGACAATGTAAATATAGATATCCAATCACATAAAGTCAGCATAACAGGCAGAAGTGAAAAAACAGGCAAACATTCCGACAAAGTTTATGCATTTTCACAGAGTTTTGTCCTGCCGGAAGAAATCAATGTGGAAAAAGTAACAAAAGAAAAACACGGACACAAATATATAATAACAATGCCAATTGATGAAGATTAAATCTTAACATCATAAATATTATAGTTTAAATTTTTTCAAAATACTTACAAAATCATCTAAAGAATTAATGTACATTTTCTTTAAGTCAGCAGGTATATTATCCTTTACAATATCAAAAACCTTATTAAATTTATCCAGCTGCATTTTTGGAGAGCCTTTCATATTTTGAAAAATATTATAGTCTCTTTTCAGGCTATCTGTCATAGAACGCATATTGTCTATTTTATCTGCTGCAGAAATACATTGTGCGTCTGCAGGAGCAAGTTTTAACCTTCTAATATAATCTTCAAAGCGTTCCATCCAAGACTTGCTCTTATCTTGTTCCGTAACCCAATCGACAAGTTCTGATACATTTTTTCCAAATGTTTTACTCAAATCATTTTTTGTAACTACAGTATCTTCTATTGTGTCATGCAAGATACCGGCAATCACTGTATCTTCATTCTTAGAAGATTTTGCCAAAATATCACCGACGTTTAAACAGTGCTTTATAAAAGGCTCTTTATCAATAGACTTTCTAACCTGTCCAAAATGATATTTGTCTGCAAAATTCACCGCACTCATTATACGACTTTTGTCATAATTACCATTAAATAAAAACTTTGTATCATCTAAACCATAAACTGACATAATAACACTTCCTTTATACTAATAAAGGAATTTTTTCTTAAAAATGTGCTTTAATTTTACTAAAAATTTACAATTATTCACTTTTCTTTTTAAATATGTCTTTATCTGGATTTTTTTCTTTTAATTTTTTTGCAGCTTCGCTCAAGCTATCAATGAACGCATCATCAAAATCAGCAGGATCATTGGGCATTCTATAAGAATCTTTATTGGCCTCAGTGAGCTTAACTGGTTCTAAAAGTTTTTTTATATCAATTTTTTCAGACATATATTTCTCCTTTTATTTTATAATTCTATTTTTTTAACAAAAGTTGGGCTAGCACCATTTGTATCATATACTGTTATTGTCTGAAGCCTTGAATCATTTTTAAAGACATCAGGAATTTGGTTTGGAATATAGCTTCCTTCATTATATATACCCAGTGTAACATAAGGATCGAGAAAACGTCCATCTCTTTGATATCTGGATAGAGCTCTGCTCATTGATTTCTCAGGTGCAATATTGACATGAACTATACTAACATCATATCCATTTAATTTGGCTTGTTCAATTATTTTATTTAAAGTTTCTTCACCGCCTGTAGTTTGATATATGATGTTCTTTTTCTGTTGAAGAGCCAAAGGCATAACCTCTTGCTTTAATATAGTTGTCGATGCTTTATGCACAAGTCCGGCCCCTTTACCGTCAGCATAATAATCTTTGAAAGCAGCTTTAAATTCATCCGCATCAGGAGAATAGTATGATTTCATAATATCTTCACCCAGAACCTCTTTCACTACGGTAGATTTGCCTGCTCCCGGCAGACCGGTTACTATAATCATTTTACCTTCAGATGCAGCCTGAGCAATTTTATCAAGTTCTAACGGCAATATTTCGTTTTTTACAGTTTGATAATATTGACTGCTTACACTCAACGGCTCATTAACTGCATTAAAATATCTCGCTTCAATAATCTCTGGTGTGTCATATGGTGTCAATTTTATTTTCTTTTTAGCAAAATAATCGAAATCAGTTTTGCTTATCAAACCTGAAGAATTTGTAAATATGTCTATCAAATCTTTTTCTGCTATAGCACCAGATTCATATAACTTTATTATTGATCCTTCCGGAAGTTTGTATATATCACTTTTTTGAGATGATCCATTTCTTATACTGGCAACATTATCTGCAAAGATTTGTTTATTTTTTGACTTAATATCATCTACAACAGATAAAACATCACTTTTATTTACAATCTGTTGTAATCTAGTATCAATTCTTGCCAGCAAGCCATCTCTAAATTCTGGATTCAAAATTTTCTGGCTTATCTTTTCTCTAAGAGCCGTCAATTCTTGCGGTGTTTGTGCTGCATTAATTGAAGCAACTACTTCGTCAGTTATCTGTTTTTTAGCAAAACCGCCCAGCTTGCCGCTGCCGGGATTAATTCTATCCAAGCGTGGCGTACTTACGCTTTGAGCAACTGCATCTGCCTGAACCTGCGAGGCTAGTACACTTGGTTCCGGTGTTTGTACAACCGGTCCGACTTCAGAATGAACAGGATTTAGGCTAAATTCATCCGGAGTTAAAGTATATGTACCTGCAGCATCGTCAGCCTGTGATATTATACGTCTTTCATGCGGAGAAATATATATTTCATTCTCCGCAACCAGAGGCTGTTCCGGTGCTTGGCCTGCAGGTCTTGTTGCATTGAGTTCAGCATATTTTGCGTCTATTGTATGTTTTAATTTTGAACCGCTTGAAAGTTTTATGCCTCTTTGCTGAAGTCTGCTTACAACATTATCTAAAGCAGCAGGGGTTGTAAGTGATTCAATGTATTGTCTGATATCAGATATTTCATCAGGCAGCAAATGTCTTTTTGATTTAGAAAGTGCAGCCTCTGCTCTTTCTGCAACTGCCGGATCAATATCTCTGGCAGCTACGGTATAAGAGCCTTCTGCTATTAAATCATTTTGTCTGTGATGAATTGCATCAAGTAAAGCATCTGTATTTCTGTTAGCATCACTCCAGCTTGATATCTGTTTTTCAAGGTTATGCAATTCGCCGAGATTTGTTTCTGTACTTATTCTTCTCATTAATTGTTCATCATCAACAATGTGCTGCAACGTTCTGCTCTGATTTCTATTGTTCAAAGAAGCTGCTCTTTGAGATAAATCTGCTATTGCAGCTTCATCTGCATTTTCGACAACATTTCTGTAATAATTAACAGCATTATCAAATTTTTCCTGATTAAGTGTACCAACCGCATTTTCCGGAGCTACTTTATTAAAATCGTTTCCGTTTTGTGTTGTTCGCAAGAAATCATTATCGGGCAACGATGCGGATTTATCTGCAGTACCCGATGAAACCGGTGAAACATCAGTTTTACCTGATGGCAGTTGCGGCGTATCCTTTGGTCCGGCTGGCAGCAATGCAGGATTGTCTGCTTTTGGCGCAGTTCCGGCATTCTTAATTTGTTTTAAAGCAATCAAATTACCTGCACCCGAGAATATAGCCTGGAACGTAACACCTTCTATTGTAATTTCACCGGTTTGTCCGTACTCGGCAGCTGCGCCTATAGCAACGTCACCTGATGTTTGTGCAAGCATTCTGCCTCCTGCCTGTACAAAGGCATTTGGATTTTTAAAGCACATTGCAGCTTTAGTAAGTTTACCGCCGGCAAATACCGTTGCACCGTCAATAGTTGCGTTTTTCAATATATTAAAGACTTCGCCGTCTTGCAGACCGACCTTTGAGGTTGCTCTGTCCGTAAGATCGACAGTAGCTGATATAGCGGCCGTTGATCCGGCAGCAGTTAACAATGCGGCTGTTCCAGTTCCGCCGGTCAGAACCGTCACTGCTATGGCGCCTGCGGCCTTAAGAACGGCAGCTGTTGCAGCCCCGCCTTTCTGCTGGGAAATAACATAGTTATTTACTCTTGAAACTATATCGCCTTTATTGCCGAATACTGAAACACATGCCTGATCAAGATCTTTTTTCATTGTATCAAGGCTTTTGCCCCTTGTATATTTTTCAAGTTCGGTTTTAAAGCCCTTTTGTGTATCCGAAAGGATATTTATCAAATACTGTTTCTTTTGGTCTTCAGTAGCAGTGTTAAAATCAATATTATCTTTTTCCATAGCAAGAGCTATACCGGTTTCTACAGCCGCATTGCCGTCTGTTATTTCCGGATTCACAGATTTAATATAATCTCCGTATTTTTGAACCATTGTTGCGTATGATTCCTGTCCGTTTATACTGCTTGCAAATTCCTTATCAAAGCCCTCAATTTGTACTGTCAATGCAGATGCATTTGCATAATCGTTCTGCATTTTGCTGTAGCCTCTTGCAAGATTCGGATCATAATCAACTCCGAAAATTTCCTTGAACTTGGCATCGAATGCTTCATCACCGCCGTTCACTTTAGCCAGTTGCAATTCTCCTAAAGTACTTCGGAATTCAGTTAAATCCGCTTTTACATTTTCATCAAGATTATCCGAGCCTACGCACCACTTGAGGCCTTCATAAAGGTCAGCACACCAGCCGTCTCTATCGAGCTGAGCCTGAAGATTGCTGTTGTTTTCTTCATAAGCGGCAAGTCCGGCGTCAATAGTACTGTCACGCATAGTAGAATTATCCGTTACTTTAGAGGTTCTTTCTTCTCTTGTAACGTGTTCGGCAGTATTTATGGTTGCAACCATATTTTTGAGACTGCCGACAAGTTTGTCTGTATTTCCACAAGATGCTTTATTAAGTTCAGAAATAGCAGCATCTCTCAATTGCGCCGCATGTTCCTTATCAACACCCGCCGATACAGCTCTGTCATATAAGGCGTTAATAAATACTTTAGAAGTGGCTGATTTCGTAGCTCCGCTATTGCCCCATTCATCAAAAACCGCTTCTATTAAATTTTCATTAGGGGACAATTTATCATAGGCTTCTAAAACGCCTACAACATTATCTTTATCAACTTTAGCAAGTGCATCCTTAAATGATTGTTCCGAGACACCTGCTGAATGATCAGATATTGCCGTATACATATCCTGAGCAAGCGGTGCAGCCTCTGCAGCCTCTTGTTTTGCTTTTTGAACCTGGCGGGCTTCTTCTCTTTGCAATTGTCCCTGCCCGATAGAAGCATACGTTTCAGGTGCAAATGTTGCTGTTATTTTCTTACCTTTTAGTTCACCGTCTTTAATATTTGGATTTAATTCTTGCAGTTCATTTATACGCAATTTAAGCTCATATTCACTCGGGTTATTATTCCCCTCACGGACAAAGCAAGCTCTTGCCTGTTGTTCAAAAGTGTCATAAGTTGTATTTGTAAAAGTTCTTGTATAATCTTTTCTTGCCTCCAGAGCGGCATCGGCCTGTTGTACCATTTCCTGATATTTCTGATATTTTGAGAGAGCCTGTTCTTTAGAATCCCTGCCTTGCAATACAGCAGCATCTGCGTCCAGTTCACCGGGGACTTTTATTGTATCGCCGACTATAAAATATGCATTTTGACCTTTACCGTGGAGTTTATCTGCATTCAGAGTTTTTAAGTCTTCCAATGTGCAGCCGAATTTTTTAGCTATAACTGCCGGAGATTCGCCATTTTGAACTACAATATTTGTATTTCCGCTGCCGTCATATTGCACTTCGTATTTTGTACCGTTTACATCCACAGTCTGTGAAACACGGTTGTGCTCCGGTGTATACACAGTTGTAGACGTTCTGCCGATATTTACATCAGAAACAATCTCTTTGGTTAAACCGCCGTCAACCGGTTCTTTATTTATGATAATTCCGGTCTTAAGTACTGCTTCTTCAGAAACAACATTATAATCACTGTCTAGAACCTGATATCTGACTCCGTCCTCATCCAGAACCTCTGCCTGAATTGTTCCGCCAGAATATGAATAGTGTGTTATTGTTTGTTCCTCTTGACCCTTATTTTCTACACGTGATGTAATTCTTCTTTCATCATTTTTGTATTCATATACTTCAACAGTAGAACCGCCGTCACCTGTATATGTACCAGTCGATGGTTTACCGTCAACGTAGTTAATTTCATATTTATGAGCACCGTTATCAACGGTAGAAACAGACCTCAACGGCACCTGCTCAGACTGTTTTGGATCATAATCGGTGATTCTGGTATTATTATCGGCATCCACGGAAGTTTCACGCAAAAGTTTATTGCCAGCACTATAGAACTGTGTAACAACTGTTCCGTTTTCATCCGTATTTTTTACATTATATGTACCGCCGGGATTTGTAGTGACTTCACGTCCGTCATCATAAGTAAGAACAGTACTTTTAACTCCGTCATTTTCTTCTGTTCTTGAGCCCGTAACATTTTGTATATCCAAATCACCTTCATCAAAAGAAAACATGTCATCGGCGTTTACTGTTTCATTATCTTTTGTAGCTTTAACAATATTTTTTATGAAATTTTTAAGATCTTTAGACTTTATGGCATCCTTGCCTTCAAGAGAAAGTTGTGTGTTTAAATATTGTGCACCCTTTTCAAGTTCTTTTTTGGAAAGTTTTCCGTCACCGTCTGTATCTAAATTTCCAAAATAGTCCATAGCCTTCAATAGCTCAACATTATCAAGGGTTTCGCCTCCGTTCATATTAAAAGAATTGAAAATTTGAATAAGTTTCTTTTTATTTTTAGTAAGCTCCTCAAGAGAAATTTCATCCTGAGAAATTTGTGAAATATCCCACTTTTCTCCTTGTCCGATTTTCAAATCCCTGTTAAACATACACACACCTTTCCTATATATAACTGTTATTATTTTATTCGGCGTTTTTGTATATTTCTTAAGAGAAAAATCACCAACTTATGCTATGCTAGTAGGCAATATAATTGGATTTGATGGATTTGTAAATTTTTTTTAAGAAATTATTTTTAACCAAATTTTTGCTAAAATAATACAGTTGAGAGGACAGGATATGAATAAAATAAAATTAAAATTTAAAAAATTGGATGAATCTGTAAATATCCCCTGCTATCAAAGTGCAGGAGCTTCCGGAATGGACTTATGCGCATTTTTAAGCGAGCCGGTGACATTAAAATCGTTGGAAAGAAAGCTAATCCCGACAGGTTTAAAAATGGAACTGCCTCAAGGATACGAAGCACAGGTCAGACCACGTTCAGGAATGTCAATAAAACACGGTATAACTCTTGTCAATTGTGTAGGAACCATTGACGAAGACTACAGAGGCGAGTTATGTATACCGGTAATAAACCTTTCAACTGAAGAATTTACAATACATAACGGTGACAGAATTGCACAGATGGTTATCTCACCTGTCACAAAAGCAGAAATTGAAGTCGCAGAGGAATTGACAGATACACAAAGAGGCGAAGGCGGTTTTGGCTCTACGGGAAGGCAGTAATGAACAAACTTGCGGTTTTTGATTTTGATTCCACACTTATGGATGGCGAGACCATTGAAATAATTGCATCAGAACTAAATCTTCAGGACAAAGTTGCAGAAATAACAAAACGGGCAATGGAAGGTGAGCTGGATTTTTTTGACAGTCTCACATATCGCGTATCTTTGCTAAAAGGTTTACAAGAATCAAAAGTTGATAATATTTGCAGGAACCTTCCGTATATGACGGGAGCCAAAGAAACCATAGCAAAATTAAAGCAGCACGGCTATACGGTTGTATGTTTTTCCGGCGGATTCCAAAATGCAACGGGATATGCAAAAAATATCCTTGGATATGATGCTGATTTTTCAAATATACTGCATGCAAAAAACGGTATATTAACCGGACAGGTCGGCGGAGAAATGATGTTTTCTGACAGTAAAGGAGAAATGCTCCAAAAGCTGCAGACACTGCTTGGCATAAATCCGGAACATACAATTACCATAGGTGACGGCGCAAATGACCTGAGTATGTTTAAATATGCAAAGACAAAAGTTGCTTTTTGTGCAAAAGAATGTCTAAAAAACGAAGCAACAGTCTGTATAGAAGAAAAAGATCTAAGACTGCTGCTTGATAAAGTTATTTTATAATATATTTATTTTTAGTTTGATGTTTGTGCGGCTGATGCAGCTGATGTGTTCGGTATTACATTTGTCTTTGTATATGAATACAAGGTGTAAGGATGTTTTGTTTGATAATCAACCACATCGGTTTTTGTTGTCACTGTACCGTTATTATTGCGTGTATATACATTTGTCATTTTTTGTTCCACCCTGGTTTTAGCATTGTTTGTAGGAATTGACATTCTTGAAACAACATTTTTAGTAATATTTCCTTCCTTATCATAATATACGGAGTATCTTTCATTTTTTGTCATATCATGAATTATTTCCGCACGCTTATTGCCTTCTTTGTCAAAGTAGGTTTTTATAGATTTTTCACCGGAAATAACGATATCACCGTTAGCTTTTCTTGATTTAGTTTTCAAAATTTGTGTTGTTAATCTGCCGCCGTCTTTTGTTGCCTTTTCAGAGTTTTGTATAATCGGTTTAAGAGCCTGAATATTTTTATATTTGACAAAAGCATAAGTTGCTGCTCCTAGTAAGCCGAGATACATCAAAACTTTTGCCGGATTTGATGAAGATTTTTTCGGTTCTTCATATTGCACGGGCTGCATTGTACCGACCGATACCGCTGCAGCAGGCTGTGCAGAATTTTGTACATTCAAATTTTGAGATGCAGCCACAGGTATTCCTGCAGTGCTGTTAACACCACTCACCGTCATAAAACTACCTTTCATCTTATACTAAATCTCTTACTATATAATAAAAAATTTTAAAATTAATAAATTGCCCCAACAGACAATATACCACAAACGCAAGTACAGCAAGGATTTACAAGGTTTACAAAATAACACACGGGCATGCCCGAAAAAATTGTTAAGAAATTGGCATGGTCAAAGATTCAATGATATCAAGAAATATCAAGTATTTTATAAGGGCATGCCGAATATAAAATTTTACAAAAAAAATCCCGAAAATTTTTCGGGATTTTTTAATTATTCACAAAATTATTTAAAAATAATTTCATCACCGTCAGCATCAACGGTTATTGTATCGCCTTCTTTAAATTCACCGGCAAGAATTTTCTTTGCCAGAGGGTTTTCAACGAGCTGTCTTATTGTCCTTTTCAAAGGTCTTGCACCGTAGACAGGATTATATCCCTGAGTAGCAAGAGATTCTCTGGCATCGTCCGTGATCTGCAATTTCATATCTCTGTCTTCAAACAATTTTTCAAGACCTTTAAAGTAGATATCAACTATTTTTTGCAATTGAGCAAGAGTCAATGCCTTAAAGAAGACAATTTCATCGATTCTGTTAAGAAACTCCGGTTTAAAGTGTTCCTTCATCAAATCCATAACCTTGTCTTTAGTCTGCTCAAAATCTTTTTCAGAGAGCATTGAATTAAGACTGTTTTCAAGAATTATAGAGCTTCCGATGTTACTTGTCATAATAATAAGTGTGTTTTTAAAATCGACCGTTCTGCCTTTGGAATCTGTCAAACGCCCGTCATCAAGAATTTGAAGCATTATATTAAAGACATCCGGATGAGCCTTTTCGATTTCATCAAAAAGAACAACGGAATAAGGTTTTCTTCTTACAGCCTCTGTTAATTGTCCGCCTTCATCATATCCGACATAACCCGGAGGAGCACCGACAAGTCTTGCAACAGAATGTTTTTCCATATATTCTGACATATCGATTCTGATAAGAGCATCTTCATCGTTAAACAGAAATTCTGCCAGTGACTTTGCCAGTTCTGTTTTACCGACACCAGTAGGTCCCAGGAATATAAATGAACCAATCGGACGTTTAGGGTCTTTTAAGCCGGAGCGGGCACGTCTTACGGCATCAGATACAACATCCACAGCTTCATCCTGACCGATTACACGTTTATGTAGAAAGTCTTCCATTCGAAGCAGCTTGTCTCTTTCGCTTTCAACCAGTCTGGAAACTTCAATGCCGGTCCATTTGCTCACAATTTCCGCAATATCATCCTCATCAACTTCTTCTTTTAAGAGCTGATTTTTAGGTTTTTCTTTTACATGTTTTTGGACCTCTTCAAGACGTTTTTGAAGTTCTATCATCTTGCCGTATTTAAGCTCCGCTGCTCTTTCAAGATCAGCATCACGCTCCGCAATATCTATCTGGGCTTTTGTTTTTTCAATTTCCTCTTTGATTTGAGCCTCATCCATAATATTGCTTTTTTCAAGTTCCCATTGAGTTTTCAGCTTAGTAATCTTTTCATCAAGTTCATTAATAGTTCTGTTTAAACCGTCAATTTTCTTGATATTATCTTCTGTCTGCTCTTCTTTTTGAATTGCCTTTCTTTCTATTTCAAGCTGCATTTTTTGTCTTACAAGAGAGTCAATCTCCTCGGGCATAGAATCAATATCTATTCTTAATGCTGATGCAGCCTCATCAATAAGGTCAATTGCCTTATCAGGAAGGAATCTGTCCGTAATGTATCTGTCAGACAATTTAGCTGCAGCAACCAGAGCAGCATCTTTGATTCTTATACCATGGTGAATTTCATAACGTTCTTTTAACCCACGTAAAATACTGATTGTATCTTCAACAGACGGTTCATCCACCATTACAGGCTGGAATCTTCTTTCCAGAGCAGCGTCTTTTTCTATATATTTTCTGTACTCGTTTATTGTTGTAGCACCTACTGTTCGTAGAACACCTCTTGCGAGCATAGGTTTTAAAAGGTTGCCTGCATCCATTGAGCCCTCTGTTGCACCAGCACCAATTACAGTATGAAGTTCATCAATGAAAAGAATTATTTCACCGTCTGAGGCTTCAACCTCCTTTAAGACAGCTTTTAATCTTTCTTCAAATTCACCTCTGAATTTTGCACCCGCAACAAGAGCACCGAGATCTAAAGCTATAAGCTGAGTATTTTTAAGGCTTTCCGGAACATCGCCTCTGACAATTCTTTGTGCCAGACCTTCTACAATAGCTGTTTTACCAACACCCGGTTCACCTATCAAGACAGGGTTGTTTTTAGTACGTCTATTCAAAACCTGTATTACTCGTCTTACTTCTTCATCACGACCGATTACAGGATCCAGCTTACCTCTTTGGGCAAGTTTGGTAAGATTTTGTGAGTATTTTTCTAGAGCTTTGAATTTTTCTTCCGAGTCTTTAGAGTCCACTTTATTTTGACCTCTGATTTTTTTCATTTCATTTAAAATTTTGTTTCTTGTAACACCAAAGTTATCAAGAAGCGTTTTAATTTTTGAGCCTTGAAGCTCTGTCATTGCAAGGAGTATATGTTCAATACTTATATATGTATCCTTTAATGCTTCTGCCTGTGACTGAGCCATATCCAGCAGGTTTATTGTCTCCTGTGAAAGATAGAGCTGCTGTGTATTAACAGGCTGCTCAACCCTTGGGAGATTATTAAGCTCTGACATAACCGCATCTACAAATTGTGGACGATTAAGTTTAAGAGCTTCCATATAGTCATTGGAAATACCTTCTTTTGCCTCCAGCATTGCCATCATTATATGAGACGGTTCAAGCTGCGTGTTTTGAAACTTTGCCATGAGCTGCTGGGCAGAAAACATTATCTCCTGAGCCTGATTTGTCAGTTTATTAAAGTCAATCATAATTTAACACCTCACCATATAGAATTTCATATTTTCATTTTAATGAGTTTTTTTCAAAAATCAGTAAAAATTAATTTTTATTTAATGATTTAATGTTATACCAAATGTCATTCGCAGAATTTACGAGGAGAAACACCGTTTATCCAATTAGCTTCAATTTTTTCCAGAGAAATACCCTTTGTCTCCGGCACAAAGAAATAAACAAAAAATATACAGAATAAAGAAACAACAGCAAACATCCAAAAAGTATAAGCTTCTCCGATTCTGTTTATGAGAGGAAGGAATGAGAATACAACCATAAAATTAAAGGCAAAGTTTGCAACCGTACACAAACTCATTGCGGCACCTCGTATACGAAGAGGAAATACCTCGGATACAAGAATCCAGCCGATTGGTCCCAAGCTGCAAGCAAAACATATTATATAAGCAGCAAGACTGCCTACTGCCACCCATTTTAAATATCCGCCTAGAACTGCAGAGAATTGGAAAGCACAGCCCAAACAAATAAGACTAAGCATTACACCGGTCAGACCAAAATACAATAGAGGTTTTCTGCCGAGTTTATCTGTAAATGCAATAGCAACAATAGTCATAAGAAAATTAATTATACCAATGCCCATAGCAGCATAAATTGCACTTATATTTGAATCAAATCCCGAAATTTTAAAGATAGTAGGAGCATAATATATTATAGTATTTATGCCTGTACATATTTGTGCAAACATAATGCCTACACCCACAACAAGCGGCATTATCATCCATTTTTTGAATTCAAATTTTTTGTCTTTTGCCTGAAGTTCATCTTTTAAAGTTTCTTTTATTTCCTGTATCTGTTTATCAGCATCTATATCAGGCTCAATTCTTTTAAAGACTTTTCGTGCTTCGTCATCCTTATTTTTACTAAGCAGCCATCTTGGTGTGTCACCGAGAAAAGACATACCAATTAAAAGTACCGTTGCAGGTATGACTCCTGCAAAAAGCATCCATCTCCAGTTATAAACTGCTGCAGCAAATGCTCCGTTTATAAGATAAGAGAACAAAATACCGGCTGTTATTGCCCATTGATATAAAGAAACAAGCATGCCGCGAATATTTTTTGGTGACACTTCAGACAAATACAAGGGAACTACAAAGTTAACCATACCAACTGCAAGTCCAACCATAATTCTTGATAGAACAAGTATTGCAATATTAGGAGCAATTGCACTTAAAATTGAACCTATTATAAATATAATTGCAGTTGCAATAATTATTTTTTTACGGCCAAAGATATCCGCCATCACTCCATTTGCGGCAGCACCTATTACAGCACCTATCAGTACAGAACTAACAAGAAATCCCTGTGTAAAATCCGTAAGATCCCAAGTCTCATTTATAAACAAAAGAGCACCGGATATCACTCCCGTATCATATCCTGAGAGTAAACCGCCCAAAGACGCAACTATTGCAACAACATAAAGCCAGAAATGCACTATCTTCATAATAACTCCCAAATAACTAATATTATTTATAATGCCATATTCTGAAAAAATGTAAACACTCTGGTATATGATTATGAAATATTATAAATAATTTATTTTTCTAGAAAAAAGCCCCATAAAACTAGAATTCGGTCTTAAATTTCATGATAAACTCCAAAGAATATTTTTAGCAGAATAAAAAGAACATTATCAAAAGAAATACAAATGCTCTTATAAAAATATACAAAGAAGTCTAAGGCTGAAAATAAATACTTTAGATATAGACGTAATATAAATAAAATTGCATTTCCAATATTAAAGAAATGTAATTTTTATTTATTGACTTAGAGCAGCTCTAATGTAATAAGATTATAATAAAGGATTTTAAACAAATGGATAGACGTAGATTTATAAAAAATGATTATATCTGGTGCTGGAAGCGTTCTTATAGGAATCGCAGCAGGTTGTACTGATAAATTGTTAAAAGGAGATAGAAAAATGAAGATACTTGTTATTACTGGAAGTCCCAGAAAAAACGGAAATTCAAATACGTTAGCGGATAATTTTATAAAAGGAGCGCAAGAAGCCGGACATAGCGTAGTGAGATTTGATTCCGCATTCAAGAAAGTTCACCCTTGCATCGCCTGCAACAAATGCGGTATGAACGGTCAATGCGTGTTCAAAGATGATTTTGAATTTATCAGAAATAATATTGTAGATGCTGATGCTGTAGTTTTTGTATCACCTATGTATTACTTTGGAATTTCAGCGCAGATAAAAGCTGTAATTGACAGATTTTATGCTATCAACGGACAAATCCATGTTTCTAAAAAAGCTGCTTTAATTATGACATATGCTGATACCTCAACAAAAGAAGCACAGCCTATAATAAACCACTACGAAACATTGTTAAATTATCTAGGCTGGTCTGATGCAGGGAAAGTTATTGCATCAGGTGTCTGGACAGCTGGTGATATCAACCATACTCAATATCCTAAACAGGCTTATGAGTTAGGAAAAAAGATATAGAGCAGCTTTTACTCACACCTGTTTTATACTATAATGGATGAACAACTCAAAAAATCAGTATAAATATGAAAATTAAAGAAATTACTGAAAATAAATCCAGATTTATTGACTTGCTCTTAATCGGAGATGAAGAAGAGTCAATGATTAACAAATATTTAGAAGAATCAACTCTTTTTATTCTGTATGATAATGATATTTTGATTTCAGTCTGTGCAGTTGTAATAAAAGATTCAGAAACTATTGAAATAAAAAACCTTGCAACGTATCCGCAATATCAAAACAGGGGGTATGCCTCGGCATTAATGGACATTGTCAGTAATAAATATAGAAAAGACTTCAAATATCTGATACTCGGTACGGGTGAAAATCCTAAAACTCTCGATTTTTATAAAAAACGGGGATTCAAAGAATATAAAATAGTAAAAAATTTTTTTACGGAGAACTATTCTCATCCGATATATGAAAACGGAGTGCAACTAAGGGATATGATTTATCTTAAAAAGCATCTACAATGACTAAAATAATAAAAAAGAGGTGCACAAAGACCTCTTTTTTGTTTTTATCGGGTTTATTTTATTATAGTCCCGTTAACTTTTCTTGTTCTTCCGGATATCTTGCACCAGTGATTTCTATGTTTTCAATGTGTTTTCTGATGTCGGCTAACTCTTCCTGTGTAAAGGTAATATCTTCGGCTCCAATATTTTCTTGCAGCCTTTCAACCTTTTTGGTTCCGGGGATAGGCACAATCCACGGTTTTTGGTGCAACAGCCAAGCGAGTGCTATTCTTGCAGGGATTTCCGACAGATACAGTATTTGCCGGAATATCTCTCACAACAACGCTTCCGGCGCCGATTATTGCATTATCTCCGATTGTAACCCCGGGGACAATTGTAACATTTGCACCAATCCAGACATTTTTCCCTATTGTTACGGATTTTGGAAGTATTGACTGTCTTTGAGAAGGTTCCTCAACGTGATTAAGCGTTGTAATTATAACGTTGTGCCCTATCAGACATCCGTCGCCTATTGTTATCCCGCCCTGATCCTGAAACTTGCAGCAGGAATTTATAAATACATTTTTTCCGATTGTAATATTTTTCCCGCAATCAGTATAAAACGGAGGAAACAGCCTGAAAGATTTGTCGACTTCTTTTCCGGTAAGTTCCGAGAAAATTTCAACAATTTCTTCAGGTGTATGGTATTTATTATTAAGCTCTGTTGTAATTTTTAAAGCATCCTGGCTGAACTTATGAAAGGCAAAGCCCATTGCTGAATCCGGCTCTACAATTCTGCCCTCTTTCATGTGTTCATAAAATTCGTCCATATTAATCTGATTGTTATTCATATTATGTTTTCCTATGCCGAAAGTTTTTGTTCTCTTATCAAGACTTCGCCTCTGCACTTCATAATGGCATCCTCAGAGATTATTTCTCCCACAGAATCTGCAACAATAGTACCTGACTTTGGATTTTTTACGGAGTCAATATGTCCCTTGATATCCGCTTCGACTTCAGAATATTCAAAAGACAAATCAGTATCCTCCATCGTACAGTTGATTAATTTTAAATTTTTGCAGTAACACAGAGGCTGTGTTCCGATAATTTTACAGTTTATAAATGTCAGATTTTCGCTGAACCAGCCCAGATACTCGCCTTTTACAACAGAATTTTCGACTACAATATTTTTGCTGTGCCAGAAAGCGTCTTTTGTGTCAAGATTTGAATTTGTAATACTAAGGTTTTTCATATACTGGAAAGAATATTTGCCTGTCATAGTAAGGTTTTCAATCTCAACATCTTTTGATTCAAATAAAAAGTACATTGAATCAATTGTAGAATTTGTAATTTTAACGCCTTTGCATCTCCATCCGAATTCAGGAGAAATAATATGAGAGTTATCAACAGAGATATTTTTGCACTCTCTGAGGCACTTAATCCCCTGAATGTCGCAATCTGTTATTTCACCGTCTTTGCAATACCACAGCGGTGCTCTTGTTTTTTCATCCATTGATGAATTCTTAAGCTGGAATTTTTTTGCGTGCCACATAGGATATCTGAGAGAAAAAGAACAGCCATTCACTGTAAAATTTCTGCACTCTTTTAAAACAGACTCTCCATCCGCCGGTCCTTCAAATTTACAGTTCAAGACCTCTGTATCTTTTATATTGTACAAAGAACGTTCTTCATCAAATATTTGTTCGTAAACAAGATTTTTCATATTAAATTTACTCCTAAAAACCTTCCGTAAGAAATATTTCTTATGGAAGAATTATTTATTTTTATTATTTACTTATTTTTAAAAAATAGCAAATACCTATAATGAATAATAAAATATGCTTTATAAGCATAACAAAAGCATTTTCTATTCTAATTTCCCGAACAAATCAACTTCTTTAAAACAAACAGAAGGATTTACAGTTATAAATTCATCAAGAGAATTTAAAGATTTAGCAACACTTTCTTTATTAGCCCGCATTGCCAAAATATAATTTTCGCCGCCTCTTTGTTTAAAACCAAGAGACATATACTTTGCAACAGCACTAAAAGGACCGTTTGTTATTGCATCTATGTCTATATGTTTGCAATCACTTTGTAAAAAGTCTCTGAATAACAAAGAAAACAAAGTCTTACCGGCATACGGAACTTTTTCGTCGGGTTCAACAGGCCAGCTGCATATTGTATTAATTTTGTAAGAGTTTTTCTCTTTCGTATAATTCATAACAGAGCAAGGCTTATTTTTAAAAAAGCCCATCAATGTTACCTTATCTTTGCTTTTTGCTTGTGATATAGCAATATTAAAAATTTCCTGCCAGATATTACACATATTTTCAGATAATTGAGACATCAAATCTCTCATTTTTAAAGATTTACCCAATTTATCCAAAAAAGCGCTGTCTTTTTGGGTAATCAAATATACACTAATAGGTGTTTCAATATTATTTATGTAATTTTTTGTATCGGCAATCTTTATTGCACCAAAAGCAGGTTTGTAACTGTGAGATTGAGTTATTTTCATATTAAAGTTAAAACCCGTAAAATTTTTTTTTGCCAAAGATTTTTAGAATAATATTTTTTATTAATTTGAAAGAAGCTTAAGTCCCGTTATCCCACAAACAATAAGTGATATGCAAAACAAGCGTACTGCGCTTACAGGTTCCTTAAAAATTATAATACCGAGTATCACCGTACCGATTGTGCCTATGCCCGTCCAAATTGCATAAGCAGTACCTAAAGGGAGATTTCTCAGCGCTAATGCCAAAAAATAAAAACTTGCAATCATGCCTGCAACCGTCAAAATTGACGGAATAATTTGAGTAAATCCGTGAGAAAATTTCAGACCTATTGCCCAGCTTATTTCAAATAATCCTGCCACAAATAAGAATATCCAATGCATTTTTGTTCCTTTCTGTTATAAAAAAAGCCGGAAGATAGAAAAACTATCTCCCAGGCTTTTATCCTTCCGTGTACACAATATTTTGTGCATTTTCTCTCGGACCAGCCGGCAACACCGCGGAACCCTAGAAAATTTTTATTATTTATTTTTACATATTTTATATGAAATAATATATTTTATAAAATATATGAAGACTTGTAACAAATGTCGTAAAAAATTTAAATTATTTTTATTGTTATGCCGACATAATATTTAGTGCAGTTATTGTGGCAGTAATTTTCATGTTTGGCTTCATAAAATCTTCTGAAAAAATAAATCCGGCATCACAGGATTACAGCAAAGAAAAAAGTTTATCCATAGACAATAATGGAGAAACTTTTGGCATCAGCATATTTGGTGAAGGGCTTGTTATTGATGAAGCCTTTTCCGATATACTGGGAGAATATGATCTAGATGGTGATAAAAAGCTTAATACACAAGAAGCTATTGCATTTCAAAAAGCCTTATTAACTGCCGCCGGCGAGGATGGGATTCTAGAGCAAAAAGAGATTAACCTACTATTAACAAAATCAGAAAATACAACAGAAGTTTCTGAAAGAAATACTGCACTTTTTAAAGCACTTGTCATTTCACTGAAAAACGGTCCGCAAAACTTCAAAGCAGAGTCGGGATATGATAATGACAGAGCTCTTTCTTCCATTAAAGAAGACGGCTCCGGAGTAAGAGTGCATTTTTTTCAAACTGAAAACGGTGATGCATACAGAATAGAATTTCTCTCAAAGGAAGGCAAATTAAGAGAACTTGTAACAAGCACAAATTGCGATTTTAGAGAAGGTAAAAATTACGAACAAACAGACGAAAATATGACAACACACATTATCTATAATGATGAAGGGAAAGTAGCGGAGCAATCCTGTATATACAAAGGGGATAATCGCATTAATCCCTATACAGAGTTTAGTTCATTTGAGTATGATAATAACGGAAATCTTGTTAAAAAATACGATTTGTACAACAATTTAAGAACAAAGGACAAGTCAAATACAATAACCCTCTATGATGAGGGCGGAAATATTACGCAAAAAACTATTTCTTCCGTAATAAATGGATTAAGCCAAAAAGAAGTAATAAAATATGATAAAGACGGTGCAACAATACTAAGCCAGTATGTACAGCGCGAAAAATCCGATATTATTCGTGTTGAAGAATATAGCGGTGCAAATATAAGCAACAGACTAGGTCATTTACCTACAAAATTATATATCTATGATAAAAAGGAAGGTTTGTTAAAAACAGAAGTAACAAATAAATTTAATGAAGAAGGAATTTTAATAGGCAGAACAGTATTTGATAAAACCAATAACACATTAAAAGAATATGATTATTCTTCAGTAAACGGTATTATTGAACACGCCTCACAGGGTGGCATAGGAGATTGTTTTTTCCTTGCAACATTAAATACTCTAAATACTAATAAAAAAGGCCAAGATGTATTAAACAACACCATAACAACAAAAATAATTACAGATGAAAACGGCAACAAGCAGAAAATTTACACAGTTAGATTCAACGGTGCAGAAAAGATTATAGAGGATTTAAATAAAGGTATAAGAAATTTTCCAAAAGAAAAAATATTTATACAATCTGAATACACTATAACGGAAGAAGAGCTGCAAGAGGCCGCCATAAAAGCTGGTAAAGATTATTCTTCCGGAGATAAAGATATACTACTTCAGGAAATTGCTTATTCAAAGTATCGCAATGATGCTGCCGAAACAATGCAAGCCAATAACGAATCAAATTCGATTTTTGACTCTTCGAACAATTTGATTGCCGGTTTTGACGTGGCAAGAGGCTGGGGAGTTACAGCAGAAAGTATAGCTGACGGAGGTATGCTCGGCTTAACAATGTATCTGTATACAGGGAAAAAATCGGACGTTTATTTTAGCAAATCTGAAAATCATCCAGTTTGTAAAATAGATTCAAACGGCAATTTATCTGTTACAGAAAATAGCAGCAGCATATGGAGACCCAATATAATAAAACAAGAATCAAATGCATTTGATAAACGTTACGATGATATTAATAAAGTTGTAAAAATTCTGAAAAAGGATACAGATGAAGACGGTGCATTCAAAAATTATGTTGCAGAGGTATCGTTATCCATAACAAATCAGGTAGTAAACGGTCAAGTGATTGAAAATGGAAACCACGCATTTACAATAAAAGGGATAAAAGATGACAAAGTAATACTTATAAATCCGTGGGATTCAACAAAAGAGGTTCAAATCAGCCTGGAAGATTTTATAAAATCCGCTCAAATGATAAATATGCTGAAATTATAGATATTTTTCATTAATAAATATTTACTAATCTATTGATAAATCTTTTTCTGTATTATTATAGATTTAATAAGAAGATAAAGAGGTTTATTGTGGACACTAATTTAGTTGTAGGAGCAGGTTTTAGCGGAGCTGTAATAGCGAATCTTTTGGCCGACAAATTAGGCGAAAAAGTTCTAGTTATAGATAAAAAAGAACACATCGCAGGCAACAGCTATGACTATACAGATGAAAACGGAATAAAAATACATAAGTACGGCTCTCATATTTTTCATACCAATAATGAAAAGGTCTGGGAATTTTTGAAAAATTTTACGGACTTAAATACCTATATGCACAGAGTTGTAGCTGTAATTGACGGTATAGAAACTACTATTCCGTTTAATATAAATACGCTGTATGATGTGCTGCCCCAAAGCCTTGCCAAAAGACTTGAAGAAAAGCTTTTAGATGTTTTTGAATACAATACAAAAGTTCCTATTTTAGAATTTCAAAAACAAAATGACAGCGATTTAAAGTTTTTGGCTGATTACGTATACGAAAAAGTCTTTTTACACTATACAAATAAGCAATGGGGAACTTCACCCAAAGAAGTTGATAGTGCAGTAACAGCAAGAGTTCCCGTATTTATCAGCAGAGATGACAGATATTTTCAGGACAAATATCAGGGCATACCTGTATGCGGATACACAAGAACTATTGAAAAAATGCTGAAACATCCGAATATCGAAATTAAATTAAACACAGATTATAAAGATATAAAAGGCGATTTCAAAAGGATTTTTTATACAGGACCTATTGATGAGTTTTTTGATTACAAATTCGGACAGCTTCCCTACAGGAGTGTCAATTTTAAATTAGAAACGCATAACCACGAATATTATCAATGCAATGCTGTTGTAAATTATCCTTGCAACTATGATTTTACAAGGATACATGAATACAAATACTATCTTAATGACATTTCTTCCAAAACAGTAATAGCAAAAGAATATTCAGAAGATTTTGTGCTTGGCAAAAATGATAGATACTATCCTGTACCAAAAGAAGAAAATAAAAAATTGTATGACAGATATTTGTCTGAAGCAGAAAAGCTGAATAATGTTTATTTCCTTGGCCGTCTGGGCGACTACAAATATTACAATATGGATCAGGCAATAGAACGAGCAATAGAAGTTTTTGAAAGGATTGTAAAATAAATGATTTTAATAACAGGTGCTGCAGGATATATAGGCAGCCATGCTGCTATAAATTTTTTAAATAACGGCTATGAAATAGCTATATTTGATAATCTTGAAAATGGACATATAGAAACAATAGAAGCTTTAAAAAGACTTGGCAAGGTTGAATTTGTTAAAGGTGACTTAAGAAATATAGAAGATATTGAATCTGTCTTTAACAAATATGATATAGATGCAGTCATCCATTTTGCTGCATTTGCTTTAGTCGGCGAAAGTGTTGCAAATCCTTCAAAATACTACAGGAATAACGTCTATGGAACATTAAATCTGCTCGATACAATGATTAAACATAACTGTAAAAAAATTATTTTTTCATCGACATGCGCCACATACGGTGAACCGCAATATACGCCTATTGATGAAAAACATCCGCAGAATCCGATAAATCCATACGGAATGTCCAAGCTGATGGTCGAAAAAATAATGGAGGATTATGATACAGCTTACGGGCTAAAATCCATAAGGCTCAGATATTTTAATGTTGCCGGGTGTGATGAGCAAATAAGAGTGGGCGAATGGCATGAACCGGAGACTCACTTGATTCCAAACATTTTAAAATCAACTTTCGGCAATGAAAAAACATTTAAAATTTTTGGAAATGATTATACTACTCCTGACGGAACCTGTATCAGGGATTATGTAAATGTAGAGGATCTTGCAGAAGCACACAGACTGGCATATTTATATCTCTTAAAAGAAAATAAGTCAGATATTTTTAATTTAGGAACGGAAAACGGAAATAGCGTTAAAAATATTTTTGATATTTGTGAGAAAGTATTAGAAAGAAAGATACCGGTACAAATTGTTGAACGACGTCCCGGTGATCCTGCAAAGCTTTTTGCAGATGCGGCAAAAGCAAAACGACTTTTGCACTGGTGTCCGCAAAGAACTATTGAACAAAGTATAAAAACTGCTTACGAATATGAAAAATTAAGGAACAATTAATGCTTCAGGATACAATAGAGAAAAAAAACGATAAAAAACCAACAGTCACTTTTGTCGCAATGGCTTGCAATACTTTTTGCAGATTTGAAATGCTAAAAAGATGTTTGGAATCTTTAAAATGTCAAAAAACTATTGATAATGTAAGAATTGAAATAGTTGTTGTCGACAATGACAGGCTTGGGTCATCTAAAAAAATTGCAGAAGACGCAATGACTGATTCACCGTATAAAATACATTACTTTATAGAAGAGGAAAGAGGTCTTTCCAGTGCACGAAACAGATTATTAAAGGAATGTATAAATATAGGTGCCTCACACATTGCCATTTTGGATGATGATGACATAGCTGATAAAAACTGGCTGTACAACCTTATTGAGACATATAACTCAAATGAAGAAGCATATGTTGTATCAGGTCCTGAATATACATTTTTTGACGGAAATTTTCCTGAATATCTAACAAACAACAACATTTTTATAAAAAATACAACAAAAAAAGAGGGCGAAGTCCGTAAAACCAGTTCTACGCACAACTCTTTTTTCCCTGTTGAAATAATGACAAAATCCGATATATGGTTTGATTCTTCATTTGTTTTTATGGGAGGAGAAGACGGCGATTTCTTCTCGAGAGTCAGTCAGTCCGGTTATTCGATAGTCTTTTCACCCAATGCTGTTGTTCGGGAAATAAATGACAAACACAGGGTAAATTTAAAGTGGATATTAAACAGAAATTACTATAACGGTTACTCAGGCTCCTATCTAAAATTCAAAAATAAAAAGAATATTTTTAGACTAATATTGTATATATTCAAAATAATATGCGTATTATTGCTGGATTTTATTTTGTTATTATTTTCCATACTCGGAGGAGTTACATTTCTGTTCAATGTGCTTGGATTAACTTACAAAAATTTGGGCAAGTTATGCGGTGCTGTTACAAGAAAGCCCATAAATTATTACGATAAACTCAACGGAGGGATAACAGTTGATTAAAATTTCAGTTGTTGTTCCGATTTATAATGTTGAAAAATACCTTGCACAGTGTTTGGACAGTATTTTGGAACAGTCTTTAAAAGACATAGAAATTATTTGTATCAATGACGGCTCAAAAGATTCTTCTTTAGAAATCCTGAAAAATTATGCGCAAAAAAATGCAAGAATTTTGATTACTGATAAAGAAAACACTGGCTACGGAAATTCATTAAATATTGGTATTTCTTCTGCACAGGGAGAGTATATTGCAATTATTGAGCCTGACGATTTTATCTCAAAAAAAATGTTTGAAGATTTATACAATCTTGCAAAACAATATGATGCGGATGTAGCAAAAAGCGACTGGTTTAATTTTTGGACCAAAGACAATCAAATCTTCAAAAAAGGAAAAATTTCACCAAAATATTCTGACAAAATCATCACAGCTGAAGATTATCCGGAGATTTTGTGTATACAACCTTCTGTCTGGAGCGCAATATACAAAAAATCATTTTTAACTGACAATAATATAAATTTTTTGAACACTCCCGGCGCATCTTATCAGGATACTTCATTTTCTTTCAAAGTATTCTCCATTGCAAAAAGAATAATAATGACAACAAACGCATATCTTTATTACAGGCAGGATAATGAAAACTCATCAATAAACAGCGGAACAAAAGCCGATGCCTTATTTACAGAATATGACGAGATAAATAATTTTATTTGGAATAACAAAGAAACAGAAATTTTTCTTACTCAAAAATTAATAAATGAATACAAGGCTTATATCTGGACTTTAAAAAGAATCTCGCCTGACTTGAGAAAAGATTTTGTGTATAAATTTTCAAAAAGATTTAAAGAGTATTCTGCAGGCAATTATTTGAAAGAAGATTTTATAAAAAAAATCGGTAGAAAGAAAATTGAGATGTTAATAAATTCGCCTTCAGTGTTTCTGGAAAAATTTGAACATTCTTTAATTAAAGAAAAATGGAATAATTTCAGAAGAAATTTAGTTTCTGTTAGAATAAACAAAGCAAGAATAAGTATAAAATTATTTGGTAAGCAAATTATTAATATAGGCTAAGGATGAAAATTATAAAAGAAAGAATAAAGAGTTTAACAGACAAAATCAATAATCTTCGTTTTGTTATTAACTACAAAAGAATGTGGCCATATGTAAAGCCGTTTTGGTTCAGGGCGTTGCTTGCCGTAACAATTTGTATACCTATTGGCGGATTGGACGCAGTTATAGCTCTGTCATTAAAGCCGTATATGGATCTTGTAATGGTGGAAAAATCAGTACAATCTCCATGGTATATTCCGTTTGGAATAGTTGCTTTTACATCTTTTCAAGGCGGATTGAATTATCTTGCCACATATTTAAATACCTGGGTCGGAGGAAAAATTACCAACAAATTAAAATTTGACTTGTTCAAAAAAATGCTTACGTTCCAAACCTCGTATTTTGATACTAAAAATTCCGGAGATGTAGTTTTTACTTTTAACAATAATGCGGATATGGCCTGCACAGGACTTCTTGATAATCTTAAAGTCTTTACACAAAGACTATTTTCATCTATATCTCTGGTTTGTGTATTATTTTACAATTCCTGGCAGCTTGCGATTATTGCGGTAGCGGTGCTGGGTGCAGCATTTTTGCCTGTTGCAAAAATAAGAAAACGCATTCAGGATGTTATGAGCAAAACCCTAAAGGCGGATGCAGCAGTTATAACTGCATACAACGAAGCTTTTGCCGGTAACAAAACAATTATTTCATACAACCTTGATTCGCAGCAAAAAGATAAATTTCAAGATATTTTAAAAAGCATATTTAACTTAAGAATCAAAATGGTACAAAGAACATCTTGGCTGTCACCAATGATGCACGTAATTGTTTCTGTCGGTATTGGTCTGGCAATAGGATACGGCAGCCATTTAATTTTGACAAAACAAATTACAAGCGGAAACTTTGTTTCATTTATAACTGCGCTTATTATGTTATACACACCTATTAAGAGTCTCGGAAACAACTTCAATCAGGTTCAACTATCATTCTTTGCAATAGAGAGAGTCTTTGACGTAATGGATATGGAACCTTCAATTAAAGACAAACCGGATGCAATTGAGCTTCAGAATAATTATTCAAAAATAGAACTAAAGGATGTATGTTTTGAATACAAAAAAGGAATACCGGTTTTAAAACACGTTAACTTAAGCGTAAATAGAGGTGAGACAATCGCATTTGTTGGCAATTCCGGCGGTGGAAAAACAACGATAGTAAATCTTTTGCCAAGATTTTATGACGTTACATCAGGTTCCATACAAATTGACGGAACAGATATAAGAGATTTTACGCTTAAATCTTTGAGAGAAAATTTTGCTGTTGTGTTTCAGGACAATTTCTTATTTTCCGGTTCTATACGAGAAAATATAATGCTCGGTAATGAAGGCGCTACGAAAGAAGAGCTTGATAAAGCGGTACAAATGGCATTTCTTGATGAATTTATCTCCACGCTAAAAGACGGACTGGATACACAAATAGGAGAAAGAGGAATACTCCTCTCTGGAGGTCAAAAACAAAGGGTTGCTATTGCCAGAGCTTTTTTGAAAAATGCACCAATAGTTATACTTGACGAGGCAACATCTGCTCTTGACAACAAGGCTGAAGCCATTGTACAAAAGGCCATAGACAATTTAATGGAAGATAAGACAGTATTTGTTATTGCACACAGATTGTCAACTATCCAAAATGCCGACAAAATAGTTGTTATAAACGAAGGACAAATTGTTGAACAAGGCACACACGAAGAGCTTTTACAAATAGAAAACGGAGCATACAAGGCGCTGTATAACGCACAGTTTAAGCATCAGGAAGCTATAGTTAATGCATAGTAATTACCCATAATCTTTTATGATTTGTTAACTTTTGTAACAATATTTGTATATATTGAATATAGAATATTTATTTTGGTTTTATATATATGTAAGTAAAGTAAGCAAGTCGTAAGGAGACATAAAATGGGTTTAGCAGCATCACA
>CALVAR010000019.1 GCA_944325575.1 Candidatus Gastranaerophilales bacterium | reverse complement strand
AAGAAAGCTAATATGGGTGGAGATGTTTTCACATACCAATCAGCAGTTGAGAATCTAACACCTAGCACATTTAAATCAACTAAGTCTTTTTTGAGTGAATTAGTTAAAGCTAGTGATGACGTAGTATCTACACCAACAGGTAATAATACTGGTACTATATATAAAAAGGTTAAAGACAGTGCTGGTAACATCACTAAAGAACCAATAAAGGTTAATATAATACCTCATAGAGATAATTCTGAAATGGTAACTTACAGTTTCTTTGATGGTAAAGAATGTGTTGGTGACGTTATGTTTCTAGAGAAATTTCATTTGACAGATGGATTAGGTGGGTGTCGTGCAGGAGGATTACTGAAAGATTACCCAGAATATGGAATAGAAGGAAATCGATTACTTGTCCACATGTTAAGAAATTTCAATGAACAGAGATATTCTGGAATAGGTTCATTAGCTGATAAGATAGCTGTTGAACATTGTATTAAGCACGGTATTGAGCCTAATATTCTTTCAGAGGCTTCTTATAGCTCACACGTAGCTCATTATTTAAGAGGTAAGCGTTTTATATCTTCAAATGGTCAAGACTTTAATGCTAAGATTGCAGAACTTATTAAAGGGCGTAAATCTGGACAGCGAATTAATACTTATGACGAAGTATCTGCAACTACTTATATGCCTAAAGAAATGGTAGAAAGAATTAAACAGAATCTGTTAGAAGAGCCTATATTACAATACAAAGTATAATTATGCACACTCCTATAACCTGTTCAAGAAGTTATACCGATTATAAAAGCTAAAATCCTAAATAACCAAGTTCGAACCCTAAAAAGTGTTGATATTAAAATAAAATAGACCTCTTTAGAGGTCTATTTTTAAAAATGGGGCGGACAGTGACTCTGCCGAGTCAAAGCTGACTAAATGTCAGGTTTGACGAGAGGGGAGAACCCGTATTTTCGAAGAAAATACTTGGGTTCGAATCTCACTAAAAAAGACTCCTTCCGGAGTCTTAAAAATGGGGCGGGTGCTGTCTTTTTCTTCGAACCAACTCCTAGATGACCTGCAACGCTTTGATGAGTTGAGAAGGATTTGTTAAGCAATAATAAAGAAATAATTAAGAAATTATTAATATTGTGAATATTTTTTTAATTGGATAAATAATAAGAAATAGGGAGATGAGAGGAGAATAGTTATACGATAAAAGACACGGGAAAGAGAGGATTTAGACTATGCCTAATGGAATTGTTACCGCACCTGAAAAATTATTTGAAGAAATTGCCAAAAAATTAGATATTCCGGCAAAATTGTATGATGAAGCAGAACAAAATTACAATGACCTAGCAAAGTATCTCGAATCTACATTACAATTACCTATTGATGTATATGTACAAGGTTCATTTATGCTAGGTACAGTTATTAGACCCTACAGAAAACAACAGGATAAAGATTATGATGTGGATTTGGTCTGTGAATTTCATTCATTATCAAAGGAGGAATGTACCCCAAAACAAATAAAACATTTACTAGGTAATGCACTTCAAAAAGAACCTTATAATAGAATTCTTGATGAAGAAGGTAAACGTTGCTGGACATTAAATTATCCGGCAAAACAAGGAGAACTTGTAGGTTTTCATATTGATTGCCTGCCTTGCGTCCCGGTGTTGCCAAATTTTAGTACTAAAATAGCCTTAACAAATAAAGACAAAGAAACTGGTGATTACAATTGGGCTTATAGTGACCCTAGGGCTTTTAAAAAGTGGTTTGACGAACGCCAAAAAGTTGCATTTATGCAATTAAGAGATGTACAGAAACGGTATATCTTTGAAAATTCGCAAAGTCGTGTATATAACTCTATTGAAGAAATCCCCGACAGATGTGTAAAAACACCGCTTCAAAAGGCTATTCAGATTTTGAAAAGGCATAGAGATGTATATTTCAGTTCTAAACATAATGAAGATTGCAAGCCAATATCAATGATAATAACAGTTCTTTCAGCACATCTTTATAAACAAGAACTGACTACATATGAAGCACTGAAAACAATAGTAAAAGGTATGGCTAGGTATGCACAACTATTTGAAAAATACAATGAAAGACAATCTGATTTGATAACCTTTGATGGTGAAACTTGGGAAATATTAAGCCCTGTCGTTGATGAAAATTATGCTGAAACTTGGCACGAAAATAATCACGGCAAAGCACGAGCATTCTTCGAATGGGTAAATCAACTTGAAAAAGACCTTTTATTGCCTATCGAAACCGGTGAATTAAAAAATTATAAGTTCTTGGTTGAAAATTCTCTCCGGTCAGATATTTCTAGCTCTTTCTTTGATAGTTTAAAACTTAATTCAAATGGCAACAGAGTAATTACAGCACCAACACCAACAATAAATGCTACTAATCCTATAAATAAACCTTGGTTGGAATAAAATGTCCTTAAAAAAAATTGAAAATGAGTTTAAAGAACTATCTAAAATTCATACAATGTTAGAGTTATCTGTTTCAAAGTACGAACTAGTAATACAAGGATTATTGGGCTTTTGTACAGTTGTAAAGGGCGAAAAATTCATTGATGAATATGCTATAAAAATATCTTTTCCAAAAGACTATCCTAAACAATTGCCTAAAGCTTTTGAAACTAGTGGAAGAATTGCTAACCAGCCGGAAAATCATATAAATCCATCTGGTTCACTCTGTGTTGGTACCCCACCCAAAATCAGAGAAATCTTATATCCTAATTATTCTTTAACAGACTATATAAATAAAGTTTTGATAGGTTATTTATCACAATATTCATACAAAGAAAAATATGGTAAATGGCCTTATGGAGAAATGAGTCACGGAGTTAGAGGTATCATTGATTATTATAAAGAAGAGTATTCACAGTACTTTGATACAGATGACAAGGTAATAAAAGCGTTCAAAGACCTTTCTACAATGAAAACACGTCCTAAAGGCTATATTAAATGCAATTGCGGTTGCAAAAAATTAGTAAAAAACTGTAAATATCAAAAACTTTTGAAGAAAATTCGCCAAAAAGAGGAAGATTACAATTTATATATAGATGAATTTAACAATATGGGAGAAGAATAATTTATGTCTGAATCAAGTATTACAGAAAAAGTGCTTATGGTCTTATGGGGAAGAGCAGGTGGACGCTGTGAATATGAAAACTGCAATAAAAATTTAACTATTGACACAATAACCAAACGACTGCGAAATAGAGGTTATGTAGCACACATATATGCAGATAAGCAAGGCGGACCTCGCTGGGACCCCCAAAAATCTCCTAAATTGAAGAAGGATATCAGCAATTTAATGTTATTATGTGATGAATGTCATAGGAGAATCGATAAAGATGAAGTTCAGGAACATCCAGCAGAACGACTAATTGAAATGAAAAAAAGACACGAAAAGTGGGTTGATAGCCTTCTTAATACAAAGAAAAAAATAGGAACAATACCCTTAAAATATTCAGCAAATATTCATAATGATAAAATACAAATTGATGACAGTGCGGTTATGAATGCTATAGTTGAAGACAATAATATCCCTAAAACTGCTACTCCTTTCGATTTATCGCTTCAAAATAGTGAAATTTATGACAATGAAGATGCTTTTTGGAATGCAGAGAAAACGAACTTAAGTCGCAGGCTGAATAAAGTGCTTGAAACTTGTCCACTGGCAAATAATTTTTCTATTTGTGCGATAGCACCGCAGCCGCTCCTGATTTTTCTAGGCACATTATTAAATGAAAAAAAGGATGTAACTATATACCAAAAACATCACAATTCTGATAATTGGTATTGGGATAAAAGCAAAAAGAATGACTCTATAGATTTTAATATCATACCCCCAAAAGCTAAATGCAAATCTAATGTAGCAATCAATTTTTCGTTAAGTGCCAATATTGAAGAAAAATCTATTTATGATTCTATTGGCAATGATGTTGCAATATGGACACTTACTATTGATAACCCAAATCCTAATTTTGTTACAAGTAAAAACATATTAATGGAATTTAATGCAAAGTTGGTAAATCTGCTTAATAAACTAAAAAACGAATATCCGAACTGTAAAGAAATAAATATTTTTCCGGCAGTACCCGTATCAATTGCACTTGAAATTGGTAGGTCTCGCATACCAAAATCAGATTTACCTTTCGTATTATTTGATAGAAACAATCAATGTGGAGGTTTTATTGAAGCATTTAAAATTGAATAAAACGAGTAAAAACGAGAGAGTTATAATCCTAATTTACGTATAAAGGGTTGAAAACCTTCGAAAAGTCCTGTATAAATGAATAATGAGCTATTGTCTTGAAGATTTTAGAGGTTATATAAAGAGTTGTGTTTGGAAGAATGCAAAGACATACGAACACTTTGCTCCACACGAGTATGTGCTGAGTTTCCCCTGTGAAAAGCTGAAAGCCGAGAATAAATGTTCAGGAGATTGTGTTACCTGCAAAGCGCAACGGCAGGCATTTGAAAATGCTGTAATGTTTATTCGTGAACACGGTGAACGTGCACAGTTTACGAAGCGTATTTATACAATGCTTTGTGTTGAAGATTACCAATATTGGTCGTATGGTGACCCGATTGAAACAACTTGGGTGTTGAATAAAGCAATAATCAATGACCCTCGATGTAAAGTTAAGACATATTGGCTTGACAGCGACTAAATCAATTCAATTATATTTTTAGCCTGCTTCACGAGATTTTCCACTGTTTCATATTCATTTGTATTTCGTAAAGCATAAAGCGGAACTGCAAGAATCTCCTTGTTTCTATGTCTGTAAACAATGAATTCTTGTCCCAATGTTTCAAGCTTACAGCGCAATTCGTTTGGATAGTTGCACCAATTATTATCACAATCAATTATTTGAAGAGTTATCCAAAACGGCGATGTTTTTCTGTTTAAGCCTTTTTGCCACAGGTTACAGCTATATAAAATTCCTATGCCTGTTTCAGAGTTTTCTGTTTTAAGATATCTGCAATAACCGTCTTTTTGCGGAGCAGCCTGTAAACCTTTTGAATTACAGAAATTGTGTATGATTAAGCTATCCGCAATTTTATCAACAATTCTGTAATAATCAATTATTCTTGTTGCCATATTAGAACTTAAATCGAACGCAGAAAAAGGTCTAAAGTCTTGATTATTCATTTCACCTGTTAAACCTTTTAATTGAAGCAAATCATTATAAAAAGGCTCTGACAGCAAGCGTGTTTCAAGCAAATCAATTAGTTCTTCCCAAGACATTATAAGAATGGGAGGAAATGCATTTTTTTGAAGCAATCGACCCTGCTGTCTTTCGTAACCGGCAAGTGTTGCTACTTCGTCTGATAATGATATAACTCTTGATTTAGGACAAACAAAAATTAGACCTTTACCATTATTCTTTTTAAGTCTATCAATATATGTATTTGGCTGCTTATCGGTTAAACCTGCCCAAAATTTCATTTCAAATAATAAAATTTCATCATTTTTTGTATTTCTTAAAGACATATCAGGTCGTTCTTTGTTTTCTCCGCCAGATTGAATTTCAAAATGCAATTCTTGCTCAAACTCAGTGCCTAACTCCGTTCCAATGAAACTCAACAATGCTTCTTTTGCAATCTGCGAATTTTGCAGTATATAATGCAGACTCATAGTTGCAATGTCTTCTGTAGAAGTACCAACACTATTGGCTATGTGACATAAAAGTAAACTCATATACATTCCTTATATTTATACTGATTTTATTCAGATATTTTAAAGTTAAAATGATTTTACATTAACTCATACTGTACTCAATCGTTTAAATACAGTAGAAGTTTATGTTTAATAACACGATAACCAATTACCATATTTGTATATGCAGATGAGGAGCAGTGCAGGTATGGATAATAAAATTCTGTTAGGAAAAAGATTAAGAGAATTAAGACTTCGTAAAGGTCTTAGTCAAGAAAAACTGGCAGAACTTGCAAAGATTGAACCAACCTCACTAAGCAATATTGAAAATGGCAGGAATTATCCATCTTTCGGAACTTTAGAAAATATTATGAAAGAACTGGACACAGACTTTGCAAATGTTTTTGAATTCTCTCAACACGGTGACCCCAATGACCTTATAAAAGAAATCAATGACCTGCTGCACGAAAACCCTGAAAAGCTAAAAGATGCTTATAAACTAATAAAAGCATTAATGAATTAACATATACCTGCTATTTCAGGCTGTATATTAAAGATTGTAAACCATTTTTAAATTATACTTGTGCGTATAATTTATCCCTGCTAATATAAAATTATACACAATCGTATAATTTGGAGAAATGATGAAAGAGACATATACAACAGATGATTTAAACCTGCTCCGCTTGTCAACAATTCAAAATAATCATTTTCAACTCTATAGAAAACTTGTAGAAAAAAGCTATGGTGAAATATATAAAATACTTACAGAACCATTATTTTCTTTGAAAGGCTTAAATGAAATCATTCCTGATGTTTCTTACAGAAATATAAATTACTGGGAAGAAAAAGATTTGTTGAAAATACCGAGAGATGACAACAAAAAATGGCGAAAATTCTCTATAAGGGATACTATTTTAATTCAAATTATCAGAGATTTGAAATTATACGGCTTAGACAATGAGTTTATTAAGTCAACAATGCCAACAATTGCAGATAATCGAATATTTTCAACAAAAGACTCAAAAGGCGGGAATATTGAAGCATTAGAATATGGATTACTCGAAACATATGCTGTTATTACGGGTAATGCAAATGTAAAAACATATTTATATATAAGACCGGAAAAAGTCGGTATATTTCTTACTGAAAGCGAAATAGTTGACAAAATTTTAAAACAAGACCTGCATAATCATAAACCCGTGCTGTTGCTTCCGTTTTATCAATATGTACAGACAGCAAGACGTAAGTCTGACACAGAGACAATGTATGATTTGAATTCCACTGCACGTACTCACAAGAGCATATCAGAAGAAAATGGAGAAGTTGATACTGTACTTAATCTTAGGAACCCGAATGTCCGAGAGATTAATATTAAAAAATCGAATAACAAGGTAACAATACAACCAAAACAATTTACAAAAGATATTACACCAAGACAAATTGAAAAGCTGCTGTCAAATTTACCGAAAAATGCATTCAAAGAATTACATATATCCGTTCAAAACGGGAAAATTACAACATTTAGTGAAGAAAATTCAAATCAATATTGATTATATGACAGAAGCCCTCTGAATATAATAGATGTAAAACATAAATTTTAAGGCGACCGAAGCCCTCGGAACCTTGATACAAGAGTAAAGGATAAACCTATGCTTAGTATTGAGGTATGCAAAAAACACCTTGGGAAAATCGGAAAGACAATGAATGAAACAGAAATCGAAGAGGTAAGAGATTTCTTATATTCGCTTGCTCACGTATTTGTAGAACATTTAAAACAAGAGAAAGGAGAAGAAAATGCCTAGAGCCGTTATATATTGCAGAGTCTCTACAGATGAACAGTTTAAAAAAGGTTATAGTATTCCCAGCCAACGAAAAGAATGTGTAGATTTTACTGTAAAATCAGGCTATGAAATAGATAAAATTTTTATAGAAGAAGGCGAAAGTGCCTGTAACCTTAATAGAACACAGTTAAAAGAAATGTTTGTATACTGTGAAGAAAATAAAAATAAAATAGACGCATTAGTATTTTGGAAATGGGATAGACTTTCAAGAGGAGAACAAAGTGATTATTACCATTTAAATCAGTTTTTTAATAAAAATAAGATAAAACCTTTATCTGCAACGGAAAACAATGATGATACACCTGAAGCTGAGTTTTATAGATGGATAAACCAGGGAACAAGCAGATACGAATGGAGAAAAATTGGAGAAAGAACAAGACTTGGCTTGAAAGGCGCACTTGATAAAGGACGCTGGTTAAGTCTTGCTCCTTTTGGGTATATAAATGACAGAGAAATGTCTCTAAGACCACATCCAGAAAATGCTAAGTACGTAAAAAAAGCCTTTGAACTATTTTCTACAGGTCTATATTCACAGGCGGATTTAATTGAAGAATTGAGAAAGTTTGGCATGAAAAAATGTGATAAAAATAAAATATTTAGGATGTTAAGGCATAAAGCCTATATTGGTTTGATAGAAAACAAATATTTTGATGAACCCATTCGAGGAATTTTCGAACCGCTAGTGGATGAGGAAACTTTTTATCGTGTACAGGCAATTTTAGAAGGAAGAAAGCCTGTTATTACCAGCTACAAAATTGACAATGAAGAATTTCCGCTTCGAAGATATGTTAGGTGTCCTAATTGCAACCATCCGCTAACAGCTAGCTATAGCAAAGGCAGGAGTAAGAAATATGCATATTATCACTGTCACCAACCGGATTGTAATATACACTACAGAATAAGAAAAGAAAAACTTGAAGAAGATTATGCAAAACACCTTGAAGTAATCAAGCCAAAAGTAGAAATACTTAAGCTGTTCAGGGCAATACTACAGGATGTATATAAAAAGAGTATAAAAGAGAAAACAGAACTAAAAAGAAAGCTTGAAAAGGATATGGAAAAACTGTTGGAAGATAAAAAGAAATTAATTCTCAAATACAATGACGACAAGATTGAAGAAGAGGACTATAAGTTTTTAAAAGAGGATATCAACGCGTCCGTTACGGCGATTAAAACAGACTTGGCAGGGTTGGATATACCACAGCATAATATAAAGCAGTATTTGGACTCCTGCTGCTTTCTGCTGACGAACTTAAAAGACCTATGGTGCAATTCTGAATTCGAGTTTAAAAAACGCCTGCAACAAATAATTTATCCGAATGGCGTCCAGTATGTTTCAGGGGAGTTTCGAACCAACAAAAAATCAGTCATATTCTGCATCTGCGAACATCTGACTGACGATTTGTTAGATATGGGGCGGGTAATGGGATTCGAACCCATGTATATCGGAACCACAATCCGAGGTCTTAACCACTTGACGATACCCGCCACTATGTGTACAGCTACTATATCAATAAAAAAAAACTTTTTCAAGTTATTAAAATAGATTGCGTTTTACAAGTGCTCTGCAAGTGTGTCAAAGACATATTTTACATGGCCGTATTTTTTGATATCTTCTGCAAGTGGTTCTCTTGCGTATAGTCTTTTGCTGCCGACTGCCTGTGAGCCTTGAATTTTAAGCTCGGCTGCATATTTACAGTTGCTTGTCAAAACTTTTACACCCTGTCCCTGTCTTTCGCCGATTCTTTTTGTCGCTGCCGAATAAAATTTATTTATTATAGTATCAAAACGCTCTAAATTGCCGTTGCAGTCGTCTAAAAGATCGTATTTTGCTTTTGATGTAATAACTATTTTTTGCGGGATTTTGCCGGCATCCATAGTAATTATTTCCGGCTTATCCATATTCCAGGAAGAAATTTTTTCATACATTTCTTTTAGCTGCATGACAAACTTTTCATCAGGAAGTCTATCTGACCCTGCTGCAAGCATATAAAATTTTGTTTTAAATATATCTGGCAGTGAGTCATACATATTTATTACATCCAGTACAGTTTTAAAGTCTGATTTATTATTATCTAACAATTTTTTATTTAAAATTGTCAGCAGTGCATTTTTTTCCTCACTGTTTTGTAAGGATGATAATTTATTGTATTCTTCTTCTTTTTCCATATCTTTATTCATTTCTGAATAATTAATGCTTCCGTCAGGCTGTTTGTACTTTTGTTCGTTTTTTTGTACATATTCTTCAAAAGTCAGACTCCCTTCATCACTACTGAATAGATAATTCATATAGGAATTATGCAGTTTAAACATTGCAATTAATTTTTCGGGATTATTTATTTCATTATCCTGAATGCAATTTTCTATGATTGGTTTATATTCCAGAAAGTTGTCACAGTCAATGTTTTCGGAATTTGAGCCGACATACTGATTAAAGAGATTCAATAGCTCTTTATTGTTGCTCATTTTTACAATATCCCTGAGTCTTTTAAGCTCTGCCTGAATATTTTCTGTTTCGTCTTCTTCTGTCTCGGCAATGTAATCAACAAGCTCTTCATTTGTAAGCTTATCTTCCACAACATTTGTGACATCAACTTGGTCCATTTTTTGTGAAAGTTTACAGATATCAAGCTTTTCAAATAATAGTCTGTAGGAATTGTTAAGAGCGTTTTCATATTTTTCACGGCGCTCTTTTGTCATAAACCAGTTTGCAAAAGTGTTTTTGTAATGATTTTCCAGCTTGGTCAGAGATTTTTCCATTGCTTTTTTATCAAAATTACTTTTGAATTCAAGAAAACCTGTGCTTAATATTTCTGGATTGTAGTTGTTTCTGTACAGAAAATAGATTTTTTCGAGCGCAGCTTTCTTTTCTTTATTGAAAGGCTTTCCATCCGCATATTGTTCAAAAGGATTCTTTGATGGAATTGATTTATCTTTATATTTGTATAAATAGAACAAATATCCGTCAACCAGTTTGTCCGTTTGATAGTATGACGTGAGAGGGTGCTTTTGTTTGTGTGCAATTGCTCTTACGGGGTGCCAGTATTTGTTTGTAATTCCTATATATTCTGCCCAGATGCGGCTCTGTTTTGATGCATTTCTCCTTATTAAAAATTCTATATTTGTATTATCAAGTGAATCTACGGAACTAAACTTTTCCACAAGTTTTGCTGTTTTATCAAACATTGCATTGATTTCTGCAGGAACTTTACCAAAATCTATACCCGCATTTATCATTGATTGGTATGTAGTCGGGTAGCTGTTGTCCATATCAACTATAATCATATCGGGCTGTTTTTGTTCGATATAAAGCTTTTTGAGTATATAAAGACCGATTTTGTCCATGTCTTCTTTTGCAAGCCTGCTTCTTAATACCCTGTTGTATCCGTTGTCTTCAAAATTCAAGTCCGGAATTTTTATTTCGGGATATAGTGCTTTTGCTTCCTGAAGCGTTGTACATTCATTAAGCAATGAATAGTGCTTTGTATAGACATCTTTTAAATTAAAATTATTATCATTTATGTTCTTTCTCAGTACAGTATAAATGTCTGCACCAATTTGTCCGTTTTCTTTTAATTTTGAAATTCTGTTTATTAATTCTGCTTTTTCTTGTTCAAGGTCTACTGAAAAGATTTCTTCCGTATCAAAATCTACTTTGGGTCTTTGTGTTTCATTTTTTAGTATTTCAGATATTTGTTTTGTCAGCTCTGATTTGTGAATAAGTGCAATTTTTCTTGCATTTGGATAATTGTCTTCTCTGATACGTTTCAGAGATTTTCTCTTACTCAAACGCAGTTCTCCGCTTGGTGAAAATAAAGAGTCAAAAGCTTTTTCTGAAAAACATTTGTTTTCATTATCGAGGCTGCTTGCAATAATATTTGGAATTTTGGCTGAAGGTACATCTCTTAATCCTCCGTGAAGGAGAATTGTATAATATACGGCCTGTTTATTAATTTCTACTTTTTCATTATGTGAATCATACGAGCAGGACAGAAGGGTATCCAAAAGTTTTTTGTCACTTAATTCAAGCGGCTTTAGTAATTCTATTGCATCAGCTGTTGAGATGTTATCCTCAGGTGAAGTATTTGCCAGTCCTTTACAAGCATCATTATAAGCATTTTTAATATCAGGGTAAAACTTTTGATTTCCTTTGAAGCTTATAGAGTGATATGCTCTGTATGTTTCTGAAGGAATATCCGCAAAAGCTTTTTGTTCCGGCATATTTGCTGCTGTACTTTCTGCTTTTGTACTATTTTGCTTGGTATTAGCTGTTTCTGCTTTATGCAGCCCGTTGATTCTGTTTATCATTCCACTGTTCCTTCACTTTTATTAATGTATACAAGTACAGAGATTATAGAGAATTGCTAATTTTTAATCAAATTTAAAAAAAAATTAATTAATCTTAAAATAAATCCAAAATGATAGTTATTTTGTACCAAAGAATAGTGTAAATTTTTATAAAAAATGATATACTGTTCTAAAAGTGAAGAAGGAGAATAACAATAATGTCAAAAGAGGATAATTCAATCAGTTTTGGTATGGGCTTGCTTGCCGGCATACTCGGCGGTGTTGTTGTCGCTATTTTGTATGCTCCTAAATCAGGCGCTGAGACAAGAGAAGATGTAAAAAACTTTGTTAATGATTTTGCACAAAAACATGCACCGGAAATTAAAGAAGCCAAAAAACAGGCTCTTGAATCTCTGGATATGATGAAATATAAGCTCGAAAAACAATATAACAAAATAAACGAGCACATCAGAGCAAAACAAATGGCAAAAGCTAAAAAGATGGAAGATCAGTCATATGACGATAAATCATACGATTTTAATTAATAGGAGAACAATATGTCTACAGCACTTACTGTAAGTTTAATACTGCTTATTTTTGTAATAATGGCTGCAGTTATTGCAATAACTGTATACCTTGTTAAGTTCTTAATAGAACTCACTCTTCTTACAAAAAATGTTAATGATACAACAACTGTTGTAAAAGACGAACTCAAGCCGATTCTCGGAGAGTTTAGAGAAACTTTGACAAATGTTAACAGTATCGCTCAAACAGCCAACGGGCAGTTGACTGCAATAAAAAAGATTATAGCTACTGTAATAGGTGCCGTAACAATTTTTGCGGGTAAATTTAAATTTCTTCAAAGCAGCTTTATGAAAGGCTTCTTTTCGGCTTTTAATCTCTTTAGAAGAAAATAAAGTATTATGATTTGTAAAAATTGTATAATATACACATGTGCTATGGATTAGTGCAATGATGAACAGGGTACTTATTATATATAATGTAGTGAATGAATAATAAACAGTAGTCCAAAGGAGAAACGAATATGTCAACAGGAAAATTTTTAGCAGGTTTTATAGTAGGCGGTGTTGTAGGAGCTGTTATGGGGCTTTTATTAGCACCTCAATCAGGCGAAGAAACCAGAGAAATGCTTGCAAGAAACTCTGAAGAATTGAAAAACAAAGCAGAAAAAACAGTTAAAGAAATTCAGGGCAAAGCTGAGGATATCGTCTCTGATATGCAGAAAAAAGGCGATGATATAATGGAAAAAATCCAGAATATGATTAATTCTAAGAAAGAAGAAAAAGAAGCATAGTTTTTTGATTTGCACAAAAAGAGTCCCAATTTTTTTAGATTGGGACTCTTTTTTATTATAATAATTATCTTGAGCAAATTATTCTTGCTGCATGTACACCGGATGCGGAGGCCTGTATAAGCCCTCTTGTTACACCTGCTCCGTCACCAATTGTAAATAGGTTTTTAACCTGTTCTGTTTCAAGCTCTTTTGTAAGTTTTACGCGACCAGAGTAGAATTTTACTTCTATACCGTAAAGCAGAGTGTATCTTGATGCAACACCCGGTGCTATTTTATCCAGTGCTTGCAGCATTTCTATAATAGCAGTCATTTGTCTGTACGGCAGAACAAGACTCAAATCTCCCGGTGTTGCGCACTGCAATGTAGGTGTAATTGTGCTGGATTTTATTCTTTCCGGTGTAGAGCGTCTGCCGTCCAGTAAATCACCGAATCTTTGCACCAGAATACCTCCGGAGAGCATATTTGCAAGTCTTGCTACGTGCTGCCCGTATGCAATTGGTTCTTTGAACGGTTCTGTAAATTTTTCACTTACAAGTAGTGCAAAGTTGGTATTTTGAGTTTTCTTTTCCGCATAGCTGTGACCGTTAACCGTTGCAATGCCACTGTAGTTTTCTGCAACAACTTCACCGTACGGATTCATACAGAAGGTTCTTACTTCATCACCAAATGTTTTTGAGTAATAAACAAGTTTTGATTCATACAATTTGTCCGTAATATGTGAAAATACAGGTGCCGGTAGTTCTACACGCACGCCTACGTCTACTGCATTATTAACCATACCTATTTTATTTTTTGCAAATTCTTTTGTCAGCCAATCAGCTCCTTCTCTTCCGGGCGCTATTATCAAATATTCTGAACGAATTTCCTCACCGTCTGACGTTACAAAACCTTTTACCTGTTCATTTTCTACAATTAGGCTTGCAGCTGTTTTTTTATTAAGTATAGTAACTCTTTCATTAAGATAATCCTGCATATTTTTTAATACACCGAGACTTCTTTCCGTACCAAGGTGTCTTACGGGAGAATGAACCAGTTTTAATTCCGCAAGTGTTGCTGCACGTTCAATTTCCGCAAAATCATCACGGTTTGTGCCAAAAACTTCGTCTGTTGCTCCGAATTTTAGATATAAGTCATCTGTGTACTTAATAAGGCTTTCTACGTCGTCTCTGTCCATATAATCGAGCAAATGTCCGCCTACATCAGGAGTAAGTGTAAGTTTGCCGTCAGAGAATGCACCAGCTCCGCCCCATCCGCATAACAGCCCGCAGGTTTTGCAGTTTAGACATTTTTTTACGCCTTCTCTTAAGAAACATTTTCTTTCTTCTATTTTTAAACCTTTTTCGACAATTACAACTTTCCATTCCGGTTTTAATTTCATTATTTCGAGTGCGGCAAAAATTCCTGCCGGTCCGGCACCTATAATAGCAACATTGTAGTTAGAAGTAACATTCATTTAGTTAAATTCCTTATTTTTCCATACAATTTGATTTTATATTAAAAATATTCTAATGCCATATAACTTTAATATTTGAGAGAAAAAATTTACATCATAAGAAATCATTTTAATTTTGTGCTATAATCTGCCCTAATAAATTTCATTGTAACAGTGGGGGCTAATGTTATGTATTTAGATAATGTATTAAAAATGGTAAAAGATAAAAACAGTAACGAACCTGAGTTCTTACAGGCTGTATATGAGGTGTTAACAAGTTTAAAACCGGTTATTGAAAAACACCCCGAATTTGAAAAACAGGCACTCTTAGAAAGAATAGCAGAGCCCGAAAGATTGATTATGTTTAGAGTTCCTTGGGTGGATGATAATGGTAATGTGCAGGTTAACAGAGGCTTTCGTATTCAGTTTAACGGAGCAATAGGTCCTTATAAAGGCGGCTTAAGATTTCATCCGAGTGTAAATCAAAGTATAATGAAGTTTTTGGCTTTTGAACAATGTTTTAAAAATGCGCTGACAGGTCTGCCGATTGGCGGCGGCAAAGGCGGAAGCGATTTTGATCCTAAGGGTAAATCCGATATGGAAATTATGCGTTTTTGCCAGAGCTTTATGTCTGAGCTTTATAAACATATAGGACAGGATGTTGACGTTCCTGCCGGTGATATCGGTGTTGGGGCAAGAGAAATAGGATACATGTTTGGCCAATACAGAAAGCTGAGAAATGCTTATGAGGCAGGTGTATTGACTGGAAAAGGTTTGGAATACGGCGGTTCTCTTGCAAGAACAGAGGCTACCGGATACGGACTTATCTATTTTATGCGCGAGATGCTTAAGGCCAATAATTTAGATATTAAAGGGAAAACAGTTATTATTTCCGGCTCGGGAAATGTTGCAATTTACGCTTGCGAAAAAGCTCAGGAGTATGGTGCAAAAGTCGTTGCAATGAGTGATTCTAACGGGTGTATATATGATGCTGACGGAATAAAACTGGATGTAGTTAAACAGATAAAAGAAGTTGAAAGAGGCAGAATAAAAGAATATGCAAACCGTGTTAGCGGATCTGTTTATAAGGAAGATACCGATTGCAGAAATATATGGAAAATTAAAGCAGATATTGCATTGCCATGTGCAACTCAAAACGAAATTAATCTGGAAGATGCAAAAACTCTGGTTGCAAATGGTGTAATGGCAGTAGGTGAAGGAGCTAATATGCCTACTAATATTGAAGCTATTGAATATTTCCTTGAAAAAGGAGTTCTTCTTGCCCCTGCTAAAGCAGCTAATGCAGGCGGAGTTGCTACTTCAGCTCTTGAAATGAGCCAGAATTCTATGAGATACAGCTGGACGTTTGAAGAAGTTGATAAAAAACTTGATGATATTATGACTAATATCTTTAAAGCATGTCAAAAGTCAGCAGAAGAATACGGGCTTGGTACAAATTATGTTGCCGGTGCAAATATCGCGGCCTTTGATAAAATATCAAAAGCAATGATTGCACAGGGTATTATTTAGCGGTTCGAGAAAAACAAATATAAAAAAGAGAACTCTTTTGAGTTCTCTTTTTTACTTTTTAAGTTCCAGAACCATATTTTCCTCGGTAAGCGGGTTTAGAAAAGTGATTCTTACATAAGGAATATATTTTTTTAACGCCATTGTTTTAATTGTGACCTGTTCATTAGGTTCTAGTGTTGTTTTGGCGGATACTGTTTTATCATAATGCTTTGACTCTTTTTGTGCATTTGAATTTCCGACTTTGTTGCCTATTAAAGCAAACGGTACTGCTGCTGTTGCTGCAAGCATTGACAATCCGAGGGTCGGCAGTGCAAGCGGTTTCCCCGAAGAAATAGCTGCTTTTGCCGTATCTTCTGCTGTTCTTTTTACTGACAGGTATGCAACAGTTGAATTAGCATTATCCCAAACAGTGATGTTTTGAATAGTTACCGGTTTATTATAGACATTTTTAATAACACACTCATAGCCGGTATACATCTCACCCAGACGGCTGTGCAGTTCTTTTGATTCCATTACCGCTTTAATATAATCATTTTCATCACTTATTGTTTGCGCATATGCGGATGAATATATGTTAAAAAATAATAACAACAAAATTACAGCAATAACTTTATTTTTCATAAAAATCCTTATTTATTATGAGAATTGGTTCATTATTTTATTGAGATTTTCAAGTTTCATTCTGAAATGATTTTTAGTATTTTCATCGTTCTGTGAATTAATAATAACATTATAAATATACATTAGCATATTTGTAATACGAGGCAGGTATACAAACAATTTTTCCCTATATGCAATATCAAATGCCTGTTCGGCACAGAAAAGAGCCTGCTCTATATTTGATTTGAGCTGAATGGCAATTTCAGCAGAGAGTATTTTAAACATTAGAATGAAAAGCCTGCTTGCATTTTCATCGCTTTCTATATTAAGAACAGAGTTGTTGAGCAGTCCTACAGACATTTCTATATTTCCATCTAAAAATTCCGCACCGGAAATTAATAGCCAGCTTAGATATGTTATGTTTTTGAGTCCTTTTTCTTCTGACAATTCGAGGATACTGTAAAATATTTGTTTGGCCTTTTTGGTATTCGAAAGATTCTGATAAGCCAAACCTATCAGAAGATTACAAAAGCTTTCAATCTGGTGCAGCTGCAGATATGATGATTTTAATTTTGCATCATAAATATAATTTGCAAGGTTTTCCCATTCCTGCTTTTTCCAGGCAGTTAAGCTTTTTAGTATCGGTATTAAAATTTCGGAATATTTGTCATTGTATTGTTCTTGTTCAAGTTGTGCTAATTGTGCTGTTATATCAGCACCTGCAAAGAACTCTTTAAATAGAATTAAAAGTTTAAAGCAGGTATAATGCGCGGGTGTGCTGTTGGTAACTTTAATTAAATAATCTTGTGCATCAGGTTTTAGCTGAATTATACGTGATACTGAAATAAAAAACAGTGCATCTAATATCGCATCTTCAAATTGTTTTTTTGAAAATCCTTCGGGAAGTAAAGATTCACTAATAGTGCTTAGATTTATATACTTAAACAGTTCATCGCCAAGATCAATGCATTCATTTAACCTGCCGAGGTTAAAGTAAATTTCTAATGTTACCAAATTGACAAGGAAATAATTTAAATTGAAATTTTTGTCTTTCGGATTGAAACTGCCGGGAGTTGTTCTGGATATAAGTTGTCCGACATATTCAAGAGCATTATTGTAATTGCCGCTCATCAAGCAGCTCTGTACAAGTTTGTTTGCTACTTCTCTAACTTTTTTATCATCGTTTTGTATTTCAGGATTTGATAAAAGCGTCTGCAAGAATGTTAAAATTTTGTCCGGATAATACTTATACATTAGTGATGCCAGCTCTGTATAAACATCCATCTTTACTTCTTCTACGGTTTTATCTGTTTCAGAGTCAATAACATTTTCTACAAGTGACAGGAATTTATTTGTACAGTTTAAATATGCACAAAAATCACCTATCTGTCCTGATATCATTGCCAGTGCATGCCAGTGTGCAAAAGCTTCTTTTTTTAGGTTTGCAAATTCTAGAAGACTTGCTTTTGTGCTGTTTGGTATTTGAATATTTAGATAGATTTTTTCAAGAAGTTCCTTGGATAATTTTTCCAATTCTGATTTTTCACAAACAGCAAGGAAGTTTTTTAAGTACAAATTGTAATTATTTATAACAATTTCTTTTTCATTTATGACTTTTAAAAATTCATTTTCTTCAAGATGTTTCAATAGTTTTACACTATCTTTTATTCCGAGAGAACTAATGATGCTAATTGGTAATCTTTCCCCTGTTAAAAGCAGGTATGCAAACAATTCAAAAGTATCTTTAACTGTTTTTAAGTGCTGTATTCTTTTTTGTATCAGTTCATCAAGATTGTACGGAATTACAATCATTTGTTCTTTTACAATTTCATATTTGTTATCTTTTAATGCTATAACCGAGTCATCTCTCAAATATTTTAGTGCTTCATTAAAATAGAAAAATGATCCCTTAGTATTTTCTAAGATTTTTTCAATAAAGAAAGAACCCTGAATATTTTGTAATTTATTAATATGGTTTTGAATTATATTTTTATTTGATGAGGGTCTTATTTCTATTTCAAAATAATTTGGTGCTGTCATCAATCTGTATATTTTGCGGTGCAGAGAATAGTCTTCACCACAAGAAACAATAAAGCCTACATTCGTGAGCGTGTTGTTTTCAAACAAATATTTAATAATATCCAGAGAACCTTCGTCTGCGTTTTCAAAATCATCGATAATGAATACTGTTTTATATGGAATTGATGTAATAAATTTTGTAAATGAGTCAAAATAAGCATACCTCATATCTTCAGGATGTGCTTTTGATGTGATTTTCATTTTAAACAAATCTTTAATATCGTTATCCTGCGATATTTCATCTATCAAAGACGGATTTGACAGAACAGAATATTCGTCAAGTCCTCTATATGCAAGAATCATTTGCTTGAATAAACCAAATGCTGTATATTTGTTGGATTTTGGGCAAGAAAATCTTACTGCATTGTAATCGGAAAATATTTCTTGAATTTGCTCTGTTGAAATCAGCCTTAGTTTGCCGTCTCTGTCTGTCGAACGCACTGATATAATCGGGTTTGTAATGTTTTTATTTTTTATTTTTGCAATTTCGTTAAGAAGATTGGGCTGTTTCGCCTTCATAAATGTACAGTTAAGACTTTTGAAATTAATAAGCAAAGAGTCATCCTGCTCTTCTTCAGGCTCATAATCAACATTTTTAGGCAGAGAAATTTTATTTATATCAATTTTCTTTTCTTTTTGCGGTTTTATTATTTGATGCAATATGAGTTCAAAAAACATTACCATACAATTTTTTACATAAACCGCACTTAAGGATTGAAAAGGGTAATACAGTTTTACTGCATGGTATACGTATGAATCCACAACTACTTCCGTGTTGTGGAATCTGTGTGCATTGGCACTGGAAGAATAAACAACATTAATATTCAATCCGGACTTATATTCGGACGGTTTTGAATAAACATCTCTTTTCTGAATTGCCATCTGTGTTTTTAATTCTATTCCTTTGGCATCAAAGAGTTTTTTGTTTATTTCAGTTACTGTTTGAGCAATATAAATAGAAAAGTCAATGGCTGATCGGCAGGAATCTAAAAAACTGTAGTCTTTGCAGAATCTTATAATAAAAGTATCTTCCAAAAATTGTACACGGAGTTTTTTTTGTGATGCTGTTTTTTTTATCATTTCATAAAAATTCTTTTTGAATTTTTGTAGCATCTTATCGCTTTTAAGGGCATGTTTAATATCATCAAAATTTGTGATTTCTATTGTTAAAGCGGCAAATTCTTCTATAAAGGATTCTCTTAATCCAATACTTGCATTTATATCAAGACCGCATTTAGGACATTTTTCAAGTGTAGTTGCGTTTAACCTTCCGCATTTATAACATTTATTTAAAATAACATTCCCGCATTTATCACAAATTGTATTTTTAGTAATTGCACCGCAAACCGGACATTGCAGCCTCAAAACCTTTTTGCAATTCGGGCAGACAAGATCCTTTTCACCTATTGGAGTTTTACATTTGGGGCAGTTCATTGATGTACTTTCGTGCACGCTAATAATTAGACTTACTTTTATTATAATAGCAAGCAGTTAAAAGTAATCATCTTAATTATTGAAATATCACGATAAAATGGCAAAGAAAAAGCCGTCCGATTTACTCATCAGCCGGCAAAGTTTTCATCATGGAGAAAAGGAGTGGAAGAGAAAGTATAAAGAGAATTGGCTACACTAATATAATTCCCTGTGTGTGATATATAAAACATATAAATAATATATATTTACATATTTTAACATTTACAAAAAATAATTCTCACTGTACAAATCATACTCTGATTTGGTATATTAAATCTGGTATTGGAGTTTAAGAAAAGAGAATGTTATGGGTCAAACAATTGCAGAAAAAATAATTTCGAAACATGCTGGACACGATGTAAAAGCCGGCGAACTATGTATTGCAAAAGTAGATGTTGCTGCTGTGCAAGACGGTACAGGTCCTTTGATGGTTCAGGAATTTAAAAAACTTGGTAAATCAAAACCGGCAAATCCTGAGCGCTGCATATTGTTTATTGATCATGCTTCTCCGAGTCCGAGAAAGGAACTTTCTAATACCCATATGGTTTTGAGAGAATTTGCAAAAGAAACGGGAGCAATTTTGTCTGAAACAGGATGCGGCGTATGCCACCAGCGTCTTGTGGAATCTTTTGTGAATCCCGGAGAAATCCTTGTCGGCGCTGATTCTCATACTTGTACATCCGGGGCACTCGGGGCTTTTGCAACCGGTATGGGGTCTACTGACGTTGCTGTCGCTATGGCTCTTGGAAAAACATGGCTCAAAGTTCCTGCTACTTTTAAAGTTGTTGTTGAAGGAGAATTTCAAAAAGGTGTTTATGCAAAGGATTTGATACTGCATTTAATAGGTTTAATCGGTGCTGACGGTGCAACCTACCGTGCATTAGAGTTTCACGGTTCTACTATTGAAAATATGACAATGGCGGACAGATTTACTCTTGCCAATATGGCTGTGGAAGCAGGTGCCAAAGCAGGTCTATTTGCTACTGATGAAAAGACAAAAAGCTACTTGAAAGAAAGAGGCAGAGAGGACAAATTTGTTGAGGTAAAACCTGATTCTGATGCAGTTTATGAAAAAATAATAGAAATTGATGCGTCAAAGCTGGAGCCTACTGTTTCTTGTCCTCATACAGTTGATAATACAAAGCTTGCTAAAGAATTAAAAGATGTCAAAGTTAATCAGGTTTTTGTCGGAACTTGTACAAACGGACGTATAGAAGATTTGCGAATTGTTGCGGATATTTTAAAAGGCAGACAAGTTAATCCTGATGTTAGGATGATTGTTGTACCGGCTTCAAAAGATATTTATAAACAGGCTGTTGAAGAAGGTATAATTACAACACTGATTGATGCCGGTGCACAAATCCTTGGTCCGGGATGCGGACCTTGTGTAGGGGTTCATGCCGGTATCCTGGGCGACGGTGAAGTCTGTCTTGCAACGCAAAACAGAAATTTTCAGGGCAGAATGGGAAACACTAAAGGCTTTATCTATCTTTCTTCACCGGCTGTGGCTACGACAAGCGCAATATCCGGGTATATTACTGCACCGTAATTCCTGTAAAATAAATAATCTAAGAATTGTCATCCTGAGGAGCAAAGCGAGCTCAGGATCTTACAGGCTTAGAATTTACATTTCAGGCTGCTAGGATTCTGAATACAGCAATATTTTTGTAGCAAAGCATATTTAATGCTTCAGAATGACAGGATACATCTGTGTGGGCAGGTTTGCCCAAACTACTGCTATGTAAGAAGTAAATGAATTTTGAGGAGGCATAAGGTGTTTACTTCTTCGTTCCGATTCCGTCGTCCCTCCTCCATAGTCACTCCGAAGCAAACACCTTATGCCTCCCTAAGTAAAAAACGAGAGAGCAGATATTTTATTTTAGAGTGACTTAAAATCCTACCCGCCAATGTTATACGGCACGCAGATACTTCGTATCTGACTTAGCACCTCTCATAAAAGCAACATTTAGTTGCTTTTATTCGGCAGAGTCTCTAAAAAATGATAATTAATCATTTTTTAGAGTTCTTGGAACGAAAAAATGAAATATCTGCTATCGAATGCTAAATATTCATTTTTTCATAATAAATAGTATCGCTATATAAAATTCGTTATTGAATCACATAACATAAATAATAGTGATAATTTTAGCTGTTTTTATCATAAACTGTTATATAAATCCCATTATAAACCCCTTACATTTGTATTAGAAAAGTAGTATAATAAACTCCACGGTACATACAAGCTAAATAAATTAAAAGCATGGATTTATTTAAAAAATTCAAAGAATACACACAAAAAGTAAATGAAATAGAATATAGCATCTCTAACAATAAAAAAGAATTTATTGAAATATATGAGAGAAATCTTGCATTAGAAAAAGAGATTGTACAAAGGACCCAGGAACTTGATCAGGCAAATAAAGCCTTTTTGACATTAAAACATGTCTGGGAATTGATGAATTCATCAGAACCATTGTCAAGCGTATTGCAAAAACTGGTAAACTCACTGCACGGGGAAATGGGTTACATAAACAGTACAATATTGCAGGTTTGTGATGATGAAAAAGGGAAATATTATAAGGTAAAAGCCTTTTCAGAAAGCCCTATTCTAAAAAAAATTACGGAATATCTAAAAGAAAAAAATATAGATATACACGAATATCATCTAAAATACGACAAAAAAATGTTTGTTACCAAAGCAATAGAAGAAAAAAGCATATTGCATACAACAGAATATTTGGAGGTGATAAACAGCCTCTTGTATGACTTCAAATCGGAATATATAGATTCCATAAATAAACTGGGCGTAAGTAAAAGCGTAATATGTATACCGTTATATCCATCAAATAAACCATTCGGTGTTATGATGATATTTTCCCCCCGAGAAGATGTAACGGATAAAGAATTGAATTTTCTTACACTGTTCGGTAATCAGGTAGAAATGGCTATTACTATAGCAAACCTGTTTGAAAATCTGAAAAAAGAAGCTGTTACGGATTCATTAACGGAATTGTATAACAGAAGATACTTTAATCAGGCCCTGCAAAAAGAAGCAGAACGTGCAATGCGACTGCATCAGCCGTTTTCTATAATCAGTCTTGACCTGGATTACCTTAAAAAGATAAATGATACATACGGACACTTCTTTGGAGACCTTGCAATAAGAACGATTGCGGATATTCTGAAAAAGAATGCCCGTTCTATTGATGTTCCGGCACGTTTAGGCGGCGAAGAGTTCTCCGTGCTGCTACCGGGAGTAGACTCTTCAGGCGCAATGATTGCAGCAGAAAGAATCCGCGCGGCAATTGAAGCACAGGAACTTGACACGATAGGACATATTACGGCTAGTCTTGGTGTCGGTACATTCCCAGAACACTCCATTAAACTTGATGAACTGCTTGATATGACTGACCAGGCAATGTATAAGTCTAAGATAAACGGCAGAAACAGGGTAACTCTCGCAAAAACGGCAGAAGACGAAGCCGAATGGCATGAAGTGGCTTTTGGCGCTTTTATGGATATACTGACAAAGCAAAAAGTGCCAATACCGGACAAAATTGCAAAAGAAGTTACATCAAAGCTTAAAGCTATCAATACAGCCGAAACAAAGGACACTATTTTTTCGGTTGCTGATACTCTTGCTCAAACATACAACAGTCATTACAAAAGAGGACTTACTAAAGAAAAAGTCTCTCTGGCAATAGAACTCGGCAGAAAGATGGAAATGACAAAAGAAGACATTGATAAGCTAAAAATAGCAATGCTTCTTTATGACATAGGCAAACTGATGATTCCGGAAGAGATACTAAATAAAAAAGAACCGCTCACGGAAGAAGAAAAGAAACAGATAAAAGAGCATCCGCTCATTGCGGCAAGGAAAATATTGAAACCCATAAGCACAATAGCAGATATAGTCCCTATAATCGAAGCACACCACGAAAACTGGGACGGTACCGGTTATCCTCAGCAGCTCAGCGGGGAATCCATACCTATTTCTTCACAGATTATATTACTCATAGATGCTTATTTTGCACTTATACAAAACCGACCATACAGAGTTGCAAGAACAAAGGACGAAGCTCTGGAAATAATAAAGCTTGAATCCGGCAAAAAATGGAACGAAAAGCTTGTTGACGAATTTATAGGACTAATGAATGAACACAAACAGTCAAAACAGCAGCAATCGTGATGAAATTATCACTAAGCTATACCACTGGTGTACTACATACAAAGGTCAACCGGTTTTAAAAGATACGACAAAACTGCGCAATACAATGTTTGATGCATATATTGACAGCAATATAACCAATGCTTTATCTTTTACGGTTTTTGAACTTTCTGATAAAGGCGAATTAATTATAGACAAACAGCAAAGGGTTATTGAAAGTCAGGCAGCATTTTTCCTGTTTGTAAACCCCAAAACAGGCTGGATATTTTCAATAAAAAATACTCTGGAAAATCAGAAAAAACTTTTAACAAATCAGCCAATACAGAATTTTAAGATAAAAATAATGCAATAAAGACTAGTCTTCTATATCATAGCCCATACTGTCATCATCTTTGGCTGCCATTTCAAGCAAAATATATGTCATATATGCGCCAAGAGCAACTGCTTTAGGATCAAGATCAGTATTATTTGCTGCCTCGATTATTGCACTGTTAATTTCAGGATTCTCATCTTTTATATAGTGAATCATTTTTTTTCTCCAACCGTGGACATCCTGAAAAATCTCTGCAAATGCTAAAGATGCGTGCTCTTCAGAAACTATAGGCAGCATATTATCTCCTTTTTTATATAATATCTGTATGTCTATTATTATATACTAAAATCCTCATAAATTATCCACTATTTCAAGTATATCTTTACGTTAGAAAAATTATTTATATACTTTGTATATATTTCTTAACAATTTATAAAAATTTAGGCAATTTTTATAAAGAGATTCACTTTATAAAAATATAGAGTCTTAGAGGAATACCTATTATGCAAGAACATGAATTAAATACAATAATGGACGTTGTTTCAGATCCGATAAAAAATGTTTATGATATTTCATCACGTAAGAATGTTGAAGAAATTCAACGTATTATAAGAATCTTCAAAATTAACGAAGAACAAAATATGAAAACAAAATTGTTTGCAATCAAAAATCTTGCAACATTCAAACTTGTTTTGAGCAATAACTAATCATCCGATTCATTATCATCAAAGAATTCATCATCTTCTTCATCTTCATCGATGTATTCAGTTATTGCAGCGACATTTTTTTCTATTTTTTTAAGTTGTTTTTCCATACTTGCAATCTTCTGCGCAAGTTTATCATTTTCGACAACTTTTTCATTAGTAAGGCTTACCTGAGATGCAACATACTCAATAAGGGATTTTAACTCTTTTGACTCCTGCTGCTGAGCAAGAAGCTTATCAAGCTTTTCTTCAACAGCATCCATTTTTGCATCCTGAAGTTCAACCTGCCGGCTCAAAGCATTAACAGTCTGTTCCAAGCTTGCTGCAGCACCTGTTTCATCAGCAAGAAGAGTCTTTTTCATTTTTGAAACATCCGCCTTTATTTCATCAAATGAATCACTGGCAGAATCTATCCACTCTCCCATATACATAAAAGCTTCATTCAAAACCTGATCAGACTGCATTATAGATGTTGTCATTTTAGAAAGATTCTCTATTCTTGCATTCAGTTCATTCATAAAAGCAGAATTATAGAATTCTCTGCTTTGTTTTTCAAACTCGTTTATTAAAGAAGTAAATGCAATAACATTATTCTTTAATGCTTTATTCACCTCATCAGAAGCGATGATTAGTTTATTTGTACGTTTGCTTATGCTCGATATATCTTCATTTAAGCCGTCAAAAAGAGCCTTAATCTCTGATATTTCTTCATTAATAGGGCTCTGTTGTATTTTTTCAACAACACTTTTTATATTGTTGATTTTTGATGTGATATCAATACATTCCTCTGTAGATTCATCCGATGAAGAAATAAGTGTCTTTTGAATATTATTAATATCAACTCTTATCTTAGACAAGTCAGATTCAATGTCAGGCAGCGTGTATAAATAATCCTTATCATCCTTTAAACCGCTTGTTAAAAGTTTAAAGCTTGAAATAAGAGTTTTTAAATCACTTGTTATCTCATTGTTAACAGCCGAATCAATTTCAGTTAGGATATTCAGCATGTTATTATTTTCGGCTGATGACTCTCCTCTTAGCTGGATTATATCATTCTTGACAGAATCTATATCCGAAGAAATTTGTTCTTTTATTTTTTCACCGGAAGTATAGATATTTTCATTAATTTCATCAGCTTCTTCAACAAAAGACACATTATCAGCTATTTGCACCAGCTGTGTAACAAATTTAGCCTGTAATTCCTGCAAAGATTTGTCAATTTGTTCTTTCTGCTCGTTTAAAACAATATCAGTTAAATTATTTTTCAGCGCACTTATTAATGTTGAAATTTCTTTCAACTGATTGGAAGCTGCAACGCTCTCTTCGGAAATTATATCCGTTAAATCTTCTTTAATAGTATTATTAAGTTCTTTCAGTGTATTCAGCTTTTCATCAAAATCAGCTTTTTTCAAAGATTCTTTACTGAAATTAGTAACAGTATCTTTGATTGCCCATATTTCTTCTTTAAGAACTTCAGTGCCCTGAAAGAACATCTTTTCCGTGTAGTTTTTAATATCTTCCAAAGAAGAGAAGTCAAGCGAGGAAAGAAGTTTTTCTTCCAGAGAGGAGACCAGTTGTTTTGTATTTTCTTTGATTTCTTCCTTATTTTTTTCGGAATTACTTAACATCTCATCTTTAGTAGCAATTTTTGAAACAGCCTCTGAAAGGAATGCTGCTTTTACAAGAATATCAGCAACATCAGACTTAACTTTCTGAAATGATTCATCATCAAAAATGTTGCCAACAACCTGCATCAAAGTAGTAAGATTGTTATTCAAAATATTTATTATAGTATCCGCATCATTGGCTTTTTGCAAAACAGATGCAATTTTTTCATCGACAAAATTTTTGACTTCTTCATTGTCCTTATTTGCCAATTCAGAAAATTCTCTGACACTCAAAATTACAGTATTTAAATCGTCTAAAACTTTTTGATTATTCTCTTCTATAACAGAGTTATATTTATTTAATAAATCCAGCTGCTTATTAACATTTTCATTGATTATTGTGTTTTGCTCTTTAACAATAGCGAAATTAGCCCTTATGCTATCGTTTGTTTCTTCGAGCGTTCCTGACTTTTCAATATGCGAGATTATCGAATTAAACGCAAACTTTTGGCTTTCCAGTTCTTCTGAAAAATAGTGTATCTGATTTTGTATTTTATTAAATGCAGCCAAAAGCTCCGGTGTTTTAAGAGAGTTTAATAATATCTCATTAAGATTATCAAATTCACCTTTTACGGCGTTAAATTTTGCATCAACTACTTCCTGGCGTTCTCTTATAAGCTTATTAAGTTCAATCCCGATAAGGTTAATACGCTCATAAGTATTATCATTAGAAAAAAGATCCATTTTAGTATTAATCTTTTCTAAAATCTGAGCATAGGTGATACGAAAATCTTCATCGGAATTTTCTTTTTGTACTATTTTTTCAACCAGTGCGTCCAGTTTATTTTGTATTATTTCAAAGTAATTAATGTCTGCCATAAAAAACTACTCTCTAATTAAAAAGCTCCGTATTTAATTTTAGCAGAGACATAACCGTATGTAAAAATATGTAACTTTATGTTACACCAATAAGGTTTATGCCATTTTTTCTTTTAACATAGCCGCAGATTCCTCATAGCCGGCTCTGCCCATAAGTGCGTATGTATAATTTTTAGCCTGTTCAACACCCGGCTGATTAAATGTATTAATATTATAAAGCTCGCCTGTTATAGCAGTCTGAACCTCAAGCATATATAAAAGCTGTCCTATATTATATGGATTTACTTTTTCAAGAGTTATTGTTACATTCGGTCTTTGATAATCGACAAGAGCCACTTTTGTAGCATCTGCCTCAGCGTTTATTAATGAATTAATAGTATTTCCGCCCAGGTATCCGATACCCGTAAACTCAAAAATCTTCGGAATTTCAAGTGTAGTATCAAATTCTTTAACTCGAATAAAGTTTATAAGTTTGTTGTTAGGACCTTCATTATAGAGCTGAATTTGGGAATGCTGATCAGTAGCACCCAGTGCCTTTATCGGAGTTGGACCTATATTTACAACATTACCGTTATTGTCTTTTTCTTTACCAAGACTTTCAGCCCACAGCTGTACAAACCAGTCAGAAACATATTTAAGTCTGGAAGAATAAGGCATCATAACGGAAAGATTTTTACCCTTTTGTGTATCCATTAAGTAGTGAATAAGAGCGTTCTGTGCAGCAATATTATGTCTGATATCTGTATTTTTAAGAGCAAGATCCATGTCTTTGACACCTTGTACAAGCTCTTCTATGTCAATACCCACAAGCGCAAAAGGCAATAGCCCAACTGCCGAAAATACAGAAAATCTTCCGCCGACATCATCAGGAATTACAAAAGTTTTATATCCCTCTTCATTAGAAATCTGTCTTAATATACCTGCATTTTTGTCAGTTGTTGCGACTATATGTCTGACATAATTATCTCCGAGTTCTTCCTGTAGTCTGTTTTTTAAAATCATAAACTGAGACATTGTTTCAGCAGTAGAACCGGATTTTGTAATAACATTAACAAGTGTTTTCTTTAAATCAAGTATGTTTAACAATCCGTTTATCTGATCAGGATCAACATTATCAAGGAAAAAAATTCTCGGGAAATTATTCCTTTGTTCATCAGAAAGCAAGTTCCAATATGGTTGCAACAAAGCTTCGCAGACAGCCATCCCGCCGAGGGCTGAACCGCCTATACCAAGAACAAGAACATTATCAAACAGTCCCTGTGTCATAGCCGCATATTCTTTAACAAGCCACACTGTTTCTTCACTGTAGCCAAGGTTCATCCATTGCAGCCACTGACCGGGTTTATCTTTTTTAGAGTTTAAGTCGCTTATAATTTTGGCTATTCTGTCATTAAAATTGTTAAATGCTTCTTCAAGATTTAACCCGTTTTCTTCACCGACAATCTCGGCTTTGACATTTCTGTAGTCAAATTCAAGCATCCTTATCTCCTCTGTTTATACTCTAAATATATATATAAATTATAACCTATGTCTATTGTACCTGCTGACAGCCAAATTAATAGAGTTATTTAATAAATTTGTTTAATATTTCTTAACATATTTTATTATTCAGGCAATTTTTACAAATCGATTGTTTTTATAAATGTAAGGTTAGATTTATAAAATTAAAGGTAGTTTGGAGAATAGGTCATGGTTATGAATTTTGACAATTACAGCACAAGTTTTCAAAGCTTGATGAGCCCAATGTATAACGTTCAAGCCAATTACAGTGCAATAGCCGGCGGTTACGGCAACGGATATGGCGCAGGATTAGGAATGGGCGGTTATTACCCAGGAATGGGCGCAGGCTATATGGGAATGGGAGGTTTTATGACCCCTATGAACGGTGTTGGAATCGGTCAATTCAATGCAGACTATTTAATAAAAAATGATGATAAAAATAACAACTATTATGCAAGACCTGTAGCTGTTCATAAAAAACATGACGAAGTACCTACAATGCTTGGTATTCTCGGTACAGCTTTAGGTACAGCAGCTTTATTACTTGCTTTGGCTAAAGGTAAAAAATTCAAATGGCCGGGCAGAGGAGCAAGACCCAGAACCAATACACCGGTTAATCCGACTCCGGTTAATCCGACTCCGGTTAATCCGACACCGGTTAATCCGACATCTGCTAATCCGAATACTCCGCGAGTAAAAGGCTATCTGCCGGCTGCTACACAGACTAACAGCAACCCGAATATAATCAGCGGAACACCGGTTAATACAAATACTCCGCAAGTAAGAGGCTATCTGCCGGCTGCTACACAGACTAACAGCAACCCGAATATAATCAGCGGAACACCGGTTAATCCGACACCTGCTAATCCGAATACTCCGCTGGTAAAAGGTTATCTGCCGGCACCTGGTCAGCAAAATTTACCTGTACTGGTAGAATCAAATAAAGTAAATTTAGGCCCTATTGAAAATTATTTACCTAAACAACCGCAAACATTTAATATCCCTCAACAAGGTGTTAAAGGTTATCTGCCGGCACCCGGTCAGCAAAATCTTCCGGTACCTGTACAACATAATAAGGTAGAATTAGGTCCTATTGAAAATTATTTACCTAAACAACCGCAAACATTTAATATCCCTCAACAAGGTGTTAAAGGTTATCTGCCGGCACCCGGTCAGCAAAATCTTCCGGTACCTGTACAACATAATAAGGTAGAATTAGGTCCTATTGAAAATTATTTACCTAAACAACCGCAAACATTTAATATCCCTCAACAAGGTGTTAAAGGTTATCTGCCGGCACCGGAACAAACTGTAAAAGGTTTGCTTCCTCAATATACCGGAAAACGTGCAGAAGCAGTTGCAAAACAACAGGCTGCAATGAATCTTCCTTCATCAGGAATGGTATACGAAATGTAGACAAGATGAGGTTGTATATACAACCTCACACTCCCCAAACATTAAATGAAGGCTATAGCATAGGTGCAAATGCAAAAGGAGCAGACAAATTACAGGCTCTGTTAGCACAATTAAGCTAATAACAAATAAACAAGTCAAATTAAACAATAACCTATTATGAACTAAAACCTAACCAATCCCCGCTGGTATATTGCGGGTTTTTTTTTGCTATGCTTCAGAATTGTTTTTTGATTTTTTTCTGGCCTCAAATTTTTCACTGAATTTGTTTGCAATAGGTGTTGCAATAACAGGCGAAACAAATCTATATATCAAAGCAAATATCATAAGTGCTTTTGCTGTTTTAAATCCGTTCAATAATTTAGGAAGATTACCGGATTCAGGACGTCCTGCATATAATTTTATGGCATTATTCATTGCTTCTCTGTTATATACAGATTTTAGGACTTTGCTGTCTTTCATACGTTTTAAAAACAGTTCTTTTAGCACATCAGCCTTATCTCTGCCCTGTGTATTTATATTTTTTATTTCTTTAATAAAATTCTTTGCAACATTATCATCTTTTGACTTTTTAAGTTCATCCTTAATAAAAACAAGTGTATTGTTTGTAAATTCAAATTTATTTTCAAGTTTTTTCAGTATTTGGCTTAGTTTTTTATTTTTCAAAGCAGCACGCTCAACCACATCTGCATATTGCGGGTCTGCTTTGTATTTCAACAAGTGTTCCTGTAATTTTGCATCTTTGATTTTAGCTATACTAAAAAGTTCGGCAACGTTATTAATTTTCTTATCAAGATAGCTGTTGAGTGTATATGCACCCGCTGTAGAAAACGCACAAACAACGCCCTGATTTAATATTAACGGTAATTTTTGATCTTTTTCTATAGTTTTGGATCTTGCAGTATCAAGCATATAAAAACCTGACAAAATGCATCCTACAATTGCTGCGAGGTGTGCCTGATAATTCTTATCCTTAAACCAGTCAACAACATTTTGCACGGATTTGAAAGAGGCAAGTTTACCTATACCTAATGCCATATAGCTTGTAGCTCTGTCAGAAGTATTATGAGTTAAAACCTTAGCCTGCTTAACGGCTTTTTTCAATTTTGAAGCATCAATAGCCTTAAAAGAAGGATTATTATATTTATATGTATTAGGATTATAAGAGTTTATAATCATTATTTAATCCCTCCCGTAAAATTTTGAAATATTCTGTTAGTTTCCTGATTATTTTTAAAGTTTACAATATATGAATACTTATAAGCCGGCATTTGCAAATCCTTTTTGTCAGTTACAGGATCTTTTGAACCAAAAAGCGGGTTCAAAATGTATTTATCTATATAAGGAATCATTGCAATGGTTATACCGGAACGCACACTTGCTGTAAGAACTTCTGCAGATTTATTAAACAACATTGTAAATGTCTGCATTCTCTTAGAAGCATTCATTGTTCTGTACATAGATTTATTAGTGAATTTATCGGCATATCTGAAAAATTTCTCTGCGCCTTTAGCATAAAAGTCAGGGTGAGCTTTTATTTTATCTATTGCATTTTTTATGGGTGAGAATACCACCTTTGCAAAGCCGTAGCCAATTATACCTGAAGAAATTGAATGAGCGGCAGCTTTTGTATTTTTCTTTTTGTTCTTTTCATTTGCCTGAGCCATTATAGCAGCTGGACGGAGTGCGCATGTAAGGAATAAAGCAAAAAATGCATCAAACAATGTCTGGCTTGCGTCTGCTTTTGCAATAAATTTTTCAAACCATTTGGCATTTAAAAACTTCCACAAACCTGAGTTTTTAATTTTTTGAACTTTAGATAAAGAAAGACCGCCAAATGAAATAACATTGGCGGTCTTTTTATTACTTGAAAAACTAATAGATTTAGAATTAACAGACTCATGATACATGTTCTCAAAAGAGGAATGGAGAGAAAAATCGGAAACCTGCCCGAAATGCGATTTGTAATCTCTGGGCGCAGGAATCTTATTTACCTTTGTCGTTTGCAAAATTTTCATTTTTCTCTTTCACAAGTCTTAGGTGATTTAAACTTCATTTACATAAAGTTCGTGAATTCCATTATTTGCTAGTTTATCATATTAAATTCACAAAGCAATCCACCTGATTTATGAAAAAGAAACAAAAAACAGCGGAAATAGTGTATTTTGAACAATAAATAAATGCTATACAAAACTTAATATTTTAAATTAAGGAGTTAACAAAACTTTTACAGCTTTACCGCTCTCATGCTCTAAAATCGCATCTTTTGCCTGCGATAAAGGATATTTTTTTGTAATAAGTTTTGTAACATCCACATGCCCATCAGCTATTAAATCCAGAGCCTGCCTGAAATACTGGGGTGTATGGTGAAAAACGCTTATAATTTGGACTTCATCATAATGCAAAAGTTTTGTATCTATATTTACACTCGTACCGGATTTACATCCTCCAAAAAGGTGCACTTTGCCGCCTCTTCTGACAAGAGAAAACATTTTTTCCCAAACTTCCGGCAGCCCGACACACTCAACAGCCACATCCAAGCCTCGTCCGCCTTCCGTAAAAGATTTGAATATTTTCTCAGGATGCTGATATTTTTTAAGGTCGATAATTTCATCGGCATGTGCAAATTCATCAGCCAGCTTAAGCTTCAAAGGGTTTCTGCCGGCAGCAATGACTTTTGCTCCCTTAAGTTTTGCCAGTCTTGCAAACATTAACCCTATAGGTCCTATACCGACAACACCTACAGTATCTCCGGGTTGGATATTAGTGCGCTCCACGCCATGCACGACATTAGCAAGGGGTTCAGTAAATGCAGCTTTTTCAAAGCTTAAGCCTGTAGGAATTTTTAAAAGATTCTTTTCAACAATTCGTGCAGGAACCGTTATATATTCAGCGTATGCACCATTTAATAAATCAAGGTTTTCACAGAGATTATATTGTTTTCTCAAGCAGTAAAAACATTTTCCGCAAGGTGCGGAATTAGCCGCAACAACTCTGTCGCCCGGTTTAAATCCGACAACATCACTGCCGACTTTTTCAATAATACCCGCAAATTCATGCCCGAAACCTGAAGGAGTTTTCTTGATTAATACCGGATGACCGCGTCTGAATGTCTTTATATCCGTACCACAGGTAAGAGCAGCCTCAATTTTTACAAGAACCTCACCTTTATCCGGTTCTTTTATATCTACTTCTTCATATCTTATGTCCTGAGGGGCATAATATCTTATAGCTTTCATTTTCATATTTTATTTATTCACCGTAAACCCAAACCTGATGTTCACAACTATTAAAAATCTTATTCGCTTATTTTTATGTAAGCCTTTAACGTTTTATTCTCTATAGTATCCTGTATTGCTTCTCCAAGATTATCAAGAGTATATAAAGTTGAAAAATACTTAACAATAACTTTTTTTCTTGTCAATAATTTATGAGCAAGCGCCAAATCCATAGGAGAAGGCGAATAACTGCCAAGAATTTTCAATTCCCTGTAATAAATATCATTATTAGTATATCCGGCAGTATCATTAGGAACAGAGGAGAATACAAGAATAGTTCCTCCATCTCTCACTGATTTCAGTGCAAAATCTATTGCCTTGTCAGAGCCTGATGTCATAAATACAATATCAACGCCCAACCCGCAGGTCATTTCTTTTATCTTTTCAGAAGTTGTGTCGTTATCCTCAAACTTAATTGAAGCGTCAAAATTCAAATTGCCTGCAAGTGCAACTCTTTCTTCTATTAAGTCACAACCTATTACATCACCTTGAAAAGCTTTAACAGCCTGCCCCATCAAAAGCCCGATGGAGCCCAAACCTATAACAAGAGATGTTGAGCCCTGTTTTACTTCCGCTCTTTCGACAGCTCTTATGCAGCATGCCAGAGGTTCCATAAAAGATATTTCCATATCATCTAAATTTTTTGGAACCTTAAAAACAGTATTTTTTAAATGTAAAGGAGAAACATATATATATTCGGAAAAACCGCCCGGTATAATATTTGTTTCTTTAAACTGCCTGCACATGGAATAATTTTTATTCAGGCAGTAATCACATTTCATACAGGGAACATGATGTCCGAGAACAACTTTATCCCCGACTTTAAACTTAGACATAAATTTAGGTTTAATGTCGACAATTTCACCTACAACTTCATGACCGAGCACCTTTTCATTTCCGTCATGCAAAAATTTTACAATATCAGAACCGCATAAGCCGCAGCCAAGAACTTTTACAATAGCTCCTTTATTATTAAAATCCTTTAGCTCCGGACAAGGAACATCTTTTATTTCTATCTTTTGATTTTGAGCAACCGCTGTTCTCATATTAATTTTCTCTAAATCCCTAATAATGAAAATTCTATCACTAAATTATTCTTTGTGAATATAATTAATAATATGAAAAACTTGAAAGATTATGAAGAAGATATATATAAATGTTCACGCTGCGGACTGTGCCAGTCTGTTTGTCCGGTATTCAAAGCTACACTAAACGAATGTGCTGTTTCAAGAGGAAAATTTAATATTCTTAATGGAATAATAAAAAAAGAGCTGAATCTCAATAAAACAGTAAAGAAATATCTTGATCTATGTACAGGATGCAATGCGTGCAAAGAATTTTGTCCGAGCAAAATTGATGTAAAAAAAATATTTATAGCAGCAAAAGCCGAATATTACAAAAAAAATAAGATATCTGTTTTGGAAAAAATTATAAATTCTTATACTTTATTTAAAATAGGACTGCAATTTGGCAGAATATTTTTTTCTATATACAGATTCATTGGATTACCAAGAATTCTGAAATATTTTGAAAAGGTTATATGCAAAACAGGAATATTGGGGAAACGGATTTTACTGTTAAACTCACTTGCACACGGCAGGTACAAAAACAAACTTGCAAAATCAAAACATAAAACGCAAAAAGCAGTGTATTTTGAAGGATGTTTTAATAAATATATAAACAAAGAAACAGAAGAAGCAGTAAAAACTATTCTGTCAGGCTCAAATATAGAGTTAATCAAAAAGAATTTTGAATGCTGCGGTGTTAGTTATTTAAATGACGGAAATATTGATGCATTTAATAAATTGTTAAATAAAAACCTCGAAATGCTGAAGGACGACTTTGATTTTGTATTAACAGACTGTGCTTCATGCAATGACGTATTAAAAAACTATAAATTATTCACCAATAAAGAAACAGCAAAAAAACTGGCAGAAAAAACCATTATGGTTTCGGATTTACTCAAAGATTTTAATTTTACAGCTAATAAAAAATATAAAGTTGCAGTTCATAAACCCTGCCATGACACATATGATTTTATTGATATTGTAAAAAATATAAATGGTATTGAATACATTGAGGCAAAAGACTTTGATAAGTGCTGTGGATTTTCGGGAAAATTTGCATTGCAAAATCAGGAAATCTCCAGAAAAATTTCCAAACAAAAAGCACAGTCCTATCTGGATGCCAAAGTCGATTTCATACTTACAACCTGTCCGGCATGTCAGCTTGGGCTAAATCAGGGCATTACAGAGATTCTTGCAGAAAATACAAAAGAAAAAATACCGGAAGTAATGAATCTTTTCTTGTTTTTGGCAAAATACTGCAAAACCGTTTAGACAAAGCGTCAACCGCGTTTTATAAATCTTACTGCTATAAGAGATAATGCTGAAACAACCGTACCGATTACAGGCCATGTGTAATCAGGTTTTGCATCAGATGTAAGATAGCCGTATGTCTCTGCTATTTTAGGACGCTGTGTATCATAGCAGTAACTTGCTATATCTTTTGTTACCTGTGTTGCCCCTGTCGCATTAGCGGGAAAACCGCTGTAAGGGACATAAGAAGAGTTGATTCCATTGACCATAAGTATATTGACCTTACATTACTACCTTATATATATAAAAACATTTGGTTAAAAATAATTGCCAAATATGTAAAATAAAGTAAAGACGGATTTATTTTTGCAAATTAGTGGAATATAGAATATAATTGACAAAAAGAATAGGAGTATATCTCAGATGAAAAATAATGACAGATCTTTTGCATTTACACTTGCAGAAACACTTCTTACTCTCACAATTGCCGGAGTATTGATGGCACTGATGTTGAGAGCTATCAACAGAGTAAACCCTGACAAAGAAAAAATTCTGTTTTTAAAAACATATCACGCTCTGGAAGCAATAATGGCTAACACAATGAATGACCCTACAAAATACAGCCCAAATTACTATAGTGACAGTGAAATAGACAAAATGACCACAGAAGAAAAAAACAGCCTGCATTTAGATTTCCGATATACACCATTACCTTCGGCGAAAGTTACATTTATAAAAGACGGAAAACAAAAAACAGCCTGTCCCAAAGTAACAAAAGGTGATGGGACGGTAGACACTCAAGGCTGTGATGTAGAACTAACAAAAGACAATGCAATGTGCTACTTTATAGCTGACCAGCTAAACTCTGTCGGAGATGTAAATTGTGAAGAAGAAGGATCAGTTATTAATATGAAAACATCTCAGGGAGCATGTCTTAGAAATTTTGTAGGTGTTTATGACGGAGCCTCAGACAGTCAACCTAACGGTTCTAATGATCCTGTCATTGACCCTTTATGCAATAACCAAGGCTATGTAATATGGATATTCCATGACGGAAAAATGACAGTACCTGAAGAGCATTATGGTATCGGAGAAAGACAAAAGAAAGCTTACGAATGGATGAATGACCAGACTACTGTTAAGTCTAATTAAACCAACACCACAAAAAAGCGGCCGGTTATTGAACGCAAACCAGCCGGCAACTACGAACCAGTCAAATTAGACAAAACGCAAGTCAAATATAAATAATAATCGGCATTGGAGCTTTGCTAATGAAAAATGTAAATAAAGAATTTCTAAAAACAGGTTTTACTCTTGCAGAAGTGCTTTTAACAATGGCTATAATAGGCGTTGTTATGGCACTATTAGTCAGAACAATAGCACGTGTGGATCCGGACAAAGATAAATTTCTGTTTTTAAAGTCATACCATGCTGTAGAAGAAATAATGCGTTCGTCTATTAATGATTATACAAAATATGACCAGAATATTTACGCAACCGGTAATATAGACGCAAGCCTGGGTGAGCTGCATTTGGATTTTTCTTATGATCCTTTGCCAAGCGCAAAGATTGACTATATAGATTCAGGAACAAAAAAGACTGCCTGTCCTTCTGACAACAGTGAAAATATTACTTGTGATAACGACTTGAATCAATCTAATGCTGTTTGTTATTATATTGCAGAACATATAAATACTATAGGCAAAGTTAATTGTGCCAACAATACAGAGCAAAATCTTAAATCATCTATTGGTGTATGTTACTGGAATCTGGTTGATACAACAGGAAAAGGAACATTTGAAATCACTGTAGACCCATCCTGCGCCGGCAAGGACAAAGGTTATAACATAAAAATATATAAAGACGGCAGAGTTACCGTACCAAAAACCTCAACAACAGCTTATGAATGGATAAAAAATCCCACAAAAATTAAAGACTAACAGAAAAGTATTGAACGGAGAGAGATAAATGGAAAAGAAAAAATTAGCAGATATTGGTGTATTTGGCGGTTCAGGATTTTACAAATTTCTTGATGACATAGAAGAAGTAAAAGTTGAAACACCTTATGGAGCACCTTCTGACAGCGTATTTATAGGAAAAATAGGTCAGCATAAAGTAGCATTTATGCCAAGACATGGCAGAAGCCATACTATACCGCCGCATCTTATTAACTACAGAGCAAATGTATGGGCAATGAAGTCAATAGGGTGCGAAAGAGTTATATCACCTTGTGCGGCAGGCAGCTTGCAAAAGCACGTTGCACCGGGTCACTTTGTAATATGCGACCAATTTGTAGACTGGACAGACGGAAGAAAATCAACGTTCTTTGACGGTCCTGTTGTTACACATGTTAGTGCTGCTAACCCTTATTGTGAAGAAATGAGACAAACGGCTGTTGCAACAGCTAAAGAATTAGGTATTACTGTACATGAAACAGGTACGGTTGTTGTAATAAACGGTCCTAGATTCTCAACAAAGTCTGAATCCAAATTCTTTACATCACAGGGCTGGGAAGTTATTAATATGACACAATTCCCTGAAGCTTATCTTGTAAAAGAAATGGATATGTGTCCCTTGAATATATCATTGATAACTGATTACGATGCAGGTCTCGTCGGTGAAGTACCTCCCGTACAACATGCAGAGGTAATTAAAGTATTTAATGAAAACAACGCAAAACTAAAAGCGCTTCTTTTCAACCTGATTGAAAAACTGCCGATTGAAAGAACAAAATGCAACTGTGCAAACACAATCTCGGGCTCAAGAGTATAGAAAAACAACTGGGAGTAAATACTAAATGAGTATAGCCGCCATAGTAAATGACATATTCAATATTTACTTTTGGGTAATTATTGTCAGAATATTCTTAACCTGGATACCGTCAATAAACTGGTATTCACAGCCTTACAGATTTCTGGCATTAATATCTGATATAGTACTCGAACCTTTCAGGAGAATAATACCGGCAATGGGCGGACTGGATTTTTCGCCTATTGTTGCGCTATTATTTCTCCAAATTTTACAATTTGCCGTTGTAAGAATGCTTTATATACTAGGTGTGTAGTATGTACATCAAAAGATGGATGTAAACAAATGTTAATATACCTTAAAATATAAAAAGAGAACTAGCAAAAAAAATTTTGCTTGGTTTTAATATAATAAATCTAAAAAATTTATAAGATATCTTCATTAACAGAGAGAAAACACAGGAGATTTTCATAAGTGGTAGACAATCGTTCAGCTGGATTTTTCGGAATCGGTGGCAGCTTTAATTTTAAAAGCGGCGACATATCCGGCACTGCGGCAAAAACAGCTGACGACAGACAAAGCCCGGGTATGGAATATTTCTTGCAACAGCAGGGAGAAGAAGGACAAAACTTTAGTGAATCTCAGTTTGTAGACAGAAGTGCTCAACTAAATGCAACATTAAACTCTCTTGCTATGATGAATGTTGCAAACCTTATAAAAAAGAAAAAAGAAGCCAAAACTCAATTGGAAGAAACAGAAGAAGAAATAAAAGAAAAAAAGAAAAAGCTGCTCGAAGACAAAATTCCACTGTGGGAAGATTATCAGGACGAAAATGAAGATTTCTTTTATATAGATTAAAAAGAAGAGTATTAATAAATATCTCTTCTTTTTTAATTTTATGCTAACCTAATATCTATGACGACATTTTTAGACAAAGCAAAAATAAAAATCCTATCCGGCAAAGGCGGAAACGGCATTGTTGCCTGGAGAAGAGAAAAATATGTTGATAAAGGCGGACCTGCAGGCGGCGATGGCGGCAGAGGCGGCAGCGTATATTTTATTGCTGATGAATCAATGACCACCCTTATGGACTTTAAATACCAATCTATATTTAAAGCAGAAAACGGGGAAAACGGAAGACCCAAAACCCAGCACGGGCATGGCGGAAAAGATTTGTATATAAAAGTACCACTGGGAACCGTTGTAAGAGATATAGAAAATGACAAAATCATTGCTGATCTTACACATCCTGAGCAAACAGTACTTGTCGCAAAAGGAGGCAGAGGCGGCAGAGGCAATGCACGATTTGCCACAGCACAAAAAAGAGCCCCGCAATATTGCGAACCGGGTGAACCCGGTATTGAAAGAGAGCTGGAACTTGAACTAAAACTTATTGCTGATGTGGGCCTTTTAGGAATGCCTAATGCGGGTAAATCCACATTGATTAGTGTAATCAGCGAAGCCAAACCTAAAATAGCAGATTATCCTTTTACAACTCTTGTGCCACATCTCGGGGTAGTAAAAAAGCCCTCCGGTGACGGTTTTGTCGTTGCTGATATACCGGGATTGATTGAAGGTGCAAGCGAAGGCATAGGTCTCGGGCATGAATTTTTACGACACGTTGAAAGATGCAGATTTTTGATACACGTCATAGATATAACTGGTGAAGACCCTATCCAAAGTTATGAAAAAATTAATAAGGAATTAAAAAAACATTCGCAAAGACTAGGAGAGCTTTACCAGATTATTGCTCTTAACAAAATAGACAGCGTTGATGAAGAAATAAGAGAAGAATATTTAAAAATGTTTAAAAAATATTCTCCTGATGTATTCTTGATTTCTGCCGCAACCAAAGAAAATATAAAACCGTTTATGGATTTTGTAATGCAAAAAGTAGAAGAAATCCCAAAACCCGAATTTAAAATTGACATAGACGAGGATCTTGCAGCATTTGATAATGATGACAGCGACTATGCAATATACAAAATTGACAAAAACACGTTTAGTGTAGAAGGCGGAAAACTTATACGACTGGCAAATGTAACAGATACAAGAAATATCGATCAGCTGTATAGATTCCAGAATATTCTTGCTTCAATGAATGTATATGAAGCATTAAAACAGGCAGGAATAAAAGAAGGCGATGTTGTAAAAATCGGACATATTCAGTTTGATTATTATGACTAACCTGCCTTAGCTATTTCATGCCTGCTTTTTATCAGCTTTTTAATAATCTTTTTAGCCTCATCCATTTGAGGATCTTTATTATTGATAAAATCCTTTTCCGTATAAGTGACAGAATAATCAGGAGTTATGCCTTTTTTGTTAATATCAATTCCCTTTGGCGTCAGATATTTTGCAATCGTAAGGTTCATGCCCGTTTGGTTCGGAAGAGGGAATATCCTTTGAATCATCCCTTTACCGAAAGTTCTTTGACCGACCAAAATAGCCTTATGATTATCTTTTAATGCTCCGCTCAAAATCTCGGAAGCGCTTGCCGTTCCGCCGTCAATAAGAATAACAACGGGTTTGTTTATCGCATAAGGCTTTGCCTGAGCATCTATATCGGATTTTTGGTTGTCTCTGTCAACAACACTTACAATATGTCCCTGTGTCAAAAACATATCAGCTATAACAACAGCATTCGGCATAAGACCGCCCGTATTGCCTCTCAGGTCTATTATAAGACCGTCACAATTTTGTGTTTTATTCAAAGCATCTATAAATTCTGTTGTCATATCTGAACTCAAAAAGCTGATTATCTGTATATATCCTATATTTTTATCAACAACAGAAGCTTTTATATTTTTTATTTTTATTTCATCTCTGCCAATAACCTTCGTCAATTTTTTCCGGTCTCTTAGAAGTTCCAAGTTTACGGATGTTCCCATTTCTCCTCTTATAAGAGAAGCAACATCGCTTATTGTTTTGCCGCTTACATCGGTTTTATCAACTTTCAGAATGATATCGCCTGCTTTTATTCCCGCCATAAACGCAGGAGTATCTTCTACAACACTGATAATAATAATTTTGCCATCCACAGACATAATATTTACGCCTATACCGACAATTCTTGCATCAATACTGGTATTTTGCTCGGCATATTCCTGCTGATTCATGAATTTTGAATAAGGATCATCAAGACTTGCCAGCATAGTATTAATTGCTACATAAGCATCATCTTTTGTCTTTATTTTGTCAACATAACGTCTGTTCCATTTTGACCAGTCCTGACCGTTTAAAGTAGGGTCATAATATTTTGTTTTTATTATACGCCACGATTTCAGAAAAAGACGGCGAGGGTCAGTAGACTGCTTGTTCACAAGATATGAGCTGTCATAATCAGGATTGTGCGTATTTTTAATACTATGCAAAGAAATATAATGATACAAGCCGAAGCTTATCAACAGGATAATCAAAAAATATATGACTTTCGGAAAAACTTTTTTGTACATATTTGTTATTACAGCTAATACCTATTTATATATTCATATATAATTTAACTGCTTAATTTGAAATTAATCAATAATACTTATGTTTAAAAAAAGAGCTATTTTGTAGTTTTTCCGTACGGCAGCAATCTGTATCCGCCGCCGTAAATAGTTTCTATATATTCTTTATTGTCAGAAATTTTCTTTATCTTTGTCCTCAAGTGTCTGATATGAACCCTGATTGTTTCCACATCATCCTCCGGACCGTATCCCCAGATATCGTGCAAAAGTTTTGCAGAAGAAACCATACAATCATGATTTTGTACAAGCAGATTTAGAATATCAAATTCAATAGGAGTTAACTTAGCGGTTTTGTCCTGTATCTTTACGCTGTATATTTCAGGAAGCAAAGTAATGTCGCCTATTGTCAATATCTCTTTTGTCGCAAGAGACTCTGGTATTGCGTTTATTCTTTTTAGCAATGCTCTGACTCTTACCTGCAGCTCTTCCATTTCAAAAGGTTTTACAAGATAGTCATCAACACCTATATCAAAACCCTTTACCTTGTCCTCCAGCTGTCCCATTGCAGTAAGCATCAATATAGGAATATCCTTTGTGGAAGGATTTTCTCTGACCCTTTTAGCTACTGTATAGCCGTCAACATCGGGCATCATAACATCAAGAATAATTAAATCAGGCATTTCCTGCTTTGCCAGAGTAAATCCCTGAATTCCGTCTAAAGCTGTAATTACTTCATAGCCCAACAATTCAAGATTTATTTTAACAAGTTCATTTATAGCTTCATCATCATCAACAACAAGTATCTTACTCATAACTCAAAAGCCCTATATATAAAGATTCATCTATCTGTATAATAACAAAAATAGAATTATAATCTATAATATTTAGAAATTTTAAGATATTATACAAAAAGCCGCAAAAATTAATTTTTTTTAATTTTTATAGTAATATATTTTTAATTGTAAAAATTACACTGGTAACAGTACAAACAGAAAAGGAGATAAATGAATTGACTAAATCTATGACAGTCCCAAACGTATATCACGTTGATACAAATGCGAAGTATCTCGGACAGCATGTTTTGGCAGAGTTTTTTGAATGCGACCCCAATATTTTGAACAATGCACAAAAAGTTGAGAGTCTTATGATTGATGCAGCTCTTGAATGCGGAGCCACAATTGTACAAAAATGTTTTCATATGTTTAGTCCGCACGGCGTAAGCGGTGTGGTTATTATCTCTGAAAGTCATCTGGCTATACACACATGGCCGGAACTTGGCTATGCAGCGGTTGATTTGTTCACTTGCGGTGACAAATGCGACCCTAAAGTTGCTTATGAATTTTTGAAAAAGGCATTCAATTCAACTAAAGCATCTTTCTCAGAGCTTAAAAGAGGCAAAATTGATGCAGCTTCTCATGTTTCTGAAACGCCTTTTGAAATTGCAACACAGTTTTAAATTTTTATAAAATAAAAAATCCCCTGAATTACATCAGGGGATTTTTGTTTGAAAATTTATTTTCTAAACTTCTCTTCTAAAGCTCTAAGCTCTTTTTGATAAGGAGATATTTTATTCAGCTTAAAAATTACATCGGGAAGAACATTAATGACATAGTCGATTTCCTCTTCCGTAGTAAATCTGCTTAAACTGAAACGAATACTTCCATGCAAAGATTCAAAAGGAACGCCCATGGATTTTAGTACATGGCTTGGTTCCAAACTGCCTGATGTACAGGCACTGCCGGAGCTTGCACATATCCCGAGATCGCTTAAATGAAGGAGAATCAGCTCTCCTTCTATGTATTGAAAGCCTATATTTGTAGTATTAGGGACTCTGTTTGTTGTAGAGCCGTTAACTTTTGCATTATAAATTCTTTCAAGAATACCGTTTTCCAGCTTATCTCTCAATCTTTTAACTTCATGCATTTCATAATCAAGAGATTTCTGTGCAATTTCGCATGCCTCTCCCAACGCAACAATATAAGGTACATTTTCCGTACCCGCACGTTTGCCGCGTTCCTGATGTCCTCCGATTATAAAAGCAGGCAGCAATGTGCCTGTTTTTATATACAAAGCACCTACGCCTTTAGGAGCATGTATTTTATGACCTGCTATACTTAACAAATCAATGTCTGTATTTTTTACGTCTATAGGCAGCTTACCGGCTATTTGAACAGCATCAACATGAAATTTAGTTTTTGGATTTTTCTGTTTTACTATTTTAGCCGCCTTTTCAACAGGCAAAATAACACCTGTCTCATTATTTGCATACATCATGCTAACAAGCGCAGTATCTTCGTCTATTGCGTTACTTAATTCATTTAAATCAAGATTTCCCTGAGAATCAACGCCCAGATATGTAACTTCATATCCCTGTTTTTCATAATATTTAAAAAGGTTTAAAACAGCCGGGTGCTCAATTTTTGTAGTAATTATATGTTTTTTGTTTTTATTAGCTTCAAGCACTCCTCGAATAGCCATATTGTCGCCTTCTGAGCCCGAGCCCGTAAAAATAATTTCCTTTGCATCATTTGCGCCCAAGAAGTTTTTGACCTGCTCTCTTGCTTTGTCAACTGCACGCATAACCTGTCCGCCAAACTTATGCATACTTGAGGGGTTTCCGTATAATTCACAAAAATACGGCTTCATAACCTCAAAAACTTTCGGGTCCACCATAGTGGTAGCATTGTTATCCAAATAAACAACTTTTTCAGTCATTTTTATACCTCCACAACTTCAATATCAGGAGAAATATGCTCCTTTAATGAAGCTTCGACAAAATTGGTCAATGTATTGGAAGAAAATTTACAAGATTTGCACATACCTTTTAATGATACAAAAACCTTGTTGTCCTTTACATCAACAAGCTCTATATCACCGCCGTCTTTTCTTAATTCCGGTGCAATATGTTTTTCTATTACATTATTAACTTTTAAAACAAGCTGGGTAACAGACATATTTTTGATATCGACTTTTTCTTTTTTATTTTTTATTTCATCAATAATTTTTTGAATAGCAACATGGCATTGTCCGCACGCACCGCCGGCTTTTGTATAGTTCATTACATCTTCCAAATCGGTAAGATTATTGTCCTCGATTGCTTCTCTTAATACCTTTTCGGTTACATGGTAGCAGGTGCAGATAATTTTTTCGTCACAATGGGCTGCAACATCCTCTCCCTTGTAATTAGCAATTGCCGATTCCAGCGCTTCATGCCCCATTACGGAACAGTGCATTTTCTGCGGAGGTAAACCACCCAGCGCATCCGCAATCTGCTGGTTTGTAATTTTAGACGCTTCATCAATAGTCATTCCTTTTAACATCTCTGTCAAAACACTGGAAGATGCCACAGCAGAGCCGCAGCCGAATGTTTGGAATTTAGCGTCAGTAATAACACCGTTATCATCAACTTTTAAATATAATTTTAATGCATCTCCGCATACCAGAGAGCCTGCTTCGCCGACGGCAGAAGGATTTTCTATTTCTCCTACGTTTCTCGGATTTTTATAATGATCCATTACTTTATCTGTATAATCCCACATAATTTATGTCCTTTATTTAATAACGATACCTGTGTAAAAACATAAATATTTTAGCTCAAATAACATGAGAATTAAACAGAAAAAAGTATAAATATTAGAGATTTATATAGCAAGTTTTACAGATACGATAAAAAAGCATTCATTCCTGTATATGTTATTAATGCTGTGACAGTTTTGTATATCGATAATATTTATAATGTAAAAATGAATATTTTGCATTCGAGAGCAGATATTTCATTTTTTCGTTCCAAGAACTCTAAAAAATGATTAATTATCATTTTTTAGAGACTCTGCCGAA
>CALVAR010000018.1 GCA_944325575.1 Candidatus Gastranaerophilales bacterium | reverse complement strand
TAAAAATCAAACCAATAGTAGAAATAGCCAAGAGCCAATGGAGGGAAGAACCTGCGAGGATTGCGCAGCCAATCCGAGTCGGTTCGAGTCCGTAACAAAAAACATTGCACAAAAAAAGAAGGCTTTATGCCTTCTTTTTTTTAAATGGCTCCTCGGGTGGGACTCGAACCTACAACCCTTCGGTTAACAGCCGAATGCTCTGCCATTGAGCTACCGAGGAATAACTCAGAGGTCTTTTAAAACCTTGTAGAATTATTATAACAAAACAATTTTTCTTGTAAACACCTTTTTAAGAAAAAGTTTTTTCTGCCGGAAAGTTTCGGTATTGGGCTTTTTTGAGGTATTGTAAACAAATTTTAAACACATGCTCTAATTTCGAGCAATTTTTTATTTAATATATACTTTATATATATAAGAGAATAAGAAAGAGAGATTTATGAGAGCATTATTGGTAAGATTTTTCAACAGAAACAAAAGATTCAGCCCCGCTGATTTAATATAATTTTTTTAAAGAACAAGATATTTGGATTAAATTATATTTGTATAATTTAATTCATATCCACTATAGTAACGCCGTTGCCGCCTTCAGAGTCTTCTCCCTGGCGGTATTTTGCGACATACGGGGAATCATTTAAATAATCTCTTATTGCCGCTCGCAGCTGGCCCGTGCCGTGCCCGTGAATAATTTCTACCGACGGCAGATTTACCATACTGGCTTTATCAAGAAAAGCCTCAAGTTCTATTAAAGCATCGTCTATCCGGAACCCTCTAAGGTCTATCTTTGGCGACATATTCACACGTTCTATAACAAATTTAGAGTTTCCGAGATTAATTTTCTTTTTAATTATGTCCTTTTGTCTTTTCAGATTTTTTGCAAGTTTATCCAGCTTTATAGTTGATTGAAGCTGCCCGACAAGAATTTTTACATTACCCTTTTTATCAGGCAGGGACACAATTTGAACATCCTGGTCCAATCCCTTTATTATAGCTTTTGCACCTATTTTTATATCGTCTTGTGTCAATTCTTCGTATTTTACATCTACTTTAGAGAATTCATCAGCCAGATCCCGTGAAATTTTTGAACCCTTTTGAGACAGTTTTTTATACGCATTTATCGCATTTTCTTTTGTTTTATGGTGGTTCAAATTTTCCATAATTTTTTTAATCTGAGCTTTTGCTTCCTGAAGGTTGTCCTCATAGCGCCTTTTGTAGTCTTTGAGCGTTTTTCTTTTCTGTGAGTTTAAATTTTCAAAAAGCTCCGTATACTCTTTATACTTGGCTTCCGAATCGGTTTTTAATTTTTGTGCCTGCTCTGTAAGGTTATTCAGCTCAGAATATTTGTCCTGCAGTTCGGAGAGTATTTTTGATTCGTCAGTAACTTCAGATTCATAATTTTGTTTTGCTTTTTCAATTATTTCGGAAGATATGCCAAAATTTTGTGCAATAGCAAAAGCATTTGAAGCTCCCGGAACACCTATTCTCAGTTTATATGTCGGTTTTAATGTTTCGGAATCAAAATCAACCGAAGCATTTTGAAAAAGCTTGTTGCTGAAAGGAAGTGACTTAAGCTCATTAAAGTGTGTACTGATTAGCGATATTGCGCCGTTTTCCACAAATTTTTCCATTACCGCTTTTGCCAGACTTGCACCTTCTTTAGGGTCAGTGCCCGCAGCTATTTCATCTATCAGTATAAGTGTTTCCGAATCGCAGTTATCCAAAATTTCCTTTATATTTTTCACATGTGAAGAAAAGGTGGAAAGACTCTGTATAATATTCTGGTCATCACCTATTTCCGCAAAAATCTTTTTGAAAGGATAAACTCTGGCGCTAAAACAAGGTATATGCAATCCTGCACACGCCATAACCACAGACAGAGCTACTGTCTTAAGTACAACAGTCTTTCCTCCTGCGTTTGAGCCGGTTATAATAATCGATTTATAAGGATTTCCGATACAAAAATCGTTTTCAACAACTTTATCAAGTATAGACAATAATACCGGATTTTTCATAGATTTTAAATCAATAATATGCTCATCCGTAATCTCCGGTTCACAGGCGTCAACAGCATTGGAATATTTAGCTTTTGCAAATATAAAATCAAGTTCTATCAATGAATAAAAAGATGTCTCAATACCTTCATTATGCTCGGACATTAACAGGGATAAATCCTTTAATATCTTTTTTATTTCAGCTTCGATAGAAATTTCAAGCTCTCTTAATTTGTTATTAAGACCTACTATCTGCTTTGGCTCGATAAAATAGGTCTGCCCCGATTGAGAAATGTCATGTACTATACCCTGAACTTTATTTTTTGCCTCTGCTTTTACCTGAAAAACAATGCGGTTGTCTCTCAGCGTATAAACCGTATCTTGCAGATAAGATGTGAATGAAGAATTTTTCATTAAATCAGCAACCGTATTTTTCAAGTTTTCGCTTGTATCTCTTTGAGACTGAAAAAGTGCCTTCAATTCAGCAGAAGCAGATTCTTTCACATTAAAATTAGCATCAAAAACCTGTTCTATTCTATCTTCGATATCCTGAAAAGCAAAAAGTCTTGAGGAGAATTTGTACAGTTCCTCCTGATCTTGTGCATATCTGTTTAAGAAAGATAAAAATTTTCTGGAAGAAACAATTACATCAAAAATATTTTTTATATCTTCAGTGGAAAGAGTAATTTTATTCTTCAAAATTTTAAGCGCATCTGCTATATCATTCAGATTGGCAATCGGTATTTCGCTGCTTGATAGTCTGTATGCATTTTGAGCCTGTGTAGTAAGCTTTTGTGCAAGTTTTATTTTATCTATGCTATCCAAAGGTAATGCACACAAACAGCGATCTCTGCCAAGAGGACTCATTGCATACCCGCTTAAGATTTCTAAAACTTTATCAAATTCAATTGTTGTTAATGATTTATCCATATATTAATTATTTCTGCACAGTTTATATAAAGAAGCCCTCAAGAAGAGGGCTTTAAGATATTAGAATTAATATTAAATATCATTTAATATTATACATATTCCTTAACTTCAGCAGCAAGGTTTTTAGTATCCAATTTGATACCGGGACCCATTGTTGTTGTTAAGTATGCTGATTTTACATAGATACCTTTTGCAACTGACGGTTTTGCTCTTAAAATAGCATCAGCCAGAGTAGCATAGTTTTTCATCAAATCTTCAAAAGAAAATTTGATTTTGCCTATAGGACAGTGAATCATACCCTGTTTGTCAGCACGGAATTCAACTTTACCTGCTTTAGCATCTTTAACAGCTTTTGCAACGTCAAGTGTAACTGTACCTGTTTTAGGGTTTGGCATCAAGCCTTTAGGACCGAGAACTTTACCGAGTTTACCAAGCATACCCATACAATCCGGAGTAGCGATAAGGGTATCAAATTCAAACCAGCCGTTTGAAATTTTATCGATAACTTCTTCAGCACCTGCTTCTTCTGCACCTGCAGCTTTAGCTTCATCAGCCTTTGTACCTTTAGCAATAACGCAAACTCTTACGTCTTTGCCTAAGCCTGCAGGAAGAACAACTGTTGAACGAATTTGCTGATCTGCTCTTTTTACATCAATACCGAGACGCATATGGCATTCAACTGTTTCGTCAAATTTAACTGTTGTTTCTGATATTTCTTTTAATTTCTTTAAAGCATCAGCGGCTGAAGACGGTTGAACAAAGCCTTCCAGCATTTCTGCCTGCTTTTGTTGTCTTTTAGTTAATTTACTCATTTTTTATTTCCTTTCTGTGGTGATATCGGGTTCTAATCCGTTACGGGTATTTTATAAAGGTGCACCCCCTACGGCATTCCCTTCCACTAATTGTTATTCCTCAACAGTAACACCCATGGCTCTTGCAGAACCTTTAAGCATTTTTACAGCAGCTTCCATTGTAGTTGCATTCAAATCGTTCATTTTTGTTTTTGCAATTTCTTCCAACTGAGCAACTGTTATTGTGCCGACTTTTGTTTTGTTAGGTGCAGCAGAACCTTTTGGTAAATTGATAGCTTTTTTAATCAAAACTGCAGCCGGAGGGCTTTTGATAATGAAAGAAAAGCTTCTGTCTTCATATACATCAATAATAACAGGAATAATATAACCTGCTTGAGATTCTGTTTTTGCGTTAAATTGTTTACAAAAATCCATGATGTTTACACCGTGCTGACCCAGAGCAGGACCAACCGGCGGTGACGGATTTGCTTTACCTGCTTCAATTTGAAGCTTAATTTTTCCTACTACTTTTTTTGCCATTTTATTCTCCTTTCGTGGTCTGGCGGGGTGTTAGTCCCTTCCACTATTTTTACTGTCCGCCTGTACAATAAATATTGTCCGGTTCTTTGTTTTGTATCAACAACGGCGGTTCTGAACCCGTGTTATACTTTTTGAATCTGTTTGTATTCAAGCTCTACAGGAGTTTCACGTCCGAATATAGAAACAGTAGCTCTGAGTTTTGATTTATCCGGATAAACTTCTGTAATATCGCCGATAAAGTCTGCAAACGGTCCGGAAATAATTCTGACCTTATCACCGACTTTAACATCAAGTTCAATTTTTGTTGTTTGAGTCTGAACTCTGTGGATAATTTTCTTGATTTCGGAATCTTTTGCAGGAATCGGTTTTTTAGATGTACCGACAAATTTTGTAACACCGGCAGTATGTCTTACTACATACCAGCTGTCATCGTCCATAATCATTTCGACAAGTACATAACCGGGGAAGATTTTTTCTTCTCTGTCCTGTTTTTTACCGTCTTTTACTTTAGTTATAGTTTTTTGAGGAACTTCCACACGGAAGATTTTGTCGCCCATATTCATATACTCGATACGTTTTTCAAGGTTTACTTTAACCTTGTTTTCGTAACCTGAATAAGTGTGAACAATGTACCATTTTTTTTGCGGTTCTTTGCTGTGAGAAGCTTGAATATCTGCTTTCAGTTTAGCGTCTTTTTCTTCGACTATTTGATGCTTTTCGTTTTCGAACACGCTGATATCATTTTGTTCAGCATTTACTTCCGCATTTACATCCAATTGTTCTTCATTTTTTTCTGTCATTATTTTAATTCCTGTAATTAAATAATAAATCTTTCCTGTGAACTAATGTATCAAACCTATACCTTTAAACAAGGCATTGAATATAGTATCTACTGCAAGTACACCTATTGTAAAAACAGCTGTTATTATAACAACGTAAACAGTTTCTACAATTACCTGCTGTTTTCCGGGCCAGGTTATCTTGCCCCATTCAAGCTTTACAGATTTAAAGTAAGCAATTGCCGCTTCTTTAAAATTTTCTGTTTGAGCTGTCTTATTTTTAGTCTGATTAGCCATTATTTCCCTCTAATTTTATTTAAATCGCGCCCTGAAGGACTCGAACCCTCGACATCCGGTTTTGGAGACCGACGTTCTACCAACTGAACTAAGGACGCTCTTTAAATATTAAATTGTCAATTCGTCCTTTAATAGTACCTTACCGGACTGTTCATAGTCGAATGTCTAAGGACGTGCTTAAAAAACTACTTAGTTTCTTTGTGAACTGTGTGTTTATTGCATCTGGGGCAATGTTTTTTAAGTTCCATTCTTTCTTTTAATGTTTTTTTGTTTTTAGTAGTTGTGTAGTTTCTTTCTTTGCATTCTTCACAAGCGAGAACTACCATTTTATCTACTTTTCCTTTGATTCCCATTGTGTACCTCTTATCTGAATTTACTTATTATCACCTGTTTTTTTACAAGCAAGATTTATAGAATGCGTCTTTTCCCTCATTCTATTATCTCCGCTTATTCAGTTGTAATAATATATTACAATAAACATGAAATAAGCAAAGTACCAATTTAATATTTCTTATAATTTAAACCTTTAATTTTTCATCCAGCATCAAAAAATATGTATCCGGATTATTTACAAGACTTCTTTTTGAAAGATAGTCAACACCAAGATTATGTGCAATAAAAGATATATTGTATGTCGCAGAAATAATTACAACCGGAGTTTTGGCATACTCTTTCATGTTTTTGATTTCCCCGACCAGCCATTCACCTGCAAACTGAGGATGAAAATCCGTCTCCATTTGAAGATCCGTCAATATCAAATCAAAAGGATTTTTAATATTTTTTTCCAAAATATCTTTTGCATCTTTTGCGCAGTCCGTTATAACAAAATCGAGAACCGCCTTATCATAATTCTTTAATAAAGAGCTGTGAAATTTCTGCCATTCGGGAGTATCTTCCGCTATTAAAATTCGTTTTAAAATTTTATCCATATTTTTTATTATACAAAAGATTATCTTTTAGGGTAATCAAAATCAATGCTTTTGCGCAATAAATTTATAACAAAAATCTGCAATTATAATTTCATATTGTCAACTGACTCCGACTACTTATTGAACCTGTGCAATAGATAAGTCCGTTTTTATAAAACAAGTCCGGCACAGGCAACAAGCGGAATCAGACTGGCACGCCGTGTGAGGCAACGCCGAACCCAGTGTCAATGTGAGTCAGAACCACGCTTCTGACGAACGTCTGATTTCAAGACAGTGCATGGGGTCACTTTAGCAAAATTTATTCTTATGCGGCCTCGTTACATCTCATAAATATGTCATCAGACTATTTATTCAGCAGAGTTCGTAGCTCTTCTGTAAGCAAAGCCGCCTCAGACATTTTGGGCAAATATACAAAAAACTATGGGAATATTTGATGCTTTAAAAAATTTTATACAAAGAGTCGAAGAAGTGGACAGAAAGTCAAAAATATTGTCCGCTCAAAAATACTGCTCCTCCAATCCGTTTGCCTTCAAAAAAAATCAAACCTATGTCTGGGTAGATTCCGTAGAAAAAAAGAAAAAAGACAAATAATAAAAAATAGTGTTTATATAACAGACTTGCATCACAAATAACTAAAGCGCTTACTCTGAATTGGCTGCAATATAAGTCCTAAAAAAGCGATTCCATAAGCGGAAGAAATTCCGGAAAAGAAATATCCACCCACTGAAATTCATTTATTAGCACGGGCTTTTGGCACACCAGAGCCGCAGTATAAAGACTCATTGCAAGCCTGTGATCGTGGTAGCATTCTACCTCGCAGTCTCCTGACAATTGTGTCTTACCTTCTATAATAAAACCGTCTTGAGTTTCTTCGATGTGTGCACCTATCTTTTTCAATTCAGAAACAAGGCATTTTATTCTGTCTGATTCTTTATTTCTTAAATCTCCGGCATCTTTCACTATTGTTGTACCCTCAGCCTGTGTTGCAGCCACTGCAATAACCGGCAGTTCATCAATGAGCCTTGGTATAATTTCACCTTCTATAGTTATACCCTTAAGTTCCGAAGTCTTTATTCTTATATCTCCAACCTCTTCATTACACTCTATACGGCTGTCAAGAATTTCTATATCCGCCCCCATAGACTTCAGCACATCAACAATTCCCGTTCTTGTAGGATTGAGCCCAACATCTTTTATTACTATATCAGAATTAGGTGTAATTGCTGCTGCCACCATAAAAAACGCAGCAGAAGAAATATCTCCGCATACAGAAATATTCTTCGGGCAAAGCTGTGACTTTTTAATTTTAACCGTATTACCTTCAGTTTTTATATCAGCCTCCAGATATTTAAGCATTCTCTCCGTATGATTCCTTGATATATAAGGTTCCGTAACTTTTGTTTCACCGTATGTGTTGAGTCCCGCAAGCAAAATGCAGGATTTTACCTGAGCAGATGCAATCGGTGTTTTGTAATCAATCGGATAAAGTTCTTTTCCGATAACGGTTAAAGGGGATCTAAAATCCTTATGCTTAATTTTTGCACCCATTAATTCCAGCGGTATAATTACCCTTCGCATAGGGCGTTTGCTTAGGCTTTCATCTCCGTATAGAACTGCTTCAATATTAGGCTTTGAAGCCAGAATACCGGAAAACAAACGCATAGATGTGCCGGAATTGCCGCAATCAAGATTATACAGTTCTTTTGAAAAAGCATTTTTTGCGTCAATAACAAGATGCCTTTCACCAAGAAAGGCAGCCTCACACCCGAGACTTTTTATTATATTCAAAGTGCTGATACAATCAGCACCCATTGAAAAATTCTTTATTTCGGCTTTCCCGCCTGTTAAAGCAAGAAACATCGCACTCCTGTGGCTGATAGATTTATCGGGAGGAATGACTATTTCTCCATTAAGGCCGGAAGATTTATTTATTGTTATATTCATATTATTAAATTTTAAATTATATCTTTATAAGATTCTTCGCTTGTTAGCATATCGTAATTAAGCTCATTTTCATTATCAGCAATTACTGCCGTAACAACAGCGTCAGATGTAATATTGAGCATTGTTCTGAACATATCAACGATTCTGTCAACAGCAAACAGGAAGGCAAAGCCCTCTACCATCTGTGTAGGTGTCAAACCGAGTCCGTTTAATACAAGTGCTATCGTAATAATACCGCCGCCCGGAATACCGGCACAAGTACTGGAAGCAACAATAGCCAGAACTGCTATTTGTATAATCTGCAAAGGTTCCACCGTAATGCCATATGCCTGTGTAAGGAAGAGCACTGCAATAACCTGAAACATAGCTGTTGCATCAAAATTCAAAGTCACACCAAGAGGCAATACAAAACTGCATACTTTATGAGAAACTCCTCTTTTTTCACAGCACGCAATTACAAGCGGCAAAGTAGCAGAGCTGCTTGCAGTACCAAAACCAACCATCATAGCTTCTGCAATAGCGGCAAAGAATAATCTTACCGGAACTTTTGAAAATATTTTCATTATTATCGGGTACACAACAAAAAGCTGTATTGCAAAACCTATGAATATCGCAAGAAAATATTTGGAAATACTAGAAAAGACCGATATACCGAATGATGATATTGCAGTGGCCATTAATGCAAAGATACCGGGAGCAGCCAGATACATAATACCGTCAGTTACTTTCATAGTTGCCGCAAAAATTGATTCAAAGAAAGAAACAACCGGTCTGTTAATTTCCCCGACCTTTGCAAGAGCAATTGCAAATACCATAATAAATATAATTATAGGTATCATCTCACCCTTGGATAAGGCTTCCATTGGATTTGCAGGAATTAGATTAATAAATAATTCCGATATATGTCCTTTTTGATCAGCTATAGCCTGACTGACTATTTGCTGAGTTTCAACAGCAGATTTTTCGCTTATAAAAGATTGCACACCGTCGCCCGGATGAATAACAAGAGCCAGTGTTGTACCTATTATTACCGCAGCAATTGAGATAATAGAATAGTACACAATCATTTTCATCCCGAAGGCACCCAGCTGTTTGTTATCACCGATACTGGATATACCTATAACAATGGCACTGAATATTAACGGGATAATAACCATCTGAATCAATCTTATAAAAGCCTGTCCTATGAAATTCAAAACAGCATACAAAACATTGTAGATTGTTGTCGGTTCATGAGTTGCGTTATATGCGTGCATTGCAATACCGAGAATAATACCGGCAATTAAGCCCAAAAATATATGCCCGTTACGCTTGATACCAAGACCCAGAGCAATCAATATCTGCATGTGTAATTTCATATATAATTCCTTCTTTTATATAAGATAATATTTGAGACAAGTATAGTTATTTTACTATTTTTTAAAATTTATGACAACAATTCATATAGAGGAAATTATTTTTTCAATGTTTCCAATCCCTTTTTTGCCTTAAAATTCCAGGGTTCATTAAATAGTATCTTTTTATAATATGATTTTGCCTTTTCTTTGCTACCGGATTCTTCAAAACACTGAGCCATATAAAAATATGTTGTATTGTTGCCTCTACATTTTCTATATTTTCCGTTACCGCATTGTGTTGTATTTAGATCCTTTTGAAATTCTATAAGTGCTTTATCGTATTGTTTTTGTTTTAAATAAAAATAGCCGGAAGCCAGATAGAGTTTTCTTGGATATTTTTTGTTTTTCTGCTGAATTTTGCATAAAAGCAAATTATCGCTGGCAGCTTTCTTATCACCTGCTGCGCTGTATAACATTGAAGAAAAACATCCGTCCAGTTTTTCTGATTTTTTATTATATTCAACAGCCTTTTTATAATCACCTTTTGCAAAGTATAGCTTTGACAGGTAGTAGTTTTTTGAATAATTAGGTTGATTCTTCATAAAAGTATTTTCAAAAGAATACCCCAGTCGGCACAAAAATTTTGATAAAGAGTTACCGGCTTCTGTACAAAAGCCGTAATTATATTCTTTTTTATATGAATTTATCACTCTTTGAGCATCATCATATCTGCCTGCAATTATATAATTTATTGCTAATGTATAATTTCCGCTAAAGTGATATTTTACTGTTACGGGATTATCCATATATTTAAAATATTTATCCGCATTGCCGGAATCCAAAGCTTTAAAAGCCTGCTGTTCCAGATAATATGATTGGTACTGCTTATCATACGGATTGAGTATAATGGCAGTTGAAGCTATTATTGTAATAACTAACACACCAAAAAAAGAATAAATAAATTTATACATAATACTCCTTAATTATTTAATTTACTGTTTAAAATTATTTGCCGCATATACAGAAACATCCAGAAGTTTTGCAGCATCCGTTTTTTCATAATTTTTACTCCATCTGCAAGGGCAAATATCTATTCCACCCCGCCTTGTGTACAGTGCACACACAAAAAGTTCATCGCTGCCGTTTTCGATATCAAGAAGGTCATAAAGTCTTTTGTAAATCATTTCGCAGCATTCTTCATGGAAATGATATTCAGAACGAAAAGAACACAGGTACTTTACAAGACTGTCTTCTTTAATATGTTTTTTGGAGCTGTAATAAATAAACACATCTCCAAAATCAGGCTGGTGGGTGACTCTACAGTTTGAACGCAAAGAATCAAAATAAAGGTAATGCTCCTTAGATTCGGCGCAGTCTTCTACTGCAAGGACTTCAGGTGATTCTTTAAACTTTTCCATGATTAATGTGTTTTCATCAACAAAGTTTAAAATATTTTGAAATTTATCAAATATTTTTGCGCAATCTGCACTACAATCAACAAATTCCAGACTGATATCTGTTTTGAGAACATTTTCCAAATCTTTTTTGATTAACTCTTTACATATACACAGGCATTCTTCAATATTCTTACCGAATCTGTGCATATTAAAAGAGTTTAAATACAGTTTTAGAGATTTAGATTCCACAATAAATTTACTCTCACAGCTGTATTTTATTTTTAACAATCTTGTAACCGGCAAACCGTTTTGTGTCATAGAAGAAAATTCATAAGCATGCCACACGTCATATCCGGCAAACGGCAGATTAGCATTATTTATACTATATTGTGTTCTGTTGTCTTCTCTTGGCACAGGCACAAGCAATGACGGAGTATAAGTATCAAAACCGTCAATCTTTTTGCCAAGATATTTTGAAGCAATTTGTTCTGTTTTGTCAGTCATAAAAAATTTCCTTAATTTGATTTTAATTGTAATTAAAAATCTTGTCTATAGCGCATTTCTGCGAAAAGCAGATTGGGAATAAAAACAAATTATTAATTTTTTGTTTATTTTTTAATTTTTCCTTGAATTCGATGTTATAAATTAGATAGAAAAATGACATGGCAAATAATACTAAAAGGAGAGATAAAACTATGGCAAAAACAATTGGTATTGACTTAGGTACAACAAACTCCGTAGTTGCAGTTATGGAAGGCGGCAAGCCGACAGTTATTGCAAACGCAGAGGGTTCTCGTACAACTCCGTCAATCGTGGGATTTTCAAAAACAGGTGAAAAACTTGTAGGTCAGTTAGCAAAACGTCAGGCAATCTTAAACCCTGACAAAACAATCATTTCTATCAAAAGAGAAATGGGTACTGACTACAAAAAGAATATAGACGGCAAGGACTACACCCCGCAGGAAATTTCCGCAATGATTTTAAGAAAACTTGCAGATGACGCTTCCGCATATTTGGGGGAAAAAGTTACTTCTGCGGTAATTACTGTTCCTGCCTACTTTAACGACGCTCAAAGACAGGCTACAAAAGACGCAGGTCGTATCGCAGGTCTTGATGTATTGCGTATCGTAAACGAACCTACCGCAGCGGCTCTTGCTTATGGTCTTGAAAAAGAAAAAAGCGAAAAAGTTCTTGTATTCGACTTAGGCGGCGGTACTTTCGATGTTTCTGTTCTTGAAATAGGCGACGGTGTTCACGAAGTTCTTTCAACATCAGGTGATACTCACTTAGGTGGTGATGACTTCGACCAGAAAATTATGGACTGGTTAATCGATGAATTCAAAAAACAGGAAGGTATTGACCTCAGAAATGATAAACAAGCTATGCAGCGTTTAAAAGAAGCTGCAGAAAAAGCAAAATGTGAATTGTCATCCGTTGTTGAAACTAACATCAACCTCCCGTTTATCACAGCTGATGCTAACGGTCCAAAACACTTAGACATGCAGCTTACGAGAGCAAAATTCGAAGAATTGTCTCATGATTTGCTCGAAAGATGTAAAAAACCTGTTGCTGATGCTTTGCAAGAAGCTGGTCTTTCTAAAGGCGACATAGATGAAGTTGTATTGGTCGGCGGTTCAACACGTATTCCTGCCGTTCAGGCACTTGTTAAAGAATATACGGGCAAAGAACCTAACCAATCAGTTAACCCTGATGAAGTAGTTGCTGTTGGTGCTGCTGTTCAGGCAGGTGTACTTGCCGGTGAAGTTAAAGACATCGTATTGTTGGATGTTACTCCGTTAACACTCGGTATTGAAACATTGGGCGGCGTTATGACTCCGTTGGTTCCGAGAAACACTACAATACCTGTTTCTAAATCACAGGTATTCTCTACTGCAGAAAACAACCAGACAGCCGTTGATGTTCACGTTCTCCAGGGTGAAAGGCCGATGGCTAAAGACAACAAGTCTTTAGGTATGTTCAGATTAGACGGTATTCCGCCGGCAATGAGAGGTTTACCGCAAATCGAAGTTACATTCGATATCGATGCTAACGGTATTGTAAATGTTTCTGCTAAAGATAAAGCAACCAACAAAGAACAAAAAATTACTATCACAAATTCTTCTAACCTGTCTGAAGCAGATATCGACAGAATGGTTAAAGAAGCTGAAGCTAATGCGGAACAGGATAAAAAGCATAAAGAAGAAGCTGAAATCAGAAATAACGCTAACAGCTTGATATCTTCCGCAGAAAGAATAGTAAAAGACTTTGAAGGTAAAATCTCTGATGCTGACAAGTCAAAACTCGAAGAACAGAGAAAAGCTCTTGAAGAAGCATTGAAAACCAACAAACCTGCTGACGAAATTAAGAAAATGTCAGAAGATTTGCAGCAGACAATGTACGGTATTTCACAGGCTGCATACTCTCAGGTTCAGCAAGAATCCAATGCATCAGCCAATGACAGCTCTGCAAACAATACAGATTCATCTGACAACGGCAGCAACGGTTCTGACGATGATGTAATTGATGCTGAATATACTAAAGAGTAATTATTTTACACTTACCCTAATAAATAAAAGCCCTCTTAATAAATAAAGGGGGCTTTTTATTTTATTATTTATATCTGTCATAAAAAGAAGCTTCCGGATGTGCTGAATTAGACAGAACTATTTCTCTGTATTCATTTTTGTCTATATCAACACCCATGTTTTTAATTTTTATTTCTGGTGATTTTTTCTTTTTGTTTAAAAAAAACTTGTCTTTCATAAGCATATTTTAATACAAAATAGATTTTGTCAAATAGCCGTAAACACGGACCGGTTTAACGTATAAAAAAATTCCTATTAATTTTTAATCGGAATTTTTTTATAAATTTAGAGATCCAGAAATACAGGCCACACCCCAGGGCATGATTTTGTTGTTTCCGATATTACAGGAGTTTTGCCTGAGCCTTTCGGATAAGTTGTTTTAGTTTCATATTTACCTGTAAAACTACCAAACTCATCTTTAATAGCTTTATAAGTTGTAGTTGCATCGCCGCTTAAATACTTAGCCTTAATAATGAATTCTTTACCGGTAGTAGGATCAATAGCCGTTTCTGTTCTGGTTTTATACTTTTGTCCGCAACGTATCCCTTCTTGTTTTCCTATAGTTCTACCTTCTTTGTAGGTAAATTCACTCAATTGAATCGAACCTTCATGATTTTCATTATTTACAACTTTCAGGGCAATTATCTTGTTATTCTTGTCGCGTCTTACCATTTCAGTTCTGCGAAGTTTATTTTTTCCATCTTTAACAACCCTGACTTTTTCCGTTGAACCGTCTGAATATACCCGTTCCGAAAGATATCCTTGTTCCCCTGAAATGCCAGTACTAACATATTTTGGTTGTGTTTGTGAAACCAGTACCGGTTTTTGAGGTTTTACTTTTTTATTATTTACTCTTGTCTTTTTTTCTTCATCTATCCTATCAGCATAGTATAGGGCTATTTAAGCCAATGCAGCTTGTTGTAACAATTGTTTGCAATAAAAAAATAAGAGAGAAATGCAAAATACACTTCTCTCTTGAAAAATAATATCAAAAATTAATTTAATTGCCGGAAACCTGCATCAAACTATATGCAGAACTCCAGGGATTTGTGGATTTTGCCATATTTCTGGCTCTTTTAAGTTTTTCTTTCTGAAGTTTTTCCTGCTCTTTTTTTGCTTTTGCAAGTTTTTTAGAGTCAGCATTTCTTATTTTTAAATTTGCATAAATCAAATTCAAAGCACTCTGATAAGAATCTGTTTTGTAATTTGCCTTTACTTTTTCAGGATAATTGTAGTTTGCATAATCATAGATATTCATGATTCTTTCTTCGCAAGAAAGGTTAGAATCCAAAAGCCCGCCTGTTTCACTAATATCAGATTTGTATACAACAGAAATCAAAGCAAGAGGATTATAACCTGCTGTCATCAACAAATCAACAGCCGTAATATCTGCCTCTTTTTCATTATCCTTATTTACCTTATTTGAAGAAATGGTTTTTAAAAGGCTGACTGTTGTAGATCCGTTTTCTGTTGAAGTGTTCGGGTTTACGGAAGAAATCACCGAATCAAAAATAGAACTTTTTGCGGTATGACCGTTTACAAGGTGACCTATTTCATGTGCAACAACAGCTGCGAGTTCATTGTCATTTTCCACATATTTTAAATCACCGGAATAAATATAAACAGTCCGTGTATATGTGGATTCCGAGTTCATATTTTGATTGTCAGTTACCTTAAATGTCACGGTCGAAGGCATTTTATTGGCCTTAATAATATTTTGTCCGATAGTATTAAGATGACTAACATTCTTTGTATCAAACCAGTTTGTGGATGTGTTGTACGAAGCAGCCCATACACTCGGTGTGAAGGCAAACATAATACCGAACAATAACAAAGCAAAAATCTTTTTCATATATACTCCTTTCACCTAATAAATAATATTATACAGCGACAAAAAATATAGAAAATGACATAAGGACAAATTTATTATAAAATCAATGTATGAAGGTTTTTTTAACGGAATTTCATTATAAAAATAAGTTTACATTTACAGAGGGACTGGCGGCAGGTTTGCTATACATCGTGCTTGCACTGCCTTCTTTAGTGTATTTTTGCATAATTAAAACAAGAAATTTTTTATACAACAAAAATATTTTAAAAACCTATCGACCTCACACATATACAATATCTGTCGGAAACCTTACAACCGGCGGCACAGGCAAAACTCCGATAACCGCAGAAATTGCAAATTATTTCAGCAAAAAAGGCGACTATCCCGCAATTCTGTCACGAGGTTACGGAGGAGAACTGCAAAACAAAGAGGTAAATGTTGTTTCTGACGGCAAAAATATTAACTTTACAGCAAAAGAAGCAGGAGATGAGCCTGTATGGCTGGCAAAGCACTGTCCCAAAACAGCAGTACTGACCTGTGCAAGCAGAGTCAAAGCAGCAAAATTTGCCAAGAACAAACTCCACTGTACAAAACTTATTCTCGATGACGGATATCAGCACAGAAAAATAGACAGGGACTTAAATATACTTGTTGTGGACAGTGAAAAACAGTTTTCCAACGGATTTGTTCTTCCTCTTGGCGCACTAAGAGAACCGGTATCCGAAATAAAACGTGCAGACAGAATAATTGTTGTGAACAAAAATTTTAACGACAAAAGAGCAAAAAGTTTTGCAAGATATTTAAGAAAAAAATACAATATACCTTCTTTTGTATGCTCTATGCTGCCGGATAAAGTTTATGACATAAAAAATCATTCTAATATAGAGGACAACCAGCCCGTTATCGCATTCAGCGCAATAGGTCAGCCGGAGCAGTTTTATAAATACCTCAGAAATTATGATGTAATGGCGACAAAAGATTTTCCGGACCACCATATCTATACAAAAGAAGATATAGAAAACCTCAGACAACTAATGAAAAAATACGATGCAAAATATATGATAACAACAGAAAAAGACGCTGTTAAATTAAAAGAACTTGCAGACAAAGAAAACGAGATTTTTTGTCTCAGACTTAAACCGGTTTTAGACTTGAAAGGCATTCTGGATGAATAAAAAATATAAAATACTTGTAATGAGATATCGTTTTATAGGCGACACTATACTTACAATACCGTTTTTAAGAAATTTAAGATACGCATATCCCGATGCACAAATAGATATGCTTGTTGCTCCTGTTTCGGGTGAAATCATCGACAAATGCCCTTATGTTGATAATTTTATATATTTTGATACAACAAAAAAACACAGATACGAAAATAAAGCAGGCAATGAAAAAAAAGATTTTTGGTACTATGTAAAATATTTAAAAGAACAAAAATACGACAAAGCTTATGTTCTAAAACGTTCTTTTTCCAGTGCGTTCCTCGCCTTTGCCGCAGGTATAAAAGAAAGAATCGGTTTCAATACAGAATGCAGAGGCTTTTTGCTTACTAAAAAGACACCGTATATAGAAGATAAGCATGAAATCGATTGTTTTCTTGATGTATTAAAAGCTGACAACATAGAAGTAAAAGACAACTATCTTGAAAACTGGGTAACGCAGGAAGAAATTGATGAAGTAAAAGCAATAGTGCGTGAAAAAAATCTCAATCCTGATGATGGGATAAAAAAAGTAATTATCCACGCAACCAGCGGCAACCGAAAAAAAGAATGGGAAAAAGATAAATGGGCCCAAATTATAACCTGGCTCAGCAACGAAGAAAATATTCAGGTAGTATTTAACGGCACAAAAAATGATTCTTCCGTATATGAAGAAATAATGTCACATGTCACGGAAGAATTAAAAATTCCGCCGGTAAATTTTTGCGGCTGTTTCAATCTTCGAAAGACTCTTGCTTTTACAAAACTGTGCGACCTCATTGTCGGATGCGACAGCGGAAATCTACATATAGCTGCATCTGTAGGCACTCCGGTAATAGGAATATACGGTCCTATGAATACAATTAAATGGAGGGCTTTTGCATCCGATTCCGTCATAATAAAAACAGATTTACCCTGCCAGCCCTGCGGATTAAAAAAGGAATGTCTAAGGGATTATCAATGTATAAAAGACATCTCTGTTGAGCAGGTAAAAGCAGAAATTGCATGGAAAATCACAGCTCCAGCCCAATAATATCTTGATTGTCATACAAAAGATGTAGTTTTTATTTATTGGTTTAATTTTTGAAATAATCTCCCGTTATATTTAATGTAAGCCGTAAACAAGAATCACGGTTTTGTTTCCTCAACAGCAAAAGAAGAACTACTACATACATATAACAGAGAATCAGGAATTTATGACAATCACAGACTCACTATACGGAAAAGACGTCTTTTTAAAGGTAGGCAATTACAACAAAAATATTTTTGAAGCGATAAACGAAGCAAAAGACTTTATTACAAGAAATCATTGCCCCTTCCTGAACATTGATATATCAGGGCTCAATATGATAGATGCGCTGAAAGTTTGCGTGTTGTCATCAACTTTTCACTTTGCTAAATATGCAAACGGAAAAGTAAAGTGGTTTGTTAAAGATGAAAGAACAAAAGAACAAATTGAACTTTTAAAGCTCGATAACGTAGAAATAGAAATAAAACGACCCAAGAGAAACTATACGGACTTTGGAGAAAGTTTTGTAAGAAAACTTTCAATCTGCAGATAAAATGCAGGAGAGACGGTTTTTTGTAATTTCATATTGTCAACTGACTCCGACTACTTGATGAACCTGTGCAATAAACAAGTACATTTTTACCAACAAGTCCGGCACAGGCAACAAGTACATGGGGTCACTTCCGCAAAATGCTAGACTTGGCGTCACTCGCACTCCGTGGACCACTTCTACAAGCGAGGCCGCCTCAGACATTTAATTATGCAGAGTAATTTATGATTCGGCAGACCGATTCTGTCTGAAAACTTTTTTAGATATCCTGTGACAACCCGATTGTTTTGTTGTAATATAAATTCTATGGGTCAGGAAAAAAATATTGCAGAAGTTTGGAATGAAGCGTTACAAGACTTGCAAAAGCAAGTCTCAGACTCGACATTTTCAACATGGATACTGCCTTTGGAACCCCAGTATTTTGATGAAAACTGTTTTGTCCTGCATACGGGACAAGCATTTGCAGAAAAGCTTTTAAGAAACAATCATTATCCCGAAATGTTAAAAGCAGTAAAGCAAGCCACAGGCAAAGATCTGGAAGTTAAAATTATCTTTGATGAAGAACTGGCAAAAAAGATTTCGAAGAAAACAAAAAGCAAACCGGCAGCACAAGAAGAAACAGATACCCAATCAAAATTCAACTACGACAGCCTTACACAGATGCAGTCTTCAAATCTGAATTTGAAATATAAATTTGAAAATTTTGTAGTGGGTTCAAACAACAAACTAGCTTATGTAGCAGCGCAGACCGTTGCCAAAAATCCCGGCACAAAATACAACCCCCTATATATATACGGCGGCCCAGGACTCGGCAAAACCCACCTTATGCAGGCAATCGGTCATTATATTATAAAAAACCGTACAGACCTGAAAGTTTTATTCATAACCTCGGAAGAATTTGTAAATGACGTTGTAAACGCGCTTGCAAGAGGCGATGAAAAGACAAAAAAAATGAACAAATTCCGCAAAAAATACAGAGAGGTTGATGTTCTTTTAATAGATGACATCCAGTTTATTGCGGGAAAAGCAAGAACGGAAGAAGAAGTATTTAATACATTCAACACGCTGCATGGTGCGGGAAAACAGATTGTTGTAACATCTGACAGAACGCCAAAAGAAATTCCCTCACTCTCCGACAGACTGGTAAGCCGTTTTGAATGGGGATTAATGGCTGATATTCAGGTACCGGATATTGAAACAAGAATGGCCATACTGCAGAACCTTGCAAAAGACACAAATATAGAAGTTCCTTACAGCATAATTGAATTTCTGGCTACAATATATGCAAACAACATAAGAGAGCTGGAAGGTGCGTTTAACAGAGTAACTGCATACGCAAGTATCAATGAAATGCCATTAACAATTGATAATGTAAAAAAAATTATTAACTACAACGAAAAAGAAAAGAGCTACACTTTTGACGGAATAGTCGATGAAGTCGCATCTTATTACAACATTTCAACAAAAGAAATAAAAAGCTCAAGCCGTTCCGCAAAAGTATCGGAAGCAAGACAGGTTGCCATATATCTTTGCAGAGAGCTTACAAAACAGAGTTTTCCTGCCATAGGAGAGTTTTTTGAAAAGAAACATACAACTATATTGTATTCTTACGACAAAATAAAAGCCGACCTTGTCATAAACAAATCCCTTGCACACGGTATAGAATGTATTATTAACCAAATCTGCAAATAACAAAATTTAATATCAAACAGAATTAGCCGTATCAGGGTATAGCCATTCTATTATTTTATTTTTATTTTCTAATAAGAAGTAAAATCAGAGGGGTTATATGAATTGCAATAAAGTTATAGAATCCTGTCTTTTAAGTATAATGTTATTTTTTTCCGGCACATGTGTTTTTGGGGCAATAAGCGGAAATGTAGAGAAAAGCGAAGCCGGTGATTACAATCAGGTAATAGATTCTCATACAAAGGCTCCAATCTCTCAAGCTGACGTAGCTCTGCCGTCAAAAGGTTATCATACACGTACTGATGATGAAGGCAGATTTAATCTCGGTGCAAAGATTGACGCACCTACAATTATGTCCGTGCAAAAAGAAGGCTACAAGCCGTTTTCGCTTACAGTTGACGGAAATTCTATGTCCAAGCCGATTGTTATCGGTATAGAAAAAACGAATCCTCACGATATAATAATAGACAAAGATTTGTATCATATAGGCGATGATAACTATTCCACAACCTCTGCAAATGCTGAAGAATTCAGAGTAAAAGCAATCGGTCCGTTTTATTCAAAAGAATTTAAAATAGGGAATATACCTACAACAGATGATGTCTATCTTGTTATAGGGTCGGTTATAGGTATTGATACAAAAATGGCAAGAGATATGGGGCAATCTAAAGTAAAAACGACTTATGCCGCACCTCCTCAGGTATTTTTTAACGGTAATATGATAGCGGAGTTAAACCTCAACGGAGATAATCAGCAGATAAAAATACCCCGAAATCTCATATCTCCAAACAGTACCAACCAGATTACGATAAAATCCGGCAAAAACCTTTTTCAAACCGCATATATAGATTATGATGACATTGAGTTAATGAATCTTTTTATCGAAACAAAATCAAAAATTACTTCATATTAAAAATATTTAAGAACACCATTTTTCAGGTTAATGCTATAATTAAAACAAAGTCTTGTAAGAATTGAGAGGAAGTTATATGAAAATTTACATCGAAGACATTGCAAAATACGAAGGACAGACAATTACACTGCAGGCCTGGCTGTATAATAAACGTTCCAGCGGCAAACTGCACTTTTTACAACTTAGAGACGGTACAGGCGAAATTCAGGCTGTAGTTTTTAAAGGCAATGTTTCTGATGAAGTTTTTGCTCTCGCAGACAAAATTACACAAGAATCAAGCGTTGAAGTAACAGGCACCGTAAAAAAACATGAACGTTCCAGAATCGGTTACGAAATCGATGCAACAGACGTAAAGGTAATAGGAGAATCAGTAGATTACCCCATTACACCAAAAGAACACGGAACACACTTTTTGATGGAACACCGCCATTTGTGGCTTCGTTCGCTTAGACAAAAAGCAATTCTGAGAATCAGACACAGAATAATAAAATCAGTTCGTGATTTCTTTGACAACAAAGGTTTTACACTTGTAGATGCACCTATTTTTACGCCGAATGCCTGCGAAGGCACAACAAATTTGTTTAAAGTTGATTATTTTGATCAAAATGCTTACCTCACACAGAGCGGACAGCTGTATATGGAAGCAGCAGCAATGGCTGTGGGTAAAGCATACTGCTTCGGTCCTACATTCCGTGCGGAAAAATCAAAAACAAGACGCCACTTAACAGAATTCTGGATGGTAGAGCCGGAAGTTGCTTTCTTTGACATATATGACGATATGGATCTTGCTGAAGAATTTGTCGAATACATTGTTCAAGAAGTTGTAAAACATAACAGAGCAGATCTGGCGGTTCTGGAAAGAGATATCTCAAAACTCGAAAATATCAAACGTCCTTTCCCTAGAATTTCTTATGACGAAGCTATTGAAATTCTTCACAAAAAAGGCAACGACACAGAATGGGGCGCAGACTTTGGAGGAGACGAAGAAACTCTTATCTCCGAAGAATTTGATAAGCCTGTTATGATTCACCACTATCCGATGGCAATAAAAGCATTCTATATGAAACAGGAAGGGGACAAAGCAGCCTGTGTGGATATGATTGCTCCGGAAGGCTACGGCGAAATCATAGGCGGCGGACAGCGTGAAGAAGACATTGATAAGCTGAAAGCAAAAATTAAGGAACAGGGCTTGCCCGAAGAAGTATTCGGATGGTATCTGGATGTAAGAAAATACGGCAGCTGCAAACATGCCGGCTTCGGTCTCGGTATTGAAAGAACTGTTGCATGGATTTGCGGTCTTCACCACGTAAGAGAAACTATACCGTTCCCGAGACTTATGGACAGACTGACTCCTTAGTATTCATGTAAATAAAATTTAATATAACAGCAAAAATATTAATGTCCGTATTTTAATGCAGATGTTAATATTTTTGTTTAAAGGAAAAAGTAATGATAAAACCTCTTGTATATAAACCTACGGTATTTAGAATTTCAGACAAAGCACTTACAGCTTTGAGAAGAAGAAGCGACGATGACACAGTGGCTTTTGCTCTGGAAGTAATAAGGACAAATCGCGCAATTAACACTCCGGTCAAAACGCCTAAAAATCTATTGGAACGCATAAAAAATCTATTTTCAACAAAATCACAAATGATAGTTACGCTTGATGAAGAAGGAGGTACTTTCTTTCTTAATGCATTAAGAAAAGTCAACGGGCTAAAATTTATCGGAAAAAATGTTCCTATCAATATGAAAGAAATAATGATGCGCAAAAGTGCAGTAGATGAAGCCTTATTAAAGTCAAAAGAAGAAATTCTGAAAAAAATTAAATTTTATGACGGTGAAAGAAAATATTTAGAAGTTTAAAAAAACTTTTTGCTCGTGATATTATAAAAAAAGTAATACGACGAATTAGACGGGGAAGAGAAAAAATGTTTGAAAAATTCAGAATAGGTGTGGACATTGGCGGAACAAACGTAAAAATTGCTCTTGTAAACAAAAAGGGTGAAATTTCGCATCCAAAAACTGTTCCGACCCGTGCGGAGATGGGATATGAATATACTATCAGCAATATCACACAGTGCATTAAAGATTTAATGGCAGAAGCAAAAATATCAACAAATGATATAGAAGGTATAGGCTTTGGCTTCCCCGGACAAATTGACTGCGACAACGGTGTTGTAAGAATCCTGCCCAATATTCCCGGCTGGATTGATGTTCCTATAGCAGAGATAATGCAAAAAGAATTCAATGTGCCTGTCAAAGTTGATAATGATGTAAGATGTATGGCTCTTGCCGAACTCAATTACGGAGCAGGCGCGGGCTGTAAAAATCTTATATGTATCACTGTCGGCACAGGTATTGGTTCAGGTCTTGTTGTAAACGGAAAACTTGTAAGAGGTGCAAGCAATGCCGCAGGCGAAATAGGGCATATTAAGATGGAAATGCACAACGGATTGTTATGCGGATGCGGAGATACAGGATGTTTCGAAGCTTACGTATCAGGTCCTTCCATTGTTGCTATGGCAAAAGACTATGTAAGAGGCGGCAAAAGTGCAAAATTCAGAGAAATAGCAGGTTCCACTGCAGCAATTACACCTGCCATAGTTTGTCAGGCAGCACAACAGGGTGATGTTGTTGCCAAAAAGATTTTTGAAAGAATGGGTGAGTATCTTGGTATAGGTCTTGCCAGTGTTGTAAACCTTTTAAATCCGGAAAGAATTGTAATAGGAGGAGGCGTGGCTGATGCGGGTGATATTCTTTTTGAACCTTTGAAAAAGACACTTAAGCATCGTGCAATGCCCATACAGGGAGAAGCCGTAGAGGTTGTACCGGCACAGCTCGGAAACACTGCAGGATTAATCGGTGCAAGCCTTTTAATTGATAATTAGATTGTTGAATTTTAAATAAAAACTGCCGGTATTCAAAATTTAGAGTGCCAGCAGTTTTTTTGCGTTTTCACAAGTTGCATTTGCAACTTCATCAAAACTTACACCTCTTAGATTAGCAATCTCTTCTGCAACAAATTTTACATAAGCAGGCTGATTTTCTTTTCCTCTGTACGGAACGGGAGTCATATAAGGAGCATCCGTTTCCAGAAGCAATCTTTCAAGAGGTACAATTTTAGCTACCTCTTTTACTTTTTTAGCATTTTTAAAAGTGACAACCCCGCCCAAAGCAATATAAAAACCTTCCCTTACACATTCCATTGCAAACTCGGGACTTCCCGAGAAACAGTGCATTACAACACCAACATCACTTGCTTTTGTCTTTTTTAAAATTTCAAAGGTATCAAAATGAGCCTCTCTGTCATGCACAAGTACAGGCTTGCCGATTTCTTTTGCTATCAAAATTTGTTTTTCAAAAATTTCTTTCTGGCGTTCAATTTGAGACTTATCCCAGTAATAATCAAGACCTATTTCGCCGACTGCAACGATTTTGGGATGTTTAAGATACTCACGTATTAAACTTTCCGCATCGGCATCAAAAGCTGCAAGATCCTCAGGATGAACCCCAACTGCCCCGTAAATATTTTCATACTTTTCACATAATTCAACTATTCTTTTAAAGCCTGAAGGCGCAACCCCCGGGATAACAATTTTTTCCACTCCGAAATCTTTTGCTTCAGCAATAACCTCATCAAAGCGATCCTTATAATTATCCATATCTATATGAGAATGAGTATCAATAAGCATTTTAACCCGCAAACATACTCTGAATCAGAGCTTTTTTATTATCATCATGGATCTTGTCTAAGAGTTTTATCTTATCAACGCCGTCTAATTTATTCAAGCTTTTCAATGCGGCAGCAGCTTCACAAATAATAATTTCATTATCGGAATCAAAAAGTTTTTTGATATCGTCATGCAATTGTACAAGATGATAATCGCAAATAACTCTTAATGCGCTGCTTATTCTGTAAGCAGGTACAGTTTTTTCATCCAGTTCATTCTTAACAAGGTTCTTCTGGGCATTCCAAAAATACTCCTGCTGTCCCTTTAAGAGATGGTATATATCCTGAATTTCCTGCTTTGTATTCTTATCTTCGTCAAAAGTATACTCATCGTTATTTGCAAGCATATCAAACTTTGAAAGAGCTTTTAAAAGAACGACTGAAGCCTGAGAGTTCTTATTCTGTGTATTGTACGGAATCAAATATTCCAAAACTTCATACATTTCAAAACAAAATATCTGACTCAAAGGAAGAATTTCGCCCAGTCCGGACAAAATATTGTCTATACACAAGAGAATATAGTTTTTTTCTTCATTTCCCCGCAAAAGCTCCATAAGGCTCTGTATATATGGAATTTCTCCGGCTATATTTTCACTCATGGAAGAGTTTTCCATTGCTTTTAAAATGTGTAAGACAGCCTCTTTATTTTCAAATGCAACCAAAAATTTTACAGCCTTTAGTACAGTAAAGTCATCATCAGACTTTAAAAGCTCCAAAGCTTTTTCGTAAGCTGAGTCAATTTTCATAGCACCGAGAGCCTTGGCAGAATTAAAGGCCAGAGCCTCATTATCAGAAAATGCATACTCCGTAAGCATATCAGCGGCTATTGTATCAGGAATATATGAAAAATACTTTGCAGCATAAGTTTTTTCTTCATCAGTACCTTTTTCCAATAGCTCGAGCATCTCATCAGTCAAATCTTCATTTGCATAACGAGAAATACAACTCACAATTGTATCTTCAAAATCAGGTGCATATATTTTCAAAAATGCAAAAAGATTCCTAAAATTTTCTTTGTTAACTGCTTTTTGCAATCTTTTGCAAACATTATTTTTTACAAAATCAAACAAAAACTCGCTTTTGTCAGCAAGGAGCTGAAACGCTTCTGTATTTGCATTATTAACAATGCTTTGTGCTGCAGCACAAGCTTTTGATTCATCCTTTGCCGTCAGTTCTTTTACTAATTGTTCATTATCAACTGTCATAAAATTACTCTCTAAAGCTTAATTCTGCTATTGATTTTTTAAGGTTGTTACGTATAGAATTCATCTGTTCTTCAACAATTTCATCCGTCAATGTAGCATCTTTATCCTGCATTTTTATTCTGAATGCCATACTTTTGAAGCCTTCTTGTATATGTTCGCCCTGATATACGTCAAAAAGTTCTTCTCCGTTAAACAGATTGCTCTTGACCGATTTTTTGATGATTTTCGCAATTTCTTCATGAGAAACTTTTTCAGGAACAACAAAAGCAAGATCTCTTTGAACTTCAGGGAACTGAGGAAGTTTTTTATATCTCACGGTTGTAAGATGAACTGCTTTCAATAATTCTTCAAGGTTTATTTCAAAAAGATAAACATTCTGCTGGAATTTTTCTTTATCTTTTAAAAGCGGATGAAGTTCACCAAAGCAGCCGACTTCCATTGGCTGCTTGCCAAGCATAACAAGCTTTGCACTCTTGCCCGGATGTAAAAAGTCTTTACCGTCATTTGCATCAACAGAGCGGAATTGAACTCTGTTTTCCAATCCTAATATTTCCAAAAGATTTTGAATAACACCTTTTACAGTATAAAAATCGAGAACTGCAGCCTTTGCACCGGCAGTCCATTTGTCGTTGTTAATTTCTCCTGTCATTGCACCGGCAATAATTCTACTTTCTTTTACTCCAGTATTTTTTTCATCAGCAGAGCCTTCTATAGAGTATATTCTGCCTGTTTCGTATATCCAGAGATTTTTCTGTCCGTTTAAAATATTGAATTTCACAACATTCAAAACACTGGGAATCATAGACATACGCAGCATTGTATGTTCTTCGCTCTGAGGATTGCAAACTTTTACAGCCTTTGATTCATCGTATTTTACAAAGAATTCTTTATATAAAGGATTTCCTACCAAAGAAGAAGTAACTGTCTCCATAAAGCCTTTGCCCAGAAACATATTATTGATTTTTTTCAAAATTTTTGATTCGTCTGAAATTTCAGGAGACTGCGTATTTTTAGGCAGAGTAGGAGCTATTTTGTCATAGCCGTAAATTCTTGAAATTTCTTCTATCAGGTCAATTTCTCTGTATACATCATTTCTTCTGAAAGAAGGAACCTTAAATTTTGCAGCTATTTCATTTTTACCAAGAAGTTCAAAGCCGAGATTTTCGGCAATTTCCACACATTTTTCAACAGGGATTTCAGAGCCGAGTATACGTTTGATCTGAGCAAATCTCAAAGTTATGTCAATTTCAGGGAGTTTGTTTTCGCCTGTTTCAACAATTCCATCTACTTTTGCACCTGCAAAATCAACCATAAGCTGCATAGCACGCATCAAAGCAGGTTTTACCATTTCAATATCAACACCACGCTCAAATCTTGCACTGGCTTCACTTCTGTAACCTATGCTTCTTGCGGAACGTCTGTTCTGTGCAGGTGTAAAGTAGGCTGCTTCCAATGCAATATTTTTTGTATTGTCGTCAACTTCACTGTTTGCAGAGCCAAAAACACCACCCACACACACAGCTTGTTCTTTTGTTGCAATCAAAACAGTGTCACTGTTTGTTTTTCTTTCTATTTCATCCAGAGTAACAATTGTTTCGTTTTCATGCGCGCGTCTTACACAGAGATATCCGTTAAGCTTATCTCTGTCAAAAGCGTGCAATGGGCATCCGTACTCCAATAATACATAGTTTGTAATATCCACTACGTTATTTATTGCACGAATTCCGCATGCAGTAAGACGTCTTTGCATCCAATCCGGCGAAGGTTTGATTTCAACACCGTTTAAAAGACCGATACTGTAATATTTGCAGCCTTCATTATCAAGAATTTCAACCTTGAATTTATCCGTAGAATTGTCCTGAGTACTTTGCAAAGGAGAAAACTGCAGCTTTTTATTGAATATAGCAGACAACTCTCTTGCTATACCGATAACGGACATTTCATCTCCTCTGTTTGCTGTCGGAGCTACGTTAAAAACGATATCCTCTTTTATATCAAGCAGCTTTTCCAGAGGCTCACCGAGTTTTATATCATCATAAAGTCTGTTTAAGATAAGGATACCGTCCTCGTCCTGCATATTTTCAAGCCCGAGTTCATCTTGAGAACACAACATCCCCTGAGATTCTATCCCTCTGATTTTTGCGGGAGTAAGTTCAAACTGTTCGCCTGTTTTTCTGTCCAAAACCTTTGAACCTACAGAGGCATAAGGAATAATCTGTCCTTCCTTAATATTTTGCGCTCCGCAGACAACGGTCTTTTCTTCATTTCCGATATCAACAGTAACAAGGTGAAGTTTATCGGCGTTAGGGTGTTGTTCAATAAGTTTAATTTTAGCTGTTCTGATATTTGAAAATTTCGCTCCGGTTTTCTCAATGTCTTCTACCTCAAGTCCGCTCATTGTCAGCTCGTGAGCAATCTGCTCCGGTGTAATGTCAGACAGGTCAACAAATTCATTAAGCCATTCCAGTGAAATTTTCATATCTTATGTCCTTATTTTTTAATCAATCTATACAACTGATTTTATAATAAAGAGAACATAATGTCATGCGCTAAATCTGCCCGATTGTTCAAAGATTTTCCCTGCACTTATAAAAATGCAAAATACAGAAAAATTATATTTCAAGATCCTTATCAATATTTACCTGTTTTTTCCCTGTAAACAGTTCACCCAATGCGTTAGAAATCTTTTTCATAAGGGGAATTTCCGCCTTGGAATATCCATCGACCAACTTGCGTTTAACATCGCCTGTATTTTTGTCAACAACTGTAATAAGCACTTTTTTACCGAGTTTTTCTTCCATAACAGGTGAAACAAATTCATCATCACGTGTTAACGCACGTCCGTCTTCAAAAGTTATTGCCTTATTTTCCTTTTTGGCGACTCTGCTTATTGCATCTATATAATTTCTTATTTCTTTATATGCATTACCAACCATTGTATGAGGGTCTTTTATTTTTACATCACCTCTTTGTGCCATATAGTTATCAGATGTTGTATCAAGATAGTTCTGATACATCGCACGAGCTTCTTCCATTTCTCGTTCTATTGTTCTAAGAGGTCTGGTTGTTTTTATCTTTGAAAATCTAATCGGAAACATATTTTTACTCCTTAAATTTATAATGCATAAATACAACAATCAAACATATATTTTTTTGCTAACAATATAAAAAAGCAAAAAGCCCCGTTTAATTTAGGGCTTTTTTATTTCAAGTTTTTAATTAACAGTAACGCCATTTTCTATAGCTCGCCACAGCTCGCTAAGAAAAGAAGTCAAAATCTGCGGTCTTGGATTTTCTTCACGCTCGGACAGTTTCGCCTTTTGTGCTTTGCACAAGCCGGCTCAATATCCTCGCTCACCGGACTATCTCCCTTTGGTCGTGTCGTCCGTCCGAAAATCCGCTCTTGGATTATTGCTTCACGCCTTCAAGCCGTTCGCTTTATTTTGTTTTCACAAAATATCCGCTCACTTTTTCGGCGTTTCTTCGAGTTTCGGGCTTCGCCCTCACTCTATGCAAAATCCGCTATGAGCAACCGGAATATCCGCAGTTCAAGCAGATAAAGCAGCCTTCGCCATATCCCAGAACAGCTCCGCATTCGGGACATTTATGTTCTTCACCGACATGCTGTGCTTCCGGCAGTTCAGCTTTGGTTTCTTCTACTGCCTTGATTTCAGGCATTTTCTTGTCATCTTTTTTCTCAAGATTCATCGGCTGGAACTGTCTTGAGTTGTTACGGTAAACAGTAATGCCTTTCAGGTTGTTTTCATAAGCCAGCAGATAAGAGTCCGCAACATCCTGTTTTGTTGCATTTTCCTCGAAGTTGACTGTTTTAGAAACAGCATTGTCCGTGTGAAGCTGGAACGCAGCCTGCATCTTAACATGCCAGTATGGAGACACATCATGTGCACATACAAAGATTTTCTTAGCTTCTTCCGGTACACCCTCACAATGAGCAAGTGTTCCATCTATAGAAATTTTCTTCATCAATTCTTCGGAATAGAATCCGTGTTTTCTTGCATAAGCTTCAAAAATCGGATTAACTTCGACAAGCTTTGTACCGTCCATTACGTCACGTATAAATACAAGACCGAATAAAGGTTCAACACCGCCCGATGCACCCGCAATCATAGAGATTGTACCTGTAGGAGCAATACAAGTTGTTGTTGCGTTTCTGATACCGTATTTTGCAATTTGAGCATCCAGGTCAGCCCACATTTCATCTGTAATAATACCGGCTGATTTGCCCTCGTATTTGTATGTTAAGAAAGGTTTGCCGTCTTTATAAATACCATCGTAAACGCTTCCTTTAAAGTTGCCGAATCTGCCTCTTTCTTTTGAAAGTTCTATTGATTTAACTTTTGACTGGTAATCAATAAATTCCATAACCTGAGAAGCAAGCTTTGTACCTTCTTCAGAGTTATATGCAATACCCATTTTCATAAGCATATCAGCCCAGCCCATTACCCCAAGGCCGATTTTACGGTTATTTTGAACCATTTCTGCAATCTGAGGCAACGGGTAGTTGTTAATAGCGATTACATTATCAAGGAAATGTATTGCAGTTTGTGTAGTTGCTGCAAGTTTATCCCAATCAACGCTATAATTGCCCTCAGTGCCTTTGAGCATCAAACCAAGGTTGATAGAACCAAGGTTGCAAGCTTCGTAAGGAAGAAGAGGAACTTCTCCGCAGGGGTTTGTTGACTCAATTTCACCGATTAACGGAGTCGGGTTGTCAGAATTCATTTTGTCAATAAAGATAATACCCGGCTCACCGTTTTTCCATGCACCTTCAACGATAAGGTCAAAAACAGCTTTTGCACTCAATTTGCCGACAGGTTGTTTTGTTCTGGGGTGAATAAGTTCATAATCAGTACCCGCTTTTAACGCTTCCATGAATTTATCAGTAATAGCAACAGAAATATTGAAATTGTTCAATTTAAAGTTGTCTGATTTACAATTAATAAAATCAAGGATATCAGGGTGATCTATTCTTAAAATACCCATGTTGGCACCGCGTCTTGTACCGCCTTGTTTTACAGCTTCAGTAGCAGCGTTAAATACTTCCATAAAGCTTACCGGACCTGAAGAAACGCCCATTGTAGAACGTACAACATCATTTTTGGGTCTCAATCTTGCAAAAGAAAAACCTGTACCGCCGCCTGATTTATGTATCAAGGCTGTATTTTTAACAGTTTCAAAAATGCCTTCCAATGAATCTTCCACCGGCAGTACAAAACATGCTGCCAGCTGTCCGAGTTCTCTGCCCGCATTCATCAATGTAGGAGAGTTAGGCATAAAATAGCGCTTTGTAATAAAATTATAAAATTCTTTTGTTGATTTATTAACGTCTTCCTGAGTTGCACCAAATTTTTTGTCCGCTTCGGCAAGCGTAGATGCAACCCTCATAAACAAATCTTCCGGTTTCTCAACAGGGTTGCCCTGTGCATCTCTTTTTAAGTATCTTTTTTCCAAAACCTTGATGGCATTTTGTGATAAATCAAGTTTTTCTTCCGTGCAATCCACTTTTTTCGTTCTCCCCAAATCTAATAACTATCTAATTAAAAATATTGTATAACAAAACATCATGACAATGCAGGCATGGTACGCAGTTTGTTACAATATTAAATTATTGCAGTTACCATTGTGCACCCTGATGCATTATCTGATCAGCGAGAACTCTTGTATTCATTTGATTAACAAGAAACTCCAAATCTTTTGTTATTTCATTCATTTTTTGCTCAAATTGTCTTTGTGAAAGTGGAGGATGTTGTAAAAGATTTTTAAGCTCTTGCATAACTTTTTGAACGGAAACATTACTGAATGAAGATTTGTCAAAGTAGTTTCTGTGTCCTAAAGAAGCAAGCAAGTTTACATTATTTGGATTAGAAATAAGTGCCTGAATAAGATATTTCGCGTAGGTTTTAGAAATAACCGATTTTTCATATTTGTCTATGTGTGAACCAGAATGAGCGACCAGATATTTTGAATCCATTAAATTTTTATTAAACGGATCATCTCCTTGGTCATGAAAATCGCCAATTCTGTTTTGAATAGCCATTGTATGCTGTATACCGCGCAGAAAATCCTGACATAATTCTTTATAATCAATTATATCGCCATGATTTCTTATATATTTATCAGCATCAAAATTTTGCAGAGCCATATCTATTGCCCGAAAAATTTGGCTACGATCGTGATGAGAATATACAGAATGGGCAAGTTCTTTTTTTAGGTCATTTGTATAATTACGTAAAGTGTCTGTTACACTATAGACAGCCGAGCCTCTCGGTGTACCCCAAATATCTTTGGCATCATAATATCTTCCCTGAGGGAAACCGATATCTTGAGCAGCATTAAAGAGTCTGTGCTGATTGCGGCTTACTTCAAATCTATCTTGGAAAAACTCATGCCATTCAGGTCCATGTCCTTTGTGAGGCCCATGCATACCCGGATGCGGATCCATATGTGCTGAAAATTTTACAACATTTGCAATATCTTCACCATCAGTATGACGAAGTAATTGCATTATCTCATTTTTAGCATCGTTAAGTCTTTGATTTACCTTCGCAGGGTTTGTTTCATACTCAATACCAGCCAGAATCTTCATTGCTTGATGATATTCGGGTCTGGTTTTGTAGTCAGGAATCAGGGCTTTTAACAAACCGTTTGATATTTGGTCGTTTAAAAGCTGGCTCACAACCAAATCCGCTGTTTTTCTTTTCAGGTCTATTTCTTCTTTATTTGTAACGTGGCGACCGCCTATTGAAAATAAAGAAGAAGCTTTTTTTGCAGCTGCATATAAATCACCGTACTGGTCTTTTACATCAGATGCACTGTCAAGCATCATGGAAGAAACAGAATGTCTTCCACCAGGAGGATTATTGCTTATTGTATTGGCTATTTTATAAGTAGAAGTATACTTTAAAAGTTCTTTGATTAAATTTTTGGCTTCTTCAATTGCATTTTTTGCCTCTCTGGGATTACGCATATCTTTCACTTCATCTAAAACTTTTTTAGCTTCTCTGAAATAATAATTGTTTTCAAAAGATGGATTTATTTGATTGAGTAAATCCACATTATCTTTAAGCAATTGATTTACAATATATTCAGAAGCGCTATCTCTGATACTATCAGCCTCAGAAAAACTAATTATAGAACCGTATTTGGAGAATAAGCTTTGAGCATCTTTGACTGTATTATACAAATCTGCATATTTTTCTTCACTTCCATGTTTTTCTGCAGAAATAATATTTCTTACAGCCTGAGCACCTCTATCAAATTGTTCTGCTTTTTGTTTTGCATATATTTCAAACTCCTGCACGGCATCAGACATTACAATTGTCCTGTCACCCTGTACTTCTTGCATATAACGTGCAAGAAATTCATTATCTATACCGTCTAAAAATCTTTCGACAAAATTTGGCGATACATTAGGATGTTGTCTGGAATAGTTTTGAGAAAAAACTTCGATATATTTTTCCAACTCCTTCTTTAAAGCAGTTATATTGTTGGGTATTTCTTCTCTCATACCATGTTTTTTTGCTGCTTTATAATTACGTTCGGTTTCCGCACTCATTAGACGAATCTGTACATCTTCGTCCTGAGAGTCGCCATTAATACCAAATCCCTGAGATTGCTGTTGTTCAACAATTTCTTCATACTGTTCTAAATCAACAAACTGAATGTTTTTTACAAAAGGATTAAAATTTACCGAACCTGTCATACTATTCTACCTTCGTTATTAATGTACCCTGTGACCATGTATACGACTACCTTTAAAAAAAACTTTAATAAACAGCTTTATAACATTAAGTATTGTTAAGTAATTTTTATGTTTATGTCTCATAAAAATAAGAAAGAAATTAAGCCCAAGAATACCTTAATAATCAATTTCAGATAAAAAAAACGGCTTAATCATAATGATCAAGCCGTCGGAATGAAATTGCTTTGCATTCCTCGTCTAATGTGAAGTGTGTGAAGTGTGAAGTGTGAAGTAAATGAAGTAAGTATGTATGTGTAAATCTAAGAATCTCTAATGTGTTTATGTGGTGTTTAACCGATGTGGTTTTTTATTTCTCTCGTTGTCTTTTCTCTGTCTCTTATATCTCTCGTACTTATATAAACAATTCTTTTTATAAAAAATTGCCATATTTAAGTTATAAAAAGTATATATCTGTTACATTTCTTAACAAGTCCTCAAAAAACTCCTGCTATGACTGCAATTCAACCAAAGAATAAAATTGTGATATTCTTTATTTATGAATATAAAAATAATTGCTGTCGGAAAACTTAAAGAAAAATATACAAAAGCAGCTGTTGATGAATTTTTAAAACGGCTGGGTGCCTATTGCAGTATGTCGCTTATTGAAATACCTGCACAGGAGATAAAAGATGATAACCTTGCCCGAAAGTATATGGAGATCGAGGGGGAAAAAATTCTTTCGGCAATAAAGCCAGATTCTTATGTAATTACTCTTGAAATTTCAGGAAAAATGCTTTCTTCCGAAGATTTTGCAAAAAAGATAAAACAGCTGTCAAATGAAGGACACAATGAGATAGTCTTTGTGATAGGAGGCGCAAACGGTCTGTCTCAATCTGTAAGCAACAGGGCAAATTTTAAACTCAGTTTGTCATCTATGACTTTTACTCATCAGCTCGTCAGAATATTTCTTTATGAACAGATTTACAGAGCTTTTAAAATTATAAACAACGAAAATTACCACAGATAAATTTCATATTGTCAACTGACTCCGACTACTTGATGAACCTGTGCAATAAACAAGTCCGTTTTTATCAGCAAGTCCAGCACAGGCAACAAGTGCATGGGGTCACTTCCGTAAAATGCTAGACTTGGCGTCACTCGCACTCCGTGCACCACTTCTACAAGCGAGGCCGCCTCAGACAAATTTATAATTCTACTTTCGGACAATGAAAGTTTTATCTTCTCCATAAATAATAACATTGCATATATTTAAGGAGAAGATTATGGGTATAAATATTCTGGAACGTATATACAAAGCCTCGGAAATGGCAGGCGGTGTAAAAGATATGGTTGTCTTCACACAAAGTTTTAAATGTTACGGTACGCTGGTAAAAGACCACAAAGACAACCTTAAAGATATTTTGACATTAAAAAATGCAACAATCTGCCATCATTTTGACGAATGCAGCTGCAATATTGAAAGCCCCAAATACGAATGGCTTAATATCAATGAAGATAAAATTATTGCTTTCAGCATACTTGGTTACATGACTTGTGAGAATTAAAGCTTAGATATAATAAGCTCTATACAGAAAAAATTATAAGAACTGATTATTGCAGCAGATTCAGCACGTATCTGTCAGTTTCCATCATTGTTTTCATAACTTTTGCCATAAGCTCCATAGAAAACTGTGCTTTTTTAAGATCGGTAATTGCTGTTATATAATCAGTGTCCTGTATACTGCTCAATGCGGATGAATTTGACATAATATTCGTCATTTGCTGATTTATTGCACCCTCAAAAGAGGTTTGAACAGCACCTATCTCCCCTCGTTTTGAATTTATTTCACCAATCATGGCATCTATACTATCCAAAGATGCTGCTGCGGATTCTGATGTTGAGACATCAAAATTCAAACTATCAAGAGTAATATTCGGGTCATATGTTATAGCGGAAGAATTTGCCGGATTGACCATAAAATCAACAGCCGCTACAGCATCCGGATTTTCCGGAGTAACAGCGTTAATTGTGGGTTTGCCGTTAAACGTTGCCTGATTAAGCGTTTGTTTTATTTGTTCAACGTTTTGATTAATTTCCTCCTGCATAACAGCACGCTGAGAATCTGAATATACCCCGTTTGCAGCCTGCATGCTTAACTCGCGTATTCTTTGAAGATTTTGCGTAACACTCCCCAGTGCATTATCGGCAACGGATGTAAAATTATAGCCTGTTTGTGCGTTTTCCATAGCCTTTTGTGCGGCACGTATACTTGTATCCAATCCAGTTGCAACATAAATATCAGCAGGATTTATATCCTGTTTTATGCCGGACGCAATACTTTCGGCCGCTTTTTCAAACGTCCGTTGAGCCTGCACCATACCGGTCTGTGCAGAGTATATTCCAATCGGCATTACAACGCTTAGAGACACCTGTTATTCACCTTTTTTGATACGCACACAGTAAGCTTATATTCCAATTATGCCCCGATATTAAAAAAATTAAGCAAAATCTTTGTTAATTTTTACATTTTGCAATTATTTTGTAATAAAATTGAAAGCATAGAATACACAAGGATTGTTTATGGATAATAAAAATAAAAAGTTTTATTTTATAGCTATCGGCGGAATAGGAATGAGCGGGCTTGCAAAATATTTGCTGGAGCTGGGGTTTGATGTTTCCGGTTCTGATATTAAAGAAAGCAAATATACAAAAAAAGTTGAAGCATTAGGCGCAAAAGTATATATAGGACACGATGCAAATCATATAGAACCTGATATGACAGTAGTTGCATCTACGGCAATAAGAGATGACAATCCGGAAAAAGTTCGTGCACGTGAACTCGGGATAAAAGTACTGCACAGGTCTGATATTCTAAAAATGATATCCGAAGGACTGGGTAAAAAAGAACATGAAATACAGCAGTTCATAGGATTTTCCGGAACTCACGGAAAAACTACGACAAGCGGATTGTGCTCTTATGTGCTTGAAAAAGCCGGATTTGACCCGTCATACTGCGTAGGAGGAATTATTCCGGAACTTGATACAAATGCAAAATCAGGTCACGGAAAGTTTTTTGTTGCAGAGCTGGATGAATCTGACGGCACTATTGTAAAATACCATACTAACGTTAGCGTTATAAACAATCTTGAAGTAGACCATGTTGATTTTTACAAAAACGGTTTTGATGACCTGCTAAAGACTTTTAGAACACATATTGATAACAGAGCTGAAGGCGGTAAAGTTATTGTAAATAAAGACTGTAACGGTATCAAAAAACTTATCGAAGCAAACCCTGATGTAAAATTCATTACTTTCGGGTTGGAAAGCGGCGGCGTTGATTACAGCGCAAGAAATATGAAATTTAATGAATTCGGGTCGGAATTTGATATATATCATAAAACCGAAAAAATAGTTTCCATAGAGCTGACTATTCCAGGCAAACATAATATATATAATGCTCTTGCCGTTATTGCCGCACTAAATGAAGAAGGGCTTGATCTTGAAGCTGTACGCCCGCATTTTAAAACTTTTTCCGGTATGGGCCGCAGATTCCAAAAAGTTGCTGAATTTGACGGAATAAGAATTTATGATGACTATGCACATCACCCTACGGAAATAAAAACAACTCTGGACAGTGCGCGTTTGTGTAATACAAACAGGCTTGTTGCAATATTTCAGCCTCACAGATATACCCGTTTAAAAGGCCTGTGGGACGATTTTAAAAAAAGTTTCGGTGCTGTGGACAAGCTTATAGTTGTCGATGTTTATTCCGCTTCGGAAGACGCAATAGAAGGAATAAACTCCAGGGCGTTTGTTCAGAGTTTTCATAACGAAGATGTTACTTATATAGGCGGAAGCATGGAAAATGCAGCTAGAAAGATTCTGCCTCTTTTAAAATCCGGTGATATGGTTATTACTTTAGGCGCCGGTGATGTTACAAGAATAGGCGGAGAGCTTAAAAAACTCCACGATGATACAAAAGCAGGTGTTTAAGATGGTTTGCGAAGTTAAAGAAAATTATGAATTAAAAAGACACACAAGTTTTAAAATCGGAGGATGCGCAAAACGGGCATTTTTCCCCACCGGTGTTGAAGAGTTCACAAATTTACTCACAGAACTTGATAATCCTGTTATACTCGGCAACTGCTCCAATGTATTAATTTCTTCTCAGGGTATAGACGGTGATGTTATTTTAACAACCAAAATGAATGCTTTTGAGGTGGTAAATAATACAATAACAGCACAATGCGGGGTGAAAGTCCCAATGCTTGCACGTGAAGCAGAAAACAGATGTTTGAGCGGTTTTGAATTTATGATAGGATTTCCGGGTTCTATAGGCGGTGCAGTATATATGAATGCATCCGCTCATTCGCAGGCAGTATCCGACACATTTAAACTATGCAGAGCATTTGATACGGAAACAAAAAAAGTTGTTGAATTAAACAAAGATGAAATGCACTTCGGGTATAGAAAATCCATTCTGCAAGAGGGACGATATATTCTTCTTGATGCAAAATTTGAGCTCACACCCGCTTCTGCCGAAGAAATAACCGCAGTAATGCAGAGGAATCTGGAATTCAGAAAAGACAGACAGCCTAGCCTCTCAACCCCAAATGCAGGCAGCATATTCAGAAATCCTGCCAATGACTCCGCAGGCAGATTGCTGGAAAAAGCAGGGGTTAAAGGTCTAAAGCAGGGCGGAGCACAAGTCTGGCTGGGACATGCAAATTTTATTGTTAACATGGAAGATGCAACCTCTACGGATGTTTCAATGCTGATGAATAAAATGTATAATGAGGTAAAAGATAAATACACAATAAAACTTGAACCGGAAGTTAAGTTTATAGGAATAAAAAGCAAAGAAGAAGATGAATTATGGGATACAATGTTGAACAAAAAATAGATTTGAACACAAAAATAGCTGTACTTGTCGGGGGACCGTCCAGTGAAGCGGAAATCTCAAGACGCTCCGGTAAAAATGTTTTTAAAGCACTTCAAAACCTTGGTTATAAAAATGCACAAATGATTGAAGTTGATAATAACATTGCACAGGTATTGAAAGAAAAAGAAATAGAAATTGTATATAATGCAATGCACGGATTATTCGGCGAGGACGGATGCATTCAGGGAATGCTGGAAGTTATGGGTATTCCTTATACAGGCTGCGGTGTTATGTCGAGTTCCGTTTGTATGAATAAAGAATACACAAAAAATATTCTTAAAGAAGCTGGAATACCTCTTATCAAATCTGTACTTGTGCGAAAAGGAGAAGATTACAAGGAAAAAATAAAAGAGCTTAAATATCCGTTTATGCTAAAACCCGTATCAGAAGGTTCCAGCATAGGAATGTACAAGGTTAACAATGCTCTTGAAATGGAAGAATGCTTCAAAAAATCAGCACAGTGCGGACAGGATGTAATGGTAGAAGAGTATTTACAGGGCAAAAGTCTCACAGTCGGTGTTCTGGAAGACGGAGACAAAATGTTTGCTACAGAAATACTCGAATTCCGTACAAAAACCGAATGGTACGACTACGAGGCAAAATATACAGCCGGACTTACAGAATTTATACTACCGGCAGAACTGTCAGCAGAAATGACACAAAAAGTTAAACAAATAGCAATTGACGCTTTTAATGCTTGCGCTTGCAGAGGTGTAAGCCGTGTAGACTTTCTTGTAGCGGATAATATGCCCTATGTATTGGAAATTAACACAAGCCCGGGTATGACTGATTTAAGCGATCTGCCTGCACAATCTAAAGCAATGGGCATAGATTATGATACTCTTGTACAAATAATCTTAAACGGAGCGTCGCTTCGAAAATAGAAAATAAGGGATGCAGAATCAATATAACAATGACAACATAAATATAGAACGCAGGGTTAAAATTAACCAGATGCAAAGAACTGTAAGACGCGGCAAGGAGCGTCTCAGATGGTTTCGCTGCTGGGTTCGTTTGTTTATGATTGCCGCACTTATTTTTGCAGGATATAAAGTATACAAGCTCCCGCAGTGGTATTTAAATAAAAATATTTTTTCATCTGCAAGCAACAATACATTAAACATTGTGGGCAATAATATTACGCCTACATACAGAATTATCTCTATATTACGGCAAAATCCTGTACCGCAAAGACCGATTTATCTTTTTAATACATCTGATATTGAAAAAGAAATAGAAAAACTTCCGCCGATAAAAGAGGTCTATATCCAGAGATTATGGTTCCCGGCAAGGTTAAATATTATAGTTGTTGAAAGACGTCCTATACTAAGCATTTCACCGGATCCAAAAGTTCCGCCTATTGCATTTTTTGCAGAAGGAGGTAAATTAATCGGACGTGATTATCTGCCGCTAAAGAATGTCGGAAAAACAATACTTGTTCTCACATACGGAACAAAAGGCGATGATTACAGAACATGGGATGAAAAGAAAATTAAAAAAATCGAAATGATTGTGCACGCAATGGAACAATTCTCCGGTCAGCCGGTTGAATATATTGATATGAGAAATCCCAAAGATATATATATTAAACTCCCCGTTGTTAATGTCAGACTGGGAGAACTCGATTATATGGCATTGTCCAGAGTAAGAAATATTTCTGCAATTTTGCCGCAAATAACAACACTGAAAAAGAAAATTAAATACATCGACCTAAGGTGGGAAGATGCCCAATATATAAAATTAGAAGAGTAGTTTTTAATACAATATACAATGAAATTAAAAACAACTGGATTAATGTATAAAAAGAAGACTCCTGTTTATAACAGGAGTCTTCTTTTTTATCAATTTTATCAAATGTGAACTATTATTCACCTATGGTGAAATCAGGAGCACCGAACATACCCTCGATTTCTTCCAGGATTGCGGAAGGTTTGCGGGCATTGTTCTTTTGTGCTGCTCTTCTTTGAGCTTCTTTATCTTTTTCTTCAGAAGCGTGTGTTAAGTGGTAATAACCTGTACCGGCAGGTATCAATCTACCGATAATTACGTTTTCTTTAAGACCTCTTAACAAGTCTTTCTTACCGTCAACAGCTGCTTCTGTCAGGATTCTTGTAGTTTCCTGGAAGGAAGCTGCTGAGATGAAGCTTTCTGTATTCAAAGAAGCTTTTGTAATACCGAGCAATACAGGTTCATAAGTAGCCGGCTGACCGCCTGCTTCTTCTACAGCCTGATTTTCGATTTCCAATGACTGAATTTCAATCAATTCACCCGGTAAGAGTTTTGTATCGCCTGATTCAAGAACTTTAACCTTCTTAGTCATCTGACGAACAATGATTTCAACGTGCTTATCAGCAATTTCTACACCTTGAGAGCGGTATACTCTTTGTACTTCGTCTACAAGATACTGCTGAGCAGCTTCGATACCGTTTAACCTGATAACATCGTGAGGATTCAACGGACCGCTTGTCAAAGGTTGACCGACATGAATCTGCTGTTTGTCCTGAACAATGATATTAGAGTCAATCGGATATTTGATTTCTGTTCTGCCGTTTTCGTTGACAAGGTATAATCTTGGCACATCGTCTTCGATTTCGATTTCTGCAACAGCATCAAACTCAGCAAGAATAGCAGAATCTTTAGGTTTACGACCTTCTAACAATTCTTCTACTCTCGGAAGACCCTGTACGATATCGCCTGTTTTTTGTCTTTCAAATACAAGGTTGGCTAACATATCGCCTCTGAGTACCAGAGAACCTGAATCAACCTGTAACATTGTACCGGGGCTGATTAAGTACGGACGACCGATTCTTATTACAACAGAATCTTTATTAACAGCAACAACCTGACCTGATGTAGGTGTTGTTTCTCCGCTTTCGGATATTACACCGTCACGTCTTACAAAGTCACCTTCTTTTACAACAGGTTTTGTTTTAAGTTTTACTGTCTGTTCAACATTATCAGAAATAAGAAGAAGTCTTCTTAAATCTTCTCTGTCGTCTTTTATACTTGCAACACCGTCATTAACAGCAAGTACCTGAGTTTTAGCAACAGGCTCTTTAGGTGCAATAACCTGACCGTTTTCAACAAGAAGTTCTGTCTGTAAAGAAGATCTGTTTGTACCTTCAACTTCACGTCTTACGATTAACGTTTCAAGAACAACAACCTTAAGTTCATTTTCGCCGTTCATTTCAACCATACCTTTTAAATGGCTCAAATAACCCTGCATTTGAAGAACTAAGCTGGTTCTTGTCAAAGTAGCACCGTCAAGGTTTCTGACTCTGGCACCGTCTTTGTATTGCAACTGAGTAACAGGAACTATGCTTATAGCCTCATCTGTACTTTCAAACTCAATGCTTACTGATTTAGGCTTGATATCAAACTGCTGTACAGGTCTTACAAGAATCTGTATAGGTTTGTTATCCATAGATTCTTCATCTAAAGAAGTTACATCGATTTCTTCATCAAGATCATCGATTTCAAGATTTTCATTTTCTGATTCAAGGATTGTAACTATAGATGTTTGTTTTGCCTTGATTTTAGGAGCAATTGTTGTACCGGCTTCTACTACTTCACCTTCTTCTACCTTCAAATCACCGATAGAATCGAGTGTATAAATTTCACCCGGTCTTACAACTACTTCGTGGATTATATCGTTAAATTCTTTGATTTCAACAATACCGTCAATGTGTGTATAAAGGTCTTTTACAACCTCTGTACCTGCAGTTACGAATGTATTATTTTCAACCATTTTCAAAGTAACATCTTTATTAATCTGATGTACTTCTTCCGGAATGAATATAACAGATCCGGGTTTAGTGATTATCTGGTTATCATCAACCTCGATACCCTGATATCTGATTTCACCTGAAGATTGAACGGCATACTCGTCATCAATCAACTCGGCAATAATCATACCGTTTTCAACTGTTGTATCAGCAGGAGACTTAACAATGTATTTTTCGCCTGTTGAGTCAACTGTCCAGAATTGTTCTTTCTTAGTTGTTTCAAAAGTAGCGTTAGAAGGCGCAATAGAAGCAATAACGATTGTCAGTTCTTTACCCTGAACAATTTTCTTGATTTTCTTACCTTCAAATTTAACTTCTTCAACAACAAGGTTTTCGCCGACTCTTACTTCACCGCCGTGTTCAGATGAAATGTGAGTCTCTGCAAGTTTTTCACCTGTTTTAATTTTCTGACCGTCTTTAACAAGAATCTTAGAACCGCCGGGAAGGTTGTAAACGTCACCGCCTAAAACCCATACAATACCGTTTTTATTTGCAGTTCTTGAGATGTTGCCCTGTCTGTCTTTCTTTTCATCAGCAACAAAATCTTCAAAGAATACTTCACCTGAAAGGTCAGAGTTAATATCCTTTGTAGCCTTTTCTGTTAAACGGCTTCCGTCACCTGATGATGCCGGTTCAAATTCAGCAATTTGATCACCTTTTTTAAGTTTCATACCATTAACAACAAACATTTTTGCGCCTGTCGGAATATGGTATTTTCTTGTCATTTTAGCGCCTTTTAATTCAAGATCGCCTTCCTGTATGTTAACCTGTACAATATCACCGTGACGTGTTCTCATTTCTTTTGTTCTCAATTTAGAAACGATTTCACCGTCAATATCAGCTTCAATGTGCTTCATTGCACCTGAACCTTTGAATACACCGCCGGTGTGGAAGGTTCTCATTGTAAGCTGAGTACCGGGTTCACCGATTGACTGAGCAGCAATAATACCGATTGCTTCACCTGTATCAACCATTTTCTGAGTAGTCATTGCCCAGCCGTAGCACTTGCGGCATACACCGTATTCAAGCGCACAGGTCAAAGCAGAACGAACTTTGAGTTCGTGCAATTCAATAGCGTCAATTTTCTTTATATCTTCTCTGTCAACTGTTGTACCTGCTTTAACAAGGACATTGCCGTCAGCATCTTTAATATCTTCGGCAATAGTTCTGCCCAAAAGTCTTTCTTTTAAAGGTACAACTATTTTTTCACCATCTCTGATATCAGTCATTGTGATTGATTTAGTTGTATGGCAATCATCTTCTCTGATGATTACATCCTGTGCTACGTCAACAAGACGTCTTGTCAAATATCCTGAGTCAGCTGTTTTTAACGCTGTATCTACAAGACCTTTACGTGCACCGTAAGAGGAGATGATGTATTCAGTAACAGACAAGCCTTCTTTAAAGTTTGATTTAATCGGCAAGTCGATGATTTGTCCCTGTGCGTCTGCCATCAAGCCTCTCATACCAACGAGCTGTGATACCTGTGAAAGGTTACCTCTCGCACCGGAGAATGCCATCATATACACCGGATTCAATCTGTCAAAGTTTTCAACTACCTGTTCAGTTAACTTAGCAGTTGTTTCTGACCAGGTATCGATAACTTTTGTATATCTTTCTACCTCTGTAATTTCACCTTTTAAGTATCTGTTTGTAGATTTTTCAATTTCAGCTTCTGCTTCTGCAAGCAGTTGTTTCTTCACCGGAGGTACGCTCAAATCGCTGATAGAAATTGTTGTACCTGACAGAGTAGCATATTTGTAACCGAGGTTTTTCAGGCTGTTTGCAAGAGTAGCAGCTTTTGAACCGCCGTATTCAAGGTAAACCTGAGCCAAAAGGTTATTCAATGCTTTTTTGTTCACAATCTGGTTTATGAACTCCATTGTTTTTTTATGGTGTGGTTGAATTAATGTATCCATTATTTATATTTCCCTTTAGTTTGTATTTTGTTCTAATTCCAAGGTGTTAATTTTGTCTTGTCATAAAATCGATTCACAGCACCGAAATGTTTTAGTGTACCTGTCAGATTCCGTTATGCCAAGGCTTTTCTAACAGTTTCATTGAAGATAATTCTTCCGACTGTAGTTTCAATTCTTTCACCTTTTTCATCTCTTACAACAATTTTGTCGTGAAGATCAATTACTTTTGCTTCTAATGCTGATATAGCATCTTCAAAGCTATAGAAGTATCCTTTCACTTCATCATTGCCGTCATGATTTTTCAAAATAGTAAGGTAATACATACCCAAAACCATATCCTGTGTAGGAGTGATAATAGGTTTACCCGTAGCAGGAGCCAGAATATTGTTTGTAGCGAGCATTAACATTCTTGCTTCTGTCTGAGCCTCAATTGACAGAGGAACGTGAACAGCCATCTGGTCACCGTCGAAGTCGGCGTTGAATGCCGTACAAACTAACGGGTGCAGCTGGATAGCTCTGCCCTCAACGAGTTTAGGTTCGAATGCCTGAATACCGAGTCTGTGAAGAGTCGGGGCACGGTTCAGAAGTACCGGATGTCCGTCGATTACCTCTTCTAAGATATCCCATACAACGGGTTCAGAACGTTCGATTTTCTTTTTAGCCGATTTGATATTTTGTACCAAACCGCGTTCGATTAATTTATTAACAACGAAAGGTTTAAACAGCTCAATTGCCATTTCTTTAGGCAGACCGCACTGGTTAAGGTGCAGACTCGGACCTACTACGATAACTGAACGGCCTGAGTAGTCAACACGTTTACCCAGAAGGTTCTGTCTGAAACGACCCTGTTTACCTTCGATGATATTTGATAATGATTTTAACGGTCTGTTGTTAGGACCGACAACTGTTCTGCCTCTTCTGCCGTTATCGATAAGAGCATCAACAGCTTCCTGAAGCATACGTTTTTCGTTTCTTACGATGATTTCAGGAGCGCCCATTTCAAGCAATCTTAACAAACGGTTGTTTCTGTTGATAACACGTCTGTAAAGATCGTTTAAGTCAGATGTTGCAAAACGTCCGCCGTCTAACTGTACCATAGGTCTTAAGTCCGGAGGTGTAACAGGCAGAACATCCATAATCATCCAAGTAGGTTCTGTGTTAGAAGCAATAAGAGATTCAATAAGTCTTAATCTCTTGATTAATTTTGCTCTTTTTTGAACGGAACCGCCTGCTTGAGCTAACTCGCTTCTGATTTCTTCTACGAGTTCTGTCATATTAATTTCACCGAGAAGTTCTTTGATTGCTTCGGCACCGATACCCACTTTTAAAGCGGATTCTTCGTTTTCCATAATGAAGTCTTCATATTCTTCTTCGGATAACAATTGATATTTTTTGAAACCTGAATCAGCAGGATCAATTACAACATAGTTATTAAAATAAATAACCTGTTCAAGATCTTTTAAAGACATATCCAAAAGCAAGCCCAGATATGAAGGAATACCCTTCAAGAACCAGATGTGAGAAACAGGAGCAGCCAGTTTGATGTGTCCCATTCTGTGTCTTCTTACTTTTGAATCAGTAACTTCAACGCCGCAGCGTTCACAGATGATACCTTTGTGTCTTACTCTTTTATATTTACCGCAAAAACATTCCCAGTCCTTTGTAGGTCCAAAAATTCTTTCGCAGAAAAGACCGTCTCTTTCAGGTTTTAAAGTTCTGTAGTTGATTGTTTCCGGCTTTGTAACTTCGCCGTATGACCATTTCAGTATACGTTCGGGTGATGCGATACTGATTCGTATATAGTCAAAATAATCTATACTTGTAGACAATTTTTATCTCCTTATTTTATTATTGCTAAATTATATTTTTATATTTTGTCATTCCGAACTATTTCAGAATCTTTCCAAATTAGAAGATATTTCAAAAGTTGGATAGATGCCGGAGAATTTCCGGCATGACAATCCAATTTTATTCTTTGAATGTTGTCGGTGTTTCAAAGAAGTTGATATTCAACAACTCTGAATCAATATCTGATAATGTTCTTTTTGCAGAAGATTTTCTTAAATCATCCGTATCAGACATCAGGTCAACTTCTTCACCGCCTTTTTTAGCAACAGTGATATCCAAACCGATAGACTGAAGTTCTCTAACGAGTACTTTAAATGACTCCGGAATACCCGGTCTCGGGATGTTATCACCTTTAACGATTGCTTCATAAGCTCTTGAACGTCCGTTAACATCATCTGATTTGATTGTTAACATTTCTTGAAGAGTATATGCTGCACCGTAAGCTTCAAGCGCCCAAACCTCCATCTCACCGAATCTTTGGCCGCCGAATTGAGCTTTACCGCCCAGAGGCTGCTGCGTAACAAGTGAGTACGGGCCTGTGCTTCTTGCGTGAATTTTGTCATCTACAAGGTGAACAAGTTTCAATATATATGTCAAACCAACAGCAACAGGTCTGTCAAACGGCTCGCCTGTTCTGCCGTCGATAAGTCTAACCTTACCGTCTTCGCCAACCCAGTCGATACCCATTTTCTTGATACCTTTGAGAAGTTCTTCTTTGGTAACTTTTTCTGACATACCGCCGCCGTACATTTCATCAAAAGACGGAGCTTCATAGTATTCTTTATTCAGGTATGCAGCCATACCGAGAAGGTTTTCGTAAGTCTGACCCACGTTCATACGGGAAGGTACACCAAGAGGGTTCAAAACTACATCAACAGGTGTTCCGTCCGGCAAGAAAGGCATATCTTCTTTAGGAAGAATTCTTGATACAATACCTTTGTTTCCGTGACGGCCTGAAAGTTTATCACCGACTGATACTTTACGTTTTTGAGCAATATAAACTCTGATAACAGTGTTAGCTCCAGGAGGCAGCTCGTCGCCTTTTTCACGGTCAAATACTTTAACGTCGACTACACGGCCGCCTTCACCGTGAGGAACTCTCAATGAGTTATCTTTTACGTCTCTTGCTTTTTCAGCAAAGATTGCTCTTAACAATTTTTCTTCCGGCGGATGTTCAGATTCACCTTTAGGTGTAACTTTACCTACCAGAATATCGTCAGCATAAACTCTCGCACCGATTCTTACAATACCTCTTTCATCAAGGTGGCGTAAAGAATCCTCAGAAACATTCGGAACTTCTCTTGTGATTTCTTCCGGTCCGAGTTTTGTCTGACGTGCGTCTATTTCTAGTTTTTCAATGTGCACTGATGTGAAGATATCATCGTGAACGCATCTTTCGGAAAGCAGGATAGCATCCTCGTAGTTATAGCCTTCCCAAGGCATATAAGCAAGAAGTACGTTCTTACCGAGTGATAACTCGCCGCAGTGAGTAGAAGCACCGTCTGCGATTACATCGCCTGCTTTAACTTCGTCGCCGTCTCTTACAATTGGTTTCTGGTTAATGCAGGTATCCTGGTTGCTTCTTACATATTTCATTAATTGGTATCTGTGAAGTTTATTAGCTTTATCTCTTATATAAATTTCTTCACCGACTACCTTTTCAACAGTACCGTCAACATCGGATACAACAACCATACCCGAGTCTTTAGCAGCTCTCTTTTCAAGACCCGTACCAACAACAGGACGGTCTGTAATAAGAAGAGGTACTGACTGACGCTGCATGTTAGAACCCATCAATGCACGGTTAGCATCATCGTGCTCAATGAACGGAATCAATGAAGTAGCAACGGAGAAAATCTGAATCGGAGAAACACCGATAAAGTCAACTCTGTTTGCTTCTGACATTGTAAATTCTGATCTGTAACGTACAGGTACGTACGGATATTTAATACTTCTGTCTTCATTCAACTCAAGGTCTGCAGGTGCAATACGGAGGTTGTCTTCTTCGTCAGCCGTGAGGTAGTGTACTTCGTCAGTAACTACACCGTCTTTAACAGCAAAGAACGGAGATTCGATAAATCCGTAATCATTAACCTTTGCGTGTGTAGCCAATGAACCGATAAGACCTGCGTTCGGACCTTCCGGAGTTTCAACCGGACAAATACGTCCGTAGTGTGAAGGGTGGATGTCACGAACTGCGAATCCGGCTCTTTCTCTGACAAGACCGCCGGGTCCTAAAGCTGAAATACGTCTTTTGTGAGTCAATTCAGCCAGAGGGTTAATCTGGTCCATGAACTGTGACAACTGTGATGAACCGAAGAATTCTTTTAATGAAGCAACTAAAGGTTTAGTGTTTAAAAGATTCAAAGGTGTCAAAGTGTCAGAATCCTGAAGAGTCATTCTTTCTTTAACAATTCTTTCAATTCTTGAAAGACCGACTCTGAACTGGTTCTGGAGCAATTCACCAACTGAACGGATTCTTCTGTTACCGAGGTGGTCGATATCATCTACAGAACCTTCATCATATGTTAAGTTAATCAAATATTCGATTGAAGCTACCAAATCTTGAACAGTAATTGTTCTTTGAGTTTCAGGCAGGTTCAAACCGAGTTTTTTATTCAATTTATAACGACCTACACGACCTATATCGTATTTCTTTTCATCAAAGAAACGTGCTTCCAGTATAGAACGTCCGCCTGCAGCAGAAGCAGGATCGCCCGGTCTTAGTTTTTTATAAATTTCAATTAAAGCATCATCTGTAGTTTCTGTTGTATCTTTATCAAGAGTCTTTTTCAGGAATTCTGCGTGTGTAAACAGAGTTTCCATCTCAGAAACAGTAATACCCAATGCTTTAAGTAAAGTTGTTGCAAGGATTTTTCTGTTTTTATCAATCTTAACGTAGATAACATCGTTTGCATCAGTTTCAATTTTTAACCATGCACCTCTGTTAGGAATCAAAGTAGCATTGTACAAACGTTTACCTGTAGGAGATATTTCACGTTTAAAGTAAACACCGGGTGAACGAACAATCTGTGAAACGATTACACGTTCAGCACCGTTTACGATGAATGTACCTTTATCTGTCATCGTAGGAATATCACCGATGTACACTTCCTGTTCTTTGATTTCACCGGTATCACGGTTAACCAATCTTACCATTACACGCAGTTGTTTTGCATAAGTAGCATCGTGAATACGAGCTTCTTCAATCGTATATTTCGGATTGTCAAACGTGTAATTAGGAAGGAAATGTAATTCCAAACGGCCTGTATAGTCTTTTATAGGAGAGAATGAAAGTAATTCTTCCTTTAAGCCTTCTTTTAAAAACCATTCAAAAGAATTCTTTTGAACTTCGATTAAGTCAGGTAAATCATCCAATCTGGTACTAGGGATACCCATTGGTGTTACTCTGGTTGCTTGATTTGTTGTCGACATTTATTTACCTCGCTAAATGTGGCGTACTACATTATTTCTTGTGTAAACTGTTGTTATTAAATTTTCGGGCATAGCAGAGCCCAACGCCCCGCTATTTATAAATATTTGTAATTACAATACATTTTTACTCATATCTAACCATTCTATAATCTTATTCACTAAAACATGCCCGTCAAGAAAAAACAGGCTTTTTTAAATTTAAGCGAAATATTTTTTAACAATAATATACAAAATTGTTACATTTAGATTCAAATATGCACGGCTACAAGAAAAACCTGTCAAGTGGGTGGAATTAGTGATATTTATTATACAAAAATTTTATAAGTGCAGGTTCAAATGTTCGGGTCAGCGATATAACTCTTAATAAAAAAGATTATTCACCATAATAAGTATGCAGTAAGTTATGTATTGATAATATTTATTATGTAAGAAGTTGTCATCCTGAGGAGCAAAGCGAGCTCAGGATCTTACCGGCTTTGGATTTGTGTATCAGACTGGTAAGATTCTGAACATAGCAATATTTTTGCAGCAAAACACATTCGATGCTTCAGAATGACAGGATTTATTGAGTTGGGCAGGTATGCCCAACCTACGGATTTCATATAAGATTTTCAATAAAACTTCCCTATATTCAATTCGTTTTAAGAGTAATATGCAGGGGGTACGGGGGCGGCACGCCCCTGTTGTAACCTTGATTAGAAACAGTTGTGTTTTGAGGCAATTTTTGCAGCAGCC
>CALVAR010000017.1 GCA_944325575.1 Candidatus Gastranaerophilales bacterium | reverse complement strand
CTCGTGTGTGTAGTAAGTAAGTGTAGGTTAGTGTGGTAGGTCAGTGTATGTAGTATATGTGTTAAAAAATCTTTTCTCTCTTTAATTCTCTTTTTATCTCTCGTATATATATAAAGTATTTACAAAAGAAATAATTGCCTTTTTGAATCAAAAAAGACAATTATTTTGTAATGTTTCTTAATGTTTTTACTCAACTAATTTCCGTATCCCCGTAGTCACAGGGATTTACAGATTTAGAACTTTACTTCCGGAGCCTTTTTCTCTGCTTCGGGTGTATTAAAGTATTCTCTTGATTTGATACCTATCATGCCTGCAATAATTGAAGTCGGAAATGTTCTTATCTTTGCATTAAGCAATTGCACGCTGTCATTATAGTCTTTTCTTGCCACAGCCAGTCTGTTTTCCGTACCGGCAAGTTCATCCTGCAGGTTGATAAACTGTTTATCAGCCTTCAAATCAGGATATCTCTCAACCACCACAAGCAGTCTGGACAATGCGTTAGAAAGATCACTGTTGCTCTGCTGAATTGCTTTCATATCGTTTTTATTCATTGCACCGCCTAGTTTTGCACGCGATTCCGCAATTTCCGTAAACAAAGATTTTTCATGTGCTGCATAGCCTTTTACTGTTGCAACAAGATTCGGTATAAGGTCATTGCGCCTTTTCAGCTGGTTATCAACCTGAGCCCATTTAGAATTTACATTTTCATCCATTAGCTGAAGGCTGTTGTATGTGCCTATAAATGCGCCGAATATCATTACAACCAGAAGCGCAACTACGCCTAAAATAATCCATCCTGTTTTGTTCATATTTTCCTCCTTATAGATTGTTAATATAGTCCAAAAGTTTATTTAACTCTTCCACGGTTTTGTCTGCAATTTCTATAGTTTCTTTTGTGCTCATAGAACAGTATTTTTCTTTAAAACACAAAATCTTTTCATAAAAAGCTCTGTCACATGTATACAGTTCTGCGATTTTATTCAGATTTTCATGTGCGGAATTTGAAACTTCGATATTTTTCAGCCTTAAAACTGTTTTAAAAATCGCATTTATTGTCTTTACAACAGGTATGACGCTTTTTATTAAATATGACGGTTTGGAAGCATAAAGCAGATAATGACTCCTGAATTTCATAAGCAGATTTTTTGTTTCCGTTTCACATTTCAGCCGTAAGTCTTCATGTTTTACTTCAATATTACAGATTAGATTTTCACCGTATATAATTTTATGGCTTTCTTTTATATCGGCATATTCCATTGCGTAAGTATCGGCAGAGTTAAACCATTCTTTTTCCCCCATAAAAACAGGTTCAGGGTTTTTCTTTTTGTCAAAAATTCCGCCCATCCATTTTTTTGCTGGTTTGGAAATATTTCTTATGTCTTCGCCGGACAAATTTTCAACTATTATCATCAAATCAGCATTCCCATCTATGTCCGCTACACCGGCATTAGCTTTTGAACCGTATACAAAAACGCTTTTTAGTCTTTGCCCGAACTTATTTTTTAGTTCTTCCGTAAATTTACCCAATTTTGTCATATATCTGTTTCCTTATATTTCATATTATCAACTGACTCCGGCTGCCTCATGAACATATATGCTAAACAAGTCCGGCACAGGTAACAGCAAAATCTGACGGATCTGAGATAAAGCGAAACCGTCTCAGACATTGTTACCAGCTGCCGGAAGCACCTCCGCCTCCGAAACCGCCGCCACCGCCGAATCCGCCGAAGCTGCCGCCGCCAAATCCGCCCGAACGATATCCGCCCCCATACGGGATAAATATCGGGAAAAAACCTGTTCTTATACACAAAAAGAGTATAACTACAAATATTAAAAATCCCAGCGGATCAGGTTCTTCCGGACTCTGAGGCACGGGCGAATTTGTGGAAATTTCAGTATTATATCCTTTTGCTACGGCATTTGCCAGAGAATATGCGCCTCTGTGGATACCGCTTTGATAATCTCCTTTTTGAAAATAGGGAATCATGTCTTCATCACGGATTCTGCCTGCTTTTCCGTCAGGTATAATACCTTCTAAGCCGTAGCCTATTTCTATTCTCATTTTTCTGTCATTAGGTGCAACGAGAATAACCGCTCCGTTATCTTCTCCTTTTTTGCCGAGTTTGTATTTTCTTCCTATTTCAAGAGCGGTTTCTTCTATGCTTCTGCCATCCAGCGAATTAACTGTTACAACTGCAATATCGGCGCCTGTTTTCTTTTGCAAATCCCACAAAAAAGCATTTATATTATCTCTGGTGCTCTGATTCAATACTTTTGCATTGTCGGAAATAAATGCATCAAAATTATATGCGGTATCCGCAAATACGCTTTGAAAAACAAAAGAGAATAAAAAGAAAGCTAAGACTAAAATTCTTCTTAACATAGTAACAATTATATTATCATTTAAGAAAATTACAATAATCAGGAGTATAGTGTATAGGCAAATTGGTAAAAGGGTTATATAATATCTTTGTAAAAATGCGTCCGGGAGTCTGTTTTGGAAAATAAATATAAAAGAAGAATTCTGTTTGTAGGTATGCCGGATATGGCAATAGTTTGTCTCTCAAAGCTTGTGTCAGACGGATTTAACATAGTAGGTGTTGTTCCACCTCATATAGGAGAGACGACCTACGGGCTGATGTGTAATTTTACAAAAAGCTTGAAACTGCCTCTTATTACATATGAAAGGCAGATGGATGAACTTGATTTTTTACATAAGGTAAGACAATTAAATGCGGATATTGCCGTTGTCTGTTCTTATAATAAAAAAATCCCGCCGGAGCTTCTAAAATGTGTTAAAAGCGGTTTTGTAAACTGTCATCCGTCGCTGCTTCCCGAGTACAGGGGAGGAAACCCGTACAGCAATGTTTTGATTAATAACGAAAAAGAAACAGGCATTACCCTGCATTTTATGGATGAAAATTTTGATACCGGTAATATAATTGCACAGACAAAAGTACCTATAGACAACAAAGAGACAATGGGCACGCTTTTTAATAAGATGAACTATTTGTGTGCTGAATTTCTTGCTGACTTTTTAAAGCAATATGAACAAAATACGGAGATTATTTCTTTTCCGCAGCCTGAAGGAGAATTTAAAAAAGCACCGGCAATAGATTCACGCAACATGAGAAACTTCATTGACTGGAAAAAAGATGCTGCATATATAGAACGTTTTATAAGAGCTTTGAATCCTTTTATAACAGCAATGACAAATTTCAGAGGTGTTTTTGTAAAGATATACACAGCGGATTTTTCCGATAAAAAGGTAAAAGAAGCCCCCGGAACTATATGTTCCGTAAAAGATACCGTCGGTGTTGCAACAGGCAACGGTGTTTTGTATATAAAATCTTTGCAATTTGGCACATATATGATTAGTGATGTAAAATCTTTTATAGAAAAAGTTAAGCCGAAAGTCGGGGAGACCTTCGGTCGTTAACCGCAGTAAAACAATAAATTAAATACGGAAAATATGGAAAATCTGAAATTTGTAACAGCCGGACAGCCTATCTGCAACGGCAGCGCAGGATATGAAAATGCGTTTAAAATACTTGAAGAACTAAAACTGGACGGGCTTGAGCTTGAGTTTGTGCATGGTGTAAGGATGACTGCACAAAACAAAGAGCTTGTAAAAAAAATATCAAAAGAAAAAGACATGGTCTTAACCGCACACGGTCCGTATTACATAAATTTAAACTCTAAAGAACAGGAAAAAATCGAAGCCAGTATTACAAGAGTTCTTGATACGGCAAGGATAGGCAAAGAGCTGGGTGCATATTCCGTCACTTACCATGCTGCTTTTTATATGGGGATGAAACCGGAAGATGTTTATAAAAAAGTGGAAACATCAATGGAAACAATATGCAAAACTCTTGATGAAGAAGGTAATGATATTTGGGTGCGTCCGGAAACCACCGGCAAGCCTACTCAATGGGGCAACCTTGAAGAGATTGTGAAACTCTCAAAAGGTTTTAAACAGGTATTGCCGTGTGTTGATTTTTCACATCTTCATGCCCGCACCAACGGCAAATACAATACCTATGATGAGTTTTGCGCCATATTTGAATATATAGGAAAAGAACTCGGAGATTATGCTCTCAACAATTTCCATGCGCATATAGCAGGTATAGATTACGGTGAAAAAGGCGAGAAAAAGCATCTTATGCTCGAAGAAAGCGATATGAACTACAAAGATTTGATAAAAGCGTTCAAAAAGTTTGATATTAAAGGTGTAATTGTATGCGAAAGCCCTGTTATGGAACGTGATGCAGTGCTTTTAAAAGAATATTATCAAAGTTTGTAACATTAATATTTTCATATAGTCAACTGACTCCGACTACTTGTAGAACCTGTGCAATTGGCAAGTCTGTTTTGTTCAATAAGTCCGGCACAGGCAACAAGTGCATGGGGTCACTTCCGCAAAATGCTAGACTTGGCGTCACTCGCACTCCGTGTACACTTCTACAAGCGAAGCCGCCTCAAACAATTTATTTTAACAAACTAAGTTCTTCTTGCTGTTGTTCGATGATTGAAGGTTCAGGGATTTGTTTTGCATTTTTTGCACCAAGTTCCGTCAATCTTTCACACTGCCTAATTACGTTGTCACGGCCCGTAAGCTTTGTCATGGCTTTTGACAGGTTGCTCTGCACCCCGTTGAGGTCTTTTACCATGTCGGCAAATTTGTCTATCATTTTTCCTGCAAGTGCGGCAATCTCCTGTGCATTTTTGTTTTGTCTGTTCACCATATTAAAACTGTTGATTATTTTTAATGCAGCAAGCAAAGTGGAAGGAGAAACCGGCATGATTTTGTTTTTCCATGCAAGCTCCCAGAGCTCTCCGTTGTCGGCAAAAAGCATTGCATAACAGCTTTCTACAGGAATAAACATAAGCACGTATTCCGGAGAAGCGTAATCTTCTATTTCAAAATATTCCCTTTTTGAAAGTCCTGATATATGCGTTTTTACGGAATCTTTAAACTGTTTGAGTGCATATTGAGCTTCCTCTTCATTCTGTGCATTTATATATGCATCATAAGAAGCAAGTGATGTCTTTGCGTCGATAAAGACAGCCTTGTTATCCGGCAAAAATATTGTTGCATCAGGTTTTTTTGAGCCGAAGCCAAGCTGGGTTTCATACTCTTCACCCTTTCTCAATCCGGAAAGTTCAAGGACTTTTTCAAGGATTAATTCACCCCATCTGCCCTGTTTCATATTATCGCCTTTTAATGCAGAAGCAAGTGTATTTGTGTCGTTTGAAATTTTTGCACCTGTTTCAATAACTTCTTTTATATGCATATCAAGCTTTGCACCCTGCTCAATATTGTAGGTGGACTGCTTTTTAAGCTCTTCAAACTTTTCTTTAAAAGGCTCAAGTATTTCTGCTATTCTTTCTTTTGATGTATTGGAAAAATCCTGTGTTGTTTCTTTAAAAATCTTGTTTGAAAGATTTTCAAACTGAAGCTGCATTTTTTCATAAATATCTTTGTATGCCTGTTCAAAAGAGGCCGCTTTTTCTTCGCTGCGTTTTTTCATAACAAAAAACATGCAAACAGCACCCAATGCCAATCCTATCGAAAATATAACAAGTCCCGGTATCATTTCCATAACTGTCTCCTCCAGATTACTTATTATTTTATCATAAGTGCAGAATATTATTGAATTTTGATAAAAATAGAAATATAATAATTAATATTACATTAATCTTGCGGGAGATTTGGTTTTGTATAATAAAAGATGGTACGACAAGTACGACGAAACAAGAGTTGCTCTGGATTTATTGAAAAATCTGCATACAACTATCCAAAAAAAGCTGTCAAACGATATTATCAACGTTGCCAGTGCAATAAAAACAGTCCACAGAGAAAATGACACAGCGCCGTTGAGTATAGGACTGGAAAGAGTGCTCGGGCTGTATCAGACAAATAAAGGCAGACGCTGGTATGACAAACAGCCTGAACTGTCTGTTGCAATAAAAACAATTTCGACATTACCTGAGAGTGATTATGTAAATATCATGGAAGGTATTGCAATGTCATTAAAGTAGGCGGCTGCTATGACAGACTTTAGCCGCAATGAACTTATCTGGGGAAAAGAAAACCAGAAAAAGCTGAAAAATAAACATGTAACGGTTTTCGGTCTCGGCGGAGTAGGCGGTTTTGCCTTGGAATCACTTGCCCGTGCCGGTGTTGAAAATTTTACGGTCGTGGATTTTGACTCTGTTTCCGCTTCAAATATAAACCGCCAGATAATAGCCTTAAACTCTACAATCGGCAAGAAAAAAACAGACTTGTTTAAACAGCGACTTCTTGACATAAATCCATCAATAAATATTGAATGCATCTGTGATTTTTATAATGAAAATTTAAACCGGGAAATTTTTAAAACCCGCACAGACTATGTTATTGATGCAATCGATACAATGCGCTCAAAAATAGACTTGCTTGTCTTTTGCAAAGAAAACAACATACCGGTTATAACATCAATGGGTGCAGGCAATCGTATGGATCCTACACAGCTGTATATTACAGATATCAAAGACATTGAAAACAAAAAATGTACATTTACAAAAAATGTGCTCTATCAACTGAAAAAGCGGGGTATAACAGAGGGTATTACCGCCGTAAGCAGCAGAGAGAATCCGCATGTGCTTGATAAAATCGAAAATATCGAAAACATACAAACCGTAAAAGGCGAGAACATAGAATTTAAAAAATTTACTCCCGGCTCCACTCCTTTTGTTCCTGCAGTAGCGGGATATTATATGGGATATTGGGTTGTAAAAGAATTGCTCAACCTGCACTGATGATTTTTATATTATGAATATTACTGTTTACGGAGCGGCAAGTATTAATAATAAAATATTAACAAATGTTACAATAGTAATAAAAACATTAAAGTTTTATATAACACAGCCGATAGAGTTCATGTACTTATTATAAGCCGTCACGATAATAGCGCTTACGATTTTTGAATCGGGGCATATTATAAATAGCGTATCAGTTAAGAAGAAAGTCAAGGAAGAAAATGATTCTCGAGTATTCTGTAAATGAAGCACAGGTTCAGCCGGCATGGCTAAAAACACTTTATGATTTGGTTGAAGAATTAAACTGCAAGTGTAAAACTTACATTGATGAATCTTACAACAGAAGTTTTAAACAATTTACAAGAACGAGAACAATCGAAGTGTACGGTTCAGATACAATGCTTTCGTGGTTAAAATTGAGAATGGAAAGGTATTCTCATTTTATTAATGAATTTAACGACAAAGCAGAAATTCAGGCAAACATGAAAGAGGACGGCCGCTCTAACGAATAAACTGATTATTCTTGTCGTAATTTTCGGTTCATAAGTTTTTCGAGCAGCTCTTGCGGAGTAATATCCGTATACACGGCCTCATATATAGCAGAAGAAATAGGCACTTCTATACCGAGCTTTTTTGCCAGCTCACAAACTGCCTTTGACGTTTTAACGCCCTCTGCTACAGAGCCAAGTTCTCTCAAAATATCATCTATTTTTTTACCTTTACCAAGCATAGAACCTACCGTAAAATTACGAGACATCGGGCTTGAACAGGTTGCAATCAAATCCCCCATGCCGGACAATCCGTATAATGTAGAAGGTTTTGCCCCGAGAGCAACGGAAACTCTTGTAATTTCCGCCATACCTCTTGTCAAAAGAGCTCCTCTGCAGTTATCCCCGAGTTTCATCGCATCGGCAAAGCCCGATGCAATAGCTATTACATTCTTTAAGCTTCCGCCAAACTCCAAACCCACAACATCATCGTTTGTATAAAGACGAAACTTTGACGGTACGGTTAACTTTTCCTGCAAAAATTTTGAAATTTCCGGTTTATTTTCACACGCCACTGAAGCAGCCGTAGGACATCCCATAAGAACTTCCTTTGCCAGAGTGGGGCCGGACAGAACCGCTATATTTGCATCGGGCAACTCTTCTTTTATAACCTGGCTCATTCTCATAAGAGAAGGAAGTTCAAGCCCCTTAGAGGTATTTACAAGCACCTGATTGTTATTCAATCCTATTTTTGCAAGCTGTTTACAAACATCTCTTATGCCGGAAGTTGCCACAACCAAAAGGATAATATCAGCGTCTTTCACTGCGTCCTCAAGATTTGAAGTTACTTCGACTTTGTCTTTCAGCTGAATTTCCAGAGGTTTTGAGGTGTGTTTTTGTGTGCGCAGTTCGTCAGAAATATCGCAGTCTCTTCCCCACACACAAACTTTTTCAAAATTGTCAGTCAAAAGCCAGGTAAGAGTCAACCCCCAGCAGCCTGCACCCAAAACCGTAAGTTTCATATTCCATCCTCTTTTAGTTTGTAATAGCTATATTATTATAGTGTTATTGTATAGAAAAAGACAAGTTTATCGCTTTTTGAAAACAATTTTGTAACCTGTTGTATCATTTTTTAACTTCTCTATAATTTATTGGGTTTTTATTACGTTTCATATACAGAATGTCAGATTTTAAGAGGTTATATAATAAGCTGTTATTCCGAAGTACGGCTGTATGCTATACTGTATCTATGGCTACACAAAATGCAAATCTTCCCAAAGAGGTTAAACAGACTCTTGCGATAATACCCGAGCTTAGCGGTTCTTATCAGTATTTTGATAAGAATGGCGAGATTATATATGTCGGCAAAGCAAAAAATCTAAAAAAACGTGTGTACAGCTATTTTAATAAACATCATGACTCGCCAAAACTCCGTGTTATGGTGCCGCAAATTGCAAAAATCCAGTTTATTGTAACGGACAGCGAAGTCGAGGCTCTTATACTGGAATCTCATCTTATAAAAAAACATAAGCCAAAATACAATGTACTTTTAAAAGATGACAAAAAATTTCCTTACTTTGTTATAACGGAAGAAGAATACCCCAGAATAGTCGTTGCACGAAAAGCCAACAAAAACAAAATTAAGGGTAAATATTTCGGACCGTATACAGATTCCAGAGCAATGTATGCTACCCTTGATTTGATAAAAAAACTTTTTCCTCTAAAACAGTGCAAAACACCAAAATTCAAAGACCGTCCCTGTCTGTATTACCACATAGGCAGATGTATGGCACCTTGCCAGAGGCTTGTAACTCCTGATGAATATAAAGAAGTACTTAAAAATGTTGAACTTTTTTTAACCGGTAAACAAAAAGAGCTCGTTGATGCATTAAAACAGGAAATGGAAAAATATGCGGCTAAGGAGGATTTTGAAAAAGCCGCAAGATACCGTGACAGCTGGATGGATGTTCAAAAAACAATGGAACACCAGAAAGTTGTATTTGAAAATACAAATATCAATCAGGATATCGTAGGAATCTATAGTGAAGGCAATCTTTTTGTTGTATCTCTTTTGCAAATTCGGCAGGGCAGACTTACGGATAAAAAAGATTTTCAATTTTCAAATCTTAACCTCTCAAATGATTATGAGGTTTTAACAACATTTCTAAAAGAATACTATACAATGGCATCAGAATCCGAAATCCCCGGGACAATTGTTCTGCCTAAAATACTGGAAAAAGAAGATACGGAACTTTATACACAGTGGCTTGCCTCTCAGGCGCAAAAGAAAGTGAAAATTACTGATGCACCGACAAAACGTAACATAGAACTGTTAAACCTTGCACAGAAAAATGCCAGATTCTATTTTGAAAAAGTTAAACTGGAAAAACTGACGGAAATCCAAAGGGATTACAATGAGGTAGGCTCTTATATTCAGGAAAAACTCGGGTTAAGCAAATTCCCGTATGTTGTTGAATGTTTTGATATTTCTCATATTCAGGGGACAAACACAGTAGCCTCTATGGTTACTTTTGAAAACGGACTGCCTAAAAAATCCCGCTACAGAAAATTCAAGGTGCGTTCTACTGAATCAAAGCCCGATGACTTTAAATCTTTGCAGGAAGTTGTGGAAAGAAGATACTTCGGCAAACTTTCAGAGTCACTGCCTGAGCCGGATTTAATAATTATAGACGGCGGTAAAGGACAGCTGTCTTCGGTTCTGGAAATTTTTGACGCACATAATTTTAAACCTGATGTTGTATCTCTTGCAAAAAAACTCGAAGAAGTATTTAAACCTCATGAATCAAGGCCTGTTGTATTTCCAATAAACTCACCTGCATTATACTTTTTCCAGAGGATAAGAGATGAAGCGCACAGATTTGCAATTACTTATCACAGAACACTGCGCGGCAAAAAAGCAACAGAATCAATACTGGATGAAATAAAGGGTCTGTCAAAAGAAAATAAAGAAATTCTTATAAGGGAATTTAAGGATATTAAAAAGATATCTCAATCGGATTTTGAAACACTGTGTACAGTGATTCCCAAACGTGCCGCAAAAGCTGTGTACAACTTTTTTAACCCTAATGTTCAGGTAGTTTAGCTGTTAAATTCTTTTATCAATCCTTCTATCCAGTTAAATATGCCGAGAAGTTCGTAGGGCTTTGGCAGGTATATGTCTGCGCCCGTATTTAGAACCATTTTTTTGTCATGGACTATTGTGGAGAGAATTATTTTTATATCTTTAAAGTTTTTGTCTTTTTTCAGCTTTTTACACAGCTCCAAACCTTTGAGGGTTTCTGCGTCTCCCGCATCAAGCACTATAAGAGCGGGTTTTATATTTTTAATCATGTTTATTGCCGTGTCATAATCCTGAATTGTGGCGACTTCATAGCCCTGCATTTCTCCTGTTGTTTTCAAGAGATAATTAAGTGCTTCATCAGGTTCTATAACAACAATTTTATTGTTATATTCTTTGTTTATTACGGCATCTTGAGCGCTTATTTTAGCTCTTTCGACAATATATGAGGATTTTGCATTCATTTTTGCAAGCTTGCATGCGGCAAAAAGCGAATTTAGAGCACCGTTTATGCTGTCATAACTTTGAAATTCGCTTGAGATTATACCTATACTCGTTGAAACGAGATTTACTCTCTTGCCGGCATCGTCATCTCCGTGGAGTATTATGTAGCCTGATTTTGCATCTTCTTCGCTGTAGAATTTTTCCACAATAGTATCAAATGCATAAATCAAAAACGAAGCTACATGTTCGGCTTTCAGCGGATTGGTAAGTATTAGGAACTCTCCTTCGTCAAGTTCGCCTAAAAAATCATTTTCATCAAGAGAAGAGTTGATAATAGCAGTGTATGTTTGCAGCAGTTTGTCAGATGCAAGATTACCGTATATTTCTTTATATGCTTCAAATTCATTGACTCTTACAAGCATTGCCGCCCATTTTTCATCTCTTGCAATAGTTCTTTTCAAGATTTTTAAACTAAATTTTGTATCAGGAAGCTGTGTCGTTTCAGAAATCATGCTTTCAAAATGGCGTCTCAGGTGAGCGTTAATTCTTGCTTTAAATTCTTCCGACTCAATCGGCTCGCTCAAAAAATCATCTGCCCCTGCATCAAGTACATCAAGTTTGTCCTGAAGCTCTGCAGATTTTGACAATGCAACTATGCACGGGCGTGCAGGATAACTGAGCATCCTTAGTTTTTTAACGGTATCGGCAAGCGTAGTGTCCAGACTGTCCGAAACAAGAACAAGATCCGGCTCGTATCCTGTCAAAATTTCCATACCGGATTCGATTCCCGTTGCAGAAAGTACGTATACACCGGTATTTTCAATAAGTTTTTTGTATTTTGCAGGTAATTCTTTTCTTTTATCTAAGATTAGTGCAAGTTTGGATAACATTTTATTTGTCCTCCAGTGCTCTTTTGCTCTGGTTTGTGTATGTAGCGGCAGGCAGAATTATTTCGAAGGTTGACCCGCTGTTTGGCAGGACGGTGGAACTTTCGACAAAAATTTGTCCTCCCATTTTTTCAATAAGATTTTTTACTATATACAGCCCGAGCCCGCTTCCCTGTGTTTTTCGTGTTAGATGGTTTTCTATACGGGTAAATTTTTCAAAAATTCTTGAAAGATTATCAGGTTCTATGCCCACTCCGTGGTCTTCTACTTTTATGCTGACATAGTTTTCTTTCTGCGCATTTGCGAGTGTAACCTTAACAGACCCTCTGTCATAAGAATATTTTGCCGCATTGTCCAGAAGATTTATCATTATCTGCTGGAATTTATTTTCATCTGCAAGAATATTGGGCACATTGTCATTACAATGGAATTCAAACGGATGAGACGGATACTGGTTTTTTATTATATCCAGCACCTGCTCTATCTGCGATTTTGCATTTACTGATTTTAATACAAGATTGCTCTGCTGTACCTGTATTTTAGAAATGGACAAAAGGTTTTCAACAAGTTTTATCAGCCTGTTTGATTGTTCTTTTATAATCCCGAGAAACTTTTGTATCTGTGCTTTATCAAGTTTGTCAAAAGACATAAGCATGGTATCCGCAAAGCCTCTTATACTCGTCAAAGGAGTACGCAGCTCATGGCTTACGGTCGAGATAAAGTCGGAGTATACCTTCTCCATCTGGCTGTCTACTATAGTCAAATAATAGTAAGAATAAAATTCATCATCATACTTTGTTATTTTATATGTATAGTCTTTTATGACAACCGTATCGGATTTTTCCGGCAGAAAGTCAAACACATTTTTGCCGGATAACATTTCACAGTTTGTGTTAAATAATGAGCAAAAATAGCTGTTTGCATATACTATCTTGTAGTCATAATCAACAACAAGCACTACTGAATCCAGTTGTTCCACAATATTTTTAAAATCTATTTTTTCCATACTTTTATTATAACAACCCGTTTAGAATTTTGTGAAAATTTAAGCTTTTCTTAATTATGTCAAAAATTACTGTGTTGGGGTGATTTTTTCGTTTTCAAATTTTGTCAAAATAATAATATCCCCATTTGAATTTATATATAAAAATCCACCGGCTATTACATAAAAGAGAGAGTTTAAGAAATGAATCTTAATGAAGAATGTTTGCTAAAATATTTGCAAAACCCTGACGAATTAATCGATTTAACCTCAATTTTACTGGAGTTAAACAAAGACTATGCAAAAAATTAGAGAATATTTAAAGAATAAAACTTTTTTAAAATACCTGCTTTATAGTATCTATATAGTAATTACAACCGGTGTTTTGTTTTCGCTTCTTTCCAATCCTTCTATACGGGGATTTTTTACTTCTATAGAAAACAAAACTTTTGACGCAAGACAGAGTATACTTTCTCCTTACAAAAAAGTATCCAAAAATATTGCAATACTTGCGGTTGATGACGAAAGCTACGAGTATTTTCTCGACAAATACGGCGAGTGGCCGATATCAAGAAATATTTATGCGGATATGATTACATACCTTGAAAATCAAGGTGTCGGTGCAGCGGCTTTTGACCTTATGTTTGTAAAATCATTAAAAAGCAGCAGCAACGATAATAAAAAGCTTGCGGATACAATTGCAAAATACGACAATGTTTTTACAGCCATAAACTTTGATAACCAGTCTTTTGATTTAAGAAAACCCGCTGATTTGCCTCAATATTTAAAAGCGGATATTAAAAACGATTCTGATATAAATCTCAAAAATGAGTATACTTATTTTAAAAATTGCAGAACAATAATCCCGCAGATAATGGATTCAACTCCAAACATCGGGCACATAAATCTTATGCGTGACGAAGACGGTATTGCGAGAGATTTACATCCTTTTGTTTCTTATAAAGATGATTTTTATCCTCATCTTGCCCTTAAGGTTGTTATGAAATATCTTGAGCAAAATGAAGGATTAAAAATAAAAGATTTTAAAATAGATAGAGCAGGTAATCTTCTTTTGGGAGAACGAAAAATACCGCTGAACGGAAAAGGCTCCGTTATCTTGAACTGGTACGGACAGAGCGGTATAAATACTAATACGACATTTGAATATGTCCCTATGTGGAAGGTGGAAAAATCTATTTATGAAGGGAAAAAGCTTATTCCCGACAATTATTTTAAAAACAAAATTGTTTATATAGGCACAAGCGCCACATCTCTGTTTGATTTAAAAAATGTTCCGACAGACAAAATTTTCCCCGGAGTGGAAATCCATACTACGTTTATAAACAATGTGCTGGATAACAATTTTATAAAACGTGTATCTCCGGCTGCGGACATAATCCTGTCTGTTTTATTGAGTTTGTTTGTCGGGCTTATTGTAGTAAGAAGCGAATCAACTATTCTTTCTTCCCTTGTGGCAATATTGACCGTGATTATATATCTTATTGCGGCAACCGTTCTTATGTACTACTTTAATATCTGGGTCGGTATTATTATACAGGTTGCATCTGTTATATTTGTATTTATTGCATGTTATCTTGCAAAATACATAATAAAATCCAGAGATTTGGAATATACTTATGCTCTTGCAACAACTGACGGTTTGACAGAATTGTACAATCACAGATATTTTCAGGAACAAATGCTGCAAAATATAGAAACCGGCAAAAGATATGAAAAACCCTTTTCTCTGATAATGATAGATATAGACTTTTTCAAAAAGTTTAATGATACATACGGACACCAGTCCGGAGATGCCGTATTGAGACAGGTTGCTCAGATTCTCAAAAAAAATGTAAGAAGCAGCGATATTGTTTGCAGATACGGCGGAGAAGAAATGTCTATTATTCTTACAAATACAAATAATAACGATGCAATGACAACGGCTGAAAAAATCTGTAAAGCGGTCAGCGCTCATCCTTTGAAGCTGGTTAACGGCAATGATGTGAATGTTACGATAAGTCTCGGGGTTGCAACATATCCTCAAAACGGACAAACCCCTCAGGAAATGATTAAATATGCCGATGACTGCCTTTATATTGCAAAAGAAAACGGCAGAAATCAGGTAGGTAAAAAATAAATCAGAAGTTTATAAACCTAAGAAGCTTTTTTATTAAACCTTTAATCCCGCTTTCATAAGAAACCGGATCATCCTGATAATAAGGCTTGTACGCTTCAATAATGTTTTGCGGCAAAGGCTTGCCGTCTTTGAACGTAAAAGCAATGAGTTCTAACAGTTCAATCTGCTGGTTATTAAATTCCAAATCTTTTGCTTTTATATCCTCGTCAGCTTCATAATGACAAAGCGCATGCCAGGCTGCATGCACAGATGGATCCGTAAAACCTTTCGGAAAAAGTAAAAGACCTTTTCTGACCGTTATTCTTTCGGTCAAAACAGCAATAATTATATTACCCGCAAGCTGTCTTTGTTTTATACATTCAAGCTCCTCCTGCCTTGAATGTGCTGCGGACATTTTGTTTATTTTTTCTTTAATAACTGTTTTAATTTTGTCTATTTTGGCAATTATTATACTAATTCCGGAGTTTTGCATTCTTTTTGAACTGCACCCATACTTCTTACAGCATCTGCAAGAGAGTTCATATCATTGTTGAAATACTGATTAGCAAGTTTTTTAATAGCAAGCTGCGCCATTTCGTCACGAGAGGACACAGTTTTGTAAAAGAATTTTTTGCCCTGTTTATATCTGACAAGCATGTTCTTTTCAACAAGTCTGTCCATTACTGTTTTAACAGTTGTATATGCTCTTTGTGAAACTGAGTTTCTGTTAATTATTTCCTGTACCTCATTAACGGAAACATCTGATTCATCTATTTCTTCTAACATCCATATTGTTTTTAAAATTTCATTTTCTAAACTGCCGTGTGAATAGTTCATTTTTATTCCTTTTTTTTCATTATTTACAGAATTACGTCTATAGTAATACAAAAGAAAATAAATTAAAACATTTTAGACACAAATTTGCCCTGAATTTTATAAGCAAAATTATCCTGAATTATGTCTAAAAGGAACCTTGCTTGTAGAAGTGGTACACGGAGTGCGAGTTGCGCCGAGTCTATGATTTTACGGAAGTGACCCCATGCACTTGTTGCGGGTGCCCCGTTATATATCCAATATAGTACTTGTTTATTGCACCCGCTCAATAATTTGTCGGGGTCAGTTGACTATATGAAAATATAAACATTTTAAATTATATTCTTAATCAAAAAGCGGTCCCATCTCGATTTTTTCGTAACCGTCACCGAGGTGAATAACTGCACCCGTACTTTTTGCCGTGGGAGCGCTTATTTGTTCGATACGGGCTTTTGATGAGGCAACTTTTTGCTCAATATTGCCCGTGAAATCGCTGCTGTGAATAATAATTCCGCTGTTTGTGTTTACAACAGGCGCAGACTGTTTATGGCATCCTGTTACCGTTAATGCCAGAAGACAAATTCCGCAGGTTAAGCTGTATTGTATCAATTTCATTTCGATACCTTTAGTTGTAAACACACTTTTGCAAAAATATTTCAAGCATAAATTTCTACTACCATTATAGCATAATTGTTTTAAAATGCACTATTTTTTTATAAAAAACATATATCTGTACGGTATATGTTTTATATAACTTAACAATGTACGTATAAATGCATAAACCATTCACTGCAAGTTTTTACAAAACCTGTTTTGTCTGCCAAAAATAAATCTTCGGCATGAATTCCGTTTTTTATTACTTCCAGCTTTTTGATACACTTTGCTTTTTCATACAATTCCTGTGTATGCCACAGGCCTACAGTGGGGTCTTTTTCCCCGGCAATAAACAATACCGGAACTTTAATATTTTCAATTGCATTTGCAGGCGCCGGTTTTTTGCAAAACAAAAGGCTGTGTAAATCAGCTCTGACGGAAAGCCAGGTTTGGGGTTCAAATTTTTGTATTGTGGGGATAAAAGCTCTGGGATGCCAGAAGTGATTTTCGATATTTTCAAAATATGCTGGCGGACTTACCGCAATAACGGCATCAATATCGTTAAATTTTGCTGCATGGAGCAGCACAAGTGCACCGCCCAGAGAAAACCCGAGCAAAAAAATCTTTTTGTAATATTTTTGGGCATACTTTACCACAGTATGCAAGTCGGACTGTTCTTTTATTGTAAAAGTAAATTTACCGCTGCTTTTGCCATGCCCTCTGCAGTCCATTGAAATTATATCAAAGTTTTTGCAGAGCATTTGTGCAAGATTTTTAAACGGTGCGGAGTCTTTGCTCATAAACCAGCCGTGAACAATTATAATTGCACTGTCATTCCCGTTTTTGTACAGATTCAGCGCTATTTTTGTATTGTCCGTTGTCTTTATAAATATTTCTTCCATAATGGGATATTTTATAATATTTTTGTTTTATTATCCAAACCTAAATATTTTACACACAAGCTCAATTTATGTATATAATTGGAAAAAGAAGTTGGAAGTTGGAAGTTGAAAATTGGGAGTTTGGAGTTGAAATTGGAAAAAATAATAAAAGTTGCACGGGGTGAAGTAAAAGCGGATCTTGTCATTAAAAATGCCAGAGTCGTGAACGTATTGTCAGAGGAAATCTACAATGCGAATGTTGCCGTGGTAGGAGATACTATAGCAGGTATCAGCAGCGGATACGAAGGGATAAACGAGATTGATGCACAAGGAGCATATGTCTCTCCGTCTTTTATTGACGGGCATGTGCATCTGGAAAGCTCCATGCTTTTGCCTTCCGAGTTTGCAAAGCTTGTTGTTCCTTCAGGTACGACAACCGTTGTGGCAGACCCTCATGAGATATCCAATGTCATGGGGCTTCAGGGTATTAGCTTTATGAGAGAGGCGACAAAGAATCTTCCGCTTGATGTATATATGACACTGCCTTCCTGCGTGCCTGCAACTTCTCTGGAAACTTCCGGTGTCGATTTAAACAGTTATGATCTTGCACTCCTTATAGATGCTCCGTGGGTGCTTGGTATTGCCGAGATGATGAACTTTCCTGGGGTTGTAAATTGTGAGGAAAGCGTTCTTAGTAAAATCAGGCTGGGCCTGTCAAAACATAAACGCGTGGACGGGCATGCACCTCATTTGAGCGGAAAGGATTTGAATGCATATGTTGCGGCAGGCATAAAATCCGACCATGAATGCACTACACCCGAAGAAGCCATTGAAAAACTGCGTCTGGGCATGTATTTGATGATAAGAGAGGCAACAGGGGCAAGAGATTTAGAGCCGCTTCTTCCTGTTTTGAAAACACATAATACAAGAAAATGCATGTTTGTAACTGATGACAGACATCCCAAACATCTTGCAAAACATATTTCAAGAATGGTTAAAAAGGCGGTTAAAAACGGTGTTCATCCAGTTAAAGCAATACAGATGGCAAGTTTAAACACGGCTGAATATTTTAATATTCCAAATCTCGGAGCAATTGCCCCGGGATATAAAGCCGATATTGCTATATTTAAAGATTTAGAAAAATTTGAACCTCTGATGGTATTCAAAAACGGTCAAATGGCGGCAAAAGACGGCAAAATGATTATTGATACCGATTCGATGAAAACACCGGTTTTAAGAGGTTCCGTAAATATAAAATATTTATACAGAGAAGATTTAAAGATAAAAGCGGATTCTGATACGGCAAAAGTAATAAATGTCTTTCCAAACAGCCTTATAACGGGTAAGACTGAGGAAAAAATCAAAACAGAAAACGGCTTTGCGGTTTCGGATGCTCAAAATGACATTTTAAAAATTGCGGTGATAGAAAGACATAAAGCAACCGGCAATATAGGGCTGGGTTTTGTGAAGGGATTCGGGCTGAAATCCGGTGCTATAGCGTCTACTGTTGCACATGATTCTCACAACATGATAGTTATCGGCACAAATGATGAAGATATGTACTATGCTGCAGTTGAGCTTGTAAAATCACAGGGCGGGAAAATTGTTGTAGAAAACGGAAAGACTCTTGCCCATCTTAAACTGCCGATTGCGGGTCTTATGTCCGACCGTCCGGCAGAAGAAGTACAAGAAACAATAAAGGAACTTGATACTGCTGCAAAAAAAATCGGATGCAGTATAGATGAGCCTTTTATGAGCATGGCATTTCTGTCTTTATCCGTTATTCCGGAGCTAAAGATTACCGATAAGGGATTAATTGATGTAAATAAATTTGAAGTTACAAATCTGTTTGTATAAGATAGAATACTTTGAAAAAATGTAAATTCGTAATAAACTCTTATTATGAAAAAGATTGGATTTTGGTCGTTAATTTTATTTATATTTTTGGCTTGTATGCCTGTAATGGCTGATGTAATGCCGAGATACACAGGCTCTATAAGCAAAGAGACAATAGGCTTTTTGCAGGTGCCTGAGAGTTTTAATTTATATTTGTACCCCAGATATGATTCCCAAATTGTTGAATCTGTAAAATGGACAAATACAGAGGTGTATTACAAAGATACTGCGGCAGAACCGTACAGGCTTTTTGTTGCTCAGGTTTCCGACAAAAATTTTGCATTCTGTTCCGTTATAGATGAACAGGATGAGTGGTACAAAATTATTTATGACAGGACCAATAATAAATCTGCGTGGGTAAAACCTGCATCACAGGATGATTTTTGGGGATTAAAAGATTTTTATTCATATTACGGCAAACGCTACGGCCTGTATTATATGAAAGATATAGACTACAGACAGCGCGGAATATACAGCGGAGCTTATGAAGGCTCCCAAAAGCTGGGGGGCTTTACGCTGATTAAATCTATCAGGCTGAATAAATTAAGCGGAAACTGGGCGCTTGTAACCGTTATTGATCTTGATAAACTGCCCAAAATAGGTTATATCCAATGGAGAGAATCCGACGGTAAGATTGTGCTTTTCCCTAAAATAGGCAATTAATTTTCTCTTTCCCATTTCTGGATTTATACCGCAAATTTCACAGATGCGGTAAAAGGCCTGTCATTCTGAGGGCTTTAGCCCGAAGAATCTTTTTTATTTAGATACTTGCTTGAGATGCAGTCGAGGTTGCTATATAAATCTCTCCATTTCTTGTTAGAATTTTGCTTTTCTTTGTGATATTTTATAGTCAATTGAAAACAAAGAGAGGTTGAGGAATGGAAAATACAAAAAGTATTAATTTCAGTGAATTGCCGACTACTTATGATGCAAAGGCAACGGAAGAAAGAATTTATAAATTCTGGGAAGATAACGAATGCTTTAAAGCGGATGCAAAATCTCCCAAAAAACCGTTTTCTATAGTCATTCCGCCTCCGAATGTTACGGGTGTTCTCCATATGGGACACGCAATTGACGAAACATTGCAGGATATTCTTGTTCGTTATCACAGAATGTCCGGGTATGAAACTCTGTGGGTTCCAGGGACTGACCACGCAGGTATTGCGACACAAAATGTTGTTGAAAAACAGCTACGTGCAGAAGGCACAAACAGACATGAACTTGGCAGGGAAAAATTTCTTGCACGCACATGGGATTGGGCTAACGAACATAAAAGCGCTATCTTAGACCAGTGCAAACGTCTGGGAGCTTCTTTTGACCGCTCAAGAGAAAGATTTACCCTTGATAAAGGCTGCTCCGATGCTGTAAAAGAAGTTTTTGTAAGACTTTATGAAAAAGGATTAATATACAAAGGTTCTTATATCGTAAACTGGTGCCCTCGCTGCCAGTCAGCTATTTCCGATGTTGAAACGGAATATGAAACGGAAGCAAGCCACCTGTGGGAAATCAGCTATTCATTAAAAGATGAACCCGGTGCGATTGTAATCGCAACAACAAGACCAGAAACTATGTTCGGCGATGCTGCAATTGCCGTTAACCCGACTGATTATAAATACAAAGATTTAATCGGCAAGACAGTTGTTATTCCTTTGACAGGCAGAGAAATACCGATTATTGCCGATGACTATGTTGATAAAAAATTCGGTACCGGTGCCTTAAAAATTACTCCTGCACACGATCCGAACGATTATGAAATTGCAAAACGCCACAACCTTAAACCAATCTGGGTTATTGACGGTGAAGGCAAAATGAAAGCCTGTGCCGAAGTTCCTCAGGAACTCCACGGCTTAGACAGAGATGAAGCACGTAAAAGAACCGTTGATATGCTTCGTTATCATAATGATTTAGTTAAAATTACAGACCTTGAACACAATGTCGGTAAGTGCCAGAGATGCCATACGACAATTGAGCCGCTTTTGAGCGAACAATGGTTTGTAAAAATGAAACCTCTTGCCGAAGCTGCAATCAGAGCGGTTAAAACAGGCGAAATTAAATTTGTTCCGGAAAAATGGGAGAAAAACTATCTCGGCTGGATGGAAAATATCCGTGACTGGTGTATTTCACGTCAATTGTGGTGGGGGCATCAGATACCGGCTTATTATCACAATCAGACAGGTGAGATGGTTGTTGCAAAAGAAAATCCGGATCCTGAAAATTACACTCAAGAAACTGATGTCCTTGATACGTGGTTTTCATCAGGTTTGTGGCCTTTCTCTACAATGGGCTGGCCGAATACCGAGTCTGAGGATTTCAAAAAATTCTATCCTACCACAACTCTTGTAACAGGATTTGATATTATTTTCTTCTGGGTTGCAAGAATGATTACCATGGGGTATGAATTTACAGGCAAGGCACCGTTCTCGACAGTATACATCCACGGATTGATACGTGATGAAAAAGGTCAAAAGATGTCAAAATCCAAAGGCAACACTGTCGACCCCGTTATTGTCATAGACAAATACGGCTGTGACGCATTGAGATTCACCATGACATCAATGTGTACATACGGCGGTCAGGATATCAAGGTTAGCGAGGATAAATTTGAATACGGCAGAAATTTTGCCAACAAAATCTGGAATGCTTCAAGATTTGTTCTTATGAACCTCGAAGGTGTTGATAACAAAGCAATTGATATGAATAACCTTACAATTGCCGACAGATGGATTTTGCACAGACTCAATGAAACTGCAAAACTTGTTAATGAAAATATTGAATCATTCAGAATTGGCGAAACAGCACACGTTTTGTATGATTTCTTCTGGAATGAGTATTGCGACTGGTATGTTGAGATTGCAAAAATCCAGTTGCAGGATGAGGCTCAAAAAGCAAATACTCAAAGAGTCCTGAGATATGTTCTTGATATGGCATTAAGAATGCTGCACCCGATTATGCCTCACATTACAGAGGCTATCTGGCAGCTGCTTCCGCAGGAAAAAGAAACAATCGGTATCATCAAAGCTGAGTTCCCGACTTATAAAAAAGAATTTGTTTTTGAAACGGAAAACAAAGAAATGGAACTTGTTTTTGAAACCATTAAATCTTTGAGAAATGTTCGTCAGGGCTTGAATATCCCGCTTTCTGCACAGATGGATATAACAGTTCTTGCAAGTGCTGCGGAAAAACCGATTTTTGAAGCGGTTGTACCTTACCTGAAACGTCTTGCAAGAATCGAGAGCGTAGAGTTTAAGGGTGAGGATACTCAAATGCCGAAGAAATCTGCGTCTGCGGTTGTCGGTAATTCAAAAATCATAATCCCGCTTGAAGGTTTGATTAACTTTGACGAAGAAATTGCACGTCAGAACAAGAAAATCGAAAAACTGGACAAAGAAAAAATGAGCTTGGAAGGCAGACTCAAAAACAAAAACTTTGTTGAAAAAGCGCCTAAAGAGCTGATAGAAGAAACAAAAGCACGTGCTGATGAGCTAAATTCTCAAATTAATGCGATAAAAGAGCTTATCGAAACTTTAAAATAAAGACAAAATTAAAGATTAAAGCCGGCATTATCATGCCGGCTTTTTAGTTTATTGTTGTGCCAATACAATAATCAGATGATTACACGCAGAGCGTAATCTAATATTATTTATATAATCTATATTTTACCCTCTATTAATAATATTTATTTCCCTGCAAATATAAAAAAGGATAAAATCTGATATGAAAAGACTGCTGCTAATATTTATAATCGCTATCGTATCTATTGGTATAGTTTGCCATAAAACCTTTGCTAATAGTGATTCTTATTTTTGCAGCAGATTAGAGACTATAGGTGGTGAGGAAGTAAGATATAATTATGCAGGACAAATTGAAACAATCGGCAGAGACGATGTTGAATATGATATTAACGGAAATATGAAATATGTAGGAGCAAAACCCGTAAAATACAATTCTTTGGGGCAAATTTCTTCTATAGGAAATGATAGCGTGAGATATAATATCAACGGTGCATTGTCATCTGTCGGCGGCAAATATGTACAGTATTTACAGGAAAAAATAAATACAATAGGCGGTCAACAGGTTTCATACAATCCAAATGGTTCTCTTGTTTCTATTGGAAATGAATCAGTAAAATATTTAAATGACAGAATTTATACTATAGGCGGGAAAAAAGTAACATATGATGAATATGGAAAAATAGAATATGTAGGAAATGACAGAGTTATGTATAAAAGCAACGGAAAAATTTACTCTATAGGTGATAAAAAAGTAGTTTATACTGATGAGAGTGAAAATCTAAATTATTCTTATCCGTGCAATCTGTTGGACGTATTGCTTAAACTTTTAAACGTAATATAAATTGAAGTGTATTATAGAAAAAACAAAGAAAGAAAAGGAAAAATGAAAAAGATTTTATTAGTGTTAATGTCAACTTTGTTATTAACGGGTTGTGTCAGCCAGACAACAACTGTCACAATTGATGACAAAGCATCAGCTACAGTAGAGAAAAAGTTTAGTCTTGGTATGGCATATTCATCGACGGACAAGCTTTCTAAAATGGTTGGGGATAAATTTTTGGAAGTTGCAAGAACACAGAATCCCGAATCCTTGATGAAATACCAAACTGAAAAAGATTCAGGATATGTCGCTATCTTGAAAACAGAAAATATTACTAAAGAAGATATTTTTGCAAAAGAACAGTTTTTTAAACCAAAAAACAAAAAAAATCTGGAATGTAAGACCTCTAAAAACAAAACAGAATGCAAAGCTGATTTTGTAGTAAACATTGCAAGCCCTGAGATAGATAAATTATTAAAAGATAACGGCCTGACATATCAGGATTTGGATCCGTATACGCTTGTAATGAAGCTTCCTGTGCAGGCAGAAAGCCATAATGCAAAGTTTTTTGATTTAAAAAATTATGTATATATTTGGGAAATCCCACTGGGAGCACCTTCTACAGTTAATTTGAAATTTACAATCAAGTAGTCATATAGCTGTCCTATTCTCGTGTAAAAGTATAGGACAGCTATTTTTATATAAAGAATAAAAAATAGAATCTATTTAACAGGATATATTATAAATGTTTACTAAAATGTTTAAAATAAAATACATTTTTATTTGTATATTAACTATATTTGCTGCGGTGCAAAACACAATGCCTGCTGCAGCGGCAAACAGCACAAACAGCTTTTTTGACTTTTTTACCGCTAACAATACTTATTTGAACAGCTATTATAGAGCATATGAAATAGGCGGAAAATGGGGAATTTATGAGGAAAGTACCCAAGACATTATTACACTGCCTGTATATGATAATATTAAGGCTTTAGACGGTACTCATTCAGACTTTGCCGTAATGCAAAACGGCTACTGGGGTATAGTAAATAGCGACGGAGATGTCTTAACCCCTCCGGTTTGGGAGGATATCTTCGCAATTGGAAATTATTATTATGCGGTAAGAAAAAACGGCTTGTATGGCTGGATACATTATGTTTCCGGCGAAGTCATTCAGAACCCTGTCTATACAAGTGTAAATGCTATTGATGCATGGTTAATGGGTGTATGCAAAAATAATCTTTGCGGTGTTGCACGCAGCGAAACAGGAAAGCTCATAAAGCCTGTTAAATATGAAGGGAAATTCCTTGGTCTCTATGCCTATGCATATTGGACTCTTTATAATAACGGGAAATATTATGTAATGGATCTGCTTGATGTTCCTGTTACAAAGACAGGTTATTCAGAAATTAAGCGCATTACAAGAGATGAAATTTTTGTAAAAGAAAATAAGAAACTCGGTTTGGTAAGGATGAGAGACGGCAAAGAAATTGCAAAACCTGTTTATGACAAGATAGAAGATATGTCACAGCCCGGTTTTTATAAAGTAAAACAAAACGGAAAATGGGGAGCTGTAGATTATGACGTAAATCTTATATTTGAGTGCAAATACGGACCATTGGAAATAAATCGTCTTGTTAAAAATTATCCGGACAATCAAAAATACAAAGATATTTGTGATTACAATTTTTATTATGCTGAGTATTTAAAGGCTTATTATTTTCTTGAATATTCAAATATAAATGGCGTGGACGCCAGATCCTCGTTAAGAAAAGTTTTAAGTAGCGAAAATAAAGATACTGAGCTTAAAACAAAAGCTAATGAATTGGTTAAAAAATACAACGTAAACTTAAACTAATTTAAAAACTATATTGACAATAGTTAGATATCTAATTATAATAATTTATATGAAGTAAAAAATTATATGAAAAAATCACTCGCATTAATATCAAGAATACATGAAAAGGGTAACCGTTTTATCACAGAACAACTGAAGAAAAACGGTATAGACGGTCTTGTCCCGAGCCATGGTGATATTCTTGCCGTTTTGTACAAGTACCAAAAATCGACTATGAAAGATATTGCGGACAGAATTCACCGTACAAAGCCTACAGTGACAGTGCTCGTGGATAAACTTGAAAAACTGGACCTTGTGAAAAGGGATAAATCAAGCGAGGACAACAGAATAACTTATATTGTATTAACGGAAAAAGGCGAGTCATTCAGAGCGTTATTCGAAAAAATATCAAAAGAACTAAACACAATGTTGTATAAAAATCTTTCGGAAGAAGAGGCAGAAACATTGGAAAAACTTCTTGAAAAAATGATATAGGGCAAGGAAAATTTTTTACAACAATAGTTAGATATCGAACGAAAGGAGAAGACAATGACAAATTACAAAACAACAGAACTGGGCAAAATCCACGATATTATTAATCTGGAAAACGGAAAGGCCTTTTTACATGACGCACTGGAGCTGACCGGATGCGAAATTTCAATAAACACTGTTGAAAAAGGTTTCAAGGTTCCGTTCAACCATAAGCATAAACAAAATGAAGAGGTTTATATTATTTTAAAAGGCGAAGGTGTTATAACAGTAGACGGAAATGCGCTTAATGTAAAAGAAGGCTCTGCCGTTAAAGTCTTGCCTCAGGCATCAAGAACCATTGAAAATACAGGCGACGGCGAAATGCAGTTTATTTGTGTTCAGGCAAAGTCAGGCTCTCTTGAGCAGTTTGGTCTTGGCGATGCGGAACTCTGCTGATAAAATTAATTTTTATTTCATATATAATGCCGGAAAAACTCAACGTTTTGACCGGCTTTTTCATATATTTTGAACATTTTATATACTAATAATATTTTTGCTTATTATAATTTAATGACTTTAACTTATAACGACATGATTGTTATTATAAGTTAATATGTTATACTTATAATAAGATCAATATTATTCTAAAAAAATGGCATCAATTATATTATGGATAAATTCGATAAAGGTTATTATGTACAGTGTGATGGATACAAGGCTTTTGTACCTTCTAAAATAAATCGGGAATTTCTTTGTACTGATTCAAAAATACTTTCAATGCTGGAAAAAGCGAGCCGCTATATTGGCGAGTTGAATGCTTATTCAAAAAACCTGCCTAATATTTTCTTTTTTCTTTTTATGCTTGCGATGGATGAAGCAACATTTTCGAATAAAATTGAAGGAACAAAAATAACTTTAAATGAGGCAATAGCTCCTGATGAAGAGATATTGCCGGAACGAAGAGATGAGAAAAAAGAGGTAATTAATTATCTTGTTGCATTAACACTCTCATACAGAAGATTAACCGGTATAGAGGATATATTAACATCTCCTAAAAAAGTAGAATGTGAGACATTGCCTTTTTGTACCAGATTGATAAAAGAAGCCCATAGAGAATTGTTAGAGGGAACAAGAGGTAAGAACAAGCTTCCCGGAGAATTTAGAAAATCTCAAAATTGGATAGGCGGCAACATGCCTTCTACAGCCGCATTTGTACCGCCGCCGGCAGATTATGTAGGAGAGCTGTTGTCGGATTTTGAAAATTTTTGGCATAATGAGGAAATTTATGTACCTAATTTAATAAAAATAGCAATAAGCCACTATCAATTTGAAACAATACATCCATTCCTCGATGGTAATGGAAGAATAGGCCGTTTGATACTGCTTTTGCAGTTAATTGACAGCGGTTTACTCGAGCTGCCGACTTTGTACCTTTCAAAATACTTTGAAAGAAACAGGAAGCAATATTATGACGCATTGAATCTTGTCAGGGAGAATAACGACTTAAATCAGTGGATAAGATATTTCCTTGAAGGGGTATGTGATACGGCTCAATACACGGTTGTAATGCTGAAAAATATTGACGATTTGAATAATGAATGTGAAGAAAAAATAAAAGTACTTACCCGTTCACACATTAATGCCGGAAGATTATTAAAAATGCTTTATATTGATCCGTATGTTAACACAAATATCGTTAGTGAAAAATTACAAATTGATTATCAAAATGCCAATAATTTGTTAAAATCTTTTGTGAAACTTGGTATTTTAGAAGTAAATAACAAAAAAAGAAACAAAACTTATACTTTTAAAAAATATTTGGATATATTCAATTCTTAAAATGTAATAACAAAAAAATTCATGTGAGCAAAAAAGTTTATTTTCATTTTTTATCCTTTACATATAAATGGGAATAAAAATAAAAATGAAAATAAACTCAACCATACAAACCTACAAACCATATAAACAGATAAAAACAAACACCGTACAGGGCAGAAACTTTTCAACAAAAGCTTATATACCGATATACTCACAGCCTTTAACCGGTACACAAAATATAAACTTTAAAGGCAATCCCTTTGTTGAAATCAAAAATGTTGCAAAATTTCTTTATGCAAAAAAGAATGTTTCTGATTTAAAAAGATATATAGATGCAACAGACGGAAAAGATTCTTTTGTTCTAAGACAGTTTGCAATGGAGCCATTTGAGGGGCTGCAGTACGGGATAAAAGCCTTTAAAGGTATGACTATGAAAGAGATTCAATACCTGTGCGAAAACCTTCACGTCATAGCCGTAAATAGAGGCTGTAAAAACATGTGCGGTTACTGTTATGCTGATGCAAAACCTTCTAAAAGAGCAATGTCTTGGGAAGATTTTACAACCATTACAAAAGGTCTGAAAACTTTAAGAAAGAGATTCTCCGGGCTGGATATTTTTGGTGAAAATTTTCAAATTTCAAAGGAGGATATTTTATACAGAACAACAGAATTATTCTACGATGCTGACTGTATGAGCCTTGCAGTAAAGGATAAAAAAGGCAAATTATATGATTTTACCGAGCTTGCGACGGAACTCTACAACTCCACCGGCAGACGCACTGCTTTTGATACATCAGGGTGGTATAAAAATAATCCGATTATGCAAAAAAGAGCTGAAAAGTATGCGGCTTATTTTTCCAAACCTGAAAACATGAAAAAACTAAATGCATTTAACGTTTCCTTTAATGTTTTTAATGCATCTTATATTGCCTCTGTAAAAGCTCTCAAAAAAGGTGATACTCAAAAGGCTCAACGGCTCAAAGAACGCTATATCAATGATATGGCCAATACTCTTTTTACTTTTATACCGCTTGTTGACAATCCCAAATTCCATATTTTGGTGAGGAGCTTTGATTCAAAAGCAAAAAATGCAAAAGAGTTTAATGACAAAGCAATGACCTCTCTTATAAAAGAAGTTTATAAAAAAGTTGAACGCTTGTGCAAAGATGATCTGACAGGAGAACAAAAATATATAAAAAATCCTGACATGCTGGAAACAAAACTTATTAATCTCTATTTTAAAATTGGCATGATTGATACAAGTTTGAACTCTTCCGGACGAATGAAAAAATTTATGCAAGAAATGAATATAAAAGCACCGCTTCTGGAATATGACGAGTCAATGAAAAAAGTTCTTGCAGACTTAAAAGAAAAAGGAAGATATCACAACTATATCATGCACAGGCTCATTGATGCTGACGGCAAGGTCTATCACATGAACTATGCAGGGGTTATTCCGACAGAAATTCAATTGAATATTCCGCAAAAAAATATATCTGCACCAAAGCTGGCAAACACTATAGAGGATTTTGTTTTAACAAAAGAAATCCTGAACAGGCCGGAAATTCAAATTATCAAAAGAGTAAAAATAAAAGATAAATAGACTAACTTCAAAAGTTACGCTCCTGTAGAGTTTGCTATACAGCAAACTCTTACGTCTGTAAAAGAACACATAGTTTGATTTCTTGTTACATATAGTTTGATTATTTTCGGACACTTCCGCTACTGTTAAAACCTAAATGCAACGCCACTTTTCAGCCAATAATCATTTTAACCGTACACGATTGAAATGTCTGGTTTAAAATGACTGTCGATTTGAGTATTTTGAACAGAGAGTTTGACCAGTTCTCATCCTTCTTAGAGAGAGAATGTTTGTTACATTTTGTAACAATTAGGCAGTTTTTGACATAAAAAATACTTTAAAATACTAGGGAAAATATAAGGTGATTTTTAATGGGGATAGGAAAAATCGGAACAACTATAGGTAAAGAAATTGGTGCTTGGTCAAAAACAGGCAAAAGTTTTCTTGCAACTAAGCCTGTAAAAGTGCCTCTGTCGGATTTGAAATACACGTCCACATTAAAAACTGATACTTTTGTTAAAAAGGTAGAAACTTGGTTTGATCCCGTAGGCCATGTTGCTCCGTATGCCCAAGAAGGCAGAACTGAAGTTGTAGGACATCATGATTTCAATGCTTGGAATTCAAATAGTACTATAGAAGATGTGATGCGAATATTTATGAAAAATCATCCTAATGCCAGCCAAGAACAAATACAAAAAGTTCTTATAAGAACACAAAAAAGCATTGCAAACTCTAATCTTGATAAAATTGATTATAATAGGGCTTTTCTAAGATTGGAACCACAACCATATAATAGTGTTGCTTTTAGAGGAAGACAACGAAGAATAGGAGAGCAATTAGGTTCGGATTTCGATATAATAGAAAAAGCTAAAGTGGGAGATGAAATAGTTCCAACCAGCGGTTTTGCATATGCGGCACATCATAAGTTTGGAACACTCCAATATATGGGATCTCCATTTGATTATAATGGAAATATAAAATTTGAACCTATGTTGATTGAATATAGAATACCTAAGGGCTCGCAAGTATCCTCAAACATGGAGCATGGGGGCGAAGTTGTATTTCCTGCATTATCAAAATACAAATTAGTATCAAAAGAGACAAGATTAATAGAAAAATTAAATCAAGATGGAAACGCTGTAGGTTCATACCCATATAAACATGTAATTCTTGAATATATTCCAGAAATTACTGTTTTTAAGAAAGACTTAGCACATTATCCGGAATCTGTGAATGAGTTTTTATTAACCAAGGCGATGCAATGTAAAAATTTTGCAGAGTTTGCTGATTTGCCACAAAAACTTGGTTTATAAATTTAAATGATACATTGTTGACTCTCATATATTTTGAGAAAATTATCAACAAAGTGAGAATAAGAAATTTAAAAATACAAATATGATTGTATTTTGATTGTAGTTTGGATTCTACAAGTTCCGATAAATTGGTTCCGCAGATTTAAAAAATTGGATGATTTTACTAAATTTTCTCAAATATGATGTTATAGTCATATTTTTGCTATAAATATCTGTTATTATTGAATTTTCGTTATTTTGATTAGAAACGGTTTTATTGAATTTAAGGCATAAAAGTTCCGAATTTTTAAATTCGTAAAATTTCTAACATGAGTAATTTACCATTCAAATCTATCCTAATTGAATTTCCGACCTGTCCGTTTGTAGTCATTTTATATGTTACTTTACATTGGTTCCGTTTATTCTCAAATTTAATATAAAAATTTTCCAACCTTAAGAAAAAACTTCCGACTAAAACCCCAAATGTCCTTGCCGAAAATAATCAAACCATTCGTACAAGTTCAAATACACCCTAAACTTCCGCCACACAAGGGGTACAACAAAAAGTCGAGAGGGTAGACTTCAACGGACACTTCGAGGACTTTTCAAGTAATTTGGTTTGATTATTTTCGGACACTTCCGGCAGGTTAAAACCTAAATGCAACGCCACTTTTCAGCCAATAATCATTTTAACCGTACACGATTGAAATGTCTGCACAAATACAGAGAGGTAGAACCGCAAATTTATGAAAATAAATTTGCCGTGAGAATCCCCAAACACATTAATATTACTTTGTAATAGTTCGGCGGCAACGGGATTCGAACCCGTGTCAACAGAATGAGAATCTGCTATCCTAACCCCTAGACGATGCCGCTAAAAGGGAAAATAAATTTTACAACACCAGTATAGCACTAAAAGAAAAAAGCAAACCCAAATTTTTATTTACGCTAAGGCGCAATTAGTCTATAATCAATAGAATGAAAGGGCAGATTTTTAAAATACATTCTGATTTTTATTATGTCAACACCGCACAGGGCGACTATGAGTGTAAAATTCGGGATGTTTTAAAAAAGAGAAAAGGCACTATTGTTGTCGGTGATTTTGTGGAGCTTGAGCAGATAAACGACAACTCAAAACAGGCTTTTGTCTCAAAAGTTTTGCCGCGCGAAAGCTATATCCCAAGACCCAAGGTCGCTAACATAAATCAGGTAATTATTGTTTCCGCAATAAAAGAACCTGATTTGGATTTTGAACAGCTTAACAGATATCTTTCATTCTGCGAGTATTACGGTATACATCCCGTATTGTGCTTTAATAAAAACGACCTTGAGGGCGAAGAAGAGATTATTGCCGGTATAAAAAGGATTTATGAACCGTTAGAATATCCTATTTTGTTTACATCCGCACTTGAAGGCAACGGGATAAAAGAGTTTGAGAAAATTTTGAACGGGAAAATTACGGTATTGTGCGGATCATCAGGTGTAGGCAAATCATCTTTGATAAATGCGGTATGTCCTGATTTGAACCTTAAAACAAAACAGGTCTCCGAAAAAACCGAAAGAGGTACACACACAACAAGACACTGCGAAATCATTACATTAAAGAAAAATTCAAGAATAGTAGATACTCCCGGTTTCAGCCAGCTGAGATTTGACTTTTTAATGCCGGCGGATGTGGGGGCGCTTTTTAGAGAAATTGCACAAATACAGAATAAATACGGTCAGTGTAAATTTTCTGACTGTATACACGAACATGAAACAGGATGCAAAATACTTGAACATCCGGAAATGATGGATGAAACGAGGTATAACAGCTATTTGCAATTTGTAAAAGAAGCTAAAGAGTATAAAAAACAAGTAACTTACAGCGGTAAAAAAACAGAAAGCCGTTTTAAAACCGTACATAATAAAGAAATAACAAAAATCAGCAGTAAAAAAAGGCAGATATCAAGACGAAAAAATAATCAGGATATAGATAAGGAAATACACGAATAATGGAAAAATCCGTAAAACAACAATTTGAAGATTACATAAAAATAATTGAACAAAAACTCGATGAATTTTTACCGGTGAAGTATCCTGAAGAAATCTGGGAATCAATGAGGTATTCTGTTTTAGCAGGCGGCAAAAGACTGCGTCCGATGCTGTGCCTTGAGACTTGCAGGGTATTGTCCGGCAGCTATGAACAGGCAATACCTGCTGCCTGTGCCATAGAAATGCTGCATACCCAGAGTCTTATTCACGATGATTTGCCCTGTATGGACAATGATGACTACAGACGGGGAAAATTAACTAATCATAAAAAATTCAGCGAGTCCACGGCTGTGCTCGCAGGTGATGCATTGCTGTCTTTTGCTCCGCAGATTATTATTCAAAAAACTCCGAAAACTGTCGGCAAAGACAAAATCTTAAAAGTTCTCGAGGAATTTTTAATCAGTGCCGGAGCCGAAAAGCTCATTGCTGGCCAAGTAGTAGATATTGATTCCGAGGGTAAACAAATAGATAAAAATACTCTAAACTTTATACATGAAAACAAAACAGGAGCTTTATTCAAACTCTCTTTGAGAGCAGGTGCTATTTTGGGCGGTGCAAATGATGCACAGCTTGCGGCATTGACAAACTATGCGGAAAAAATAGGGCTCGCATTTCAGATTATGGATGACATTCTTGATGTAACATCTACTCTTGAGGAACTTGGCAAAACACCGGGTAAGGATGCTCTTGAGGAAAAAGCTACTTATGTAAGCCTTTACGGAATGGATGAAGCAAAAAAACAGGTTGCTTCACTTTGCAGTGAGGCTTGTGATATATTAGAAAAGAAAAATATTATATCTGATGTTTTGCGAGAAATTGCACTCAGTATCACGGAAAGGGTTAATTGATGTTTTATGAAGCCGGTACTGCAGTCGAAGTTTTAGGAAATGGCTGTATTTCTGCTTTTATCGCACAGGTTTTAAAGTTTATTTATTTTGTCATTGTTCACAAAAAAGTTAATTTTAAAATTTTTACCACAACAGGCGGAATGCCAAGTTCACATAGTGCAGGTGTTATAGCTCTTTCTATGACGGTAGGATATAACGAGGGGCTTAACTCTATACCTTTTGCCATAGCACTCGGTTATGCTTTTGTTGTAATGTATGATGCTGCCGGTATAAGACGTTCTGCAGGTAAAATTGCCGCAACTATGAACCGTGTCATGGAAGAATTTTACTCACACAGACCTTCCGCTGCCGGCGAAAAGCTGAAAGAACTTCTGGGACATACCCCGTTTGAAGTCTTTATGGGGGCTATATTGGGCATTGTTGTTTCTTATGTAATACATTTTTTCATTCTTCAATAGCGTGATAAAATATTAAACATGCCAGATATTGATTTTAGTTTATACAACAATTTTGATACTGCTATTTTGATTTTAGACAGCAGTAAAAAGATAGTTTTTAAAAACCAGAGTTTTATAAAAAATTTTGGCGGTGTTAAAAATTTAGAAAAATTCGGAAACTATTTTTCTTTTGATATATGTATGCTGGATTCTGACAATCTTATGGGGGCAAATCCTGTTACTTTTGCTGTAGATTCACGGGAAAGCTTTTGTGCAAATGCCGTATATCAAAAGGCGAAAGAACAGTTTTTTTATTATCTTATAAAGTCATTTTGGCAAAACGAGTATAAGGTCATTGTATTCAAAAACATTACTTCCGAAATTTTGTTTGAAGAAACAGAAAAGCGTTATGCCTTTATACGCCAGCAATACCTTACTCTTGCAGAAGAAAACAAACAGTTTGCCGCACTGCAGCAAAAATCACAGGCACAAACCGTAAAACTGGCTTTAATGCATAGAATTTCAAATGTAATCAGAGAATCAATGGATCTTGATAAAATTATTGATTCCGCATTAAAAGAAATTTTCAACCTTTTGGGGGCTGTAAAGGTTTATTATGCCAAAGCGGAGGACAAAAACTTTTATATAAAAGACGTCTATCCTGAAAAATATACGGATGTAATCGGAGAAAAAGCGGATTTCTCTGCAGACATAAAAAAAAGCATCCGCCTGAAAGAGATAAAGGTTGGTGCGTGTATAAAAGATTATCCTAACAGTACAAAAACTTTTCCTGTTCAGCTAAACAGAATAATTGTACCTGTTTCAAGGCTTCATGAAATTTTGGGGCTTTTGATAATTTATACTAATCGTACGTTTTATGATGATTCACAAAACGATGTGCTGCAGTCCATTGCGTCACAACTCGGTTCTGCAATTGTTCAGGCGTCTTTGTTTTCACAGATTAAAGAAAAAAATCTGGAGCTGGAAAACGCTCTTGCAGAATTAAAAGAAACCCAGCTGCAGCTTATTAATTCCGAAAAAATGGCATCTTTGGGCCAGCTTGTTGCCGGAGTTGCACACGAAATTAATACTCCCCTTGGGTCAATAAATGCAAACAACGACATTCTCGCTAAACTCCTATCCAGACTTTCTTGCGAATGCGATGACTCTTCTATTCTTGAAAATATTCGGAATATAAATAAAATTGATAAAGAAGCAATAAAAAGAATAAGCGGTATCGTCCACAGCCTCAAAAGATTTGTCAGACTGGATGAATCGGATTTGCAGCTGGCAGATATCAATAATGAAATTGACTTGACACTGGAACTTATAAAACATGAAACAAAAAATAAAATAGAAATCATAAAAAACTACGGCAGCATTCCCAAAATAAAATGCTATCCAAACATGCTTAATCAGGTTTTTATGAATATTCTTATTAATGCGTGCCATAGTATTGAAAAATCAGGTTCCATAACTATTACAACAGATTTTAAAGCAAATATTTTGACAGTTAAAATAAAAGATACTGGCTGCGGTATTGACGACAGTATAAAAGACAGAATATTTACAGCCGGTACAACCACTAAAAAAATAGGAATCGGCACGGGGCTCGGGCTGGCAATTTCTCAAAAAATTGTCCAAAAACACAATGGCAGCATAAGTTTTACAACCCAAAAGGGCAAAGGTACTGAATTTGTTATAAAAATCCCCGCATAAAACTAATCATGAATTTATATAACAGTTTGCACTAAAAATATCTAAGATTGCTGTACAAAGCCGGCCGCAAAATTACATTTCGGCTTTGGTCCAGCGAATTTCGCATCCGGTTTAGAACGGTAAAATTAATCGGCAAAAATATTTTTTTCGTTTTTTATAGCTCATATAAAAAGGAGAAAGATGATGATTAACAAAGTAAATAATATTTCATTTAAAAGGGCAATTCCAACACCGAGTTTGTTAAATGTAAACCTGACAAATACAAAAAGACTGGATGTTGCCATCGAATTAATAAACAAATTTTTCCCGCAGAATGATGTTTTTCTGGGTGCGGATGAAACGGGCGAACTCGTTTATCAAATCCAGAAGGCGGATCCTTATATAAATCTCTTTGATATGGATGTATTAACGAAAACAAGAACAAACCCGCAGGAACTTATAAGCCTGGTTAATCTCTGCAGGGTATACAAAGCAGCTTATAATACCATACATAATATAAAAGTGCCTGCGGAAAGATATAAAACCCAAAATATTAACAAAATGTCTTCCGTGGATATAGCAAAATGTGTTAAATCTTCTTTAGAAGAATTTAATAAAAAATATCCGCCCGAACAGCCTAATTAATAAAACATATACAAAAAGCCCCTTTAAATTAAAATCAAAGGGGCTTTTTACAAATTATTTATAAATTTTTATGTTTTTCAATAATCTGTTCTGCAAGAACATCCACTTTTGCATAATCTTCATCTCTGGGCTGTCCTTTTATAACTACGTAATCAAGCTTTTCAGGCTTAATTATTGTGAACATTTTTTCTATAGTTCCTTCAAGATTGCCGCCCCAGCCGTATGAACCAATAATAGAGTAATATCTGAGTTTTGGTCTTAGTGCATTAACAAGGTACGTAGCAGTAACAGCCGCAGGATGAGGACCTGCAAGCACCATTGATGAGCCGAGAACTACCGTAGCGCAGTCCACAAGCTCCATGGACAACTCACCCTCATCACAGTGAACAAGGTCAAACAGTCTTACTGTTATATCAGCAGCCTCCAGTTTTTCGGCAAGTCTGTCCACCATCATTTTTGTGCTTTCGTACATAGAAACATAAGGTATAACAACCTTATTCTCTACCCTGTCGGATGTCCAATCCGAATAAAGGTCAAGAATCCATTCCGGTTTGTCATATACAGGGCCATGGCTTGGCAGGATGAGTTCAACATCCATTTCTTTAACTTTGTCCGTATATTTTTTTGCAAAGTTTCTAAACGGCATAATAATTTCCGCATAGTATCTTTTAGCAGCCTCAACAAGGCAGTCTGTATAATCTGCAAAAAGCTCATGTTTTGTATAATGTGCGCCTAAAAAATCACATGTAAAAAGCATCTTATCTTCTTTTAAATAAGAAAACATTGTATCCGGCCAGTGAACAAATGGCGCAAGTATAAATTGGAATGTTTTATCTCCGAGAGAAAGTTCATCACCGTCATTTATTACAATAAATTTATCCTCGGGAACATGAAGCATGTTCATTACATTTTCTTTTACCTTGGCGTTTGTCACAACTTTTGCGTCAGGAAACATTTCCAAAAGCATCGGAATTCCGCCGGAATGATCCTGTTCTGCATGGTTAGAGATAATATAATCAACATGATCTATGTTGTTTTCCTGAAGTCTTTTTTTGTATTCTTCAAGTTTCTTGGGGTAATCCGTATCTACAATAGCAGTCTTTTCACTTCCTTTTACAAGATATGAATTGTATGTTGTACCCTGAGGAAGCGGTACAAGCTGGTCAAAAAGCTTTCTGTTAGCATCCTTTGAACCGATATAATAAACATTATTTTTTATAGGTCTGATTTTTAAATCCATAGTAGTTTTCTCCTTTTTGATTTTAAAAGGGGATTCTACTGCCAAAAATCCTTTATTACTCTTTCCCGACCGTTACTGTTTTGCAAACTGGTCTTTGCCAACCGCACAAACAGGACATATCCAGTCAGCAGGCAAATCTTCAAAAGCTACATTGTTATTTTCTGCAGGGTCATAAACATAACCGCATACCAAACAAACGTATTTATCCATATTAAAAGCTCCTTGTCTATTTACCTGAGCAGTATAAAACATTATGCGACAAAAATGAATTGCCGTACAGGATACGTTAAAGATTGTAAAATTTAGAAAGTACATGTAAAATTTTTTTAAGAAAATTTCAAATAATAACAAAAATTTTTCTTTAAATGCTTTAAGCAATAAAAACACAAGAATATTAAATTGAAGTGGTCGGGAGAATGTATGAAAATTTATTTAAACTCGTATTCTAATGTACAAAACAATTATGCAAATGTTAAAAAGAACATACGCACAGGTGTTCCTCTGTACAAAAGTACAGAATATCCAAATGACTCTTTTTCTTATACGGGGAAAAAGAAAGAGGCAGTGTCTTTCGGTGCAACTTTTTTTAGAACAGTCATGGGCCAAGCTGCCGCAGGCGCAGCTGCCGGCGGTGTCATAGGTTCAAAAGTAGGGGTATCTATAGATCTTGGAACAGGCGGTACTACTTTGGGGCTTGGTACCCTAACCGGATCAGGCGCCGGTGCTATTATAGGCGGACTAGGCGGATTAGGCAGCGGTATTGTGACATATTTTGTTGACAAAAGTCACGAAAAGAAACAAAGAAAACAAGCAAAAGAAAATGCAGATCTTCAAGAAAGACTGGCAAGAATAGAAAAAAAGAATAAAGCTGATAGTCAACAAAGAAATGAAATTGATGAAAAAAATGACAAGGAAATTGAAAAATTACAAGGAACATTAGAAAAAAGCAAAAACACCATTAATATTCTGCAAACTTATGATACAAAAAATTCAACTGAAATAAAAAGCTTAGGCCTAGACAAAATTGCAGGATATGAAAAAGATAAAGAAATCTTACATCAAATATTTATAACTCCTTTCATAAACAGTGTGTCAGAAGAAGGGGATAAAGATAATCATAATATTGCAATACCAAACGGAGTCCTGCTTTACGGATTATCCGGCAACGGAAAGACCACTCTTGCACAAGGTATCATAGAATATCTGGAAAAAAAGACAGACTGTAATGTTTATGACTTATCAGAAATTCCACGTTCAAAATTACAAAATAAATTGACCGAAATAAAAGAAGAAGCAGCAAAAAATTTAAAAGAAAACAACATAAGAACAATAGTTTTTATGGATGAATTTGATGGCTTTGCCCCAAAACAAAGAACAAATAAACTTTTAAACGATAAAAATACAGAGAATAACTCAAATGATTTTCTTAAAAAATTTATGGATGATTGTGCTTCATATGGCATAACCATTGTTGCAACAACAAATTATCCGCAAAGAATTGACAAGCCTTTTATTATAAATGATGAAAGATTTTCTTTAAGAACTCTTATCGAACCACCGTCTGCAATTGATAAAAAGCAAATTCTTGAACATTACCTTGATGGCTTAACAAAAGACAATATTAACTACTATGAAATTGTAAAAATATTGGAAAATAATGAAAAAGCTAAAAACGGTCTATATTCATGTTCTCGGATAGAGTTTCTTGCAAAGCAAGCAAAAGCATTTGCAAGAAAAGAAAAGCGCTTTGTCACACAGAGCGATATTATTAAATATGCACAAGAAATTAAACCGGATTTGGAAGAAGACGACATAAATAAATTTAAAGAAGATTTTGAATATACAACCGGTATGACATATGAAGAATATATAGACCTCCAAAATAGAACAAGAAATGAAGAATAGGGAAGAATAGGGAAGAATAGGAAAGAATAAGGAATAACATAATGGTGCAAAATGTTTTTTCTGATTTTTATAATAAACTTTCAGGAACAGAATATCCTGCTCCAAAAGTTCAATCCGATAAAAAACAAAAAAACAGTAAGGCAAAATATATTATTCCATCTGCAATAGCTGGGGCAGGTATAGGAGGCGGCAGCACATATTATAAACAACAAAAAAATTTAAACATGAAATATGCCGTATTTGCAAAAAATGAACTAAAAAAAATAATGTCACCACAAATTGACGCAAAATACCGGTTTATCAATGTTACCAGATTCACTAAAAATCCTATAACACATATCAAAGATATTATTGGGTCAATTAAATGTCTGGAAGAAGATATTGCTGCCGCAAAATCAGAAACAATAAAAAATAAAATTTTACTCCAAAAGCTAATTTTACAAAAAGCTTTGCTGGAGCATAAACAGCGGATTTTGGATATAAATTTTGCATTTAAACAGAACTATTTTAAAAACTTAATACCCAAAACGACAAAATCCATAGTTTTTGGCACCACCGCCGGCATTATACTTTCTATTTCTCTATTAAAAATTTTTAAGAAATCAAAGGATAACAATTTATGAAAATAAGTTCAATAAATAAATGTTCATCTAATCTAGTGTCGCAGATGCCGCAGAAAAATAAAACAAAAAGTTTACCAGTAACGTTTCAAGGTAAGATCATAAACGGTCATTATTATTCCGATAAAGTATATGTTGATGCAATGGAATTGGGTACATTTGGACATTTAACTCCGGATCTTATAAGAGAAGAGTATGGATTTTTTGAATATTATTTTACAGATAAAGTTGAGAGATATGTAAAAAAAGTTAATGATTGTATTGATGATTTAAATATTGAAGCAAAGAACAGGTTGAAAGAAAAAGAAAAAAAATTCAACCAATTAAAAGGCGATATACAAGATCAACTTGATACTATTAACGAAGGTCAAAAGAAAAAGGAAGAAAAAATAAACTCTTTTTTAGCACTAGATGAGCACAAGGGCCTTGGAGTCTGTCAACTTTCAAAAGAAAATCTGGACACTCTTCTTGAAGAAGTTGTAAGACCATTTGCGGAAAGCACCATAAATAAAGAGTATGATAAACAGGTGCCAAACGGAGTCTTAATATCCGGAAAAGATGAATATAATAATGAAAAATTAGCCAGAGAGCTTGCTTACCAGCTTTTAAAGGATGATTTTGATTTCTGTTTTAAAAAAGTCAAATATGAAGATGATGTAGAAGATTTCCAGATACGCCTGAATAAAACTAAAGAAAGAGCATTTGAAAAATATCAAAAGCAGGGTAAAAAGACAGTTATATATATTCCGAACTTTGATGAAACAGCAAGAACCCCCGACCATGATGACTACACACCGTCATTAAACCGATTTTTAAAATCATATTTTCTTAATTGTGCCGAACAGGGCTGTATGATAATTGCGTCTGCACAAAATTCCCAAGATATAGAGCGTCCTTTTTTGATAAACCAGCAAAGATTTAAAGTAAGTATAAAAATATAAAGAAGAAGTATCGAATATGAAAATTTTATCTCTAAGTAATAAGCAAATATGCACAATTCCACCGGCAGACTTGTCAGACACAAATATAAAAAATTTGCCTACAGAAAAAACGCAGCAAAAAAAGTCACCGTACGATAGTAAAATCCACATTTTTTATACTAATACTATTGCCAAGCTCAATAATATTTCTTTCGGCTCAAATATTTTTCAGGAATTTGATGACCAATCATTATTTAATGAAGAAAATTCTCAATATTTCAATATAAATTTTCTTAATACTATTGATAGAGCGCTTTTCAACTATAAAAAAGATCTTAATCCGGAATTATCACTTTACCTTATTGACAATCAAAGTGCAAAAAATGCAGAGTCATCCAACAATGTAACCCTGATGAATAATGCAAGTGCACAAAATATAAAAGGCCTCTTTGCTGACCTGCATGACAATACAAAAGCTGATAATGTAAATGCGACAAAAAATATTTATACATTCGGCTATTCATCAATAAACTCTGCAAAGGCGGACAGGATTTTTTTGAATGATAATTCTCATTCTTCAAAGAATAATGCACGTATTGTATGGCTAAAAGACAGGGCAGAAGGAGATAATATTACCGCTGATACGGTATTCCAGCGAAATTATGCACAATCTGCAAATGTCACGGCAAAAAATTTCTTTGCAAGAGATAATGTCTACTGCAAAAATGTAAAGACTAACAATATTGTACTAAAAGACAATGCACGGGCAGACGAAGTTTCAGTAAATGATGGGAATACAGAGTTATACAATAACTCTTGCATACAGGATTTAACGGTTAATAATTCAAAAATTTTTGTTAACAAGAATACAAAAATTAATCATATTACATCAGAGGACAATCTGGATATAACGGGCAACGGAACAATAGGAGACATCGATGTTAAAGGCTCGCATGTATTTATACGCGGTCCCGTAAATCTGACCGGTAAAATACGTTTTCTTGATAAAGAAGGTGTTGTAATTGTACAAAAAGGCTCGCAGAATATCTTTCCGAAATTAAATTCATCTATGGTGGAAAACGGAATTTTGCAGTTTTTAATACAAAAAAACAACGAAGCATTTCTTGGAAACCCGGTTGATGTTTATTCAGACGGCATCAATACACTTCAGGAGCACATAAAAGACTATAAAACACAAAAAATGATAACTTTGCCGGAAAATATCAAAACAGGTTTAATAAAAAATGTCAGCTCAGAACAAAAAAATCTGTTCTATCAATTTTATACAGAAACTCTGAATACAATGGCTTCCGGCAATACCGACAAAAAATATTCTTTGTTCTGGGTTAACAATGCAAAAATAGGGGATAAAAATCTTGTTGATTTATGGCTGGAATTTCTTGGAAAAAACACGGACAAACTCTCTGACACGCAAAAAACATATATCATAAACAACCTTTCCGATGAAGAAAAACAAGTCATAGCAGAAAAGACCTCTGAATTTTGGTTAAAAAATATACTGCCGGATTTGGAAAAAGAAATCGACTGCAATGATCTTGATAAAATCAAACAGGATATAAAATCCATCCAATACATATTGGAAGAAATAAACAATTCATCGGATAAGTTTATTGAAAAACTGGATAATCAAGCGTTTTTTAAAAAGCTCTGTGCGCTTGAATTGAATAATAAAAAGTTGATAGATTTGTGGACAAATACAGATAAATTTTCACGTGGAGAAAATGCATTAACGAAACGACTTAAAAAAGCACATTTGAAAAATACATTAAAAAAACCGGATTTGTTAGAAGAAATTAAGAAAATCACCGGCTCTGAAATAGATAAACAAGAATTGTCCATGAAAAATTTTGAACTTGCCTGCAATGATTTATTGGAAAATGAACCTGAACTGGACAAACTTGAAAAGAAACTGCTTTCAAAATACAAAAACAGTAAAACTTTTTACGGTTTAATTTCAGAAAAAACAAACGGTGCAAAATCCGTATCAGAAACAGAATCCGCTATTATAAGCATAATAAAAATGCTTTCCGCCGAAAGAAACATGCTTGCCGTAACAGCAAGAAAAGACATTTTTGACAAAACACTAAAAGTTCCGGATGTTGTAATTTCAAAACCCAACACGGATTTAAACAATTATGTAAACTTTGTCTTCAATACACTTTCCCAAAATATCTATACAATGGATGATTCCGGCTTAATGGATTTTTCTGACAATGTTCAAGCATTTGAAAACTTCGTAAACAGAAATTCATATTACTTTGGCAATTACTGGAAAGATTTTGTAAAAGATGCATATCAGTTTTACAGCACAAACCTTCTGGACAAAATAACCGACAACAACCTTAAACTTTTATGTTCAATTGAAGCTGCAGGCAAAAACCGCAAAGATAAAACGATTGCGGATCTTATAGAGCGCAGCGGCATAGATACTATTGAAAAGAAAGAATTTATAGGCCGTTTTCAGGATGATTATAATTTTTTGAAACTGATGAAAAATACCGGCATTAACCAGAAAGAAGTATTGACTGACCTTTTAATGACAGAAGCTTTGAATGAACATTTGTACCAGAAACGATTAAGCTCCTTCTGCTCAAATATAAATAATGAATCAGTAAAAGAAAATCTCGACATAACTGATAAATATCTGCGCATTCTTGACAAAGATTATCCTGCGATGACCGTTAGAGAAAAAACAGATATGCTCTCAAAAATTCCGCAAGAAGAATTTATACTTTTAAATAAAATGATTTTTGAAGATTGGAAAAATAATGAGCTGCGTAAATTTATGAGCGACAAATTTGCCCAAATACAACTGGACTACAATATTAACGCCCAAAGCAAAAATATTACGGAAACTCTGCAATCTATAAACAACAACCTCAACAATATCAGGATAAACATTGCAGGCCAGAGCTATACATTATTAGAAATGTCAGCAAATCTTGATAAAATGGTCAACATTAGCCAAAAATCATTTAAAGAACTGTATTTTATCGGAGAAAATATAGAAGCGATAAAACATAACTCCGAAAGTATAATGGCCAATACCCGTGGTATTTTATACGCAGCAATGCAAAATTCAAAATTGAGAGATCCTGAATTATCAAAAATGATAAGTGACTTGCTTCCGGAAACAGAACAAACATCATTTAACGATTTCTTAACAGTTGTCGAGAAAAAATATAAGATTCTTAAAGATGAAAAGAGAAAACAACAGCTGAAAACAATTGCACAACTTGCCACAATTGCAGCAGCAGCTTCCGGTATAAGCGTTATTGCCCCGGATGTTATTACAGAACTTTTCGGAAAAAGTGAAACAATCTCGAAAATCTCATCTGCGGTTGTTTCTGCAGCAAATACACTAAAACATGTCGCTGTATTTAAAGCGGCAACAACCGGTTTTAAACAAACATAACCTACATCATCATATATCTCGAGCTGCTCAAATCCCCTATATCGGGATTATCAGGATTTAAATATCCGAGATTTACGGAAGTAAAATATAAATCCGAAAGTTTATTCGTATCATTCAGTATATATGTTTTTAAATCATCACTGAATTTTGAATTAAAAAATTTGTTTATGTTCTCAATACATTGGCCTACGTCCGTTCCCGCATAAACTCGTGTTGCATCAGGAATTACAGTTGAGACATAATACGGAGAGCTTACCGTATAAAGCGCATTTAGCTTTTTCTGCTCCAAATTAGAAATAATATTGGTCAACTTTTGAAATCCGTATGGAGTATTAAAAAATTTATTCTGTGCTAACTCGGAAAAAGAAGCATTCGAGGTATATTTATTCACATAGTAAGCATTGTTTGTATGGTTATATGCATCCTGAAACGCCATTAATTCGGCATATTTTTGATTTTTTAACAAATCCTGCTCGGTATTTTCATTGTACAACCCCAAATCAGCATTTTTTTGCATAACTGCAGGATTATTGGGGACATTTTGTACCTGATATTGTGGATAAACGATATATGGCATCTGCTGATACACAGGTGCAGTGTTTTGAATATACATTTTAACCTCCTATTATGCCATACCAGGCACGATTAAATATATCTTGAAAAATTTTATCATCCTTTCCGTTAGAATAAAAAGGATTTTTAACAGGCATAAGCGTGTCAGGATCAAGTACATCCACTATTTTTTTTGTAACTGTCTCAGCTACAACCTCAAAAGGATTGCCGCCCACTTCCTGCTGCAAATTCGGTATTCGTTCTCCGGCAGCATACCTGCTTACTTCTTTTGCAATAACCTCTTTTTCTTCGGGAGAATATTTTATATTATGCATACGTGCAATATAATCTATGCCGGATACATTGGGATTCGGGTCATAATAAAAACCATTCAAGCTATTATATCTGCTTCGTGCCATAGGACAGTATCCGTCATATCCAAAGGTTTTGAAAAGCAAATCATCGTGTATATTGTGCACCCATTCGTGAATATATGTATGCAAAAAATGATTTGTAGAATTCCATTTGCTGCCGTTAAAATTCGCCTCTGCATTGTCATTGATAGCTTTAAGAGTGTTAAATTTTCCGTTTAAAAATAATGATCGGGCCTCAAAAACAGGCTCCCCCTTCAATACTGGCATAGAATCAGTAATACAAAAGCCAAGTGAACCGGCATTTCTCATATCAAGCAGATCAGAATCATTAAAAATTCTTATATTAGGCGGTTTTGCATTGAATGGCAGATTAAATTTCTTCGATAAAAAATCAAATATATCGGAAACAACAGCACAACAATACGCAGCAGCATGATTATAGCCAAAGTTTGCATTCACTCCGTAAGTTGATTGAAAAGCCTGCTCTATCCGCGGTGCGGAATATTTTACCGCATTTTTAATGACAGAAGGTGTTAAACCCGCTTTAAAAGATATATTATTCCTGTTATTTACAGATATATTTCTCAATTTAATACCTCTTTGTTACTTTAAACATCAAAAATATAATTTTTGCTATTTTTTTAATTTTTCTTAAAAAATGTTACTATTTTTGTAACAAAATAACAAAATTTTTTATCATAAGTTTTACAATAAATGAACAGTAAGGAGTATATGATGATAAATAAAATTTCTTTTTCAAATCCTGGATATTTTTACAAAACAAACAGAAACAGATATTGTACAAAACCTAAAGTCTCCGATATTTCTTTTTCAGGTATTCTTGACAATCCCCAATCACAAAGAATAACAGATGCAAACGGCAACACATATATTATTGAACCGGGCGGAAATATTGTAGTCCATAATTACGGAAATAAAGATGAAAAGAAAAATAATGGACTGGGCGAGAATGTTTCAAATGCCGTTACGGGAGCGGGCAGCGGTGCTTTGGCAGGTAATATGGCAGTTAAAAAATCTACAAACACAAACAATGATAAAGAAGCAGATAATCCGGAAAATCATGAAATAAATGAATCCAACGCCAATGACCATACACAAAATTCCGAAACCGATTCAAAATCATCAATTGATAAAGATGATACATACACAGAAACAGACATGGATAAACCTGAATACGACGACTCCGATGATGATGAATACGATGCAGATGATTTTGATGATATGTAAGATAACCCCTTTCTGCTTAAAATGTCCGAGAAAATTTTGCTCACGTTCATTATCGCAAAATTTTCTCGGATAATTTAAAATAAACAAATCCACTACCACGGGCAGTTAATAGAAATCACAATGTTTTAACTAAAAATTTTAACAACAAATTTCGCCAAGATTTTTCAGATAGTCCATATTAGCTTCAATAGCATCTTTGTTGCCGGAAATCATATATAAAGAAGGCTGAGAGAAGTAATATTTTGCAAGTTCACGAATATCTTGAGGTGTAATTTCATCAATTACGCTGTCAAGCTCTTTGAAATAATCTGCTCCGTAAAAAGAATCTTTAACCATAGCCAAACGTTTATTTTGTCCAAAAGAAGATTGAGAAAGCATCATACATTTAAACTTTTTCTTTGCCAGAGCCAGTGTTCTTTCATCTACCAATTCAGATTGTAATTTTTCTGTTGTTGTCTGAAACTCTTGCAACACGTCTTTTATATAGTTTTTATTTTCTGCAGAAACAGTTGTAGAAAAAATCATTTTACCAAGATTAGGAGCATAGAATTCTTCAGGATATTTTGCATTTACACTATATACCAGATTTTTTTCGGTTCTTAATTTGTTAAAAAGAATACTTTTGTCTCCATCCCCGATAATACATTTTAAAATATTTAAGCCAGCATAATCTTTAATATTTCCGCTTTTTATTATTTTGTAGCTTTTTTCCATATAAATTGTATTATCGCTATTTTTTTCAACAAACAACTTACTCTTTGTCAGAGGCGCAGCTTTGTAAGTATTAAAATAATGTGAATAATTAAAAGGCTTAAAGGATTTTAAATTACTTAAAATATTAAGTATATTCTGTCTGTATTTTTCCGATTCCGATTTTGGTATTGTAATCAACACAGAAGCCTGCGCATTATTAATTATATTTTTATGCAAATTTTGCACATCCTGAATTTTTAAATCATTGATATTGTTGTGCTCATAAAGCCAGGGTGTATCACGGAAAAATTCATTTATATATTTTTGATACAGGGATAAAGTTTTATTGTTTGTATCCGAATTATTTTGTTTCCATTTTTCAAAGTCTTGTTGATTATTCAGGTCGGGGTAAAAAATTATTTTAATCAACATTAAAAGCATATCTATTGTTTTTTTAGGCGTGGAATTTAGTATCAGTTCGATTTGCTGCCGGTTTATAAGTTTATCAATTGTAATATCATTTGCATTGCAGTAATTTTCAAAATCGGAATTTTCTATTGTATTAATTAAATATTTTACAGCTTCAGAATGAGCGGAATTTTGTTCAACTGCATTTAACTTGAAGTCTATTGTTGCATTAGACACGCTGTCAGATTCATTAATTACAACATTTACATTATTCGGCAATGTGTACTCTTTTATATTTAACATATCCTGTATTTTTAGCTGCCCCTTAAATGACGGCTCTTTGTGTTTTTCCTGAGGATATACTACTGTTAACAAGACTTTGTCTAAATTCAAATATTTCTTTGCTGCATCGCAAACATCCCGGGCAGTGATTTTGTCTATTGTCTTAATTATTGATTCATAGTTAACAGGTTTGGAATAGATAAGTTTTGAAGTATACATATTTGCCAGTATTTCTGCATATTCACTGGTCAAATTGTTTTTTACGAATTCTTTTGCATCATTCAGCTCTTGTTCCGTGACAGGGTTGTTTTGTATATCATTGAGCGTTTTATATGTACTTTTGATATTTTGTTCAACATCTTCTTTTTTACTCGGTATTGACAGACCAAAATCCGATTTTTCAGGATGTGATGAGGTATAATTATAATTGGCTATTATTATGTCATCCCGATTGCCTTGCCATTTGTTTAACAACAATTTTTTGATTATATTCAATTGTATATCCGCATCCGGATTATTTGTTTTGTCGACAAAAAAATCAAGATTTATTGAACAATCTTCTTTATATTTATTTGTACTAACAGTATTAACTCTTACAGCTTTTTGGATAGGATTATCAAATAAATGCTGTTCTTCCGTTCTTTTTATAGATGTAACCGGATTTTTTTGTTGATTAAAATATTTAGCTATTATTTTTATTGTATTTTCATCAACATTACCTACTATTACCGTATACATATTATCAGGGCGATAGTATTGTTGATAAAAAGTTTGTAAATCTTCTTTGGTTATGTTTTTGATAGCAGAGGCATCTTTTTTATCTAACAACGAACTGTTTTCATCAATATTTAACAGATACCTGCTACGTATATTTGCCAGTGCAAAATTTTCATAAGAATCGTATCTTTCCAACATTTCCTGATAAATTGTTGCTTTTTCATGTTCAATATCTTTCAAAGTAAAATCGGGTTTTGCAACAGTGCTAAATTGAAGCCTTATCAGTTTCTCCAAATCATTATCATCAGATACAAAAGCTTCGCCGAAATAATTAGTTGAAAAAAGAGAAGTACTGGCATTTGAATCCATATTTATTTCATCAGAAATATTGTTTAAAACTTCTTTGTCGTTTTTGTAAGTTATTGTCGATAATAAATGCTCCAGCAAATGTGCAGCAGATTTTTTATCTGCAGGCAAATTTACTTCTCCTGCTCCAATCCCTGTATTTATAAATGTCGGACCTTTTTTAGGCAGCACAAGAACCTTATGCCCGTTTCTTAATTGATAAACCTTGCCGATACCAGTATTTGGAAGTTTGAAGGTTTCCAATACTTTATACTCCGGATAAATTTGTGGGGTTGCATATGCTTTTGTAGCGTTAATCGGGATTTTAGGATACACGGAATTTTCCGGTACAAAAGATTCAAAAGATCTTTTCTTAAGCATCGGATTGTTAATTTGATAATTATTATTGATTGAACGACTTACATTTTGTACGGGCATATATACTCCGGTAATTTGATTGCAGTAAAGCATATAAATACAATATGTTGCTATTTTTAGAACTTTTATTACTGAATGTAACAAATATATTAATCAGGCGTTCAAAGACTATTTTTTCATGATTTAAGTAAATAAATAAAATATACAAGAATAGCAATTAATTAAATTTAGACGGTTTTGAACTCGAAAAACAGAACAGGAGATTATAAATGAAAATTAGTCCATTAAATTTTGTATCAAATTCTGTAATTAACGTAAAAAAAGATAATGTCTCTTATAAAAACAATTTAGCTGTAACTCAAGGTTTAAAAAATGATGTTTTTGCAAAATCTAATCAGCTTTCTTTCAAAAGAATGCAAAACGAAAATACCGATAAAATAGATATAAAAGATACAATAATTGGTTCAAGTGATGCAGGCTCGGCATTTTTGATACCTTTGATTATTGCAACCGCAATAGCAAAAAAACAAAATCCTGATGAAATATTTTTATCGGACGGAACTTATTCCGGTAGGGCAAGTGAAATGTATGTAGATATAAATAAAGCATCTGAACTGGGTTTTGAACTTTCACCTGAAAGATTTAAAGGCCCATACTGTTTTGCAGATCCTATAAACGGCATCTATCAAAATGAGGAAAAAGGGATTGATATAGACCTAAGGGCCGGCAAGTATATAGATATAGAAAAAGGCATTTTTGTTCAGCCGGAAAGTCAAACATCTGTAATATTTACAGGTGGTGATGCTGTTCCTGTTATAATTCCTTCATTCAATGGTGAGTCCGTCTCAAATGGTAGCGGAGTATCGGTGTACGATTCTAACAATCCATTAGACCCTGAAGACAATAGTAATACACCGTTTGAGTATGATTCATATGAAAAAGAGAATAAATATAATGAGCGTTTCCAGCGTCCATTTATATGGTCTGAAAGAGACAAAGATATTGCACATCATCGGACGCAGAAGCCGCAACAGTCTTTTTATAAAAGGGCTAAAGTTTTCTTTAAAGAACAGCAATCTCAAGATTTTTTCCCAATTGACCTGTATGACATATGGGGCAGAGAAATAATAACATTACAAGATAAAACAGGCCAAACTCATTACGTCGCATTAACTGATGAACTGAATGACCTAATGTACAAACAGCATGTTTCTTATGAAACGGCACAGGCTTTTCTGGCATCTGCAGCAGAATATCCGATAAAGAACTATATAAAAGAAAATTATGCAAACTATTTGAACAGTCTCAATTTTGAAAATCCCAGTATGGAAAACTTTTTAGAGGATATCCAACATAATGATAGAGATTATTCAAGAGATCTTCCACAAACACATACAAATACATCTGATGAAATACAAGAAGATTATCAACAAGATGAGACAGTAAATGACTTTCACTGGTTTGATGATGATATTTTATGATAGATATTCTACAAATAAAAATTCTATATTCATTTCTAATTGTTTGAAATGAGGCAATAATAAATCTTTCACTTACAAAAAACACCCGGCAAAAGCCGGATGTTTTTTAATTCGGAGAAGGAGGGATTGTCTTGGTCGCTCGCATTTAACGGCAATTCCGTGTTTTGTTTTCTGTGATTTCATCACATCAAACAAAAGCACTCCAGCCTCAGCTCGCTCCCGCTCGAACCTTCACGGCTTTGCCTTGTTGTAAAAGAACACATGGTTTGATTTCTTGTTACAGATGGTTTGATTATTTTGGGCAACATAAATTTAAAATATTAA
>CALVAR010000016.1 GCA_944325575.1 Candidatus Gastranaerophilales bacterium | reverse complement strand
GTTTCCACCGGTATCAGAGCCGAGATAACATTTTAATATTTTGTCATCCTGAACTGGCTGCAAAATCCGTTGAGACAATGTCGAAACGTGATTTTATGCCCCTACCTGGTGTTTCAGGGTCTTAAAAATTTTGGTTCGCTTTGTCAAACAAGTTCAGCATGACAGAACAGAGAAAGAGACTCGAACCTCTAAAATCTTTGAAATATACAAAATGGTGGAGACGGCGGATTTTGGCAAGTGCGGAGTCGAGTACACGAAGTGTACGAGCGAGCACGTCCTATGTAAAAGTTCGACGAAGTGGGATTTGCGAAGCAAATCAAAACGGAGTGCAAGAACTTTGAAACGCCAATAATCCAAGACAGACTCTGCCGAGGAAACAAGACTAAAAGTCTTGTTTTTGAGAGGGGAGAACCCCGATGCGTAAGCATTGGGTTCGATTCCCTGTATAAATTTTTTGAAATATACAAAATGGTGGAGACGAGGGGAATCGAACCCCTGTCCGAAATGGAATGCAGCAAACATCTACGAGCGTAGGAGACTTTTATCTCGTCTTAGCAAGGAAAGCTGCCATAACCTAAGCTAAAACAAAGCAGTTTCAAGAGATACGCTCCTCGAGAAAAATCTTGATACGGTTAATTCTCATCCCCGTACTGCGTCTTGCATAGTGGACCCTGCACAGCGGCAAGCTGGCCGTACAGAGTGGGCATAGTTCAGTCTGTCGAACTATCGGTTACTAAGCAGCCATTCTAGCTGCGCTTCTGCCGAAATTGCCTTCGATAACGTTGTTAGCGTTTAATTTAAGTTGCTCGTTGATAACCGAGAACAGCGCTCGGACCCGCAGTTTGATACAAACGATCACCCCGTCAAATCCAAAACGTCCCCACGATTTAAGGAAAATTTTAAAAGCATATTTGTTTTGGGCGGCTGTATTGAATTTAATTTTTCTACTGCACACAGAAGCTGTGCTTCTGATTTTGCATACCTCCATTCGTAACGTGCCACAGGCACCTTTCGAACAGAGTCCTTGCCGCTATTATTAAGTTACGTTGTCGAAAACTCAACGTTTCCGCCAACTTCACTCCGGCTTACGCTTTTAAAACGTCCCCATGATTAATATTTCAATGTACGGTGTAATAAGTATTATACCACAATTTTACAAAGTCTATGCAAGTCTGTCATTCAATACATAGGTATGTAAGTGATTTTTCAGTGCTTTTAGATACTTCCCTACATCCGGATTATGTATAACATCAAAACAGAAAAATGACCTTACAGGCTTCATTGCGCAATACTGATGAAGCTTATGCAATGCAATTATAATATCATCAGGGCTTTTTCCCTCAAAAAACGGCGAAGAAATGTCGTAAAAAACATCTTCGGACGCATTGCATGTCATAGAAAACATGTATTTTTTCTCTTTAAAAAGCCCGCCGTCTCCGTATTTTTCAGAACCCGTATAAAATATTCCATGCTGATAAACTTCATCTATATATTTTTTAAGCAGCCATGGAACAGAAAACCAGTTTACGGGCGATTGAAAAATTATCATATCAGCCCATTTAAACTTTTCGACCTCTTCCCCTATGTCATATCCGTTTTCTATAATAGTTGTCCTGATATTTTGTCCGTTTTCTTCCAGTATGCGTACAATTTCATTAAACAGAGTTCTGTTAAGCCTGCCTTCGGAAAACGGATAGTATTTATGGCCGTTTATAACTAAAATATTCATAAATACAGAATAGGCAATCAAGGCGATTTTTCAATAAACAAAAGAGTAATCTTAAGCGAGAATATCAAAAAGTATTTTATAAAAAAGCCTGACTTTTTCTTCCGGAGAATCAGATAATGCGCAGGTTATTTCTTTTATTAATTCGTCTTTTTCCTGTAAATGTTTATTTTGAAAAATTAGGTAAGGTTCGATGTTTAATACCGCAGAAATTTTATAAAGAAGCTCAATAGACGGTCTGTTTTTGCCGCATTCTATTCTGCTTAAATGTTTTGAATCTATACCGATTTTTTCGGACAAAACATCCTGAGTAAGTCCTTTGCTTTTTCGGACTTCCTTTATTCTTTTACCCAGCAAGTTTACATAAGACATATTTCAATTATCTCAATTGCAAGGCGCTTAAAAACAACGCTAAATATCAAGTTTTTGCAAAAAGTTGACATTTAAGAGCGTTAAACATATAATTCATGTTGATTTTTACAAAAATATCAACATGACACATCAAGTTCAAAAACTTTGACATGAAAAAAGTATCAGTAATAATACCCTGCTATAATCAAGCTCAGTTTGTGGAAGAAGCAATATTATCAGCTCTGCATCAAACGTATCAAAACATTGAAATAGTCTGCATAAATGACGGCTCAACAGATAACAGCTCCGAAGTTATACAAAAACTTGCACAAAAATACAGACAAATTGTATTTTTTGATGAAAAAGAAAATAAAGGCGTAATTGAATCAAGAAACATCGCAATAAATGCTGCATCAGGAGAATATATCCTGCCCCTCGATGCTGATGACACGATAGAACCCGAGTATATAGAAGAAGCAGTAAAAGTTTTGGATAATAATCCTGATATCGGTATTGTGTACAGCAAAGCAAGGCTATTTGGCTCAAAAAATGAAAAATGGAAACTTCCCGATTATTCAAAATCAAATATACTGTATGAAAACTGTATATTTGTCAGTGTACTGTTTCGGAAGAAAGATTTTATAGCTCTTGGCGGCTATAAAGAGTATATGAAAGACGGATACGAAGACTGGGACCTGTGGCTGTCCTTTATCGAAAACGGGTTTGAAGTCCACAGAATAAATAAAATACTGTTTAATTACAGGAAATATAACGGAGCAAACCGCTCTGCCCAAATTGATAAAGCTAAAATGATAAATATTTATAAAAATATATTAAAAAATCATATTAAACTGTATATGGAAGATGAGTCATTTGCTGCGAATGTATTTTTGACCACAAAAAATAAACTAAAGAAATATAAAAAATTATTTTTCTGTGCTTTAATATCTAATATATTTTTGATAATTATTATTTTTGCATTAACAATTTTCCTGATGGGAGTAAATTAAAATCTAAATGAAATTAGTTTCAATAGTATTACCCACATATAATGGTTCTAAATATATAAAAGATGCTCTGGACAGCATACTTAAACAGACTTATACAAACTGGGAATTAATCATTGTCGATGACTGTTCAACAGATAACACACCGGAAATAATACGGGGATATGCCCAAAAAGATAGCAGAATAAAAATAATAACAAACAATACAAACAAAAAACTTCCAGCATCTTTAAATATAGGTTTTGAAACAGCACAGGGAGAATATTTTACTTGGACAAGTGACGACAACATATATAAAGAAAATGCTATAGAATATATGGCAGATTTCTTGGACAAAAATACAGATGTGGATTTAGTTTCCTGCAATTTTGATTTTATTAATGAAGATGGAAGCTATAACAATACCTTTACAAATCTGGTAAAGAACAGATGCCCGCTGCAGCTGGTAAAACAATGTAATGTTGGTGCCTGTTTTATGTACAGAAAAGGAATTGCACAAAAAGTGGGTAAATACAATACCGATATGTTTTGTGCGGAAGATTATGATTACTGGTGCAGGGTAGCAATTGCCGGTAATATAGCATACAGCAATGAAAATCTGTATAAATACAGACTCAATCCTCAAAGTCTGACAGCAACAAAGCAGCAAACTATTAAAGAAAAGACTCTGGCTGTACAGCAAAAATACAAAAAGTTCTTGATTGTGAAGTATAAGAAAATAAATAAAAATTTTTATCTTTACCAAATACTTTTACCACAGATTTCTTCTTTCATATATTCAAAACAAGAATTCAAAAACAAAACAAAATATAAAATTTTAAGTATTAAAGTTACACATCACAAAGATTATTTTAAAAACAAACTTGCGATATGGGGTTGGTGGCAGGGAGAAAATCTTGGTGATCAATGGATAAAAAAGTGCATGAAAAGGCTTTTTCCTTATGCTGTATTTATTGATACGGACGAAAAAAGATTGAATGAAGCAGCTTTTGTAATCTGTGGTGGTGGCGGATTGTGGATAGATGATGTACATAAAACATTTAAGCAAAAGTTAAAAGTACCATTTGGGATAATTGGTCTGGGTGCAGAATTTCCATATCCCGATGATTCAGCAAAAACAATTAAAAACAATGCGGAATTTTTCTTTGTTCGTGACAAATATTCATTGGATTGTATGCATATTAATGCTATAGCACCTTCAAGAGATATAACTTTTGCATTTCCTCTAAAATGGGAAGAAGAAACTGATATCGATACCAATAACTTATTCTTTGTTTGGCGTGATGGAAAAAATTTTTATGAACAAAAAAGAGATAATTTTATAACATATGGCAAATATAAAGATAACTATTCAGAATTTGTCAGCATAATAGAACAAAATTTTAAAAACATTAAATATGATGATTTTCAGGTTTATCAAGACAACATAGAAGAAAGAATTAAAAATGCAGGATTTGTAATTTCAGGGAGATACCACGGAATCATTGCGGCAATACAAAAAGGTATTCCATGTATTGGAATTGATATTTGTCCCAAAATCAGGGCATTAATGAAAGATTGCAATCTTGAAGAATATTGCATAAAGATGGAAGAAGTTAATAAATTAGACTTTTTGATAAAAAAAGCGAAACAAAATGTTTCAGAAATCAGAGAAAAGCAGCATAAATACCGACAACAGGCTATTGACATAATTCAAAAAGACATTAATGCTGCTAAAAACAAAATAAACAAATACATAAAACCATTTTAACATCTTAATGGGATTCATTACGGCGCATATTGGATGGGTAAAAATGATGTTATCAATGTGATGTCTGATGACTTATCAGATTTGTGTAATTTACAAAAAATAGACCTAAAACTATATTCAAAGAAAAAAGATAATCGTATAAAAAAATCAATAAAAACGCCGAATGGATATATTAATTTTCTTGATACAAAAAAAATAATTAAAGACATACAAAAATATAATGCTGATTTTATATTACTTAATTCCGGCGGTTTTACATTAGAAGATGATTGTTTTCAATATTGCAGAAACAATAACATAATCGTTGTTGGAGCAGCTCTTTCCGACCTTGATGTATATCCATACAATGGCGCAGTATATGCAGACAAATTCGACCTGTTTTACACAAATTCCCTTTATTCTTTAGAAAATCAATATGATAAAAACAAAGTAAATATAAATCTCTTACCATTTGCTGCTTCTACAAAACATCACTACTACATGCCTGAAATACCCAAAACATATGACGTAGTAGTCATTGGTCATGCAAGAGAAAATAGGAAAGAAGTCATTAAAAAATTATCCGAATTTAATCTTGGATTATATGGCGATGGTTGGGAAAACGGACTTGGCAAAGTACAGGGAGAAGCTCATACAAAAGCTATTAATAGCGGAAAAATATATTTGTCATTTGCAGAAACTGTTGCGGGTTACAACAATGTGAAAGTAGGACTATTTGAAGCAATGGCGTGTAATACTTTTGTAATAACAAGATACATGGATGAACTGAATAATTATTTCAAAATAGGAAAAGAAGTTGTTTGTTACCACAACGAAGATGAACTTGTGAATTTAATAAAATATTACCTGTCACACGAAGAAGAAAGAGAGCAAATCAGACAGGCATCATATAAAAGATTTTTACAAGAACATACATATCATAAAAGAGCAGAAAAAATACTGGATGACATCATAAATTTTAATAAAGAATGCTTGTTGTAAAACAAAGAATTCAATAATTTAACAATACAAAAAATTTAGTAATCTTATACTATATAAAAAATGTCAATATTCATACAAAGTCTAATGTGCAGACAGGATTCTTTTGGGATTATAAATAGCAAAAGGATTTTTTATGACAAAGCTGCTTATTGTTTTATTTCTTTTAAAAATATTAGGCATAACAAATGTGTAACTATTATAAGGTATCGTAGACCCTTTTTATCTCTTTGATATCCTGCCACATCAGCCACTTTGGGCTTCCTTTTTCTCTGGAGTCATTACGCAGCAAATAAGAAGGGTGAAATATCGGCATCATTTTAGAACCGTAAGGTCCGTCAAACCACTGCCCGCGAACTTTTGTAATCCCCTTTGCTCCTTCAAGAAAAGATTGCACGGCAATATTTCCGCATAACAAAATAATTTTCGGTTTTAATGCTCCAACCTGTATATCAAGATACTCACGGCAGGCAGCTTTTTCTTCCGGCAGCGGGTTTCTGTTGCCAGGCGGACGGCATTTAAGTGTATTGCATATATAAACATCTTTTTGTCTTGACAATCCGACACAGGCAAATATTTTGTCCAGAAGCTGTCCTGCTTTGCCGACAAATGGTTCACCTTTTTGATCCTCCCAGTAGCCCGGAGCTTCGCCTATTAACATCAGTTTATTATTAGGCACTCCTCCCGAAAATACGACTTTTGTCCGTGTTTTGCCCAGAGGACATTTATAGCAGTTCTGGCACTTTTCTTCTGTTTTTAAAAGCAATTCCCGCACATTTTGACTGTCAAAATTTTCAGGCATACTTACCCTTTCCTATATCAGACAATTGTACTATAATTTTTTAGTGATTTAAATAAAATTTAAATCTGATTTTACAAAACACCGGACAAAAAATGATCAAAGAAAAATATACAAAAAATATTCTGCTTGGAGAAATAGGTGAAGAAGAAAAATCTAAACTTTTAAATTCAAAAGTTCTTATTGCAGGCTGCGGAGCTCTGGGATCAAAAGTTTTGGCAAATCTTGCCTCAGCAGGCATCGGGACAATCGGACTAATAGACAATCCGGATGATTGCAATACAGAACAAGTTGTTTCTGCACAAAAATGGATAGAAAAGCACTATAAGGAAATAAATATAAAAACTTATAATGAGAAAATTGATAAAACTAACAGTGAAAAAATTATCGGAGAATATAACATTTTAGTAGACTGTTTTGACAATTATCAATCAAAATTTTTGTTAAATGAATATGCCGTAAAATATAATAAACCTCTGGTGCATGGAGAAGCTGCAGAAAATTACGGCCACGCAACAGTGATTATTCCCCACAAAACACCGTGCCTTGCCTGTCTTTTTCCTAACACAAGCAGAGATATAAAACTGGCGGATGAGGCAGCAGGTTTTGCCGTAAATGCAATAGGAGCCTTGATGTCACAATCTGCGATAAATTTGCTTTTAGTTATACAAGACGATTTGGAAAATGTATTGCTGACTTACAATGCAGATGACATGAAGCTTGAAAAAATCAAGCTTTCATTCAATCCGGATTGTAAAATTTGTGCGCAACAGGGCGCTATAAGCAGATAAGCTTACTATACTTTTATATCAATCGTTGATTGTGTATTATCAGAGACAGTTTCCGTTGATTGTGCAGTATCATTTTGAACCGCATATTCTTCTGTATCTGTATTAGAATCTTCCTCATCAGTTTCTTTGAGTGATTCTTTAGCTTTTTCAATAGCTTTGTCCTGTATGTCCTTAATAGTTTGAGAAACGCCTTCTATCATTTCTGATTGCAGCTGGGCAGTGCTTTTAGAATTTTTTTGCAAGATAGCAATCCAAGCAGATATTATATTTGCACCGCTTGTTTGTTCTGTGGTTGAAGTATAATTAAGAATCATAATAAAACTTCCTTTTTTTATTAACATATAAATTTTAGCGCTTTGTGCCCAAAATAAATCATACTAATGTATTAAAATACATTAAAAAATAAAAAGGCCGGCTGAAGTTTCAACCGGCTTTTTTAATTTAAATTTAAACTCTGATATCAATGGGGGATTGTAACTGCGCTGCCGTTATAGTCGACGGGTCTTGAGGTGCAACACTCATAGCACCTTGCAATAGCTGCAATGCAATTGCGCCTTGCTGTTTTTGCAATGCAAGTCCCTTACAAGCCATTTGCATGCTTAGCGTCTGACCTGACATAGCAGAGCTTATTGAACTGATTGCATCTGACATTTTTATTCCTTTTTGTCATCTATACATTTATATTATACCACCCGTACATTATTTTATAACTATACGAATGTATGAATTTCTAATGATAAAATGTCTGAGGCGGCCTCGCTTGTAGAAGTGGTCCACGGAGTGCGAGTGACGCCACCAGGTAGGGGCATAACATCAGGCTTCGGCTCAGTTCAGCCGATGTTGCAGCCAGTCTAGCATTTTGCGGAAGTGACCCCATGCACTTGTTGCCTGTGCCGGACTTGTTTTTAAAAACTGACTTGTTTATTGCACAGGTTCATCAAGTAGTCGGAGTCAGTTGACAATATGAAATATGACAGTTATTGCCGCATCTATCAGCATTATCCTGATGAGAACAGTTCCCGAAGAATTTATATGTATTAGATTCTTCGGCTGACGCCTCAGAATGACGGTCTTTGTCATTCTGAAGGAGTGAAACGACTGAAGAAACTTCTTTGAAATCTTCTATACGAGCCGTACTATCATCTTATCCACGGATTCAACAATGCCCGGCGATATCAGAACTCATACCCTTTAGCTTTGATACCGGTTTTAACAGCGTCTTTGAATAAATCAATAAGCTTGTTCGAGTTAATAGTATATGTATAATTATTAGATGTAGTCGCCCATTTGTTAGGGTTCGCCAGTGCATCTGTTGCAGCGTTGTCCAAAAGTTCTTCCAATTCATCATCAGGTACTCCTTTTCCTGACAATTGAGAACGCATTTTATCAATAATGGGCTTAAGAACATCGTCCTCAGCTTTTTTTTGAATTTCAGAGAACTGATTACTTCCTGTCGGAACAACGGTAACTGTATCCGGAATACCCGCGTCATCTGCAGCGGAATCTATATCAAAGTCATACAGAGCCTTGTAACCGCTTTTCTTCTGCTCTGCTTCCTGTGCAGCTGCTTCTTGTTCAGCTGCCTTTTGGGCTTCTGTTTTGTTTCCGCAAAGGCTGTCGAAAACTTCAAAAAATTTATCAATTGTGCCCTTAACGCTTACAACAGCACAAGATTTTTTTGCATTACAGCCCTTTCTATCGGTACCAGCCCAATAATTAGAGTTTTTAATTTCCTCGTCATTTATAATACCTTCATCTTCGCTGATAACAAATCCACCTAAAACAGCATTCACTGCTTGCTGAGCATATGCAGCAACTTCATCTGTACCAAGGATGATATGATAAAAGAAAGACTATATATTTTATAACTCGGGCGAATCAGGACCAATATTCGCCCTGATTTGCCAAATTTTGTTACAAATTGTAAAGATTCATGCGCCATTAACTAAAGTATTGTTATTACAAGTCCGATATTAATAATACAGTATAAAGACAGAACAGGAGATAAAATGGTTGATGGTGTAGGAAGCGCAACTACAGGTTCGCTAAGGGATTTTGATTTATATAACACATATTACAGTCAATATCTTGCTTATAATAAAAATACGGGCGGAAATTTATCCTTTGAATCATACCTAAGACTAAAAGATAAACTCGGCTACTTTAACCAACAGTTAGAAAACTTTCTTGAAACAGGTAATTCATATTACGGTGACGGAGTATCCGGTAATACTATAAACGACAGCCGTCATGTAGTAAACGGCAATAAATCCATATATCAAAGTCAGGATGAAGAAACATATTATGAATTTGACTTTGAAAACGGTACTTACCGCATAATCGAAGGTACAGATGAAGCAGCAGACGCACTCGGTTTCGGTTCTAACACCGTTGATACCCTCTCTATGGGCTACAAGTCTGCTACCGCTACTGATTATACATTCGGTAACCTTGATGACGGGCAGGATTCTACCACCTCTTATATGGTTTCCGGCTATGGCAATGTTGCTTATGTTCAGCAAGAATTCGATATTCATTATATTCTTAATGCCTTATTAATGAATCCGAATGACCCTCAATATCAAATTGCAGCAGGGATTTTTAATGATTTATCCGAGCATCTTACTCAGTGGTGCCCTCAATCTGATCTTGATGCTCTAGATGAAGTTGCGGCTCAGTATGGCACAAATTCTGCTGAATATAAGAATAAGCTGCAGGAAGTTATGCTTGCTAACCTTGATCAGGCTAATGAGTGGGTTGAAGAACACGCTCATGTCAAATATACTCAAGAGTCTGCCTTTACTCAGCCTACTGATTCTACTCAGGGCACAGATGGTACTAATGGAGATTCTTCTACCGCTGAAAGTACCGATAATGTACCATACGACAAAAGTACAGTCTTAGAAGGTGCCGGACTTGAAGGTAGATATAATAATAATGAAATGTGGCACGGTTCATGGCATACAAAAGATTTGGATGCCAGCAAAAATGATGGTATTAATGAGATGACCACCATTTTAACTAACTTGGTTAATTCTCTGCAATTAACGCTGGGTGATGCCTGGACTGATGAAGTTGCTTCATATGCACAACAAGCAATGAATGCTGTTCTTGGCGGATTTATTATTACAGAAGATGAAGGTATTATTGACGACCAAAAAATCAAAAACGGCAATTACTGGGCTGGTACCGATAGAAAAGGCATAAATGCAAGAAAATCTTGCGCTGTTGTAAGCGTTAAGGGCACAATAGATAAATTTTTTGAAGTTTTCGACAGTCTTTGCGGAAACAAAACAGAAGCCCAAAAGGCGGCCGAACAGCAGGCAGCCGCACAGGAAGCAGAGCAGAAGAAAAGCGGTTACAAGGCTCTGTATGACTTTGATATAGATTCCGCTGCAGATGATGCGGGTGTACCGGATACGGTTACAGCTGTTCCCACAGGTAGTAATCAGTTCTCTGAAATTCAAAAAAAAGCAGAAGATGATGTTCTTAAACCGATAATTGATAAAATGCGCTCTCAATTGTCAGGCAAGGGAATACCTGATGCGGAATTGGAAGAATTTTTGGACAATGCTGCAACCGATGCACTGAGGTATCCCGACGAATGGGCAACAAAAACTAGTGACTACACATATATTATTAACTCGAACAAGCTTATTGATTTCTTCAAAGATGCTGTTAAAACAGGTATCAAAGCCAAAGGCTATGAGTTTTAATAAAAAGCCGGTTGAAAATTTCAACCGGCTTTTTATTTTTGGTTTAATATTATTTTTTTTCAGGTTCCTGCATATTTTCCGTACCCGGGAAACTGTTTTTGCCGGTACGCAGATAAGTAATATAATATTGAACCTTTGGAATAATTGTTGACAGGAACAATGCGGAAACTCCCATACCGAGACCCATAAATAATCCGTATTTAGAGTAGTTGCGTTTATTCATTTTTAACATTGATTCAAAATCAACATTTCTTGCATTATTTTGGGCATCTTTAATAATTGCTTCCACATAATCAATAATTTTCTGTCTGTTTTTCTCAATAGATTCCTGAGAAATATATCTGTAAGGATCAAATAACGGTCTTGTTTTCTTAGCAAGAGATTTTGGATTGTTTACATCTATAAGTTTACCCTCAAAAATATTATCAAGAATATCTTTTAAGAATTCAGGTTCTCTTGCTGCACCGCCTTTTAGTACATCTTCGATTTGTGTTTCTGTCAGAACTTTTTCAAAGGCTTTTAATTTTTCATTGTATCTTTCAGGCTGGAGTCCTGACATTCTCTGTGCAAGATTTTTGATTTTTTCCGGATTTTTAAATTCTGATGCGTTTTTGTCCACTAGAGTTTCAAATTCGGAAAGCGTCATTGTTTTTATAGGTGTTTCCTGCTTAAGCGGGATAATACCAAATAGTTTTTTGGGTTTAGGTTTCTCGCTGTTTTGGAAAGCTCCTTTAAACACTTTGTCAAATACTTTGTTGTATGTTTCATCATTACCGAGTGCAAACTCTCTGAATGCTTCAGGTGTCATTTCTGATACTCCGGCAGCCCCCATTTTTGTAACAAGTTTATTATGCGTTTCCATTGCACTCATCGGATTAAGATCAGTATTTTGACCTTTGAATTTATCATGTTTGCTCATGAATTTAACAATCAGAGGCATTGTAAATACATAGAACGGAATGGAAACAATATCTCTGAACATAATTTCTACACGCTCATCGTTATTTCTCGCATTGATAGTTCTGCCGCTCACTGTACCCACATCAGTACCGAGAAGCTGCCATACTCTGTTCTCGTCAAAGTTTTGAACAATACGGAGTAATCTTTCAACAGTACCTTTAAATGAAGGTTTTGAAGAATTTACTGGAAGAGCAGATGCTTTCAGCGGGTTATCTTTATCCATTAATGCTTTGAAATTATCTACGGCATTTATGGATACACCCTTGGCTGAGAATATAGAACGTGCATCTTTTATAGTAAGTCTGTTTGTATACGGATTCGGTGCTTTTTCATGATTAGGATCTTTTTTGTTCATCCTGCCGTATATATGTCTTGTAATAGCCTGATTTGCTTTAGGAACTACATATCCGATAAACAAGCAAGCTGTAATCAAGCTTGCAATTGTCTTTCCAACAGAAAATTTTGCCAGATATTCTGGAGACACTCTGAGTTTAGATGCCATTTTATTAATATAGTTTTTAAACGGCGTTCTTACTTCATCTACACCGACAGCAGGCATGTCTTTCGGAATTTTCATGAATTTTTGGCCGATTTTATCAAACAAATATCCGGCCATTGCCGCACCGAAAAGCCAGAAAATAGCACCGAGCGATTCCTCCGTAAGCCTTTCACGAGCCTCAACAAATCCGTCTCTTTTATATGCCTGATAAGTTCTGCCTCCTGTAACTGTAGCTTCTAACAATAATACAGGCAATACCGCACCTTTTCTGTCCAGCTTTGTTACAAATTTTCTTAAGGGTGATGTTTTTGTTATAAGGTAGTTTGTATATGTCGAGGGGTCTATTTTCATAATTGATTCGTTTTTTGTTTCGGTAATATAACAAATGTCAAGAATTATTTTTGCATAAAAATACTATAATAATTAGAAAAATTTTTACAGTTTTTTACATTCCTACACAATTATTTCATAAGCTCTTAAAGGCTGCACATTATTGTTGCCGAGAGCATAAGCCGCAGCTTTTCCCTTTGAAGGAGGATGATTATATGATGTTTCCGCAATTCCGGGGTCTCTTAGCTTATAAATTTCCGCAACCCTTTCATCAAGAGCCCTGGCGGATTGTTTGTACAAATCAGATACATAATCCATCTCCGGATCATACACATCTTTAACATTATTAACCCAATACTCGGCCTGTACTCTGTATGCATCTTGTTCTTCCCGTACCGATGTATAGGGGTCATTATCCTTTCCGTGGACAAATTCATGTATAAGATAAGCTCCTGTTAGTTTAGGGTCAGCATAAGTATATTCGTCGGTTACGGAAATTTTTCTTTTATTATGCTCATACTGAGCAATATTGGACCTGCCGCCCATTTTGGAGGTTTTATTAAATGATACTGTAATATCTTTCATATCGTCCGTATAGCCTTTAGGGAAAAAGCTTTTAGCTATTTTTACGGCCTGTGTCAGGTTATTTACCGCATCATTGTATCTTTCCTGTCTTGCCCTTGCAGGGTCAATACAGGAAAGTAAAAGATTCTGTGCGTCCAGCAGATTGCGTCTTGCATAATCATAATGGGGCTCTATTTCAAGCGCCTTATTAAAATATTCCATTGATTTTGACAGCATACCGGATTTTTTATAACACTCTCCGAGCAGTGTAATATTCTCTATATCCTGAGGATTTTGGCGCAAATATGCTTCCAGATGAGGTATTGCCTCTTTATAAAGAGCACTGTAGTTGTATGATTTTGCAATGTTTAGATGAGCATCGGCGTTTTGGGGATTGTTTTGCAGTGCTTGTTTATAGTACTGGATAGCCTTTTCAAAATTACCGTTATTCATGCACTCATCAGCTTTTGTCTTGGCAAAATCATTATAAACGGCTCTTGCTTTCGGAGCTTGAGGATTTTGAACCGTTAATTGCGCATGAAAACCGGGATTTGTATATATATTTTTATTTGATAATGAAGAAATCAATCGCACTTTTCCAAAACACTACTTACAAAATCTTTTTTATTCTAAAACAAAACGATAAAAAAAATTGCGTGTTTTCGAAAAGAATTTTATAAATCTACACATATACAAAATACGTATAAACAGACTATTTCATATTGTCAACTGACTCCGACTACTTGATGAACCTGTGCAATAAACAAGTACATTTTTACCAACAAGTCCGGCACAGGCAACAAGTACATGGGGTCACTTCCGCAAAATGCTAGACTTGGCGTCACTCGCACTCCGTGGACCACTTCTACAAGCGAGGCCGCCTCAGACAATTTATTAATCATTAAATATTTTCATTATATCCAAAACTTTTCTGACATCCGTATCAACAGAATCAACAACGGAATATATTGCCAAATTTTTCATAGAATTTGATTCTTCTGCCTTTACAAACTTTCTTTTTAAAGAGTAATTCAAATTTTTCTTATAAAGGCACAAATCAAAACGTAAAATATACTCTAATAATTCTCTGAGCATATTAAACATGCTTTTTTGCATATTGTTAATAACAGTAAAAAATGGATTCGGATATTGCACGAGTTCCCGTACTGTTGTAACGGTAAAATTCTTTTCAATCATGGCTAAACTCCTGTAATTGGTAAATTGCGTAAATATATTGTCTGCTCTTCAGACATATGGGGAAGTATACGGAAATAATATGTGTGTAAGGTTTAGTTAATGGAGAAATATAATACAGGCGTTTTCTTAAAGTAATATTACATCTGTATTTTTTATTCTTTGTTCCAATTTTATGTCAGATAAAATCATAGTCCATTACCCGATTGGGTAATTTAGTGTAAAAAATACAATTAATTTTCTCAAAAATTTTTAGTCATAAAAAATTATCGACCTGTTTATATATCAAAGAGCATATAAAAATGCCTGCTGTTATTCTAAATTTTTATAAAGCATATAGATAATAAATATACAGGAAAAATAATTTGATTATATTCGGGAAAAAACATTACAGACAAAAAACAATGGAAGAACTGGTCGTAATGGCGCAGCAAGACGATCTTGATGCGGTTGAAGAGCTGGTAAAAAGAAATCAGGAAAATATTTATGCGTCTTTTTATTATCTCAGCAGCAATTGTGAAGACATTCTTGATTTAACGCAGGAAGCTCTTTTAAAAATGGCAAGGAACATAAAAAAACTCAAGGAACCCGCAAAGTTTAAACCATGGTTAAATCAGATAGTTACAAGGCTTTTCTATGACTACATAAGAAGTAAAAACAGAAAGCTAAAAACCGTTCCCATTGACAAAAAAGAAGATGACGAGCAAGACAGATTTAATGTAGCGGAAGTACCATGCGGAAAATGCTCACCGGAAGAAAGCAGCCTCAACTCGGAATTGCATTGCATAATTGAACGTTCAATTCACAAGCTTCCCGAGAGTTTTCGTCTTGCAATTGTTCTGCGAGAATTTCAGGGGCTCAGTTATGAAGAAATTGCCGAAATAACTAAAACAAATGTCGGTACCGTAAAATCACGTATCGCACGGGCCAGAAACAAACTGCAGGAAGAATTAAAAGAATATATTGCATAAATAGAAAGGCAAATATCAAAAATGGAAAATAAAGAAGAGAATAAAGCAATATGCAAAAAAGTTTCATCAATGCTGTCTTTATATATAGATGACAAACTGGATTATCAGGAATATTTATTTATTGAAGAGCATCTGACAAATTGTAATGAATGCTATAAAAAATACCTCTATTTAAAATCTCTTATAAAAAATTTAAAAGATTCATATAAACAGATACTGGAACTCGCAGCAAAAAAGCAAAAGCAAAAGACGTTCAGCATAAGGGAGCACGAAAATTTTTTGCGGCAAATATCTCCTTATGTAGATAACGAACTGGATGCACAGGACTGTTTTGAATTCAGAAAATATCTGATGAAATCAAAGTCTGCACAAAAAGAACTAAAAAACACATATATTATACAAAAGGAAATGAAAAAAGCGTTTGATGCAGCAAAAAAAAATTTTTCACCAACCGTATCAAGATCTGTTATAAAAACTATCCGAAACAGACAGCATCCCTTAGAAAGTACAATAATCAAAGAAATTTTTACAATACGTACTGCAAAAATTGCCATACTAGCAGGGCTTATTATGTTCGGCACTTATGAATTTAAACAGCTGGATACACCGTTAAAAGAAAAAACAAAACAGGTGCTGTTAAAGGAAAACCCGCAACAATCAACGTCTTATGGCGATTCAAAAACAGAAAACAGCAATATTGATTTTATAAAATTTTAATCTGTGAATCGGAATTTTAATAATGCCCATATTGCATGGATACCGTCCACCCAGGTTATTTTTTTACCCTCAGAATACTCCCTGCCGTAATAAGATATCGGCAGTTCATACAATCTTGCATGTTTTTTCAAGACCTTTGCCGTAATCTCGGGCTCAAAGTCGAACCTGTCAGATTTAATTTCTATGCCGTCTAAAAAGCTTGTTCTAAATGCTTTATAGCAGGTTTCCATATCTGTAAGCGTTGCACCGTACAGGATGTTTGTAGTAAGTGTCAATACCTTATTCCCGAGCCAGTGTGTGAACATAAACGAACGGGAAGGCTTTGCGCCTGTAAGTCGGGAGCCGTATACAACATCAGCCCTGTCATCAATAATAAGCTGTATCAGTTCATGATAATCAACCGGATCATACTCAAGATCTGCATCCTGAATAACCATGATATCTCCGGTAATATGCTGCAATGCGGTTCTTATTGCAGCGCCTTTACCCTGATTCTGCTCGTGATAAAATACCTTATATTTTGCTTCCAGCTCTTTCAAGTGTTCTCTGGTACCGTCTGTCGACATATCATCAACAAGAATAATCTCTTTTTCCAGATTGCAAAACGGAGCATTCTCAATTTTTTCAAGAATTACGTCTATTGTATTTATTTCATTATAAACAGGAACTACTATACTTACTTTTTTCATCCTTCTCACCGATATTGTGTATATTTATTTATAAATTATAAAAAATATTGTATAATTAAATAAAGATTATGTTAAGGGTGTTATATGGAAGATTTTATAAAATCCGTCTGTGTTGAAGATATAAATAATGCGCAAAATACTATGTTTTCTCTGTTTAAGACATTAGAAACGGCAAGTGTTGCCAGTCTGTGCGCAAAAGCTGAAATGATACATAATACATTTCTTGTTAACAAATCTTATGAATTCATCGCCCAAAATCTTTCGCTACTTGCAGTTTTAAAATATAAAGCTGACCGAACAAATTATAAAATAGCTCTTAATATGCTGGAAGATGCAAGATTTCTTGCAGAAAATTCCCAGAATAAAAATGCAATAAAAACAAACAGCTTCTGCTGGGGATACATATATTTTTCTGAAAAAAATTACTCTCAGGCTCTGTCTGTACTAAAACAGGCACGCAATATTCCTTCTGATAATACTGTCATAAATATAAAAATAATGGATTTAATAAGCCGCATAGAAGCGCTTGGAATAGACACAGCAGAAGTAAAAATAGAAAACGACATAGAAAAACCGCTTACTGCGCTTCTTAATGTTGCAAGAACACTGGCGGCAGAAACAAGCCTTGAACTTTTGTTAAAAACAGTGGCGGAAGAAATAAAAAAAGTCCTCGATGCCGACAGATGCACGGTGTTTCTTCTTGACAGAAGCTCAAATGAACTTGTCTCAAAAATAGCACTCGGAATGGGTACACAAGAATTAAGATTCCCTGCTGATAAAGGCCTTGCCGGTTATGTGGCTCAGTCAGGCGAAATTATTAATATAAAAGATGCTTACAGTGATGCCCGTTTCAATCAGGATATTGACAGAGAAACCGGATATAAAACAAAAACCATTCTTTGTATGCCTATCTGGAATATGAAACACGAAATCTTAGGTGTGTTTCAGGTGTTAAACAAACAGAACGGAACATTTTCAAAAGAGGATGAAGATGTACTTATTGCAATTGGCTCCAGTGCAGGTATTGCAATAGAAAATGCAAAACTTTTTGAATCTCAGCAGTTTATGATAAATCAGCAAAAAGAGTTGTTTAAAAGTTTCATAGACACTCTGGCTGCCTCGATAGATGCAAGAGACAAAATTACAGCCGGCCACTCAAACCGTGTAAAAATGTATTCCGAGCTTATTTGTGACGTAATGGATACGGATGAAAAGACAAAAGCAAACATAATACACGCAGCAGTTCTCCATGATATAGGCAAAATAGGTATCAGAGATGCTGTTTTACAAAAAAACGGCAAACTTACGGATGACGAATATAAACATATACAGGAACACGTAAAAATCACGTATGACATATTAAACAGAGTTTATATTTCTGATGAATTTAAAGAGGTGGCGGAAATTGCCTCAAGCCATCACGAAAAATATGACGGCACGGGATACTTCAGAAAGTTAAAAGGCGAAGAAATTCCTTTCGGCGGAAGAGTACTTGCAGTAAGCGATGTGTTTGATGCCATTACATCAAAAAGGCATTATCGTGATAAAATGCCTATTAAAAATGCTCTTGAAATAATAAAGTCCGGAGCCTGGCAGCATTTTGACGGTAATATTGTAGAGGCTTTTTTCAAAATACATCTGGACAGACTCGTTGATGTATTCTTAAGTGAAGTTGACTCCGTGCTTTATGACACAAAAGACAGAGAAACGCTAGCCAAATATGATTTGAATGATTTATACAACATTTTGTGCAAAGAACCGGATATGCTCTCAAAAGAAGAAAATGACCTTATTGAGCTGTTCAACAGATACTACAACTGCAAAGCCGGAAAATAGCAAAAGAAGACTTAGGGAAAAAATATGATAAAAAAATTTATAACAACTGCAATACTTCTTACAGCTACCTGTACCTTTACCAGTACTGCAGCTAATGCTTATACAAATAATGCAAACAAAAATATTATAAAAACTCCTGTTTCGACATTTAACAAAGAAAATTTAAAGTTTATCAAAAATAATGAATTAACAAATGATTTTTTAAGAATAATAACATTTTCACAAAATGGTGATAATAAAATATCTCAGACAGCAGAAAAAATAAATTATTCCAAGAAATATGCGGAAGCAAATGATAAATTTGCACAGGGGAATATTACCGCCGCATACAAAGACTACAAAGATGTTGTATCTGCATCTGCCGATAATGATTTTGTAAGTCTCGGGCTTGCTTATAAATTTGCCAATATCGGGCTTTTTTCACTTGCACAGGAAGCTATAAACAATATTCAGGACAGAGAAACATACAATCACCAGATACAGCTTATAAAATCAAAACTGTTCCCGCAGGTTGTATTGTCTTATGACGATGAAATTCAGCTTGCACAAAATTACACGGAAATCTACTACAATAATCTGGCTTTTGAAGTGGCCAGAGATATGGGAAAACTTCCTGACAGATACAAACGCTCCGATTATGCTCACTACATTTTGTCTCAGGCATACTACAACATAAAAGAATACTCTAAAGCAATAAATGAGATAAACAGAGCATTATCAATCAATCCTGACAATATAAATTATCTTAAGTACAAAGCTCAAATTTTTTGTGAAACAAACAAGCTGTCAGACGCAGTAAAAATCCTAAATTCTATGCTGGAGCAGGATGTAAATATACTTGATTACAGAAACGACCTTGAAGGACTTTATTATTATACTCTTGCTAAAGCAACAAAAGACAGAGAAAAATCGGGATTCTATCTTGCACATTATTTTATGAAAGCAGGCGATTATCAAAGAGCAATCAAAGAGTTGAATCAGAATATATCTGCTGACAAAAAAGACTATAAATCAATGACTCTGCTTGCTGATATTTATTTTAAGCAGAATAAACTCTCTGATGCTATGGATTTATATGAAAAGGCATATAAAATCAAGAAAAATGATCCGGAAAATCTTATGGGCATAGCAAATATGTATATGTACAAAAAAGACTACAAAAACGCTCTTGATTTTTATGTAAAAGCAACAAAAAAAGATAAAAATAACAAAGAGGCTATGATTAATGCATCTTTGTGCTACAAAATGCTCGGAGCAACAGACAAATCCGTTGAATATATCAATAAAGTTTTTGCTAAAGGTCCGGCGGATGCAAAGATTTACTACACCGCATCAAAAATTGATGACATAAAGAATATACAATATCTGAAAAAGTCTGTTTCTTTGGATCCGCTGATGGTTGATGCATGGCTTGATCTTGCGGATATTGCAATAAAAAATAACAGAACTGCTCTTGCGCAAAATTATCTTCTGCCCGTAAACTATCTAAATAAAAGAAACGACAGATATTATTATTATATGGGATTGATAAATAAACAACAGGGGTTAAAAGAAGCAGCACAAAAAAACTTTAGAAAATCTCTGGAGCTCAATCCTGCGAACGAATATGCATCTAAAGAATTAAACTCACAACTATAGGAAAAACAAATGGGAAAATACAACCTTCTCATAATCGAAGATCATGCGCTCACCCGCTTTGGTCTAAAGACGGCTTTTGAAGCAGATGCCGGCTACAATAAAATATTTGAAGCTTCAAATGCAAAAGACGGCTTAAATATTATAGAAAAAGAAGATATCAGCATTGTCATTATGGATCTTGGCCTGCCTGATATGAACGGTATAGAAGCCACAAAGATTATAAAAGACAAACATCCGGAAATAAAAGTTGTGATATTGTCCTCACACGAAAAAGAAGAAGATGTGATAAAATCAATCAGAGCAGGAGCTTGCGCATACTGTACAAAAGATGTTGAACCGCAAAAACTTCTTGATATAGTAACCTCTGCGGCAAAAGGAGCCGCCTGGTTTGACCCAAAGGTCGCCGGTTATGTGTTGAATGCGGCAACCTCAAACGGCGTTGCTGAAAACAAATCATCTGAAAAAGCATCTGATGATACAAAACAGATTAATCTTACATCAAGAGAAAAGCAGGTTCTTTCTTTAATAGCGGAAGGATACTCTAACAGTGAAATAGCCCAAAAGCTAGAAGTAAGTATCAATACAACAAAATCACATGTATGCAGCATTTTGCAAAAACTTGAAGTAAATGACCGCACTCAGGCAGCAATAAAAGCAATTAAAAATAATGTAATATAAATAGATGAATTTATTATAATTTCAATTGATAATTACTGTCATATCAATTAAAATTACAACTAAAGTATAAGAAAGAGATAAAATACAATGGTAGCCATCGCAAAAATATTAATAATAGACGACAGCCCTAAATACCTTGCTGATGCACTGCCGCTTTACGGTTATGAAGTTGATGTTGCAACAGACGGACTACAGGGTATAAAAAAACTTACATCAGAAAAAAATGATTATGATTTGGTGCTTTTAGATGTAATGATGCCTAATATGGACGGCTGGGAGACATTAAAAACAATCCGTACAAATAAAAAGCTGGAAAATATTCCGGTTATTATGATTACAGCTTTAAATGAAGAACAAAAAGAAATCTCAGGTCTAAAATTCGGAGCAGATGATTACGTTGTAAAACCTTTTATCTTGCCGAACCTTCTTGCAAGAATTGAGGCACTGCTTAGAAGATCAACCTGGCAAAAAGAAAAAGTAAGCAATGTTGATTTAAAATTTGTTCAGGAAGGTGAGATAGAACCTCTGACAGCAAGAGAAAAAGAAATACTAAAAATGGTATCACAAGGTGCCAGCAATAATGATATTGCAGAAAAACTCTTTGTAAGAGAAGTAACTGTCAAAACTCACCTGAACAGTATATTTAAAAAACTAAAAGTAAAAAACAGAACACAGGCAGTATTGCTTGCAATGCAAATGAGAATGATAGAAGATTAAAGTATAAACAATAAGGGAATTATAACAAAGGTCAGTCAGCTAAGGAGAAACCTATGGCAAATTATTCAAAAGAAGAAATTTTTGATTTAATCTTGAAAAATCCGTCCGAATTTGAGGATTACAGAAAGGCTAACGGTGAAATAGACCTTAGCGAGCTTGATTTTTCCAACATGACAATTGAAGGTGTTAACCTCACAGGTGCAGATTTATCCGGTGCAAGTTTCAATGATGTTACTTTTACAGAAGTTGACTTTACTGATACTGATTTAACATCCGCTGATTTTTCAAGGGCCAATCTTGTGGAATGCAACTTTACAGGAGCATTGTTAAACGGTACAGATTACAGCTATGCAACTGTAAACTATTGCAATTTTACAGATGCAGATATGGCCGGTGCAGTTTTTAACGAAAGCGACCTGCAAAACTCCGATTTCTCTGCAGCGGAAAATATGGATGCAGTAAGGTTTGACGAGTCTACAATATGGCCTGATACAGACTTGCTTCCGGAAGATTTTGATACAACATATACAAGAGATCTTTCTTCTCTGGAAGATGATGACGAGCACGCAGTATCTGACTATTAATTTCAATAACTACAATATAAAAAGCAGCCACTTATATGACTTATGTGAGGCTGCTTTTTATTTTACATTTATTTTTATTCATTTTTAATGAATTAATTATGTAGCTTTTTTATTACCATTTCAGCAAGCATCTTTGCCGATTCCGGATTTTGTCCTGTTATAAGGTTAGCATCAACGATGACATTTTCTGTCCATGGTGCAGCTTCATTAAAATATGCACCGAGCTGTCTTAGTTTTGATTCGAGCATGAACGGAACAAATTTATCTTTTTGGACAAGCTTTTCCTCTTCGTTAGTAAAACACGTCACCTGCATACCTTTTACTATTGAATCACCAGTCTTTGTTTTTGCATTAATCAGTCCGGCAGGACCATGGCACACAGCAGAAACTATTTTGTGGCTATTATAAAAATATGAAACTATTTCCCCTAACAGCATATCCTGAGCCAAATCAAACATTGGACCGTGTCCGCCCGGGATAAAAATTGCATCATAAGTTTTGTAGTCAATATCAGTGAGTTTAGAGGTATTATCAAGATCTTTTTTTGTATAATCCCATTCAGTAGGGTTTTTACACTCCAAGCTTGCGGGGTCTATAGGCGACACTCCGCCAAGGGGACTGGCAACAGTAATATCAAAACCCGCAGCCTTAAAAGCATAAAAGGGTACTGCAAATTCTTCCAGCCAGACCCCTGTTTCCACTATATTATTCGAATCTCCCATACGGGATGTATTGGTTGCAACAATTAAAATCTTTTTCATTTTCGTTCTCTCCAATTTTTAGCAATTTACACTAACAAGATAATAAACTTCTTTTTAAATTTCATTGGAGGAAAGGAGTAAAATGCATTGATAATATGTATTATGTAATTTATTAGTTATAAATTTTAGCAAATAAGCAATAACTCAAATATTCAAAATACCTGATGATCCATTCAAACAGAATATAATTTGAACTCGTCTCGGCAACTCGGGCTGTCAAAATTGCTAAAGATGCAAATATCTTTGTATTTGTTATAATTTCCCAGCCCTCGGACATTACCTCGTTTGTAGTTGTTCAAATAATATTCTGTAATTCATTTCTCAAAAGGTATTTTAAATATTTGAGTTGTTGCTTTACTAAAGAAGTAATTTTGTCAAGAGTAATATGCAGGGGGTACGGGGGCGGCACGCCCCTGTTGTAACCTTGACTAGAAACAGTTTGTGTTTTGAGGCAATTTTTACAGCAGCCTGTCGCTGAAAAATTGCCGTTAAAATACTTACTGTTTCTTTTGGTATAGCTTGTTTTTCTTTTTTGGTTCGTTTTGCCTTCTTTTCTTAGCGAGCTGTTGCGAGCTATAGAAAATGGCTTCACGAAATAATATTAATCCTAATTATTTTATATAACAGTAAATAGTGAACTTTTTGCATAGCAACAAAAAGAAAAAATGAACAAATAAAAAGAGAAATGTTTTTTCTTATTAAATAACTCTTTTTACATAATACATATTATCGTTATATAAATAATGACATCTTAGGCGGTTTTATAACACCATCGTCGCCAATACATCTGCTCTTTTGCGGAATATTTTTTCATTTCATAAACAAAATACTCTTTAGGCCGGAAAGGGCGTCTAAGAAGCTTCATGCCTGCTTCTTTAGGAGTTTTATCCGCCTTAAACTGGTTACACTCCTTGCAGCAGGTTACTATATTTTCCCATATATCAGGGCCCAATCGTGATTTTGGATATACATGATCCAGTGTCAAATCCTGTGCAGAAAATTTCCTGCCGCAATACTGACACGTGTATTCATCCCTGACAAAAACATTTTCCCGACAAAAAGGCAGTTCCCGATAAGGAACTGCCACATTATAGTTAAGTCTTATAACTTTAGGAATTTGTGTATTATCAATACTCAAATAATCCTCAATACTTTTTATACTTTTGTCGCATTGTGCTTTGCCGTTCATCAATAACTTCAGGGCCCGCTTCCAACTGCATATTCGAAGCGGTTCGTTTTCATTATTCAATAAAAGCACCCTGCTCATATAAATCTCCTGTAACGGCATTATGTTGTGTGAAACAGCTTGTTGTTACATTTGTAGTATAACATATTTTTATAAAAAAAATAAGTGTATATTATTGATTTGTAAATGAATATTAAGCTGTATTTTTAAAGATTATATTTGTAATTTAAACCTGTAACACTTAAAATAAAATAGATGAAAAAGTTTTTTGTATATTTTGCTTATACAGTACTGATACTCGGAGCAATCTCTATGATTGCGCCTTTTTTATGGATGTTATCAGTTTCCTTTATGCAGGAATCACAAATTTTTTCGCAAACATTTCAACCTATACCCAATCCTTTTATATTTGATAATTATGCCCATATTTTTAAATCACTGCCTCTGGCAAGATTTTTTCTGAACAGCTTATTTATTGCGCTGTTAACAACGGTTTTTCAGGTTTTATTTTCCTCAATGGCCGGCTATGTATTTGCAAGAAACAAAAGTAAATACATGGAATTTATATTTTTTGTCTTTCTTTTAACAATGATGATTCCTCCTCAGGTAAATATTATACCGTTATTTTTTCTCATGAGAGAACTAAACTGGATAGATACATATCAGGCATTGATATTCCCGGGAATATTCGGCGGATTCGGAATATTTCTTATGAGGCAGTGGTTCAGAGGCGTTTCTTCTGAAATAGAAGATGCCGCAAAAATAGACGGCTGCAATTTTTTTGAAACGTTTTTTAAGATTGCTTTCCCGCTGTCTCTGCCTGCTGTAATAACTCTTGGATTATTTACATTTATTACAGCCTGGAACAGTTTTATGTGGCCTTTAATTGTCACAAATTCTCCGGAGGTAACTACACTGCCTGTGGCACTGTCACAATTCAAGAGCTCTTTTCGAGAAACGATTATGTGGGGAGATTTGACGGCTTGCTCCGTAATTTTATCATTGCCGGTAATAATTATTTTTATATACGGTAAAAAATATTTTATAAATGACCTGCTTCAGGGAAGTATGAAAGAATAATTAATTCAATTAACCAAATTATCACCCAGTTGGGTAATTCTTATTTCATCAAAATCGGTTTACTATAAGTGTCCAAGTGTAAGGGAAGAAAAAGAATGGAAAAGACAAAAGGTAAAATATTAATTGTTGACGACGACAAACTTAATGTTGAATTGCTCGCTGCAACACTTGAGCCGTTAGGCTATGATATTTTGACGTATGAAAATCCTAAAAAAGCGCTTAAAGAAACTCATGATATCAAGATTGATATAGTACTTATTGATATTGTAATGCCTGGGCTTGATGGATTTGCTTTTGTAGAAAAGCTTTTAAAACGCCATGCAAATACTCCCGTAATTTTTGTCAGTGCTCATACTGCAAAAGAAAATAAAATCAGAGGCTACAATATGGGCTCATTTGCTTATATAGAAAAGCCTTTTGATGTTAACACAACACGTGCACAGGTACAAAGTGTTTTGAAACTCAAAAAAATGCAGGATGAACTAATCAATGAAAAGAAAAAACTCGACAGTATATTTGAGTTTTCGAGCAATGAAATTATTTTGACAGACTTAAAATTTAACATTGTTTCGCAAAATAATAAAATAATAAGTAAAGAAAAATATAACAATAAAAACTTTATAGACATTTTGAGAGAAAATAATCAGACAGAGGCTGTTGAAGAGTTACTCAATTTTTCGGAATCAAATGATAAAAAAACAACATTCCGTGTAGTAATCAATAATGAAAAATATACAAAAACAAATATTTCAAAAATAGAAACAAATTCCGAACAATCAGGCTATCTGATAGTAATGGATGACAGAACAGAAGAGATAAAAATAGAAGAACAAAGAGACAATTTTATCGAGACTCTTACACATGATTTAAAAACTCCTGTAAGAGCAGAAAAAAGAGCACTAGAATTATTGTATGACGGCAGCTTTGGAGAATTGACTCCCGACCAGAAAGACATAATAAAAGAAATGTTAAACTCATCAAAATATATGATGAGAATGACAGACAACATACTGACAAGATACAAACTGGAAAACGGTACCTGCAAAATAAATAAACATCCATATTCTATAAAAAAAACATTGGAAAGCTGTCTCGAAAGCTTGAAATATCTTTTCGAAAACGAAAATCAAACAATAAAAATAACATCAGACATAAAAGATGATGTTTTTGATTTTGATGAATGCGAGATAAAGCGTGTACTTACAAATTTGATAGCTAATGCGTCAGAATACTCTCCTCCTGACTCAACTATATATATATCTATAAAACAAAAAAACGCCAAACTTGAGCTTTCCATTAAGGACAATGGCCCCGGGATGACTAAGGAAAAAATTGCCGCTGTTTTTGATTCGTCAAAAAGCATTACATCAAGATTCAAAAAAGTCGGCTCAGGCTTAGGACTTTTCATATCAAGAAAAATAATGGAAGCACACAACGGCTCTATAGAAGTAGAATCAAAACCGGGCAGCGGTGCCAAATTTACGCTTATTTTTCCGTTTGAAAAATCAAAAGTTAATAAGTCTCTTCAGCTATGATAACTGGAGTTGAGTGGCCTTTTTGCCTATTTATATATTGTTTTTTTATCACAAATTTTTACTGTTTTGTCATAATAAACATAGTTTTTTATGACACTGCTTTTATTGTTTGTTCTGTCCGGAAAAATCGGTGTCATAATTTGTCTTTTTCTTATTAATTTAAGCCTGTTTAAATATTCTTCTTCGGAATAAATGTGCATATTCGTCCTCTCTCTCAATATATAGCCGTTTATACTTTTTAGCATTACGCCTTGGCTTTTGTATTTACATATATGCTATATTTGTTGATAAAAAGCCTTGCTCTTTCATCCCGTTTTAAGGATACTTATAAGAGGTCTTTTAAATTGAAACATATTAGGAAGATATAAATTGGACTGGAAGAAAAAACTAAAATTTATTCTTATAACTTCTGCATTTGCGGTTTTAATTTTAATAGTTCTGTCAAATGTGGTAAAAATGACACAGGTCTCCGAAAAAGATTTTAAAACCTATCGTCAAGGGCTGGAATATTTAAACAAAAAAGACTTTGAAAATGCATATTTCAATTTTTCAAATGTTTCTAAAACATCCGCCATATACGAAATTGCCCTTCTCCGTCAGGCAATGTGCGCAGATGAGTTAAATGATTCGCAAACAGCAGAAAAAAAATACAGGCTGTTTATTGAAAAATACCCGGAATCAATGTTTGTGCAAAAAGCATACTATTCACTTGCGCAAAACAGCTTTAGAGAAAAAGACTATAACAGGGCAGAAAAGGCATTTAATGATATAAGAAAAATTTTTAAAGAAAGTGAATACAACACAGCCTCCGGTTATTACCTCGGTGTGATTTATTCCGAAAAAGCAAAAGAAGAAAAAGATGAAAAAAATATTTCGGAAAAAAAGCAAAAAGCAAAAGCCTATTTTGATGAATATCTGGCACAAGCGCCAAACGGCAGACTATCAATAAACTGTACGGATGCAATAAAATCACTTGAAATTCCTTTAAATCAAAAAGATTACTACCTTATAGGCAGAGCCTATTTTAAAAACGGGCTAATAAAACAAGCTTACGAATATTTTAACAACTCTTATATGGCAGATTCTTGGGGATATTTAAGCCTTATTTACACAAAAAACAAAGATTATACAAAAGCAAGAGAGATATTTGAAAACAACTACCCAAAATATTCTGCGAATTTGGATGATGATTTATTGCAAACAGTTATTGAAAATTATGCGCAAATACATCCACAGGGCGTAAAAGCAGGATGGTACAGCGCTCTTGAACTTTCCGTATCGTCAAAAGCAAAAGGCGAAGATTTTATACTATACAGGCTCAGCAAACTTGAAAATCAACAGGTTAAAAATAATCTTTATGAGCGTATTTATACAAAATACCCTTCGGGACAATTTGCTTCTGATGCTTTGTCAAACCTGTTCTGGCAGGCATATCAAGCAAAAAATTATAAAGAAGCAATGCGCCTCGGTCAATTGCATATAAAAAATTATCCGAATACAATTTCGGCGCCGTTTGTGATGTTTTGGACAGCGAAACTTGCTGAAAAAACAGTAAGCAGAAATGAAGCAAAAGGACTTTATCAAAAAATCATTACAAAATATCCTGACAGCTACTATGCATACAGAGCAAGCAAACATATCAGCAATTCACAAAATCCTAACTGGAATACAAAATACTCTCAAAGACTGCCGGAAAAACGTCAGATAATAGCTTTTCCGTTTAACCATACAAATATTCCGGAAGATAATGAAAAACTTATTAATACTATATTAAAACTAAACGACTACAAACTGCTTGGTGAAATAGACAAAGACAATAAAGCCGTCCAAAGCTGGATAAATTACAAAGAAGGCAACTACTCCACTTCTGCATTGCTGGCAAGAAATGCACTGGAAGAATATGAAACAAAGCCGGATTTTTCGGACAGTTTATACAAACTTGCATACCAGCTTCATTATCAGGATGTAATTAACGATAATGCAAAAGCTTTTATTCTGGATCCATATCTTGTAACAGCACTCATTAGAGAAGAAAGCTATTTTAATCCAAAAGCACAGAGCATTGCAGGAGCCAGAGGGCTTATGCAGCTTATGCCAGCAACAGCTTCTTATATTGCAAACAAAAGCGGTATTATTTATACCGGTCCAGCAAGCCTTCTTACTCCGGAAACGAATATAAAGCTGGGCTGTGCATATCTTGATTATGCAAAAACAAGATTACATGAAAATGATATGCTTGCTGTTGCTTCATATAACGGAGGACCAAATGCAGTAAGAAGCTGGAAAGACAATTTAACATACAAAAATTTTGATGAATTTGTAGAAAACATCCCCTACCCCGAGACACGTGAATACGTAAAAAAAGTATACCGAAGCTACTGGGTATATCTTAATGTATACTGAAGAAATCCTGTAGAATATATTATTTAACCAAAATAAAAGCTATAATATTCTTATGCAAAAGCAAAAAACAAAACTTGTAGAAATAAAAAACCTTAAAATGAATTATCCGCTGCAGTCGGACTTTGGTGGCTGGATAACAAAAAAAGAGTATATAAAGGCGCTTAACGACGTTAATCTTGATATTTATAAGGGAGAGATATTGGGGCTTGTAGGAGAATCTGGCTGCGGTAAATCCACTCTGGGTAAAGCTGTCCTAAGGCTGATAAATGCAGAAGGCATGATTTTTTACGAAAATGAAAATATTCCGGATTTTAACACAACAGAACTGAAAAATTTTCGCAAAAAAGCACAGATGATTTTCCAAAATCCATACTCCAGTCTGGATCCGAGAATGACTGTATACAAACTTTTGCGAGAGCCAATAGTAGTACACGGAACAAGAGACAAAAGTATAATAAATCAAAAAATTCACAGAATAATCCAGCTTACAGGATTAACTGAAGAAGATTTGAAACGATATCCGCATGAATTTTCCGGAGGACAAAGACAGAGAATTGCGATTGCAAGAGCATTGATTCTTGAACCGGAATTCCTTGTCGCTGATGAGCCGGTCTCGGCATTGGATGTCAGCATACAGGCACAGATTATTACCCTTTTAAAAGAATTAAAAGAAAAACTGGATTTAACAATATTATTTATCTCTCACGACCTTGGGGTTGTGAAATATCTCTCTGACAGAATTGCCGTTATGTACCTCGGAGATATTGTCGAGATTGCAAAGTCAGATGAACTTTTTAAAAATCCCAAACACCCTTACACACAGGCTCTTATTAGTGCTGTGCCGTCTATACATACAAAAGAGACAAAAGAAATTGACTTGCAAGGAGATTTGCCTTCGCCTAAAAATCCGCCTTCTGCGTGCAAATTCCATACAAGATGTCCTTTTGCAACTGAAATATGCTCACAGAAAGAGCCCGAAACTATAAAAATTTCGGACTCTCATTATGTAAAATGTCATCTGTGTTCTTAAAATCGCTTATTTAGCATATTTCAAGAAGGATTGCTGTTTTGTATACATCATTTCTTCTTTAATCTTTAAATCGCCTTTGGCATCCGGTCCTATAACAAAATATGCAGGTATTTTATAATCACTTGTAGAAGGCTGTCTCTGGCAGCTTATTTTATAATTATTGCCCTGTTTTGTTATTTTTCTTTCTGTATAGTAGTTTTTATATTTATTTATTTTTGCAAGATTTGCACCTATTCTCATCTGGTTAAAATACTGTTTTGTATCAGCTGTGACAGTTGCGGTTGTTCCGTCTTTTTTCATAACAACTCTTATGATTTTTGCATCCGGTGCATAAAATGTTGTTATTGTATCGCTGTATGTGTTTGCGGCATCTACATATTTGTTAAAAAATGCAAGAACTTCCTGCGGTGTGGCAGCCTGTACAGCGAGCATTACCCCGGTTATTACAAAAACTGCTGTCAGAGCAAATATTTTTTTCATATAAAATTTCTCCTTCTCTTAATCATTAATACACATATTATATAACGAAAACAATACCGGATTGTTCAATAAAAATGTTATATTTTACAAATTTTATATTGTCTGAGGCGGCCTCGCTTGTAGAAGTGCTCCACGGAGTGCGAGTGACGCCAAGTCTAGCATTTTGCGGAAGTGACCCCATGCACTTGTTGCCTGTGCCGGACTTGTTTTTAAAAACTGACTTGTTTATTGCACAGGTTCATCAAGTAGTCGGAGTCAGTTGACAATATGAAATATTGCCTTTTTATATCACAAATTTTCATCAAAAAGGTCAAACTCTTCGGAATTAACTTCTCTTAAAAAATCTATCCAATCCGTATAATAATCGGCCAGTGCTGTAATATAACCGGTTAAAATCTCTCTGTAAGATTGTTCCATAACAATCACCGATGTCAAATCAGTTTTTCCCTCACAGTAATTTTTCTTTGAAATTTTAATTAAGTTTTCGGAATCTTTAACAAGTTTTTGTTTATAAAAAATCAAATTTTGACGGGAGGTTAAAAACTTTTCATAAGCAGAGCTCAAATCCTTTTGCGCCTTATTGCGTACCGATTCATAGTTTATCTGAGCCTGTTCTATCTGGAGTTTTGCGTTTTTTATTTCCGGTTTGTATGAGTACAAAAGAGGTATGTTTACAAGGTTTGCTCCGACATAAGCCCCGGATTCAAAATTTCCTGAATCAGTGTGCGATGCGGGCATAAAAGAATAACCGCCTGTTACCTCTATATCAGGAATTTTTTGTCTGGCTACCACGGTTAAATTCTTTTGCGCAATATCAACAGCCTGTCTGGCATTTTTTACATCATATCTTTTGTCCAGAGCTCTTTCACAAATCGTTTCAAAAGCAGGCATCTTTTCATTATAATTTGGGGTTTTTAAAGAAATAAAAACAGTCTCCCCCGGCAGAGAATCTTCTTTTGTATCATAAACAAAACCGCTGTCTTCTTTAATATTTAAAGCTTTATTAAAATCGTTGCGTCTTAAATTTACAAGTGTATTAGCGGAGTTTATCTCTGTTTCCAGTTTATTTAATGCAATTTGTGCTTGAATAACTTCTGTTTCCTGACATTTTTTTGCATTATATTTCTTTTTGGTTTGCAAAAGCAATTCTGTAAGTAGTTCTTTTTGTTCTTTTAAATCCTGCAAAATTGTTTTTGCACCTACCAGATCGACATAAGTCTCTCTTACATCCATTTCAAGGGTAAATTCAGCAGTCTTTACATCCAGTTCTTTTTTGAGTAATTCAGATTTTGCAAGTTTTTTGCGGGGTGCTCTTTTGGCTATCTCAAGAGTTTGTGAAACACCTAGCATATTAGGCTCGCTTCTGCCGGCACGTCCCAAGTTATAGAAAAAATTAAACTCCGGATTTTTAAGCCTGTTTGCAATTCCTACACCGTTTTTTGCAAGTTCAACTTCTATTCTTGCAGCCTGCAGGTCAAGATTATTCGACAAAGACAACTGTATCGCATCATCAAGGTCAATTTTTTTGACCTCTAAACACATAGCACTGTTTATTGAAAACAAAAACACTGCTATGAATATAAAAATATAGTTTTTTATCTTTTGTATCATCTTATTCCGTTGTTTCGGTAGTGTTCGTAGTCTGGTTGTTTGTCTTTGAATTCTTATAGAAATTATAAATATCGCTCAAAGTTTTAACAGCCTTATTCTGCTGCAGTTCCTGAACTTTTTCATTTTGCTGGAGTGCATTTGTTACTCCTTTTTTTACATCTTCTTTAATTTGCTGTTTGAGCTCCTCTTTTGTTGCAGGAAGACTTGGAGTAACAGCTTCTTCTAAAGCAGCCTGTTCTTCCTGAATTTTTTCCGGAGTATTCAGCCACTGGAACTTATCTATAGCCGAAGCCGGGTTATTAAGATTGCCGTTCAATACAACTTTAAAAGACTTTGTATTATCTTTTGCCGGTGACAATGAAGGTATTTTTTCCAGTTCTGCTTTATTTGCCGCTGCATTATATGTATTCAATGCAGATGCAATTTGTGCACCGAATTTTGGTATAAATGATGCAAATTTTTCTACGGAAAGTTCTGCCACAGGGCCAAGAGCTTTTGTGACTTCCGGAGAAAGCGAACCTAAAATTTGCAATGACGAAATCATTGAAAGAATATTCACATTACCCGTTAATATCAAGGACATATGAGGCCCTGACATCTTAACAGGAGCCAAAGACGCAGTGCCGTTTTTGATATTTATGTCTCCGTTAAGATAAGAAAATTTACCCGTATTATAAGGAGCAACAGCAGAAACGAGACTGCCGATTTTTGTTGACACAAAGCTTTGCGACAATAAATTGTCCGCCTTCAAAAATGTTTCAAATCTTCCCAAACTGCCCATTTGTCCGTCTTTCATATCAAAGTGGACCTTGCCGTTTAGAGATTTCATCTGTTGTTCATAAGTTTGACCTTTTAATTTAACATCAGCATCAAAATCAACATTGCCCATTAACTGATCTTTCAAACCGACAAACACAGTTACTGCCGGGTTTGCATCAATTTTGGCACCTTTAATTTTAGCGTTCACTGCTGTTGTTTTGATATTGTAATCGACATTTCCGCTTACATTGCCGTTAAATACAACCGCTTTTAAATTGTTTAATTTAAATAAATCGTTCACAAGTGTAAAGTCACCTGTAACGTTGTCAGCTGTAAAGTTTCCGCCGGCCTGTTTCATTTTAAATTTTTGAAGATTCAAATCGCCGTCAGCAATTTTTACAGGAAGCACCGGTCCTGAAGATGCAGAAGGATTTACTCCCGAATTGCCTGAAGATGAAGCCATTGCGGAATTTATTTGGTCCATTGCTTTAAATATATTATCAACATCAAAGTTTGTACTTGTAAGCTTAAGAGACTTTATAAGGAATATGCTTGAGAATCTTGAAGAAGCTACAGCATCAATATTTATCGGAGTGTTATTTATGTTTAAATTTTCGATTTTTGCCGTTATAAGATTATCGTTTAATTCAACGTCTGCAGCCTGTACTTTTATTAAAAAGTCAGGAAGATTAACATCTTTTATAGAGAAAAATCCGTTATACGAAGGATTGTTCATATCTCCAAGTATACTCAAATCACCGCGCATTTTAATCTGTGCGTCAGGCATAACAGAACTTGAAAGAACAAGAAGTTCCGGAATTGAAAAACTAATTTTCAAAGAAGGACGGCTGGAGGTTAAATCAGTCACATCACCGTCAATCCCCGCTATTTTTACAGCACCTTTTTTGTTTGAAGAAAAATCACTGCCAAAAGAAGCTTTTGGCGACTGATACAATGATGCATCCTCGATAATCAATTTGTCATCCGCATAAACAGCAGAAAAATTAACAAGTCCTGACTTGCCGCTCATCTTCTTAACCGTAAGCGGAGAAAAATGGTTGTCAGCATTAGTATATGCCTGTGCATTTATCGTAATCTTTTTGTCATTACCTTTTACTATGGCATCGACAGGAATTTTACCTTTTGCGCCAACAAGAGATCTTACCTCTTTAGGTAAAAGGTTTTTAAGGTCATTAGAGATTACATCGCCCTGTGCCTTAATGTTAATCTTCATATTCTTCAAATAATTTTCCACACCGCCTGAGATATGAATTTTTGAAGAATTAAATATTATATCAAAAGGCACGATTTCTATATTTTGCGGATCAATGTTGAGCGCAGCTTCTTTTGTGCTGACACTTATCACAGGCATTGGTGTTCTGGTTTTTAAAAGAAAATCTCTAATTTTTGCGGCAATAGACAATTGTATATTGTCAAGTCTGCCTTTGGCAGAAAAATCAACATTTAAAATGCCTTTTTGAAGTAAATAAGCAGCTTTTAAATCTGCCGGAGCAAATGCATTAAATAGCGGAGCAATATTAATATCATCCGTATTTACTGCAATATCTGCATTAGAAGATGAGTCTATTTTCCCACGTGCATTAATTTGTGCACCATTAACATTAGCACCCGCCTTTTTTATACTCAATGAATTATTTGCAAAATCTATATCCGCACATAAAGATTTTATTGTGACGGGTATTGTTCTGTGTGTGACTATTCCGTCTAAAACTTTAAAATATCCGGAAGACTCGAAGTTTTTCAAATCAGTTTTTAAAGCAAAATCAGACTGAATATACCCTTGAACATTTACAGCATCCAAATCGTTTGCTATATCCAAAGATGCCAAAAGAGCCTGTGCGAATTTTTTTATACTCAAGAAGGTTATTTTATCTGTTTTAACTTTTAAATCAATTTTTGTCTTATGTCCGTGTGCAAGATTCGCCTCTAACTGCGCTTTTTCTAACGGGCTTATGTACAAATCTGATTCAAAAATTGTGTCGTGGCCTGTTGATTTTAGGTGGAAAAAGCTGTCTGGAAGTCTTTTATTATCCAATTTCAAAGATATTTTATCAGCATTTAAATAACCGTTTATGTCTGTATGACCGCTGTGTTCTTTTAAAGTAATATCAGCGTTTATATCAGCTTTGGGGTTATATTTTACAATTTCCTTTACAAAATCAATCTGTGGAGTTTGCTGTGGCGTTGATTGTTCAGTTTGTGCAATAACCGGCCAAAACATTTTTATTCTGGCATTATACAGTATGTTTTCTTCATTATTAATAAGAAATTTACCGTTTGCAGAAACTCTGAAATGTTTATTTAAAACAGCGTCATCAAAAATAAAGCTGTCGCCTTTTAAAGCCAGTGTATGATTTGTTTTTTCATCAATCAATACAAAGGAATAATCTTTTACCGTAACAACAGGAAGTTTGGAAGAAATTTTTACAGGCAGTTCCTGTACCGCAGTATCAGGATTTTCTTCCTGCATCGGAATATTTTTATTTATATAATCAACAACATCAATCTGTGAATTTTTTAATAAAACTAATTTTGCCTCAGGTTTATCTATATAAATATCAGAAATCTGAACAGTCTTGAGAATTAGCGGCAGAAGTGCAATTTTTACCTCAGCCTCATTAAGAGAAGCTATTTCTCCATCTTCAGGATATGACAATCTTGCACCTTTAATATTAACACCGGCTTTTAAAGACGGGGTTGTTACTATTTTCATGTCCTGAAAATCAAAGTCTAATTTGACCGTATCTAAAACAATTTTTTGAATATCTTTTTTATAATTGTTCAGGTTGATTAAATTTGGCACAGCAAAAAGAAAAAGCAGATACAAAACCAGTAAAAAAACTCCAATTACTGCTATAAAAACTTTATACTTCTTTAAAAAATTCATAACTACCGCCCGTCTGTCAGAAATCAATTTTATATAAAATTTAAATGATATACTCTAAGATACTTTATATAGTGTAGAAAATCAAGCTGACACCTTGGAGAAATTCAAAAAAATGCTATAATTTGAATAGATATTTTAAGGAAGGATTGTGTTATGAAAAAAGATTGGAAAAAACTTTGTGCATCAGCGCTTTTAGTTTCTTTTATTTCATTTAATGCAGTGCCTGCTGTTATGGCAGCAGAAACAACTGCGCCGGCAGATAACACTGCTGTTCAATCAGCACCGGCAACAACACAGCAAAATGCAAAATTTCAGATTAAAGTTCAATCAAATGTAGAACATTTACCTACCTACAAAAAAACAGCTATAAATACGGTAAGTATAAAAGAAGATAAAGTTGTAATATCAAAAGGCAATGTTATAAAAATTGCATTTGCGGATGAATTTTCTACAAAAACAGCAAAAGTCGGCGATAAAGTTACTTTTGTTTTGCAGGAAGACTTAAAAACAGTTGAAGGCAGAGCACTTCTCCCTGCCGGCACACAATTTATCGCAACGGTAACAGAACTGACACCGACCAAAGCCTGGAACAGAAATGCAAAGGTTATATTGTCACTGAATGAAATAGCACTCACAGACGGAACAACAGGTACAATCGAAGCAAGAGTAAGCGAAGATGCCGGCGTGCTTAAACGTTCCGGCTGGGCTGCAACAGGTAAAGCTGCTTTATGGACAGTAGGACTTTTTGGCGTAGGTGCAGGTATCGGTGCGGCAATCGGTGCAGCAGCAAGTGCAGTAGGCACGGGATGTCTTGCAATAGGTATGCCTGTAGGCGGCGGTTTAGGTCTTATCATCGGTTCAGCTTCGAAAGGCCTTAATTACAATGCAAAACCTGGTAAAGAAATTTATATAAAACTCACACAGGATTTAGAAATCTGCTACTAGCTTTTAGCAGTAGTATTTAAAATCTTATTCACTTCATTTTTATAAATATTAACATGAGGCTGTAAAACCTCAGGCAAAATTTCGGGCAGTGCTGAATCTTTATTTAGCACTGCTCTTAACATCATACCTGTATATATTGTCTCAAAATGTTTTAGTTCAATAAACTCCGCAATTGAGTCAACGGACAAATCTTTTAGAGTAACAAGAGAAACAGGATGCCTGTCACTATAAGCTTTCAGGCTTCCGTTTATCAATGCATCATACAATTTGTATTTATCACTTCCGTCGTCTTTAATTGCGTTAAAAGTATAAAAAGAAGTTGTATTGCCCTCATCAAGATCAGCCTCGGTCGAATTATGCAAAAATGCAGGTCCCATTAAATCTCCGGAGGGTTTATACAATGACTTGTGGGACTCTTTTTTTAGCTGTGTATTCCATAATGTTGTCCCCTCAAACCTGTCGCCAAAATAGTAATCGTACTGGTTTTGTCTGCCATTTAATATACAATCCGTATTAAAAGCCGCTCTTTGGAGTGCTTGATTTTTAGAAATATCAGGATTTAAAAATTTCTTTTGAGCCTTAATACAGGTTTCCAGCAGTTTTTTCATTTTTTCTTTCGGCATACCGCAATATGCCAGAGCTACAAGGGAATGATCATCAAATGCCCCGAAACGGCCTCCGCAATCATCGTGAATTATACCGCATTTATAGCCGTTTTCTTCTGCAATTTGCCTTAGCTTGCTTTTTGTTTTATCCGCATCTGTGATACACACATAATTTTTAAAATCTTTACCCAGAATTTCTCTCACACAATCAAAATCATAAGACGGCTCAAGAGTTGTCCCTGACTTTGATGCAACCATTACGGAAAGTCCGTCTTTATCATTGCCTATTTTTTTGTCAAAAAACTCTTTTATGCTGTCCGGATCCGCAGAAGAAAGAAATACAACATTGTCACCTTTGCCGTTTAGTCTAAGCATATTTTCAACAGTATGTTTTGAACCGCCAATACCGATTACAAGCAGTTTCTTTGCTCCGTTAGTTTTTAAAGAATCAGCAAGGGCATAAATCTCATCCAGTCTCTTTAACTGTGTATTAGGCAGAACATTTATCCAGTTAAGAACCTGTCCCTTTTGACCGGCTCTTTGAGAAAGGTTCTGAGCACATTGCTTTGCGGATATTCCGTATTTTTGAATCATATCCGAAGGAGAAAGCGTATTAAAAAAACTTATCTCCAGATTATCAGGAGAGTATTTGTTAATCATATAAGCAACAAGAGTCGGAACAGGAATGCTTTCGTTTTTTAATTCAATGGGTTGTTCAGAATACGAAGAGAGTATTTGCTTATTATTTGCCTCATTCGCATAATATGATTTTTGCAATGCTGTGTTTAAAATAGTCCTGTTTATCATAGCTGTATTAAATCCCGTAAAAATAAAATTATACGGTTTTTAAACAGAATCTTTATATTTTTTTACAAATAATGTCTGAGGCGGCCTCGCTTGTAGAAGTGGTCCACGGAGTGCGAGTGACGCCAAGTCTAGCATTTTGCGGAAGTGACCCCATGCACTTGTTGCCTGTGCCGGACTTGTTTTTAAAAACTGACTTGTTTATTGCACAGGTTCATCAAGTAGTCGGAGTCAGTTGACAATATGAAATTTATGATAATATTAATAAGAAAAGGGCGAATGATGAATAAACTTACACCGAGTCAGGAAGATTATTTAGAAACAATATATGTAGAATCCCAAAAGAACGGCTGTGCAAAAGTTACTGATATAGCAAAACTTTTGGACGTAAAAAAGGCTTCTGTCACCGGTGCTTTAAGCAATTTGTATGAAAAAGGTTTTATAAATTATGCTCCTTATTCACCTATCACTCTTACAAAAGAAGGCATTGAAGCTGCAAAAAAAATTCTGCTCAGACATGAGGTGATGACAAACTTTTTAAAAAACATTCTTAAACTTGATGAAAAAGAAGCAGTCTTAAATGCATGCAGGATGGAGCATATTATGACAGAAGAAATGTTTGAAAGAATACATACTTTTTCACACTTTATACAGGATTACGCAGTTGAAAATAAAGAATTTGATAAGAAGTTAAAGGAACTATATAAATAATATGAATAATTTAGAAAAAAAAATGGTATCAACCCTTACCGATTTAAAAGAAAATCATCACGTAGTCGGTGTTAAAGCGGAATTTGAAGCCGAAGGCACAAGAATGGAAGAGGCTCTCCGCCTCAAAGAGATTGTAACAAGAGCAGGGCTTGAACTAACAATAAAAATAGGCGGCTGTGAGGCAATTAAAGACCTGCTTGAAGCAAGAACAATAGGTGTAAACACTGTGGTCGCTCCGATGATAGAGACGGCATATGCTCTCAAAAAATACGTAAATGCGACAAAATATGTATTCCCAAAAGAAGAGTGGAAAGATATAAATTTCTTTGTGAACATAGAGACAATAACGGGATTTCACAACTTTGAAGAAATTACAAAAACCGACGAATTTAAAGATATAGACGGCGTTACTCTAGGCAGAGTGGATATGACCGGCTCAATGAGACTTTCAAGAGAAGATATAAACTGTGACACAATTTTTGATATTGCAAAAAATATTGCTTTAAAAACAAAAGAGTACAATAAACAACTTGCAATAGGCGGGGGAGTTTCTGCACATTCTCTGCCGTTTTTCAAAAAACTTCCTCCAAACAGCCTTACAAAATATGAAACGAGAAAAATAATTTTTGATGCACAAAAGTCTTTGCTGTCACAGGATGCAGACAAAGGTATTTTGAAGGCCGTAGGTTTTGAGCTGATGTGGCTTAGAAATAAAAGAGAGTTCTACGGAATGATTTTCAGAGAAGATGATACAAGACTTGAGATGCTTGAAAAAAGATACAAAACACTTATTGAACAGGCCGGAGGAATTTCGGGTTAAGAAAAATGGCAAAGATTAAACTTTCCGACTATATTGCAAAAAGATTAAAAGAAATTTATAACATACAGCTATTTTTTATGGTCTCAGGCGGTGGTGCAATGCATCTCAATGACAGTCTGGGACGATACATACCTTACATATGCAATCATAATGAGCAGGCATGTGCAATTGCGGCTGAAGGTTATGCAAGGGTAAGCCAAAAACTTGCGGTAGTAAATGTAACAACCGGCCCCGGCGGACTAAACTGCCTGAACGGTGTCTTCGGACAATGGACTGACTCTGTCCCTGTTTTATACATTTCCGGTCAGGTTAAATACTCTACAACAATGGATTCCTGCAAAGATATCCCGCTAAGGCAGCTTGGCGATCAGGAAGTTGATATTATCAGTGTTGTTAAGCCGTTAACCAAATATGCTGTAATAGTTACAAAACCTGAAGAAATAAAATATCATTTGGACAGAGCAATTCATGAAGCAACAACAGGCAGAAAAGGTCCCGTATGGCTTGATATTCCTATCAATGTACAAAGTGCATTGATTGACGAAAAAGATTTAATTGATTTTGATATAACCTGCAATGCTGCTCCGTCAGCAAAAGAATGCAAAACAGATGAAATATTAAAACGAATTGAAGCTGCCAAAAGACCGCTTATAATAGCAGGACACGGCATAAGACTTTCCGGAACGAAAGATACATTTTTAAAGCTCATAAAAAAACTGAATATTCCGGTAGTGACAACGTTTAACGGAATAGATTTACTGCCGTCCGATTTTCCTAACTGCATCGGCAGAATCGGTACCATAGGTCAAAGAGCCGCCAATTTTGCATTACAAAATGCGGATTTGGTTCTTTGTCTCGGGTCAAGAAACAACATACGCCAGGTAAGCTATAACTGGGAAAATTTTGCTAAAAAAGCTTTTAAAATAATGGTTGATATAGATGAGGCAGAATTGCAAAAACCGCTTGTTAAACCTGATATGGCGATAAATGCTGACTTGGAAGACTTTTTGCCCCTTCTTGAAACAGAAGCAAAAAATATTGAAAAAAAAGAATGGCTGGAGTTTTGCAAAAATTTAAAAGCAAAGTATTCATTTAACAACACACCGGAATATATTCAAAACGGAGAAAAAATAAATGTGTATCATTTTATACACAGATTAACTGAGTTGTTAAAAGAAAAAGATGTCTGTGTAACAGCAAACGGTACGGCTATTGTCGCCAGTGTACAAACCGCCGTGATAAAAGAAAACCAAAGATATTTTTCAAACTCCGGTGATGCATCTATGGGATACGACCTGCCGGCTGCAATAGGCGCCTGTCTGGCAAATAATAAAAAAAGTACGGTTTGCCTAGCCGGAGACGGTTCCATAATGATGAATCTTCAAGAATTACAAACAATTGTACACAATAATCTGCCTGTTAAAATTTTCATAATTAACAACGATGGCTACAGCTCAATAAAACAAACACAAAATAACTTTTTTGAAGGGAGGAATACAGGTGCGGGACGCTCAAGCGGTGTTTCGCTGCCTGACTTTGTAAAAGTAGGACAGGCTTTTGGCATAGAGTCTTTTAAACTGGAAAATCCTAATGAAATTGATAATGCAATAGAAAAAACTCTTAATGCTGCAAATCCCGTAATTTGTGAAGTATTGGTAAATCCCGACTATATTTTTATTCCTAAACTTTCATCAAAAAAACTTCCTGACGGGACTATGATATCACCGTCATTGGAAAATATGTATCCTTTCCTGCCGGAAGATGAATACAAATCTAATATGCTTCAATAATAAATTGTCTAATGCGGCTTGTCATTTATTAATAGTATGTCTGAGGCGGCCTCGCTTGTACTCAAGAGCATCCTGATATGTACGGCTCGTAAACTCGCCTACATCTCAAGCTAGAAGTGGTACACACTCTGCCGAATAAATATGCCGGTGGCATATTTATGAGAGGTAGCGAGGACGCATATGCATAGATATAGAGGAAGTGACCCCATGCACTTGTTGCCTGTGCCGGACTTGTTTTTAAAAACTGACTTGTTTATTGCACAGGTTCATCAAGTAGTCGGAGTCAGTTGACAATATGAAATTACGGAGCAGTTAGCAATACAAAATACTTTCGTAACTTTTTATTACAAAAATAACAAAAAATTTCATTTTAGTTTATTGTACTAATATGAACATAATGCCTGTGTTATTAAATTTTAATCTGCAGCCCGTAAAGCTTAAGAAGAATAATCAGCCTTATTATTCTTACGAAAAACCTATAATCAATATAGGTCCTGAAAATGATGTTTTTGTTAAACAGGATAAGTCTAATCCGTCATTCGGGATAATAAAAACCGCCTCGGATTTTAGACATTTGGCAGCAAAAAAGACTATACACTGTATTTATTGCAACAGGCCTCTTTTAAGCAACAAAATTTTGGATAAATTAAAATGCAGCGGTATATTTTCTGGAAATATAAGAGATTTTGCTCAGGAGATGTTTTATTATATTGATTATCTGCATCCTACGGAAAAAGAATTTTTGAAAAAAGTAACAATTATGGCATTTGATTATCCCAAAATAAGATTGTCCGAAGCCATAAAAAAGATGTATCCTGAAGCAAACAAAGAACTGTTAAAAGAGCAAATACCTATATTAAAAGAGCTTTCCTCTATTTCAGAACGACTGCCAAGAGGTTATAAAACAAAATTCAAAAAATTGATAACAATCTCCAGATACAGGCTTTATGAAAAAGAATATATCCCTGATGAATTTTCAGGAAAAGAATTTTCATACAAAATAAAACGTATAGAAGAAACAATAAAAGATAAGATACTTGCACAAAAAATCATAAAATTAACGGAACCGCTTACTCATCCTTTGTTTAAGAAAGCAAATCTTCCGCTAACGGAAAAATTTATAAACAAAATCCTTGCTCTTACGCAGACAAGAGATGTTGATAAATCTAAACTCACAAAAGCTGATTTACAGATTATATTAATCGGGCAAATACAAAAATATGCCGAAATATTAAACAGAAAAGATATAATAAATCTATGTGATACTGCAATAAAAACAATAGAACACAAACCCGTAAAAATAAAATTCAGTAACAAAGCATTCAAATATGACTTGAATGAAGTCCTAGAAGGAATGCCGGATGAAGCATTAAGAAAAGAAATAGATGAAATAGTAAAACGCCTTCCAAACTCAATTACAAGTGTAAATGCATTTATAACTAAACATGAAATGGCAGCATCAGACGCAATCGGATATGATTTGTTAAGACCTTCTATTGTAACAATAGAACACATGAACCCAAAATCTAAGGGCGGTCCTAATGAATTATACAACTATGCTCTTGCCTGTGAAAGAGACAACAATATACGTTCTAACGGAGATATGAAAGAATTTATTGCGCCATTTCCAATACAGAATCAAAAAAATTATTTTAAAGAAATATTTGCAGAAGTAAAAAAAGGCAATATTTCCCGTTCTGATGCAATTGGAATGATAGATACCTTCTACAGACAAAGCGGCAGACAGATAGATATCAAATTTTTACAAAAAGATTTTTAAATTTTTTCAAAATAGCTCTTATCTTTTTTGCATATAGGGCAAACGTAAGTATCCGGTTCTTTTGTAATATCACCTTCGTATATGTATCCGCATATTTTGCATTTGTATGCAACAGTTTTAGGTGAAGAAGTTTCTTCCTGATACGTAGGGGCGGCTTTAGGACTTTTACCTTTTTTGACCTTGTGATAATAGTCATAGGTCATTGGGATATCTTGTTTTAACACATCTCCGGCTGTCATTTTGCCGACAAATACAGTATGAGTCTCTGTTTCAAACTCTCCCGTTAACTCACAAATTACATACCCTACGGAATCTGTCAGGATATCTAATCCGTCTATTTTGACAGTTTTAGTTTTTTCAAACTTATCAATATCTCTGCAAGAATTGAAACCAAAAGTAGGAATAACAGCATCATTGACGTGCTCGCCAAGTATCGAAATCGCAAACTTTTTGGATTTTTTTATACATCCGTTAGTGTAATTATCATGATTTATACTTACGCACAAAGTATCATATGTTATTTGCATTGCACAATTTGCAATGCATCCGACAGAACGGTCTCCGTCTAAAGTCGTTACAACATAGACTCCGTATGACAACAAATTTAAAACACTGTTATTCATATAAACTTCCTTATTTAGGATAACCCGCTTACATTAATTTTAGCATTATTTTATATTTAATCACAGAGCCTGTCATCTATTGTTAATCTAAAATAAAAAATTATTATCAACTGGCAAATTATTTTTTTTACGTGTTTTAAAGCGGATATACTTCTAAATAAAGGATAAGATATGAACATAAGTTTTAAGGGTATTAACAATATTAAAATCGGTAAAAAGGAATATTCCGGTATAGGGTTTTATCAAAAAAACGATAATACCTTAGGATGCGGAAAAAAAGACTATACAGAACTGCTGATATCTGCAAAACTAACGGATGATGAAAGAGGCAACCACCTGAGTGATTATCTTAGTAGAACACCGCAAATGTATATAAATAAGAATGAACCGGATAGAGTAGAACTTCATATAAAAAGATTTGATGTTCCTCAAGAAAATCTTAACCAGTCTTTTTTCAAATTAAACAATAAGGATTTGTTTCTCAGTGATGACAAAATTCTCCCGTTAATGACATTTTTGGCCAGATTTACAAGAGAAAGTAGCAAAAATCCTGAGCTGAGTATTAACCAGAGAAAATATTTGAATATGGCAAATAGCTCTATAAGCAAAGAATCTCTTGAATATATCGAAATGAGATAATTAGAGTTTTCTGCAATTTGTATTGTAAAAAAAATAAACTACTATTTTATTTTTTGCCATATCAAAGGTATTTGTAATGTGTTGTTACCCAATCCCGGAATCAAAAATTCAAATAAAGGTTTAAATTTGCCATTTTTATTTAATGCCTCAATAATTGGGTGGTTTTTCATAAATCTTATATTTCTTATCTTATCAACTAATACCGTATCTTCTAATGGAATAGTTTTGTCCGCTATATAAAGATGTTCTTGTAAATGATTTCCCAGTACAAAAATCCCGTTAGTTTCAAGCTTATTATATATTTTTTCAATAAGTTCATTTATTACTTTTCTTTTATCTGTCTCAAAATTCGGCTTATCTCCAAATTTAAACACTCCGTTTAAATCGTTATCCGTCAGTTGATAAATTGCATTTCTGAAAAATATGGCACCCGCTTTATTATATTTATTTAATTGTTCTATATCTCTAATATCACCCTTGATAAAACTAATATTTTCCTTACAAGATTTTTTAGGAATGAAAAATCTTTGCGGATAAAGTTCAATATTGTCAAATCTTATTGTATATATAGGGTCATAAATATTATTAACCGGATTTGCAGGTTTACTTGTTTCTATAAAATTTTTATAAAAAATTTGACGCAACAATTGTTTATTATTTTCGCTATTATGATTTACTAAAAAACCGTCTTCTGCAAGAGGATGTATTGCATAAATACCATTATGTGCAAAATCTATAGCTTTACTGCTTTTATCTATAGAATAAATCTTATATTTTTGACGATTGTTTAAAAGTGTGTTAAGAGATAATGCTTCTTCACCGTTAGAACCCGCATACACCAAGATATCCGTTCCATCAGGAAATTCCTTTTCTATAATCTTCACAGACTTTTGTAAAACTTCCGAATCATGATAAAAATTTGTGCTGAGAGAATTGCCTGTGTCATTATCAATCATATTATAACTTTTAAAATTTATACGAAAATTTGTATGTTTTATTGGATTAATTTTCATATTTATAAAAAAGCACAACAAAAATATTTTTGCATATAAATTTTGAGTATAATAAATTCCGACTAAACATTCAAAGGTCTTTGCCGAAAATAATAAAACCATTCGAACAAGTTCAAATATAATCTTGACACTCAAAAAATTAGTTCACGCCATTTCATTCCTTATCACAAATTTTCTCGAACGTTATTTAGAAAACTTTAAAGTAAAAAACAGGCTTTTAGAAAATCTCTAAAAGCCTGTTAAATCAAATGGTTGCGGGAGCTGGATTTGAACCAACGACCTTCGGGTTATGAGCCCGACGAGCTACCAGACTGCTCCATCCCGCGATATTTATTTTATTACAGATACTTGCCGGAGCAGTCTTCCAGACTTACCTCTCCTCGAACGTGACATTTAGTCACCTTCTCGTCGGCAGAGTATCCCGCGATATTAAATTGTCATCCTGATACTTGCCATTGCCTGACCGGACTTACTTCTTATTCAAAATGACATTTTGTCATTTCTCTCTCGGCAGAGTATCCCGAGCAAAATTCTCTTACACACCATTATTAAACGCTAAAAAACAAAAATCAAGCATAATAATTTATGAAAAAACAGGTAACACAAAAAATCATTTATAACTTTTACTATTTTTTAAAAATTCTTTTAAAAAATCCAACTACTCCGCTATCGGCATTTTTATCATCAGTCAAATGATTTTTATATTTGGACAATTTATTTGTTTCAAGCGAATTTTCAATTAGCAGTCTTTTTTCTGCAAATTTATCAGCATCATATTTGCCTTTTTTATAGTTTTGGTATTCTTCTTTTGTAAAAGGCAATCTTTCCATAAGTGATACTGTTGCTGAAATCATAATAGTATCCCCCAATGTTTCATCCCATCCTGCTTCGAATGAATCACTGTGAGAATCTATAGCATTTTTTATATCTGAATCTTGCTCATCTTTAAATGGATAATAAAACTCCTGACTGTGGTTGTATATAGAGTCAGTAGATATAGCAGAATCAACTTTTGGATCCCCCCAAAGTCCTTTAAAAGCAGGCATTTTCTGGTATTTGTAAGGTGCAATAGATGATACTTTCATGAGTTCTCCCTAAAATATTTGAGCCATTATTTGTTATTTATTCTAACTCAAGTAAATAAATATTTTGCTACTATTGCTATTTTTTAAATACAAATTTTAACATTTCAGAATTTCATAAGAGAATGTCTGAGGCGGCCTCGCTTGTAGAAGTGCTCCACGGAGTGCGAGTGACGCCAAGTCTAGCATTTTGCGGAAGTGACCCCATGCACTTGTTGCCTGTGCCGGACTTGTTTTTAAAAACTGACTTGTTTATTGCACAGGTTCATCAAGTAGTCGGAGTCAGTTGACAATATGAAATACTGTGAAAAATTAAACCGTCTTAAAATATTCTATAGTCTTTTTCAAACCGTCCATTATATCAACTTTGGGCTCCCAGCCAAGTTCTGCTTTTGCAACAGAGATATCAGGCTTACGTTTTACGGGGTCATCACTTGGTAGAGGCATAAAACTAAGCTTTGATTTTGAACCGGTAAGTTCCAAAACTTTTTGCGCAAGATCCAAGACTGTACGTTCTGACGGATTTCCAAGATTGACAGGACCGATAAAGCCTCTGGAATTATTCATCATGCGGATAATTCCGTCAACAAGATCATCGACATAACAAAAACTTCTTGTTTGTGAGCCGTCACCGTAAATTGTTATATCCTCTCCCTTTAATGCCTGCATAATACAGTTGGAAACTACTCTGCCGTCTTTCGGGTCCATATTTGGTCCGTATGTATTAAAAATTCTTATAATTCTTACATCAACACCATACTGTCTGTGATAATCAGACAGTAGTGTTTCTGCAGCACGTTTGCCCTCGTCATAGCAGCTTCTTATACCTATAGGATTTACATTACCCCAGTATGTTTCTTTTTGAGGGTGGACAAGAGGATTTCCGTATACTTCTGATGTAGACGCCTGCAAAATTGTTGCATTATATTTTTTTGCCAGTTCCAGCATGTTTATGATGCCCAAAACAGATGTTTTCATAGTTTTTACGGAATCATATTGATAATGAGGAGGACTTGCCGGACAAGCAAGGTTATAAATCTGATTAACTTCAATATCTATCGGATCAACAACATCGTGTTCAATCAGCTCAAAATTAGGATTTGTCATCATATCTTCTATATGCCTTTTTAATCCTGTAAAAAAATTATCAAGACAAATCACATGATTTCCTTCTTTAAGCAGTCTCCTGCACAAATGATTCCCGATAAATCCTGCTCCGCCTGTAACTAAAATTCTTTTCATTATTGAATCCCTATCTCTTTTCTTACATAATTTTATCATAAGAAAAATCTACAGGAGAAATTATATGAAAGTATTAATAATCGGAGGAGGAGCGTGCGGAGCAAGCGCAGCAGCAAGATTGAGAAGGCTAGATGACAGTGCCCAAATAACGATTCTGGAAAAAACGCAAGAAATATCTATAGCAAATTGCGGGCTGCCTTATTACTGCTCTAATGTAATTGACAGCGAAGAGAAAATGCATGTCTCAAGTGTTCAAAAATTTAAAAATCTGCTAAATGTTGATATAAAAATGGGGGCAGAAGTTACAAATATAGACAGAAAAGCTAAAACAGTAACAATAAACGGCACAGATACACTACCGTATGACAAACTTGTGCTTGCACCCGGTGCAAGTCCTTTTATTCCTCAAATAGAAGGAATAAACAATCCCAAAGTCTTTACTGTAAGAATGCTTCAGGATGCTGAAAGAATAAAATCTCATCTAAAAAATATTAATGCAAAAAATGCAGTAGTAATAGGCGGCGGTTTTATCGGTATCGAAATGGCAGAAAATTTAGCGGAAATTTCAGGCATAAAAACTACTTTAATAGAACAGTCTTCACATATCCTGCCTCCTGTGGACAAGGAAACAGCTGCTTTTGCACAGAATGAAATGAGAAAACACGGTGTAAATCTTATTCTTTCTGACGGGGTAAAAATGCTTACACAGGATGACATTGTTTTAAATTCCGGAAGAAAAATTGTCTATGATATAGCAATTCTGGCAATAGGAGTAAAGCCGGAAACAACACTTGCCGAATCTTGCGGGCTTGAAATCGGTAAGACCGGAGGAGTAAAAGTTAACGAAAATATGCAAACATCTGACCCTGACATATATGCAGGCGGAGACAGCGTAGAGGTTGAAGATTTTGTAACAGGCGATAATGTACTTATTCCCCTTGCCGGACCGGCTAACAGGCAGGGAAGAATTATTGCCGACAATATTGCAGGTTATAAATCAATCTATAAAAAAACTATAGGCTCTGCAGTTGTAAAAGTATTTGACATGACCATTGCCTGTGCGGGAAACAGTGAAGAAATGCTTGCAAAAAAGAATATTCCGTATTGGAAAACTTTTACCTATGGATTTTCCCATGCAAATTACTATCCCGGTGCGACAAGAACTATGTATAAGCTTTTATTCAACAATGATGGCGACATACTGGGTATTCAGGCAGCCGGCAGAGAAGGTGTTGAAAAAAGGGTGGATGTCATTGCGACATCAATGAGAAACGGACTTAAGGTGTGGGATTTGATAGATTCCGAGCTTTGTTATGCTCCGCCATATTCTTCTGCCAAAGACCCTGTAAATATACTTGGAATGCACGCTGATAATATCTTAAAAGGTTTTGTAAAACCTGCATATTTTGAAGATATTAATGATGCTCTGCTTGTAGATGTTCGCTCGCAGGCTGAATTTGAAAATGAAACAATTGACGGTGCAATTCATATTTTCACACCGGAATTAAGAACAAAATACACAGAGCTTCCTAAAGACAAAAAGATTGTATTATTTTGCAATACAGGATTTCAAAGCTATGTCGCATCAAGAATCCTGCTGCAAAAAGGATTTAACAACGTATACAGCTTCACAGCCGGTATTGAATTGTATAAAGAGCTTATGAAAGATAATGCGGCATACTCCATACAAACGGCAACTGTATAACAAATGTATGTAAAATTTGTCTGAGGCGGCCTCGCTTGTAGAAGTGGTCCACGGAGTGCGAGTGACGCCAAGTCTAGCATTTTGCGACTCTGCCGAAGAAACAATTAAGTATTGTTTCTGAGAGGTAGACCCCATGCACTTGTTGCCTGTGCCGGACTTGTTTTTAAAAACTGACTTGTTTATTGCACAGGTTCATCAAGTAGTCGGAGTCAGTTGACAATATGAAATATTAAATAGACAAACCAAGTGCGTTTGTCTGTTTAAGCTGCTGCTCCTTATTCATCTGCAAAAATTTTTGATAGCACATATTTGTTACAATACAATCTTTCAAACCTCTGTGCATACCGTCCGTATTAAAATTAAAATGCTGTGCAATCAGACCCAATTTGTGACTTTTCAGTTGAGGAAGAAATTTTCTGGCCAGTTTTAATGTATCAATATAATCATTATTAAATCCGGAATTAAAATATTTTTGCATATTTCTGTTTATAAAGCCTATGTCAAATGTGACGTTATGCCCCATAATCATAGAATCGGATACAAATTCAATAAATTTGCCTAATACCTCGGGTGCAGAAGGAGCATCATACAGCATTTGCTGTGTTATACCGGTTAAATTTGATATATAAGATGATACATAACATCCGGGATTTATAAGTTCTGAAAATTCTTCCGTAACCTTATTATTGACTATCCGTAATGCACTTAATTCGATAATTTCGTCCCTGTCAGCAGAAAATCCCGTTGTTTCAATATCAAGAACAACATAATTTTCAGGATATATTTTTAAGCTTTTTTCCATTCCCGCCATAACAGAATTCCCTTTTCAATCATAGTACATTCATTCGGCCCAAAAATCATTTATTGACGGAATTTTTGTAACAATATTTAAAGTTGTTAAACTTGTATATCGGCATTAAAAAAGAGCCCGAAGGCTCAAAATATTTGGGGGTAAAACGGCAAAGTTCGAACTTTTTATCTTGTATAAAAGAGTTGATAGAAGAACTCAAAAAATCAGACACTGTCTTGCTTTTAGAATATTATCAAGTATTTAAACAATCAGTTAGCTGTCATTCTGGAATTGTTTGACAAAGCGAACC
>CALVAR010000015.1 GCA_944325575.1 Candidatus Gastranaerophilales bacterium | reverse complement strand
TGCCAGTCCGATTTCGCTGTTGCCTGTGCCGGACTTGTTTTTAAAAACTGACTTGTTTATTGCACAGGTTCATCAAGTAGTCGGAGTCAGTTGACAATATGAAATTCATATTGTCAACTGACTCCGACAAATCTGTTTAGGTTGCGGAAGTATAAAAATTAGAATATAATTGCCGTATTACAGTATTTAGAAAGCTTTTTCAACAATGAACAAATTCAGATTTTTAACATCGGGTGAATCTCACGGAATGTGCCTTAATGCTATCATCGAAGGACTTCCTGCAAATGTAGCAATTGATAATGATTTTATAAATCAAGAACTAACAAAACGTCAGCAGGGATACGGCAGGGGTGCCCGTATGCAAATAGAAACCGATAAAGCGCAAATAAAATCCGGTGTAAGATTCGGAAAGACGACAGGCGCTCCAGTCTGTATCGAAATACAGAATAAAGACTGGCAGAATTGGACAGTTCCTATGTCAATAGAACCCGTTGATATAAAAGATCCTGATGTTGCAGAAGCCGTAAATGCAAAGAAAATTACCCGTGTACGCCCCGGACATGCAGACCTTGCGGGTGCACAAAAATACAACCAAAAAGACATAAGAAACATACTTGAGCGCTCCAGTGCAAGAGAAACTGCCTCACGTGTAGCAGTAGGGGCAATTGCAAAATGCTTTTTAAAAGAATTCGGCATTAACGGTTCATCAAAAGTTTTGCAGATAGGAAATTCTTTTGAAGAAGAGACAATGAAGCAGGAAATAGACAAAGCAAAAGAAAACGGGGATACACTCGGTGGAAGATTTGAAATAACATTTAAAAATCTGCCTGCAGGACTCGGATCATTTGTACATTGGGACAGACGACTTGACGGCAGGCTGGCTCAAGCGCTTATGAGCATTCCCGCTGTAAAAGCGGTAGAAATAGGCGCAGGCTGTCTATGTTCCGCACTGCAAGGTTCAAAGACTCATGATGAAATTTTCTATGATACAGAAAACTCAAAATATTACAGAAAAACAAATAATGCAGGCGGCATAGAAGGCGGGATGACCAACGGCGAAGATGTTGTTTTAAAGGTCACAATGAAAGCCATTCCGACAATGAAGCAGCCGCTGCAATCAGTTGATATTGACACCAAATCACCTTATTGCGCACATTTTGAACGTTCTGATACTTGTGCTGTTGAGGCCTGTGCAATTGTAGGTGAAGCAATGGCAGCAATTGTTCTTGCCGATGCATTTTTAGAAAAATTCGGCGGAGACAGTATAGAAGAAACAAAAAGAAATTTTAACAGTTATACAGAAAATCTGGAATAAGAAATTGGATAACAGAAAAAATATAGTTCTAATAGGTATGATGGGAGCAGGCAAAAGCACAATTGCCCATCTTCTGGATGAAAAATTAAAAGACTTCCAGTATCTTGATATAGACAAGGAAATCGAAAAACTTGCTAAAAAGCATATAGAAGAAATTTTTGCGCTTGAAGGAGAAGCTCATTTCAGAAAACTTGAACATGAAATGATTGCAAAATATGCAAATTATCACAATCAGGTGATAGCAACAGGCGGCGGAATAGTCGAAAATATCGATAATATAAATCTTTTAAAGAAAAACAGCGTAATTTTTTATCTGAAAGCTACCCCTGATGAACTACTGGCAAGAGTACGCAGAACAAATATAAATCAACGTCCGATGCTAAAACATCCGAATCCAAAAGAGCGACTAACAGAATTAATAAAAAGAAGAGAACCATTTTATAAAATGGCGGACTTTGAAATAGATACAGAAGATAAAGAACTTATACAAATTGCTGATGAGATAATAGAAAAATATGACACAATCAATTGAACTAAAAGTAAATATACCGGAGAAAAAGGCCTATTCCTATGACATACTGACAGGTCAAAATCTGCTTATAAATGCGGATGAAATTGTCAAAAAATATACAAAAGCAAATAAATTTTTAATTGTAACAAACGAAACAATTGCAAAATTATATATGAGCGAGGTTAATATAAAAAATTCCGCATGGCTCATACTGGAAGACGGTGAAGAATATAAAAACCTTGAAAATTACAAACTTATACTGGACACTGCCGTTGAACACAAATTGGAAAGAAACGACTGTATAATTGCTTTTGGAGGCGGAGTAATAGGAGATCTTACGGGTTTTGCGGCAGCAAGCTATATGAGAGGCTGCGACTTTATCCAAATACCGACAACCCTTCTAGCACAGGTAGATTCTTCTGTTGGCGGAAAAGTTGCGATAAATCATGAACACGGAAAAAACCTTATCGGAGCTTTTTATCAGCCCAAACTTGTACTTACGGATATTTCCGTTTTAAAAACACTACCGTTAAGGCAGCTTAAAACAGGTCTTGCAGAAGTTTTAAAATACGCTTTTATAGAAAAATCCTGCGGATGTCCGCTTAATTACAGACTATTTGATTTTCTTAAACAAAATAAACAGGAAATTTTTGATTTAAATCCCGATATTATATCAAAACTCATAGATATTTGCTGTACATTAAAAGCCTCTGTTGTGAATCAAGATGAGACAGAAAAAGGATTGAGAGCAATATTAAACCTCGGCCACACATTCGCTCACTCAATTGAAAACCTTACTAATTATACGACATACACCCATGGAGAAGCGGTTGCCATGGGGATAAAAATGGCATTTAAACTTGCGCTGAACATAGGATTAATAAGCAAGGACTATTTTGAATCAGCAATGGAACTCATAGAAGATTATGATATAGCACCTGCGGGGTTTAATTTTGATAAAGAAAAATTTTATGAAGAGATGTTCTTGGACAAAAAAGCCCAAAACGGAAAAATAAGGTTTGTTGTACCGAACGGCAGCAGCAGTGTTGTTATTGTATCAGATGTAACAAAGCAACAAGTTTTTGACAGCATCGAATCATTCCTGTAAAAATATTAACAAAAAAAATCAGGGAAATTTGTGATAAATAAAAATTACGGTCATTTTCCCTGATTTTTTTACCCGATAAATCAAACAAGATTTTGAATAGCAGCTTTTACACCGGAACCTAATTCAAATTTGTAACCGAGTTTATACAGACTTGCCTCGAGTGCAGCCACTGCAGCAAGTACATCTCTGTCACAGACAAAACCTAGTGTACCCATTCTGAAAATTTTATCCTTGAGTTCATTTTGACCGTTTGCAACAACAATATCAAAATCTTTCTTCAATGTGCTTCTGATATCCGGTACGGTTATACCTTCCGGAGGGTATATTGAAGTTATTGCATTAGATGCAATTGCTTCATCCTGTACCATCGGTTTAAGTCCAATTGCTTTAATTGCCGAACGCAAAGCTTTTGAATGTTTAGCATGACGAGTCAGAATATTTTCCAATCCGTCTTTTTTCATCATCTTCAAAGCTTCATTCAGCGCCACTATAAGATTAACCGCAGGGGTGTACGGAGTAGAGTTTGCTCTTACGGATTTTCTGTATGCACTCCAGTCAAAATAGAATGACGGATGTTTGCATTGTTCATGCATTTTAAACGCTTTTTCACTCGCAGCGAGAAACGCCAATCCAGGAGGAATCATAAAGCCTTTTTGAGAACCCGAAATAAGTACATCTATACCCCATTCATCCATTTTGCATTCGATTGCACCTATAGAAGTAACACCGTCAACAACAGAGACAGCACCATGTTCTTTTATTAATGCAACCAGTTCTTTTAAAGGATTTGTTACGCCCGTTGCTGTTTCATTGTGAGTCAGAGTAACAATTTTAATTTCTTTGTTTACATCGGCATCAAGTCTCTCTTTAAGAACTTTAGGATCAATTGCATTACCTGCTTCAACTTCAATTTTTTCTACATCTGCACCTAAAGAAGCCGCAATTTTTGCCCATCTGTTACCAAAATTACCGATAACCAGAGAAAGTACTTTATCCCCTTCATTTACAAGGTTTGACAAAGCGGCTTCCATTGCTCCGGTACCGCTTGATGTATATATAAAAACATCATTTTGTGTTTGAAAAAGCCATTTTAAATCAGCATAAGTTTCTTCCAAAATCGCTGAAAATTCCGTACTTCTGTGTCCCATCGGATGTTTTGCCATAGCCAAAAGCACGCTTTCCGGTACAGGTGTAGGACCCGGAATCATTAAAAAAGTTTTATCTCTCATTTTAAACTCCTCAAAATCTGACCGACCCAAATATTGTCTCACATTTTAATATTTTAATAAAGAAAAAATTAATATTTTTGAATTATAATAAATAAAAAGTATCTAGTCTGTGGATTGGACAAATGGGGAATAAAAAAAACAAAAAGATATTTCTTATAATAAATCTTTCATTTTTTGGGGATGTGCTTTTAACAAATGCACTCTGTCAAAATATTAAATTAAGTTACCCTGATTCAAAAATCGTTTTTCTGGTAAATAAACCTTTTTATGAAGCGGCAAAATACCAAAAAGACGTTGACGAAGTTATTTGTATCGACAAAAGAAATGAACACAAAGGTATGTTCGGGCTGTTAAAATTTATTTTTACATGTCCGTATCGTAATAAAATAGATACTGCATTTATTATATACGGCAATGACAGAGGGATTATAATATCTTATCTTTTGAACTGTAAAAACAGGATTGCAAATACAAGGAACCCCGTAAAGTATCTGCTGACAAAAAACAGTGATGAACAAAAAAATTATACCCATATGCAGGATATAAACAGCAGTCTGTTAACAGCTCTGACAGGAGAAAAACAGAAATTACTGCCGGTAAAATATTTAACAAATCCTGAAAATGATACACTTGTACAAAAATTAAAAGCAGAACTTCAAAACAAAGAAATAATAGGACTCTGTACCGTAGGCAAGCATAAAGAAAACTACATGCCTGTTGAAACAGCAGTAGAATTGATAGAAAAGCTTAATAAAGCAGGAAAAACAGTATTGTATTTAGGAGCAGGCAAAGACTCACGTGCATATGCGGATGAATTAAAGAAAAGAGGCTGCATAAATTTTGTGGATTTAACGGATGTTACAACAATTTATCAGCTTGCAAATCTTATGCAGCTATGTCAGGCAGTAATTAGCATTGATACAGGAACAGTTCATCTGGCTTATTCCACTGGTGTACCGACAGTGGGCATTTTTTACAGATCTGCTATGGTCCCCAAATGGGCACCGAGAAAAGAATTGTACCCTTATACAGAAGTAATTGACAAAGATTACACGACAGAGCATATAACAGAAAAGCTTTATTCATTAATACAATCTATTCCCCAAAATAAATAATCGGAAGATTATTATCCTGAGCGTATGTTTAACCTTTTGCCAACAATCACTCTCCTAGAGTTTTTCTTGCTGCTTTGGGGAACAATTTCTGCAAAAAATCAACCTGAACATAGTGTCTTTCTGCTGCAGCATCTCCTATAGCATAAGCATCAAATTCCACAGGCTGCGAAGAATACTCCTCTTCATTGGCACATTTTGAATGTGATTTATAATTTTGCATATTTTCTCTAAAAATTCTTGCCTGTTGAATTTCTTCTGTGGTTGTTAACTCTGAGTTTTCCAATTTTTTTATTTGACCGAACTGCCATTTGTGTCTTGCTTCATGGTTAAGGTCGTTCAGCAGGCTGCTTTTTGACATACGCTGTCCCGAGAGATAAATTGTATCAGTGTTCATATTATAAACAGCATGTGCACCGTTTAAGCGTTCTTTCGGCACAAATGCAAAATTTGTTGCCGTATCTATTTTTTGATCTGCAAAAGCCCGTGTCCTTGCGGCATAGGCCATTCTTTGAGGATTCTTAAACATTGCATAAAAATAAGGATACTCCAGAGCCTGTTGTATCTCACCTTCCGTTAACCCGCAGCCGGAGTTTACTTCAATCGTGCTAACTTCATTAGGTCTGCAGTGTGATTTTTGATACAGACCCTTTACCTTTTTTCCGTTTACAATCTGGTACAAAGACGCCTCATCCGTGTATAAAACACCCGTTAAATCTTCTGATTCCCTTCTTGATGCTTCACTTATTGTAACCGTATTTGAATTTTTGTTTATATCAATTACTGTATCTTTAGTTTCTGTTATATTCTTTGTATTTTTATCCCAGATTTTTGTATTTTTTCTTACTCCATAGTTTTCAAAAGCACAGGGATCAATTTTTTCTCTGTACATAGCGGTCATTTTAGTCCTTTGCTGCGGCTGTACCCAACTGTAAACAGTTTCTTTTACCAGCGGACTGTCAGAGGTTGAATGTACAACCTTTAGCGCTTTTCCGTTTGAATTTAAAAAAGTGAACACATACTTTTGCTTGCCTGAAACATGTTCTATTATTGCAGTATTCATAGTCACAGCCTCAGGCGGCATATTTTTAACCGTCTGACCCGTAATTTTTCTAAGCAGTCTGTAACCGGCTTTATTAAAAACTTTCATACCCGCATGAGCAATTTGTGAAACCATAACCAATTTACCTGAAAAAAACTAACCTTACTTATATAAAGTATTTTGGGATAAAAAAATTGCTTATGTTTCTTCTTTCTTTAACTATAAAAGCGAGACATGATTAAAAAAATTATTTAAATACTTCTTTCTTCACTTTTTCGACGAATTCCGTAACCTCAACTAAGCAGTCTTGTACATTTTCAATATCAGGGATATAACCAAGGTCATAATCACTTTTTTGTCTAAATTGATATAATTCATTATAAATTTCTATCATTTCAGGTTCAAAAACCTTGTCCTCGTATATAAACTTTTTATTAAACCAACCTTTTAACTGACTGTGTTTTGAGGTGATAAAATCATTTTTATATGCAAGAGCCGTAACTATATAAATAATGCATAGTAAATTCTATTCTGTGCTGTTTCAAGGTTGTTATTTTCAATATTATCCTTAGCAGATTTTATAGCCTGGTTGGATTTTCAACCGCAATTTTTATTAAATCTTCTTTATGCAGCGTCATAGAACAACCCTTTTTCTACAACTTGATTATGAAAAACTGTATTTTCCTCCAAACTTTCTTTTGTCATCGGGTGTAAATCTATACTTACATTAAAATCATATTCAACCCTAGAAACAATACGCCATATCAAACGGCGTTTTTCTTTATTTTCTTCCTTAAAAACAGCAACTATATCAATGTCACTGTCTTTATTAAAATCTCCTCTTGCTTGAGAACCGTATAAATACATACCTTCAAAATCATCAAATGATGAATTAAAGGCGGTTTTTAAAGCTGTAATTACGTTTTGTACTATTTCTTGCATAAATTTATTATACATTATTTGTTAAAGATTTTAAATATTTTGCAATAAAAAAGAGCCTTTCGGCTCTTCTTATATTATGTCGGTCTTTATTTAAAATAAAACCGCCAGTTTCAAATGGTACTCCATTTGAAAAAAGATTTGAACCAAATTATTGTCACACTGCAGCAGTTTTATGAATTGAGGAATGTTGCGTAAAGCATTAGTCCATACTTCCTATGAATTCTATTTTTGAAGCGTAAGATTTTAGATATTTGACTATATCGTGTTCAAACGAATATATGTGTGACTTATAAGCAGACTGTTGAATTAAATTAACTAAATTTAATATATTAGATTCATTAGTGCATACACTTATTTGAGCTTTTTGGTGGCAAGTTTTATATATTTCATTAAAATTGTTTAATACACCTGTCCAATAAGGATAAATTTTATTTATTTTAATCCCTAAATCTTCTAAATTAGCATTATATGCAGCTGCGTTTACATACAAATCAAAAGCCTTTCTGTTACATATATACAATGCATTTAGAATAAAAATCACCTCAGGAAGTAGCAAATCATCATCGTTTAGAGATTCTATAGTCAGTTTAACTCTCATAAACAGCTTTTCAATCATTCTAGGTGTAAAGTTTAATTCAGAAACCAACTGTTCCACCGTATTTGCTATTAATCCTTTAAATTCAACATTATCAATGTATCGACCATTATATATTTCTCCATAACAATACCATCTTTCTGTTTCAATAAAAGGTTTAAAATATTTAACTATTTGCTGCAAGTGAAAATTTATAAAATCAGCATACTCCGGCGCAGGCAAATTGAATTCCACATCAATAAATTTTTTCAAATATCCTTCTATATCACTGGTATCCGGTGCTATTCCGTAGATTGTTTTAACAATGTTTTCAACCTGCTTTTTATCCACAGCCAATACAAAAATGATATTTTTTATGCCGAAGAAGTGTTTGATTGTTTCAAGCGTTTCGATAGCATATTTAGGATTACAGCGGTCTAGGTCATCTACAAAAATGATGATTTTTTTATTTAATTTTTCTTGAATAAAAGCAAGCCCGCTTCTCAATTTTTCTTTCAAATTTTTTAATGAAATATAATCAGAATCTAAAGCTTTTTTGTTGGGGTCAAAAGAAATATTAAAGCCACTTATTGAAATACCAAATGATAACTTATTCAATATTTTGCTAATTGTATTTTTAGTCTCTATCAAATCTTTATATATTTCGTCTTCTTCGGATATAATCTGCTCTAGCTTATATATTAGTTCTGTAACAAGCGGTACAAGCGGGTTGTTGTAAAAGTCAGACTCCCACGCATTGTATGAAATACAGATAGCATCATCACCTATCAATTCAGCAAGGTTTTCTATAAAATAAGATTTGCCGCCACCCCAAGGAGCATTTATTGAAAATACATTATAATCAGTGTTCAACAAAATACGTTTTAAGTTTTCCGCTAAAAATTTTCTGTTTAGCTTATCGTTACTGAATGCGCCGGCATTATTCACTTCTACAAGTTGATTTTCCATTTACTTAATATAACAATTTTGTTTCTGGTTTTCAAATGAAGAATTTTTACTATAAAGAATTCTAATGAAGCTGTCAGCTGCAGACATGCCGGCAAAGTATGCTATAATATTGAATATTTAGGGGAGAAGATATGGCAGAAGATTTAAAATTGTTGGAAGGCAAGAAGATTAGACATATCTATAACGAAGAGAAGGAAGTTTATTACTTTTCCGTTGTTGATGTTGTTGCGATTTTGATTGAAAAAGATTATCAATCAGCAAGAAAATATTGGAATAAATTGGCTCAACGCTTGCGTGAGGAGGGCTCAGAGCAAACGGTGACAAATTGTCACCAGTTGAAAATGAAGGCTCAAGATGGGAAAATGCGCCAAACTGATGTTGCTGACATTAAGACAATGTTTCGTATTATTCAGTCTATACCTTCAAAAAAAGCCGAGCCCATAAAACAATGGCTGGCAAAAGTCGGACAAGAAAGAATACAAGAGCTTGCAGACCCATCCACTGCATTGGACAGGGCACGAGATATCTGGCAAAAACAGGGCAGAAGTGAAAAATGGATTCAGCAAAGAATGTCAGGGCAGGAAACCCGAAACAAATTAACTGACTACTGGGCAGAACACGGCATAGAAGAAAGTAACGAATTTGCAATTCTTACAAACATTATTCATCAGGAATGGACAGGCTTAACTGTCAAAGAACACAAACAGTTGAAAAATTTAAAATCACAAAATCTGCGTGACCATATGTCGGAAGCGGAATTGATTTTTACCGCACTGGCAGAACTTTCCACAAGACAGATTGCGGAAAGCGAAAATGCAACGGGACTTTCCGAAAACAAAAAATCAGCAAAGCGAGGCGGCAACATTGCCAAACAAGCCCGTGAAAAACTCGAACTTGAAACAGGCAAAAAAGTCGTCACCGGCGAAAATTTTTTACCCGCACAAAAGCACAAAAATATTGAAAAGAAAAAGTAAAACTTTATGGAGATTGTATGAATCAAGACTATAATTTAATGAAAAGCATTCTTGAAACAATAGAAAACTTTGAAAAACCGTATATAGAATCCTATGAATTAGCCGAAAAATTAGGATTGCTTAATAGAAGAAATATGCAGATTTTAGATAATGATAAATTAAACCATTTTATTGGACACATATATTTATTAGGAGATAATAGCTGTATAGATTCTACAGCTAAGAATTATGGGTGGCAATATAACATTCATTCTTGTGATTATATGGGAACAAATGCTAGCTATCGAATAACCGCAAAAGGCTATGAATTTCTTGAAATGCTTAGAAAACGAAATATTTTTAATAAGATAAAAGGGTTGACTGTTCCAACAGCACTAGAAGTCGGTAAAGCAATTTTAGTAAAAACAATAACAGGCTAATAAAACGAACAAAAACGAGAGAGTTATACTTCTGTTTAACTTAAAAAATGTTACATTAAATAATAATTGCGGTGACAACACGATAAAGAAGTTTAGTTGTTTCTTCATCCGCTGACTTTACCATTCTAATGATTTCTTCTTGAATGTCCTCTTTGCTGTTGTATTCTGTCAAAAGCAGCAAGTCTGATAACTGCAAATTGAGTTTTTGGGCATAGTTTTCTAAAAGATTTGCAGAAGGAAAATTGCGACCATTTTCAACACAGCTTTGGTGTTTTGGGTCAATGCCGACCATTTCTGCAAGTTCAGCCTGTTTTAAGCCCTTTTTAACCCTTATCTCTCTTATACGTTTGCCTAATTGCTTTTTTAAGTCCATATCAATGCCTCATTTCAAGTTTAAACTACAGTACTTGCAATCTAAACAAGAAATTACATAGTCATTATTGACTAATAATTACTTATTAGGTAATGTAATATATGAAATAGGTAATGATTTGTTACCCCAATCTATGTTTTACGTAAAAGGAGTTAAGTATGTTTTGTAGTAACTGCGGAAAAGAAATTGATGTAGAAAGTAAGTTTTGTCATTATTGCGGTACAGCCATTATAAATTCTAACATATCAAGTAATTTAAATAGTGCGACCAGTAATACGGAATTTGTTGTTTATAGAGCTAAGAAACACTGGATGGCACTACTACCCGTTTATCTTACTCTGGCTATATTCGTCTTAGGCTTTTTTGTAAGCTATGACGTTCAATTATTAGTAAATAGCATTTATTATATTCTATTTACAGTTTTAATATGGGCTGGTACAATTCTTAGATTTCTTTTAGACAAAATCGAAGTTACAAATAAAACATTTTATATGAGACAGGGTATCTTTAATATTGATAAATTAGTACTTCCTGTTAACAAAATTCAAATGGTTTATGTAAAACAAAGTTTGCTAGGAAGACTTTTAAACTACGGAGACATGGTTTTTGAGTCAGGTGCGAAAAATGGTCAGAGTTGTTACAGGTACATAAAAAATCCTGACAAGTTGAATTATGTACTTAATAATTTGGATGAGTATATCAAAAAAACACAAAATATTACGGAACAGCAATAAACGATACCGTTAATTATAAACATTTTAAATTATACTTGCAGGTATAATTTACCTCTGCTAACATAAAATTATACACGGAGGTATAAAATGTCAAAAAATTTTAAAACAGATATAAATAGCAATAAAAATCCGATATTACACATTGCGGGTTTGGCATTTGATAACTTTATTGCAACAGATGTGTATCAAAAAGCTGTTGAACTGTCGCCCGTGTATCATAAACCAAACTTTAAATTCAAGGACATTGAAAGAATATTTCCTAACATCTCTTATCGTATGATAAATGACTGGGATTCCAAAGGGCTGCTTGTAAACCATAGAGAAAATGCAGAAAAGGGCTGGCGAAGATTTTCTTTGCAGGATGTAATCCGGCTTAAAATTATTCAGGATTTAAAATCATACGGAATGAGTAATGATAGTATTTTAAACTGTATTAATGATATTTTTGAGCCTGATAAAGAACATAAAATGTACTTTTTTGAGTTCTTTTATTTCATTGCCTTCTTAAAAAGGCGCTCTGTTATTGTAGTTACCAAAGACGGACATGCTGCATTTTTTAGAGAAAAAGATTACTACTTAGCCTACAACAATGGTTACAGCTGTGCTGAACCGCTGCTTATTCTGCCTTTTGCACAATATGTTGCACAATTAACAGGAAGTCAATTAGAGGCGGAGCATCTATTTAATACACTGGATGTTGTTGATGAAAAGCAGAAACGCCAAATTACTGCTATTGCTGACAAAATAGCAGATACAACTTATACCGGCTATAGTATTGAACGTAAAAGCAGGCATGACAACGATTATCTCGTGATGAAATCAAAAAAAGTTGAGACAAAACAAAAATTGACCGGTGAAGATTTATTAAAAAAAGTCAAAAATAAGCCATTTACAAACACAACTACAGTTACAGATGAAAATGGTTCATTGACTATTATCACAGAAGAAACAGATAAACTTGTGTAATTTAGTGACTAGAAAACAGAGCTAAATTACAGTAATGACATATAAAAATTAAGGCGGCGGCGAGACAAGCTGAACCTTGATACAAGAGTAAAGGATAGGTAATCTATGCTTAGTATCGAGGTATGCAGGAAATTCTGCCGAGCAGCATATTTACACCCCGATGATGAAGAAGTCGAAAACATTAAAGACTTCTTGTATCAGCTTGCTCAATTGTCGTGGCAGGGGTATCTAGAAGAGAAAATGAAAAAAGAAAGGAAAAACTAATATGAACGCAATTATTTACACAAGAGTATCGACAAGAGAACAGGCCCAACACGGCTTCAGCTTAAACAGGCAGGCGGAAGAGTGTGAAAGATTTGCACGCAATCGTAATTTTGATATAGCCGCAATATTTGTAGAAGAGGGTGCAAGTGCAAAAACACAAAAACGACCGGAACTTGTAAAGCTTAAGAAGTATTGTCTTCAAAATAAAAAGAATATAGATGCAATAATTGTGTGGAAAATAGACAGGTTAACAAGAAATATGGACGATTTTTATCTCCTGTCAGAATTCTTTAAAAGCCTTGGAATAAAACTTCTTTCTGTTACAGAAATCAACGACGATACAGCAATTGGAAAATTTTCAAGAACTATTTCAGGAGCTGTTTCACAATTTGAAAATGACCAAAAATCAGAACGTGTAACAGCTGGGATGAAACAGGCAGTTTCCGAAGGCTATTGGCAATGGTGTCCGCCAAAAGGTTATATAAAAGATGACAAAAATCTTATTCCTCATCCCAAATATGCACCCATAATAAAAGAAGTCTTTGAAAAATTTTCAACTGGACTGTATAAACAAACTGATTTTATAAAGATTTTTAAAAAAGTTGGAATAAATGCAAACGGTAATTTTATAAGCAGAACTCTAAGAAACTCTCTTTATTGTGGAATTATAAGACACGAATGGCTAGACTATCCTATTAAAGGTAAGATTGACCCTATTATCACTGAAGAACTTTTTGACAAAGTGCAAGCGATTTTGGACGGTAGAAAACCGCAAGTTACGGGTTACAATCGGAACAATCCCGACTTCCCATTACGACAGTTTATTACTTGCCCTAATTGCAACCAACCATTAACAGGAGGATGGTCTAAAGGTAATGCAAAAAACAAGTTCCCATATTATCATTGCTATAATAAAGATTGTTCCTGTAAGCTAAGAGTAAGAGCCGACGTAGTAAATAAAATATTCCCTGAATACTTAAAAACAATCAAACCTGAAGCTCATTTACTGGAGTTGTACAAAGCTGTTCTTAAAGATGTCTTTAGAACAAATACAAAAGAACACAAGTCTCATATGGATTGTTTAAACAGACGCCTCTCAGAGGCTCAAGAGCGCAAAGATAAACTTCTCGATATGTATATGGATGAAAAAGTATCAGAAGTCGACTACAGACGCAAATCGGAGCTGCTTGAGAATACTATTAAAGACATACAGGAAGAACTTTTTCAAACCCCGCCCTTAGAAGAAGATTTTAATGCATATGTTGATTATGCGTTCAGCGTAATAGCTAATGTAGACAAGATGTGGGATAATGGTTCGTTGGATTTAAAGCAGCGGTTACAAAGATTAATTTTTCCTCAAGGGTTAACGTATGACTTAGAAACTTTTCGAACCGTCGGGATGGCAAGTATATTCACAAAAATAGGAGCCTTTAAGGCTCCTTATAATGAAATGGTACTCCCAAGGGGATTTGAACCCCTGCCGCATCCGTGAAAGGGATGTGTCCTAGGCCTCTAGACGATGGGAGCCCTTCGGTCAGTAAAAATAATATATCTAAGACATAATTTAATGTCAACAAACTTTTTACATTTCATTTAAAAATTTGAAAAGCACACTGTTTTATAGTAAATTTTAAACAACAAAGGGGATTTAACAGCGTATGGCAAAGTCTGATATAAACTACATAAACAGCATGGATGTTGATATAAATGAAGCTACTCCCATGCTTAAACAATTCTTGGAAATAAAAAAAGAAAATCTTGATGTTCTTCTTTTATACAGGATGGGTGACTTTTATGAAACATTTTTTGAAGACGCACTAATTCTGTCCAGAGATTTGGAAATAACACTAACAAGCCGTGAAGGCGGCAATCTTGGCCGGATTCCGATGGCAGGTATTCCTGCAAAAGCCATAGATAACTATTTGCCCAAGCTCCTTGAAAAAGGACATAAAATTTCTATATGCGAACAAATGGAAGACCCCGCAACAGCAAAAGGACTTGTTAAAAGAGATATAGTAAAAACTATTACCGCAGGAACACTTACAGAGACAAACCTTCTAAAATCCAATGTAAACAACTATCTTGCCGCAGTAGTTAAAGATAAAAAAAGCGAACTGTACGGTTTTGCTTATACAGATATATCAACAGGAGAGTTTAAAGTAACTCAGACAAATTTTGAACAGCTTTTAAGCGAACTTTCAAGAATTAAACCGTCAGAAATTGTTGTACCTAAAATTTCTCAAAAAGTTCTGCCTTTTCAAATTGTCGGTGATGAAAAAATAGATTTGCCGGAAGAAATAGTGCAGAACTACAATTGTTCAAAAATCAGTTATGCTGCATTTGATGAAGAAAGAGCACAAAAAAATATAAAAGAAGTATTTAAAACAGAATCAGCGGAGACATTCGGTTTTTCTCAATACAAAGCCGGTTTTTGTGCAGCAAGTGCTATTTTAGAATATCTCTTCAAAACCCAGATGGATAATTTCCCTAAATTTGAAAAGATAGAAAGCTATAATCTGACACAGTATGTTTCTATTGATACAAACACGAGAAGAAATCTCGAGCTTACAGAAACATCCAGAGATAAAGCAAAATTCGGATCATTGCTCTGGGCGATTGATAATACAAAGACAAATATGGGTGTAAGACAGCTCAAAAAATGGATTCATCAGCCTTTAAAAAATATTGACAAAATACTGCAAAGACAAGATGCGGTAGAAGAACTTATAAAAAACACTTCTGCAAGAATCAAATTAATGGGGCTTTTGGAAAAAGTTTATGATATACAGCGTCTGTCAACAAGAATAAGCAACAACACAGCCAATCCGAGGGATTTTCTTGCACTGAGAGACACAATAAAACTGCTCCCTCTTTTTAGCGATGTTTTAAAAGATTTCAAATCAAATCTTCTTACAAGGCTGGCTGACAATAATGAAAATTTAATTGATTTTGCCAATATTATAGACAAAACAATTTCTGATGAAGCACCGATAATCGTAAAAGACGGTAATGTAATAAAAGAAGGAGTCTCCGCTGATTTGGATTATTACAGAGATTTACTAAAAGGCGGAAAAAACTGGCTTGTTGACTTTGAAAACAAACAAAAAGAAGAAACAGGCATTAAATTTTTAAAAGTCGGCTTTTCAAAGACATTCGGTTATTTTATAGAAGTATCAAACTCCAATCTTTCTATGGTTCCTGACAACTATATCAGACGTCAGACCCTTACCAACGGAGAAAGATTTATTACGGAAGAACTTAAAAAACATGAGTCGGATGTATTGTCAGCACAGTCAAAATCACTTGAATTGGAATACAAAATATTTTCTGATTTAAGAGAATACTCAAAAGAATTTGTAGATCCGGTAAGAGAAGCAGCAGAGGCGCTTTCTGATATTGATGTGCTGGTATCGTTTGCAATATGTGCTATTGAAAACAAATATGTCCGTCCGGTAATTACAGACTCAAATGAGCTATACATAAAAGAGGGCAGACATCCGGTATTGGAAAAAATACTGCCTATGGGCAAATATGTTTCAAATGACTTAAAACTTGTGGCTGACAATCATAATGAAACCGATACACAGTTTATGATTTTGACAGGTCCTAACATGGCCGGTAAGTCCACTTATATGAGACAAAATGCACTGATTGTAATACTTGCTCAGATAGGCAGCTATGTCCCTGCTGATACAGCAAAAATAGGTATAGTGGATAAAATTTTTACCCGAGTAGGAGCCGTTGATGATCTTTCTCTGGGACAGTCCACTTTTATGGTAGAAATGAATGAAACAGCATTTATCCTAAACTCGGCAACGGAAAAAAGCCTGATTCTCTTAGATGAAATAGGACGAGGAACAAGCACCTATGACGGTGTGGCAATTGCGTGGAGCGTTGCAGAGTATATAGCAACAAAAATCAAAGCAAGAACTATCTTTGCCACACACTACCATGAGCTTAATGTCATGAGCTCTTTGTTCCCGCAGATTAAAAACTACAGGGTTACAATCTCTGAAAATGACGGAGAGATAATATTCTTAAGAAAAGTCATAGAAGGTTCAGCAAGCAAAAGCTACGGCATACAGGTTGCAAAAATGGCAGGGCTGCCGCAGTCGGTTATTAAAACGGCAGAGGATATGATGACTAAAATGCAGATTGATTATTCAAAAGACCTGTCAGCAAACAAGCGCAAGAATAAAATTCCTGCGCCTGATGTACCTCAATTATCATTAATTTTTAATAATGAAGAAAACTAAAAAGCTATTCGATACCTCTTGCCAGTTTCATACCCTGTACAAGGTTATCAAGCTTCTTTAAATCATTATCGTTGTGCAAAGAAGTCAAAGCAAGTTTTATAAAATCTGTTGCAGCTTTATCCTTGCAGATTTTCTTATATTCTTTAAGCATATAATTCATATTTCGCTTTGCTTCGACATCTACACTGTTTAATACAACTTTTTCTTTTCCGTCAGGATAAAAAACTACTATTTTAGAAACTTTCTTGTTTTCAAAATATTCAACAAACACAGGTTTGTTTATAGCTTTAGCTGTTTTTGACATTGTAGAATCAGTACAGGTCTTTTCTTTTATAACCTTATTCGGAAAAAGTTCATAAACATTATTTTTTTGGTGTCTTGCTGACCTGAAGCACTGTTGTATTATCAGTTCCGGTCATGATACCTTCGTTTTCTTCAATTAAAAATTCAAAATCAAAAAGATCTTTAGGGCTCAAATCCAGAGCCATGCATAATTTCTCAAGAGTTTTACAAGAAGGAAAGTGTTCACCTGTTTCTATTTTCGACAATTGTCTTGAATGAATGCCGATAATTCCGGCTAAATCTTCCTGAGTAATACCTCTTGCTTTTCTTGTAATTTTCAGATTGCTGCCCAATCCTTGTTTGAAGTTTGCCATAATAATGTCCTTTCATTTTAGTATATAGTCCTTAAATGATTAATTTAAGGTGATTTAACGCTTATAATTTTTGAATTCATATTTGACTTAGGCGTTTTACGACATATCATGTAAACAATCAGAGCGTTTGGCACTCTATAAAAAAGTAGTATACAGGGCAATTATTTTCTTTTTCAAAGCTGAATTATTCAACAGGGAAAACTATTATGAATAATGAAAAAAAGTTTATATTTACATTTCTGAACCCGGCAGAAAAAACACCGGATTATATAAAATTATGCCTAAAAACTTGGCACAAATATGCCCCTGCTGACTATTGCATAGTTACACTGGATAATCAAAATTTAAAAGATTATATTCCACCGGAACTTTTAAACAAAAATATTACAGACAATATATCCGCTAATTATTCTGACCTCATTTGTGAATACATTGCAGCAGCGGTTCTGTATTGTAACGGAGGTATCTTTCTATCCCCCGGCATAATAATGACAGACAAATTCTCACCGCCTGAAATATTACTTTCAAAATTTGAAATTATTTTATACGGCAGTTCAAAAACAAACCCGTCTCCTGGGTTTATGATGGCAAAAAAGAATGCATCAATACTTGAAGAACTGCTTAGGAGACTGATCTTTTTTACTTATCTGCCGGAGCCCCAAAATTATAAACCGCTTATGCTCTTAAAAGATATGCTGCAAGAGGATTATTCCACATCCGCAGTTGCTCTGGATTGTGAAGAGAATGGATACTTAATGGAAAAATCAATGTATGGCGTCTCAAACTCATATCTGTATAAAAAATATTATTTTTCAGACATCTGCTCCATAGAGGATTTTATAAAAACAACAAAGGGCATAACATTTTTGCAAACCAACAACACTCCCAAAATTTATAATAAAATGTCTGAAGACGAATTTTTAAAACAAAATATACTGCTTTCAAAAATTTTTAGGGTACTTTTATAAAGGCATCATTTATATTTTAAAGTTATTTATAATAGGTCCGCAAAAATTTTATCAGAGGTTTAAGACAATGTTGCATAAATTTATACTTTATCTCGTAGATAAAAAGGGATAAATTTCATGTTCAAATTAAGACTCAGAGAAGAACGCGGAAAAACTATAACAGATTGGCTGGACAGCTCTCACACATTTTCTTTTGCACAATATTTTGATCCGTTTAACATGGGATTTAGCGACCTGAGAGTAATAAACGATGATATTTTAAAACCAGAAGGAGGATTTGATTTTCACTCCCATGCAAATATGGAAATAATAAGTATTGTATTAAACGGAGAACTTTCACACAAAGATTCTTCCGGCGGTTCAGAAATTTTAAAGCCGGGAGATATACAAGTAATGAGCGCAGGCAGCGGTATAACGCACAGTGAATTTAATCCGTCGCCAACAAATTACTCCAGATTTTTTCAAATTTGGATACTGCCAAACAAAAAAAATCTAAATCCTACCTACAACACAAAACATTTTCCAAAAAACAAAATGGAAAATAAAATGAAATTAATTGTTTCAGGAAACGGAAAAGAAGGTTCTCTAAAAATTCATCAGGATGCGGAAATTTACAGATGTTTCATAAATTCCGATATAACAGTAAGCTATGATATTCCGCCAAACAGAAAGCTATGGATACAGGTAGCAAACGGAGCTATTGAAGTAGGTTCGCATATTCTTGAATCGGGAGACGGAATTTCTATAATAGACGAAAGGGGTTATCTTGATATCAACGGAGTGGATAAAGAATCTGATTTTCTTTTATTCAATTTAAGAAATTTGACTTTGTAAAAAAATTTAAACATTATGTACGATAAGTGTAATATTAATAGTATAATACTCTTACAAATTTAATATAATTGATAAGAGAAAGAAGAGTTATGAAAATCCTAAGCGTCTCACCTATTCATTTTAACAACACATCATCTAATGGAACAAATCCCGTGCAAAATCCCCAAATTTCATTCGGATTAAAACTGCAAAACACTTTACATAATGATACCGTTTCTTTTAAAAAAAATGAAGAAAGCGCATTTTTTAATGAATTCGGTTTATTACAAAAAGAATATGATGAAAACCCGATTAATATAAAAAATCTCTTTAACATTGATTCAAAAGAAAATGCTGATAAGAAAATAGTATTAAACACATTTAAATGGAATTTAAAAAATTCTGACAAACCGGTTTTATTTTTCGGAGACCAAAAGGCATTTGCCAAGGCACTTGGTGACAAAGAAATAAAAACACAAGATTTTGAGTCAAGAGATGATTCAAATACCTATTATATTTCTTACCGTGACAAAAATATTCGCTACAATTTAAAATATGACAAACTATCTGGCAAGCTTATAAAAGCTTCCGCATCTACTATTACAAAAGGAGACAACCCTGCATTTGAAAGAGTAGAAATAAAACCATCCGTAAAAAAACAAAATTCATACATTGTTCATTATAAATTTATACAAAGTATAAAAAACAGCTCAGCAGTAGAAGACACTTATTTATTGTATGAAGCAGGTAAAGATGTACCGGAAGCAAGTTATACAACAAAACATATGTACTACAGAAGCATGGGCAAAGATAAACAGCAATCTTTTGTCAAAGTGTATAACGAAGACGGTTTTTCCAAAAATGTTCAGGACACACGCAGAACAATCTTGTATTAGAATAAATATTTCATATTGTCAACTGACTCCGACTACTTGATGAACCTGTGCAATAAACAAGTACATTTTTACCAACAAGTCCGGCACAGGCAACAAGTACATGGGGTCACTTCCGCAAAATGCTAGACTTGGCGTCACTCGCACTCCGTGGACCACTTCTACAAGCGAGGCCGCCTCAGACATATTACACTACAAAAAGAGTACAAATAAAATTTGTACTCTTTTTATAATTATAGAATTACACTTGCTGCAATAAATCCTATTTGCAGCCGCATTCGCATTTTGGCTTTTTATGTTTTTTGCACTTATCCTTTTTCAAAGCCTTATATTTTTCCTGCTGTTCGCAAGTCAAAAGTTGCATAAAACATTCTTTGTGCTGTTTTTTCTTGTCTTTTATTTCCGATTTCAAATCTTTAATTTTTTGTTTTTGCTCACGTTTTGCGCTCCAGGAGCATTTCTGACATTTCATTTCTTCTAATTTAGCTTTTTCCTGTTTGCAGCACATTTTTAATGGAGCAATCTCATCAAAAAATTTTTCATCGATAAACTTTGCCTTCACTCTCTGTTCTTGAGTTAAACAGAGTTTATCATACAAACAGGCTCTTTTTTCACAAAATTTCAATTTCCATTTTTGTATTTCTTCGCAGGAATTAAAAACAGGTGCAGACTGGTTACAGTTTGGGCATTCCGGTTTACCGCAATTGCAAGGTTGTTGTTTTGCACAAGGTGCACCTTGAACAGGACAAGTTACGGGTACTACAGATGACGGTTCGGCACATACGCTCATAACAGAGCACAACATAGCTGCAACAAGAGTGAATGTCATTTTTTTTGCAGATTTTTTCACAAAATTTCTCATTTAGCTCTCCTTAATAATTTAAAATAACAAACGTTATTAACAACGATAATTATAAAATTTCTAAGAAGAGTGTAAACTCCAAAAGGCCACCCCCTGTCGGGCTATTTTAGTTATTGAACACCGAATCTTACTCCGGCAACTTCAGCACACATAAAAGAAGCATACTCGCTTTCCGTCTCAAGTATTAATTCAGAACCATCATCCGCAGCATTCAATACTTTCCCCATAAGACGTATTGGCCTTTCCGCCGCATTTTTTAAAAATACCTGAATTACATTATATTTGCCTAACTTATCCTGTTTGGGAAAATTAAAAATCATTTGTATGCTCCTTTTCTTTCTGTGCACAATTTTTGCATTCACCGTAAAGTTCAAACTTGTGCCCTGTAATCGTAAAACCCTCAGAATCCGCTATCTTTTTCTCTAACTCTTCAACCGGACAGATATCTATCGGTATCATTTTTTTACACTTATTGCAAATCATATAATGATGATGCTGTCCCTTTACCAGCTCATATCTTGCCTTGTTGTCATCGAGAGTAGCCGCAATCCTTACTATATTCAATGAGGATAATTTATCAATAATTCTATATATTGTAGACAAAGAAACAGAATTATTTTTCTTTTTAATTTTTAAATATATCTCATCAATAGTTAACGGTGAAGATGCTTTTTCCATAACAGTCAAGACTTCATCCCTGTTTTTAGAAGCCCTGCATCCTTTAAGGTTTTCATAGAACATTGTCATAATTCATATCCTTATACAGATTTTACCATGTATTTTATATTGTCAACCAGCAATGATAGTTTTTTAATTCTGTATCTAAAGACTCTGAATTATGACTATTTTTATTTTGCAGAAAGAATATATCGACAATATGTACTATCAATACAAGACCTAATCCATACTGCGGTTAAAATCCGTACTTGTGTGTTATCATCAATGTATGACAGATATTTTAGACATTATTATCAATAAAAGATTTCTCAATAATGAAAAGATTTTTGCCTTTTTGAAAAAGCAAACCTCTTTTACTGTAAGCGGCTTAACTTCATTTTTGAGACTGCTTTTGCTTGCTGAAATATCAAAAAATAAAAAAAGCCTTTTTATTACTTCAACAGAACAATCCGCTCTAAAATATAAACATGATCTTGAAAAACTTTTTAATATTCAGGCAGAAATTTTTCCGTATCAGGATATTTCCATATATGATGGGGTTGCACAAAATCTATACAGATACGCAAGACAGATAGAAATTCTGAATAATATTGACAATATTCAGCTGCTTATAGTACCTGTTAAAGCAATGCTTGAAAAGTTTCCTTCCCCCGATTTTTATAAATCCAACTGTATTGATATAAAAATTGATGACGAAATAGACACATCAAAAATTGCACAAAAACTTGTGGATATGGGCTACAAAAGAGTTACCATGGTGTCTGATATAGGCGAATTCTCCATACGAGGCGATATTATAGATGTCTTTTCTCCTGATAAATATGCGGTACGTATAGAGCTCTGGGGCGATACTGTTACGGACATAAGATATTTTGATAACAAAACTCAAAGAAGCGTAAAAAAGGCAAAAGAAACAAAAATACTTCCCGTATTTAAATTTATACTCGATAAAAATAATATTGAGAGTTTTAAAAATGAACTCACTGAGGCAACCGTAAATATTGAAAGCGGAGAAAATGCGGATATTATAAAAGAGGCTTTGCAGGAGACTCTTGAAAAAATAGATACTGAAAAATATTTTGACGGCATTGATTATTTTCAATCGTATTTTAATAAAAATATGCTTAGTCTGCCGGGTCTGATTGCAAAAAATAACGCTGATTGTGCGGTTGTTCTTGATGAATCTTCCGAAATCTTTTCTAAATTTGCACAGATTGATGAAAATTATTCAAAACAGATAGAAGAAAATACCGCTAAAGCTCTTGCATTGCCTCTAAAAAATAAAGCACATCTTGAGTTTGATGAATTTCAAAAAGATATAGCAGGTTTTCAAAAAATATACTTTGACAATTTTCTGGATACCGTATCGGATTATATAATAGAATTTGAAAGTGCTTTAATCCCGAGCTTTTCTTCAAAAATGGAAGATATCCTGACATTTGTTGAAGAAAAAATTCAAAATAACTATAAGGTAATTATTGCTACCGATTATAAAAATCGTATAGAAGATGTGTTTAGAGATTTTGAGCTTGCTGTATCAAACGATTTTGACAACAGAAATGAAATATTTTTGACAGACAACATTGCTCTTGGTGGGTCGCAGGTTGAAGATTTTAAACTTGTCGTTTTAACGGATAAAGAACTTTTTAATAAAAAGTCAAAAGATATCACGGCCAAGAAACAGACCTATCATAAAGAAAGTGCCGAATATATAGAATCAATAAATGACATAAAAGAAGGGGAGTATGTAGTACATCAGGTCCACGGTGTGGGGTTGTATAAGGGGCTTAGTAAACAGGAGATTGACGGGCAGCTTAAGGATTATCTGACCATAGAATACGCACAGGGTGACAAACTGCACATGCCTGCAGAGCAAATAAACCTTCTTGTCCGCTACAGAGGCTCGGGCAGTGTTGCACCAAAACTTTCGAGGATGGGCGGCAATGACTGGAATACAACAAAAACCAGAGCCAAAAAAGCGATTGAAGATATTGCAAAAGACCTGCTCAGGCTTTATGCAAAACGTGAAGTCTCAACCGGTATTGCTTTTGAACCAGATACAATATGGCAGTATGAAATGGAAGAAGCCTTTGAATATACTGAAACACCGGATCAAATGCGGGCAATTCAGGAAACAAAAGCAGATATGGAAAAAGAAAAGCCCATGGACAGGCTTATCTGTGCGGATGTAGGATTCGGCAAAACAGAAATAGCAATAAGAGCAATTTTTAAAGCTGTTATGTCCGGTAAACAGGCTGCTGTTATTGTTCCGACAACAATTCTTGCCATGCAGCATTATCAGACTATATCAGAACGCTTTAAGCCGTTCCCTGTAAAGGTGGAGCTGCTTTCAAGATTTAGAAGCGCAAAGGAACAGAAAGAAATTATAAAAAAACTGATTAAAGGCGAAGTGGATGTTGTTATAGGCACTCACAGACTGCTTCAGGATGATATTGTGTTTAAGGATCTGGGATTGCTGGTGATTGATGAAGAGCACAGATTTGGTGTTAAACATAAAGAAAAACTGAAAATGCTCAGAAAAAATATAGATATTTTGAGTATGTCCGCAACTCCTATCCCCAGAACCCTTTATATGTCATTGTCAGGCATAAAAGATATGAGCGTTATAAATACTGCACCTATGAACCGTCTGCCAATAAAAACTTACGTCGGACAGTATAATGAAACTTATGTGAAAAATGCAATAAACCATGAACTTGACCGTGACGGACAGGTATTTTTCCTCTATAACAGAGTCGAAACAATATACGAATTTGCCGCAGAGCTGCAAAAAATTGTGCCAAATGCACGGATTGCAGTGGCACACGGGCAAATGGACGCCAAAACTCTGGAGAATATTATGCTCGAATATGCGGAGCATAAATATGATATCCTGCTTTGTACAACAATTATAGAATCCGGACTTGATATACCTAATGCAAATACAATGATTGTATACAACGCCGACAGATTCGGGCTGGCTCAGCTTTATCAGCTGAGAGGCAGAGTAGGCAGAAGCGACAGACAGGCATATTGCTACTGTTTCTATAAAGATCATAAAAAACTTACTCAAGAAGCTCTTCAAAGATTGAATGCAATTAAAGAATTTTCAACTCTGGGCGGCGGATATCAAATTGCTCTGAGAGACATTGAAATCCGCGGAGTTGGCAATATCCTCGGTACAAAACAACACGGACACATGACAAGTGTCGGTTTTGATACATACTGCCAGCTTCTTGAAGAGACCATAAATGAGCTGCAGGAAACAGGAGAAAAACCGCAGCCTCCGGCAATTGTGGATATAAACGTAACAGCATATATTCCGGATGAATGGGTCGGTTCAAAAGAACAAAAAATGATAGAATACAAACGTCTTGCTGACGTAAAAACGCTTGAAGAGCTTGATCTTATTCATCAGGAATGGATAGACAGATTCTCAAAGATACCTGAACCGGTTGAAAACTTAATAAAACTTATACATTTACGACTTCTTGCCACACAGGCAAAAATTAAGTTAATCAGAGAAACTCCTGATAATATAAGGATTTATATCCCGTATAACAAAGCGGAATGGTCTATTATCGCTTCTCGCATGGACAGAAATATTACAAAATATATAAAATATACAATAGCCCCGAAATCTTGCCAGGAAGGTAATTCAATACTTCTTTTCAACAACGGTATACTTAGCTTTAAAGAAGTGTTTAACATATTGGCGGATTTATTTTATTATATAAATAAAATAACTTATGAGTATTCTAATTAATAACGAGGAGTATAAAAATGAAGAAACTAAAATTATTTGCAACATTACTTGCTGCTTCCGCAACATTGATGATTTGCGGCTGTACAGCACATAACGCAGTTGTTACCGTTAACGGCGACTCTATTACAAAAGCACAGTACGAAAAAGCATTTGACGCTGTTGCAAACAACTCAATGTTTTCACAAATGGGTATTGATTTGAAAAAAGATCCTAACAGCTTTCTTCATTTGATGCTGAAAGACAGGGTAATAAACGAACTCATTGTAAAAAAACTTCTTGATCAGGAGATTGAAAAAAGACATATCAAAGTATCAAAAGAAGATATGGATAAACAGCTGAAATCAATCATAGACAAAGTAGGCTCAAAAGAAAAATTCAATCAGCTTTTAAAAGACAACGGAGTTACTACAGCACAGTTTAAAAAGGATTTAACCGATGAAGTTAAAATCCAAAAGCTTGTTGATACACTTTCCGTAGTTTCAGTAAGCGATAAAGATGCGCTGAAATTTTATAATGAAAACAAAGATAAATTCAAAAACCCTGATAAAGTAAGGGCTTCTCACATACTTGTAAGCGCAAATCCTGAAGAATTGAAGGCTAAAATTGCATCTTCCGCAGAAGGCAAAAATATGACAGAAGATCAATTAAGTGCAGAAGTAAAAAAACAAATGAATGCTCAAAAAGAAAAAGCTCAAAAACTTCTTGCCGAAGTAAAGAAAGATCCGAAGGCGTTTGCTAAAATTGCTAAAGATAACTCAGATGATACACAAAGTGCACAAATGGGCGGAGATTTAGGCTATTTCGGCAAAGAAGAAATGGTTGAACCCTTCTCTAAGGCAGCTTTTTCAATGAAACCGAATACAGTAAGCGATGTAATTCAAACACCTTACGGCTATCACATAATTCTTGTTACGGACAGACAAAAAGCCGGTGTTGAGCCGTTTGACAAAGTAAAAGATGATATTAAAGATTTCTTGACAAATCAGGAAAAAGTTAAAGTCCTGCAGCAATTTGTAGATACATTGAAAAACAATGCAAAAATTGAATACAAGGATGCAAGCTTTGATCCTAAAAATATCCAAAAAGCTTTAAAAGAGCAGTCTAAAAACAATCCGGCTTTAATGGAAGCACAAAAATCAGCAAAAGATTAATCTTTTGAAGTATTATAGATGTTCCGAAATTAAGAGGATTATTTATGGATAAGTCTTTAAAAAACAAACTTTTTGAATTGATAGGCAAATTCGGCGATGCAAAAATACTTGTTGTCGGAGATATAATTCTTGACGAGTATCTCTGGGGTATGGCAAACCGCCTGTCTCCGGAGGCACCTGTGCCTGTTCTAGAAGTAAAAAGAAAAACATATTTACTGGGCGGCGCTGCAAACGTAGCAAATAACATTGCTGCTATGGGAGCAAAGGCAATACTTGCCGGTGTTATCGGTGATGATTTGTACAGCGGCGTTATTATGGATTTGCTCAAAAAAAATAAAATTGATACTGAATTCATAATAAAAGATGCTTCCCGTCCGACCACGGTAAAAACAAGACTTATTGCACAAAATAACAAACATCTTGCAAGGGTTGATAATGAATCTCTTGAAAAAGTAAGTGACAGCATAAGCAAACAGATATTTGAAAATATTGAAAAGATTATCGATGATGTTGATTTGATTATACTATCTGATTACGTTATCAATTTACTTTCGGCAAAATTGATAAAGGATATTGTTAAACTTGCAAATCGCCATGACAAAACAATTGTTATGGATCCGAAGGGAGATGACTTCTCTAAATATGCCGGCGTGGATATACTTGTACCAAATATGGATGAAGCTTTAATAGCAACAAAGTCTACAAGAACCAAACCCGTAAAAAAAGTTGCATCAGAGCTTAGAAAATTTGCTGACAAAGTTATTATTACACGCAGTGCAAACGGTGTTTATTATTTTGACGGAACTGACGAGCTATATCTTCCTTCCGCTTCAACGGAGGTTATAGATGCAACCGGTGCGGGCGGTTCTTTTGTCGCATTTTTGGGATTGGGTTTAATAGGTTCCGGGTTTAATTACAGCGAGGCTATAGAGCTCGCAAATTATGCGGCTGCAGCTGCCGTAAGAAAGGTCGGAACATTTGCAATAAAACCCGTTCAACTGAAAGAAATAATTGAAGTAGCATATAATAACGCAAATCAGGCCGGAGCATCAAAATAATGGGACAACTTATACAAAGAGCGGAACTTCCTTCTCTTATTAAAAAGCTGAGAGAACAAAATAAAACGATTGTAACAACAAACGGATGTTTTGATATTTTGCATGTCGGACATGTGCGTTATTTGCAAAAGACAAAAACCTTTGCGGATGCGATGATTGTCTGTCTGAATTCAGATGTTTCCGTAAAAAAAATAAAGGGACCGGACCGACCTATAAACAATGAAAACGACAGAGCGGAAATTTTATGTGCTCTTGCGTGTGTAGATTATGTTGTAATGTTTGATGAATCTTCTCCTGAGAATTTGTTGTGTGAAATTAAACCCGATGTCCATACAAAAGGAGCTGATTATACAATAGAAACTCTGCCCGAGGCAAAATCAATTATTGCAAATGGCGGCAGGGTTGAATTTATAAGCTTTGTTGAAGGAAAATCCACAACAAATGTAATTAAAAAAATCGGTGAACAATCCGCCTGTAAAAAGTAAGAATAAAAATAAGACATAAAAAAGGCGCGTTCTAATTATAGAACGCGCCTTTTGGCCACCACTCCTTTCTCTCTGTGTTAATAAATGTTAAGAAAAATTTCAGAAATTTTTTAAATAAAGGCAATTTTTGAATACAAAAATTGTTTATATAAGTACAAGGGATAAAGGGATTATATTTTATAGGGAGAATAGATTATGGCAGTTGGACCAAGAGATTACATTGATCAATTATTAGTGAAAAAATATGCTGATGAGAAAGTTGATAATCCATCAATAGCAGAAACTATTGCAGCAGATAAGATGCTGAGTGCAATGGGCGATTTTTCCGATATGAAAAGGAATCTGTTAATTTTAAATAACAAACTCAGCAGTGTCTGTGCAGCACTAAACGCAAAAGCCGCACATTACAGACCGTCAAGATATGCTACTGCATAACGGATTTTAGAACATGTCTTCCATTAAATCTATGCTAGAATAGCAGTATGAAGACAGAAAAAGATTTTACAAACAAAAAAATTATACTGGCCTCGCAGTCACCGAGGCGCCATTCTCTCATAAAAAAACTCAATGTCGATTTCAATGTTGTTTCACCAAATTTTGACGAAAAACTTGATACTGACAACTATTCAGATGAATCTATACAATCCCTCTCTCTAAAAAAAGCAATGTCTGTCCTTGATTTAAATCAACAGGGGACAGACTTTCTTTTGTATAAAAATTGTTTAATTGTAAGTGCAGATACTGTAGTTGTTCTGGACAACAAAATTTACGGCAAGCCTAAGAATGAAGAGTGTGCAAAAAAAATGCTCGCTCAATTAAGTAACAGGACGCACTTTGTTGTAACAGCCGTAAGCGTAGTTGATGCCGATACAAAAAATTTTATTACAAGACTGGTTAAAACCTATGTAACGTTTCAGGATTTGCCGGAAAGTCTTATAGATTCTTATGTAAAAAATCAAAAACCGCTGGATAAAGCCGGTGCATATGGTATTCAAGAGATGGGCAGCGAGTTTATAAAAGATGTACAGGGTGATTTGGAAAATGTTATCGGGCTTCCTACAAAAACGCTGAAAGAAATGCTGGAAGAGTTTGGATATAATTTTTAAAGCTTTGACTGATTTTACCGTACTTTGTGTTATATGCTTATGAAGCTTTTTCATAGATTATAAAATATCAAGTGTAATATAACCGCTTTGCAATAGATATGTATTAAAAAGAGTTATTTAATAAGGAATATTTTTTTTCTTATGTTCATTTTCTTTCTTTGTTGTGAAGCAAAGAAAGAAAATGAACCATACTCAAGAGCATCCTGATTCGTAAGGCTTGTAAACTCGCCAACGACTCAAGCAAAGAAAGAAACACACAAAAACAAAAGAGCTTTTAAAGCCTTTGTTCGAAAATTTCTCAGCACAGGACTGAGTAAATTTTCTCCAAATGCTAAAAAGCTCTAACACATAAGCTTCGCCTAACAGGGGCGTGCCGCCCCCGTACCCCCTGCATTCAATTTGTTTTAAGAACAATAAGCGGAGGATGTTTGCTTCGGAGTGACTATGGAGGAGGGACGACGAAATCGGAACGAAGAAGTAAATATCCTCCGCTTATTCTGCATAATTAAACTGAGTCTTGGATTATTGGCGTTCACAAGGTTTAGTATTCCATTTCGAAATTTTATTCTAAAATTTCTTCATTCCAACAACCTTGCTCACATGGGCAGCTTTGTGCCCGTACAAAATCCGCTACATAATAAATATTATCAGTATAACAATAAGTTTTATACCGACAAAAAAGCCCCGCAGAAATAACGGGGCTAAAAAGAAGCAGTTTGTTATAATTTTTGAATTTCCAAAGCAAGTGCATTCAGCCTGTTGAGCCATCCTTTTAAGAAGATTTTTTGATTACCGTATTGTGCAAATTCCTCGTATTTTGCACGGCGGGCAGCGATAAATTTGTCCGGATACTTCCATTGGGCGGCTTTCAAAAATTGATTTACCCTTGCTAAACCCATATTGACAGCTGTGTCAAAAGCCAGAAACGCAAATTTTGGCGACATATCAGCACATCCTGCCCTTTGCCAGTAGTTTTTGTAATATATTTGTTCCACCTCATACTGTGTGATATTTTTAACGTCTCTGGGCTGCAATCCGTGATTTTTAAGCCAGGAGTTATATGTATACTGGGTAATACCCATGTTTGTAGCACCGCCTTTATCATTAGGATTGTTGACATATCCGCCTTCCCACCGAAGAACAAATTTCAGCGCTTTTTTAAATAATTCATCCATTATTTCCTCCGTAAAAATGATAAAAATTCAGTTGTTGGGATTTCCGTTCCACTGCACAATGCTGATTAACAGAGTTTTTACATCATTTACATTTTTATCTATTCTGTCAATTCTGTTTTCAAGACTTAAATGATTATCTCTGTAAGTTTTTTCAGATACATAATGCTCGGCAATGTACTCTATCAAATCTGATTTGAGAGAGTTTAGCTGTGCAGGGGTAACAAAAATCCTGTATTGAACAAAAAATATAACCACCACAATAATTATGGGGGCATATTCTAAAAATTTTTCCATATATACCCCCAATCATTAATTGTATTTTTTAAAGCTCTGTACAAGATGTGAAAATTTGAGCCTGTGAGCCATTGTCATTTCATGTTTGTACTTTTCAGCTATATCTATTATTTTTTCTGCAATATCAGTTGCTTTCTTATAGTCTTTTTTATCATCAATAATATCTGTTTCCATCTGATGCTCGGCTGCGGATTTTTTCCAGTCAAAGAATTTAGAAAGCAAATTGCTGATAGCAGTAAGTAACATTGAATACATCAGCTTTTAACCTCTGCGTTTTGACTTTGTGAATGTTCATCAATAATAACGTTAATTAAACCGATTATGCCTAATGCACAGGCAATAATAGCGTCTGCCAGCTCAGGCTTTAATACTACGCCGAATGCCGCCAATACGGAAAATAAACCTTTATATGTACTGGCTTGTCCAAGGTATTTCATAATGGTCTCAAGAATTTTATTCATCACTTTCCTCACTTTCTGTTTCTACTGTATGCCGTTTGTTTCAGTACCTGCAGCATCAGCACTACCCTCATCTACAACTGGCCGGGTATTGTAATCAATCTCTATTGCTTCTATCTCCTCTATTGTTTGAGCATTTTCAACAGCCGTATTAAATCCGCAATTTAGTGTTTCAATACGTCTTGTGTTTAATGTAACAAGCCCTGCAAGCTCCATAAATTCGGAAATCGTTAATGTTACAGGCTTGTAGTTGTAATCAAACCAGTCAATTGTTTCTTCGTCCGCGATTGCTTGGGTTTGTGCTGCTACCATTTGTCCCATAATGCGGACTGCAGCCAGCGTGTCACAGTCAAAGAGTTCACCTTTGTAGGTAACGCCTGCTTTTAGAGCCGCATCATAGGCTGTTTTGTTTTCGGCTAGTTTGTTTTCTTTAGCGTTTGCAAGCTGCTCTGCCTCATAAGCAGGGTTTTTGACAGGCTGCCCGTCTTGCATAATCTCATCTGCCTCAAGCGCATAAAGCGCTGCTGAAGTTTCTTCTATTTTTCTTCCGTTATTATGATTGTGCAGAACAATAAAATCAGCACGTTCTGTATCTGTGTATGGTTTTTGTAGTGTATATGACATTTTTTCTCCTTAATAAATGTAGCCTTCTGTTATCCATCCTACAGGAAATTCGTAAGAATTATTTATAAAAGAACAGGTAGTTGTTGTTTTAATTCCGACACCTGCTGTTCCGACTCTTCCGTTATTATTTGAAATAGCACAGCCGAGTGCTAAATAATTAGTATTTTTGTATGGCTTTAATAATGCCGCAGTTACATTATTACTTCCGTTAGCTATTTGTCCTCCCTGCTCGCACCAGCCGTCAGAGTATACACGATACCAGCTTGTGCCGTTGGAGTAGGTTTCTGTTATATATGGTTTAGTGCAATTTGAAAGATTGGTATTTACTTTATTCTCCATCTCGACTTGCACAGCCTGTACATCATTTACTAAATTTTCAACATCTATTTCAGATTCATTAACTATAGTACTGCCTACTTTGTAATACAAAAGTTTATTGCTTGATGGAGGTTGGACTGTATCAACCGTATCAGAGTAGAGCGGATTATATGCTGATGCATCAAAATAAACCTGCCCTCTCGGCGTACCTGCATTGTATGTACCGCCTCCTCCGGAATATTCAGTAGTACCCTTAAATACGCCGGTTGATGAATTTTTATTTGGATATGCTCGATAATCTTCATAATAGCCTTTTATATTAGGCAATCCTGGTGCATTAAAGCTATTCACAAGATTAGTATCAACAGTAAACTGATGAAACCATTTAGTTCGAGGCAGATAGAACTGATTGTTTGTTTCATCCAGTATGTAAAAATCTGCAATTCCTCTTTCGTTGAATAATACGTCAATTTGGGATTTGCAGGATATGTCCGCAATTAAATGTCCGTTTTGTGATTTTTTGTAATCAAAAGAATAAATTATAGAATCTGCATTAAATCCCAGTTGCCCCAGTTCACCGTTACCGGATGAGACAACACCATCCGAGAAAACAAGACGATACTGTTTATATGCTGTATTTGTTGTAACAATAAAAGTTCTCGATTGTCCGAGTGTAAATGTTTGTCCGCTTCTTGTATCAATAACATCCCATTGTGAACCGTCATTACTTGCCTGTAATGTCCAGGCTTTTGGATATTCAGGACTACTGTTTGAATCAGCTTTTATAAAGTAGCTATTTATAAGTGTTTCTTTACCATAATCAATATTAAACCAGTAAGTATTCCAAGCACCTATATACTTATATGTAACACCGTTAATAAGCGTATAAGCATCGGAATTACCCCGTGAATCAGAAACCGTTATTCCTCCCGAGGTATTTGATGTAAATGCCGGCAAAACAATGGGTGTTGTTTTTTTGTAATTTAATGTTTGTGTAGCATTTGTATATTCATCTTTTATATGTGCAACAGCATCGGGATACGTGTTTGTTATCAGTGAGCCCTGTAAAGCCCACCCAATTGCCTCTTCACCTGTCAATATGTGGTCAACAGCAATTGTGCTAAACATCGGGAAAGCATCACCGCCCGAGTTATTGTATTTTAAATGCATTAAACATTCGTTAAGGACATCAGTATCGCAGTCCGACTCACCGGAAACGGTAGGATTGTCCGTCCATTCATATTCTCTTGTTTCATCCATAAAAAACCTCTTTCTTTTCTCCTAATAACCTTTTGCTCGCAGACTCAGCTTGCAGGTAGTAAGCTCGCCGGAGTTTGTGTAAGCTTTTATATACGCATAAGTATTTGTCTTTTCCGTTACAACTACATAAGCATTGCTGTCATCATTTACCGTAGCCACAATAGACGGCGGATTGATAAAGTTGTATTCAATTTTTAGGCCGGCTGTATCAGTAATTTCCAGTTCCATGTCCAAATCCTTGTCCGGCACATCAATATTTACAACAAAGTTTTTCAAAACAATCTGCACACCATTGTATGACTTTAACGTTACCCTGAATTTGCAATACCTGAATTTGTAAGTGCCTGTGTTTATCGGTTTCCAGTCCGTAAAAGTTATGTTGTCTTCAGAATATGACCATTCCGCAAGAACATCATTTTGTTCATCTGCAGATATAAAATGATAATCATAAGAAACAACACACTCTAAAAGCGCACCAATGTCGTATACCTGACTTGTGTATGACCCGCTGTCCAGTACAGATGCACCCCATTTTCCGACATTCTGATAATAACCCGAACGACTTAGCCATTTTTCGTCAAGGTTGCGCCATTTAATGTCTTGTTCTTTGAGCTTAATATTTTTCTTGTAAATTCTCAGAGTTTCATCAAGAACACCCGTCATGTTATCAAGCATATCTATCTTTACTATTTCATTAACGGCAGGAATGCTGTCTATAGAAACAATATCAAGGGCTGCGTTTTGTGAATAGTTGTACCCGTTAAAGGCTTTTATCCAGAATCTGTATATACCGTTAGAATTTATTTCGCAGGTATAATTGTTTTCTTTTATTCCGGATTTAACCAATGCGGAATTCGCCCAGCTGTCACCCACCCTTATTTCATAAGTATCTGTTTTGTCCTGATTCAATTCCCAAACAAAATTAAACAAATTGTTTGTCTGAACAACGTTAAAATTTCTTACGTCATCCGGAAAAGCGGCAATATCATCTAACGTACTGACAAGTACTCTGGGCTCTTTGCTGCCGAGTTCATCGGAATAAAGACGCTCATCATATGTACGCCAGTTTACTGTATAAATACCGGCATCTTCATCAACCACACTTGTCACTTTTACCTTGTAATTATCAAGCCCCATCAAAAGACTGTCTATGGATATTACATCACCCACTTCTATATCATAGGCTCTGTAATCTGTCCAAAAACTTCCAAAATACGGCTGTAAACGTTTTGCGTTTACATAATACCAGGCAAGCCTTGACGCCTGATTAAAAGAAGTGCAGCTGTGAATATTTACATTATGCTCTATAGGCACACCGTCGGTGTATTCCTGCAATTCTGCAGTTGCTTCTACCTTTTGCCATTCATGATCCGGTGAGACAAATGTGCATTTTAGAATATCATAATGTTCTTCTTTTGGAATACATTCAAAAGTTTCTGAACCTTCTATTATATCTTCTCTGGTAAATACTTTACTGACCGGTTCGGGCTTGTCTATCTTGAATTGAAGTTTTCCGTCTTTTAAAAATAATCCGCCTCTGCAAGAACGGTAGATTTCATCTATCAAAGTTCTGGCCGAAGTCTGGGAATCAAATATCATGTTGAAGGTAAATCTCGGAACTTTGTCAATAAATTCGTTTCCGTCATCATCAAAATGAATATAATCAACAAGCTCATCACAATAAGCGGCGGACTCAATAAAACTGTCCAGATCCAAAAGTTCATCTATCAGATCATCACTTATATTGCCGTAATTGTTGATACAAAGGCCCAGACCGTTGTAGCAGGTTAAAAAATCAAACATTACCCATGCGGGATTTTCAGAATATTTAATTTCATATTCGTATTTGTTTTTGTAAACCCTGATTTTACGGCCTTTAACAATAGCGGTAAGATTGTAATTAACATCTATTTTCTGGCTTCTCGGTACACTAACGGCGACATACGCAACATTTTTCAGTGAACCTACTTTTTCCGCTCTCTCGCTTTGATTGCTTCCGCCCACTATAGAGTCCACTTCCTGCGAGGATGTACCATAGTATTTTTTTACACTTATACCTGCTATTTCATTTTGTGGAATGTCGTTTAATTTTATATCGGAAATTTCCGTTACTTCACCTTCCGCAAAGGCAATGATTCTTTTTATTGTTACCTGTCCGTTTGGGTCCTGCCAGATTCTGTTGCCGGCAAGCTTGCAGGTTCCGTATAAAAGCGGGAGCGGCAGATTCTGATCGGTTTGTGTTTGCAAAACACCGTTATAAGTTGCAGAATCAAAAGACGAAGTTTTCTTTTTGGTCATACTCAATGCCAGACCGCCGTATATTACCAAAGCGGCTATATTGCCCGCTACTATGGATACACCTCCGGCTATTGCACCCGTAAATCCCAATACTGCACTAACGCTCATGAATGCAGCTGATAATATTGTTGATAACATTTATACCACCCTAAAACATCTAAATTCTTTAAACATCTTCAATCGACCTATTTGAAGAGTGTGATCTTTAAACACATGAATAATCTTGTTAAATTCAAAGTAGATTGCAACGTGCAATTCATCTTTGTATCTTGTTGTAATAATATCTCCCGCTTTAAGTTCGGCGGGATGTATTTCTATACAATGTTTCTTTATTTTTGACAATCCGTATAAATAATTTTTGTCATCATTTTCACTTCTTAGCTTATATCTTGGCTTTTTAGGATACAAAAATTGCACGGGATAAAAACACCCCTGATAAGTGCCGTCTTTGTTAAACATTTCATAGGGACGTCCTATCTGTTCAAGCAAAGCTTTGATTTTTTCTTCCATTTATACTCCTTTCTTTGCACAACAAAAAACAGCACTTTTTAAGTGCAGTTTTTGCATATATCTGTTTGTTATTGATAGTTAATTAGGGATTTTATTGTAAATTTTAGTTTGTGTATTGATAATATGTATTATGTAATTTATTAATAAATTTTAGTTAATCAGCAATAACTCAAATATTTAAAATACCTGATGCTTCATTCAAACAGAATATAATTTGAACCCGTCTCGGCAACTCGGCACGTAAAAATTGCTAAAGAACAAAGATAGTTTGTGATACAAATAATTCCCCGTGCCTCGGACATTACCTCGTTTGTAGTTGTTCAAATAATATTCTGTAATTCATTTCGCAAAAGGTATTTTAAATATTTGATTTATTGCTAAAATCTTTTCTCAAAAAATTGATAAATAAATAGGGAGCAGATATTTTATTTTAGAGTGACTTAAAATCCTACCCGCAAGGGCGGATTTTTCGGAACGAAAAAATGAAATATCTGCTCTCGAATGCTTAATATATGGTTTTACATAATACATATTATCATCCCGCTATAGAAGCATCGGCAGAGATAATACTCCTATGCATTTTGTACAATATGTCTCAAATTTGAATAGTTATTCTTTATTCCTTGATAAGTAATTTGATTCAAGAGATCTCTGTTTTCAAGTAAATATTGCCTCACATCTTTGGAATCCCAAGCTTTTACATTAAACGAGTTTACAATGACGGGAGATGACTCTCTTTGTTTTTCATAATTAACATTTTCGGCAGGACTCAAAACCCTCTCTCCTCCTTTTAAAAGAGCAAGCTGTTCTTCTGTACCGGGCAGAGAATAATTTGCCCCGTCGGGAACAATTCCGCCGGAGTGGTGTTTTGTGAATAACGACCCTATAAAACCGAGAGCGCTTTTTGCGGCTCCGCCGCCCCAGTTAAACAAACTTCCAAACAAGCCGGAAAACAGATTCATTGTGTTTTCGGAAAAAATATTCTGCATAAGTTTGTCCGTAAATTGTTTTATCATATAATCGGTGATGCTTGTGGTCATGTTTTCCATAACATCGGAAAAATCTTTGTACCCTCTAATCATGTCCTGCAAACCCGATGCAAATTCTGAAGAAACTTTTTTGCCCGTTTTGCCGAGAAAACTGTTATCATATGCTTTTTGAGTTTCTTCATCTTCCAAATAATCAAAACTGTTTTGAAAATAGCTTTTTTGTTCATCCGTCAAAGATTTGTCAGACTCAACACCTTTTCGCAGAAGAGTGTATTTGTTTGCAATATGTTCTTTTTCTTCAGTATAACCGTCATCCAGAAGTTCTCTAAAATCAATTTTGTTAGTTTTAACAGCATTTACAAGAGTCTTGTACTCCTGCTTTTGATCTTTCCATATTTTGTTTAACTCTTTCATCGCATCTGCAAACTTTTTGTTAGTTTCGCTCATCTGCTTTTTCGCTTCTTCCAATGCTTTTTCAAATTGGCTTTGGTCTTTATCTTTATTAAAAGTTATATTTTTCATAAAGATCCTTTCTATTTCTTATGTTATACTATTAAAAATGAATAAATTATCCAAAATACTACTTTTATGCTTAATATGTTTTATAGCTGGGGCTTTTACCCTAAAAACAGGAATTACATATACTGTTGATAATGCACGTGTATTAGCTTTTGAAGGAATAAAACCGCACATTAATATACAAGAATATAAGACTTTTTTCTTTGATAAAAATTCCATACAAAATAAAAATGCAATAATAAAAAATAAGTTGAAATTTCGTGATAGAGAAATTCAGATATTTTCTGACGGCAAATATTCTCTATTGTTTAAAGAAAATACTACACGTTATTTTATTTATAATAAAAGCGGAAAACTTGAGATAATAGTCTTTTATATAAATAATAAATATCCAAAAAAATCAGTTGCCTATGATATTTATGGAAATTTAAGCTCAATTGCAATTAGTGTAAAAAAGGATGAACAGTTTGTCTTTGATGAAAACAAAAAACTGCTTGCTCATTGGATAGGCAAAAATTGTTATAACGAACAGGGCGAGTTGATTATGACACGTGAGTACTAAATCTTATTTCGCTCATCTGCTTTTTCGCTTCTTCCAATGCTTTTTCAAATTGGCTTTGGTCATTCCTATAATTTTGATTTAATATTGTCATTTTTATATTCCTTTCTGTAAAAAGTTATGTTAGTGTTAATTTATGTCTAAATATTTTTTTATAATTGTTTTTTTGCTTACTTTTTTATATTCAACAGGATATACATTAAAAGGTGGGATAAATTATACAGTACAATCTGCAAGAGTTGAGTCATTTGATAATATTAAATTACAAATTAATATTGCTAAATACAAAAAATTTGCAAATGATAAAAATTATAATAAAAATCTTATACTTATAAATAAAAAAACTCAGAATTATAAAGATAGATATATTACATCATATTCTGATGGAGATTATACGATATGCTATAAGTCGAATATAAAAAACTCATATCATTATAATCAAAATGGGGAATTAATTGGTATTTCTATAACTCAAGGTAAAGGTTTTCCAAGCAAACGTATTACATATGATTCATCTGGTAATTTTGATTCAGTTACTCTAGATGTTTCAAAAAGTGAGCAATTCATTTTTGATAAAAATAAAAAATTGGTGGCCCACTGGATAGGCAAAAATTGTTATAACGAACAGGGCGAATTGATTATGACGCGAGAGTAATCATTTTGTTAGTTTCGCTCATCTGCTTTTTCGCTTCTTCCAATGCTTTTTTATATTTGATTTTGTCTGAGGCGGCTTAGCTTGTACCATAGAGCATAGTAAGATGTACGTTTGGTGCCTCGTATGTATCTCTAGCAAGAATTTAATAATAAAAGATTCTTCGCTTACGCTCAGGATGACGGTGATTTATCATCCTGAGACTAACCAACAAACTGTCATTCTGAGGGAACAAAGTGACCGAAGAATCTAATACTCAACCCGTCATCATGCGGAATAAAGCGAGCTTAGAATCTTGGCGGTTTTGGCTTTACACATCCGATTGGTAAGATTCTGAACACATAACTATCATTATAACAATATACATACTCATATTTTCGATAGACCAAAGTCTAATACATAGTATTCACAAATATTATTAATATATAAAATCCGGCATCAAAGTACGTAATATATACAAGAATGACGTTCTTTATTAAGCACGGGGCAAGAGGCAGTACGCCCCTATACCCAGTGCACATTTACATATTTTATCTGATTAAACAAATCATCTCATTCTCATAACTATATCACTCAAAGCTCTCAGTGCGCTTTTCCCTACGAGCACCTCCTGCTTTGGCTTTTCGTTTATTGTATCTTTTATCTGTGCATATTTATACAAAACAGCAAAGTATTTTCGAGGTGTCGCAGCCCAAAAATCGCTGTCACTCCAGCCCCAAAAACACATTGCCGTAGTGTATGCGCCTAACCAATCAAAATCTTGCGGCTCTGCATTATCCTCTATTTCTTCTTTTTTTTTAAATCGGATTTTTTATTGACACCTTTTTTTGATTGTAAAATTTCCGGCGGTGTTAACGGCTCTACAAAAGCAAGTGTTATCGGCGCAATATTTTGTAAAAACAAAAACTTTTTATCATTCAATGCGATTCTTGCATTTGCAATCTCGCCTTCTGTATGGTTCTTCATCATTGCGCAGCACGCAACTTCAATACAATCGCTGTATTTTAAATTGTTTTTTACTACAAAGTCATCATAAATACGAAAAATACCCTTGCCCGTTAACTGTTCAAGTGCTGCATAAGCTTTGTTGTCATAATCGAGCGTGTAATTTTTGCCTTCAATCTCCATTTTGTAAGGCTTGTTCAAAATGTCTTTAATCATAATTTGTCCTTTCTGTAAATAACAAAACAGTGCACAAAGCACATCTATAATTTTTAAAATTAAAAATTTAAAAAAAGTCCCTGCCAAAAAGCAGGGACACTGAAAAGAGATATAATCTGCCAGAATATTTTGGGTACTGCTAAACAAAAAACAGACACAAAAATGCCTGTTTTTTGTAAATTGTGCTTACAACTAAATTGCAAACAGTTTACGTTTTTATATATAGCACATTTCTTTTATCCTTGTGGATAAAGTTTATCTTTTAAACAAGTAGGCATAATTTGTTTCGTAAAAATCCAGTGCATAGCGTGTCTCGTCCATAGTATCATCATTTTCTTTTAACGGGGTATCCATATCAATAAGCCTTGTCTCTCTCTCATCTTCATTCGGATACCTGTACAGGCCAAACTCTCGCAGCGTATTTTTACATCTGTCTTTGTTTACAATTAACCTGTCATAATTAATAATTGATCTGACTATACCGATACTGTCTACTACTTTTGGCTTCTTTTCCTGAACAATAATCCCCTGCAGTGCTTCACGCAGTTTGTGATTCTGTTCGGGACGGGCGTTGTCACAGTTTATAAACCGGAAATATCTTCCGTATTCTTTCTGTTTGGACAAAATCCAGTTTATTACTTTGTCCTCGCCGATTTTGGAACCGTATAGTTCATCTATTTTGTAATATTTGCCTGCTCTTGTCACGCCATACAGACCGCAGCATAAAGGGTGCATCCAGCCCCAGTCTAACCCGAGAAAATATTCAAAAAATTCATTGTTGTTTATTTTTTCCAAAATTTGTTTGTGAGAGCAGGTATGTTTATCCGGGTTAAATGTATCGTATACAAGCCCTTGCGCTACAACCCAGAGTCCCTTGATTTTACGTGCTTCAAAAACACCTTGATACAATTTTTTCTGATTGTTTATAAAAGCCTTTGACAAATTAGCATTGTCTTCCATTGTAAAATGCCAGTAATCAAAAATGCTTCTTACATTTTCATCACCGTCAAGATAAGGCTTTATCCTTTCTCTATACAACCAGTGATTAGAACTTTCCGGATTGCTGTCTGCAATTGCTCTGGCATTTTCCGGAGTAAGACGGGACAGAGCCATGTTGTAAAAGCCGTAATGATGCTTTGGCAGTTCGTTTGCATACCAGAAGTCCCACGTTGCGCCTTGAATATTAGAATCACTGTCAGACTTTCCCCCGCCGACAACAAGACAATTATACAGTTTCCCCCAGAGTTTTATATCCAGCTCTCCGCTTGCGGAATTATACTTTACATTTGCACCGTGGTAGTTCTTTAAGTAAGGCAAAAGCTCTACAAGTACATTATTTCGTACGGTATTCTTAGAATATCCGGAAAAAACTTTTAAATATTCATTACCGACAAAATCAAACATCTGTGGAATTTTATAGATTATGGATAATGTCTTTGCAGAGCGTACCGCACCGTCACATAATGTAAAAAACGCCATATCTGCAGGCTTTTTACTCAAAAATAACCTGTGCTTTTTACTGTATTTAGATTTTGTCCAATCAATCGGCATTTTCTATGCTTTCTCCCATCTCTTTCAAACTTTTTAAATATTCTTCCTGTGTACAAATATCACTGTTCTGCTGGTTTTTTGATGCAGCGGAAGATGAAAGCGCACGCTTTTCGTCTTCTGTACAAACAAGCCTGTATAATGCAGCATTAAGCGTAGCATTTGTACTGTCAAACCACTTTAGCCTCAGATCTCTTTTTAACTTTGCACGGTTAATATCAATTGCATCTTTCAAAAGAACAGAATCCTGTAAACCTGCATTATAAAAAGACGACGGAGCTATTTCGGTATAAATAAATATTTCATCCATAAAAACAATGCTGTTCTCAATTACAAGAGCAAGACATTCCTGCTCAATTTTTTTTAATTTTGCTTTGCTTATTTTCTTTGTATCTTTCATGAAACTGACTCCCGTAAGACATAATTCATTTAATGATCGCCCCCAAAAAATAAGTCCAAAGATGTAACAATTGCACATCTTCGGACTAAGGGGGCAGAAGGCTTATTGTTGATAATCCGCTGTCAATCAAGACTTATGCCGCAGTATCAACGGTTGCAGCCAAATCTTTTGCTTTCGCATGAATTTCTATATCAATAAGTTTTGTCTGCTTAGAGCCTTCTTCACCAAATTCGTGTTCTGTATATACTCCTCTGCCGTCAAATGTCAGAGTTGCAAAATCATCCTGAACACCGTTTAAAGGAATTGCTGTAGCTTTTGCCTTGTAAATACAAAAATGCACATCTCCTCCGTCATTGTTAGTGTCCAAAATTTGTGCTTTCAGCTGAAAATAGTTTGGCAAATCTCCGCCGCCAAAACTGAAAACAGCAGTTTCCGTATCATCGGAACCGCTTGTGGAATAGCTTCCGCCTGTCAGTTGTGCAAGCACTTCAAGACTGAGTTTTGCATATTCAATATTAAAAGAAACTGATTTAATTTTGTTTGAAACATCAAGAACTTTTTCATCACCTGTTAAAGATTTTTCTTCAATTTCATAAGTTAATGAAATTTGTCTCACACCGGGCAAATCAATACCGGTTCCGCATGTAAACTGAGTCTCGGAATCTTCTGTTACGGGGAATAATTTTGCATCATCCACACCAAAGAGTTTTGTTACTGTTTTTAAAGCCATTTCTTTCTCCTATCTTTTGTAAGTAACCGTAATATCCAACACGTAGCCGTGTCTTTTTGACTGGTCCTTTTGAATGTAATAAGGACCGTTATTGAGCTTTGCATGCATTACTTTTCCGTTAATAATAATTGCCTTTTGAAAATGATCCTCCGGAAAAAGTAAATTATACAAAGCAAAACAAGTATCTCTGCTAAGTTTTAAATCACTGTATTTTATAGTTATTTTTATGCCGGAACGAAGAGCAAGATCACAGGGTGTATTATTGTAAAGCTGCAATACAATAACATCATCACCCTTTGAAGAGTCGTAATCATATTTTATGATTTCTTCTTCTGTTCCAAGGTTTGTAACAATAAAATTTTTCAAATCATCTAAAATCATTTTTTATCCTCACTCTATGCAAAATAAACTTCATTAATGACAAGAGCTGATGAGTCTATCGGATAATACGGATTGACATTAACAACCTTAAAAACACCGTCTTTAATCTCTAGAATGTCATCCACTTTTACAACGGATTCCGTGTAGAGTCTACCCGATGAGACAAGCTCCTGTCCCTGTGCATTAACCGTTAGCGCATTTTTGAATTCAATTTTACAGCCTATTTCATCAAGCGCAATTATATTGGGCTTTCCATTATTATCAGTTCCGTCCACGGTTTTGAGCACTGCTGTATCAGACAGCAGATTTGTGTAATATCCCATAATTTTAATCTCCTATAAATTTTTTCAATCTAAATACGCTAATAACCGGATTATCTCCGATTATTTTGTATAAAATCCTTTTTTTACCCACTTTTTTACAAGATAAAGTGCGCTCTGAGAGCATAAAAGCTTGTCTTCGCCGAAAGATGACGGAGCATTGTAAGAAACAGAACCGGCACCGAGAGAAATAGAAGAAATATTATCCTCCTGATTCTGTTTATGAACACTCGTCTTACCTGTTAAAAGAGCATAAGCTTCTTCGCATACCGCATCTTTAATATCCTGCGGCATTTCATAATCACGCGGGAATGCCATAGGCTGATTTTCTTCTGCCGGTTTGCCCACAAAATCAAACATATTGACTCTTTTACTTGCCGTAATCAATAGTTTTTCTTTTGCTGTATCATCAATACCGGACTCGGTATTTGTCCAGGCGTCCGAATCAAAACGCTCATCAAAATAAGCCTCTGCCTCATCCAATGTGACAAAAGAATTTTCATACAATACAATAGTCATGTTTTTTCCTTTCTTTATTAAATCTTGAATACAAAAAACTACCGCTGATATCATCAGCGGCAGAGATAAAACTTTGTGCAGCCAAGCTGTTTTTAACTTGTAATAAATAAGGACAGACTATATTCTGCCCTATGGATTCCTTTACTACTTCTGCAATTTTAGATGCGAATATAAACTAATTCCGGAGATTTTACAGCCTCTTTATTTAAAGGATAATTGATACTTTTTACTAAAACAGCTTAAAATTGTTTCTCTTATATATTTTACATAATTTAGTAACGGAATTTAATATACTGATAATATTTATTATGTAAAATTAAAAATTTTTAATACATAGCAGGGGGTACGGGGGCGGCACGCCCCTGTTGTAACCTTGATTAGAAACAGTTGTGTTTTGAGGCAATTTTTACAGCAGCCTGTCGCTGAAAAATTGCCGTTAAAATACTTACTGTTTCTTTTGGTATAGCTTGTTTTTCTTTTTTGGTTCGTTTTTTCTTTTTGCATAGCAACAAAAAGAAAAAATGAACAAATAAAAAGAATAAATGTTTTTTTACGTTCATTTTCTTTCTTTTTTGCGATTAAAAGAAAGAAAACGAACCAAAAGAAAGAAAAGAACGCTGATCAAAACAGACTCTAATGCATTTATCTCCAAAATTTTCTAAACGCTTACGCTAACGAAAATTTTGTTCGTAAATACAAAGAGTCTGTAATTAATGTTACAACGGCAGAGCCGTACTACACTTCGTGTGCAGCTTCGCTGCATATGTTTTTAATTTTACATAATAAATATTATCACTGCATAATTCTAAAAAGAGCAGGCGGTGAATAAACACCGCTGCTCCGAAATTGATGATTAACTAGCTTTCTACGGAATCTGCTTGAGGAGTTAATATTGCAAACGGATAACCTGTTGAACCGCCTTTTCTTGTAACAGGGCTTGCAATTTGTACACCGAGTCTCATAACGCAGCGTAGTGCAACCATATCCTGCTGTGCAAGGTTGTAGGCTATAGTTCCGTCTGTATTTTGGATAATAGCCTGATCAAGCACTTTGTAAGTTATATCCTGTCTGATAGAATATACTGCCTTAGTGAAATCACCAGCAATTAAAAGGGCTTTTGTTGTATCAAAAATACCTGTTTCGTCATACATCATAGGGCGGCCTACAAGACTTACCGGCATTTCGGAAGTTAAGCCCGGTGTATATAAAAGCTGATTGTTTTTATCTCTTAAGTTTCTGAATTTTGCTTCAAGAGTGCTGTCTGCATAAAATCCTGTAACTTTATAGCCTGCAGCTTCTACTTTTGACATAACACCGTTTTCACCGATAATATCTCCGGCAATATCTTCATTTGTACCTACTTCAACAGTATTTTTCTTTGATATTGCAGCAGTAACAATAGCATCAGGATAGGACGCCGGTTTGTTTACGCCGAAAAATACAGCATCATCAATTGCAACACCAAAAGCTTCAACAATCTGAGGTTTGATTTCATCCCACATAGAATACTGCGAATCTTCAAAAACAGCTTCCGGAATAGGCACAATTACTGCAATCTCTTCTGCCGTAAGTGTCAATTTATCCCATTCTGCATTTGTAGTCTTTTTCATATCGGTATCACCGTTTAAAAAGTAAGCTGTAGGTAATGTTGACGCAATCGGAAGAGTTTTTTGTTTTGCGCTCATATTTGGCAGCTGTTTAAAAAGCTGTAGCGCAGCAGAAGCTTTCGGAACTTCTTTTATAATTTCATTAGAAGTTTCTACGGGGATTAATGCCTCTGCGTTTGTACGTGTAATAATTTTGGCATCTGTTGTCATTTTAAATTTCCTTTCCGTTAATTTTTATAATCTGATAACAATCTTCTTCACTTTATGACCTGCCGAGTGCAGCACGGATGTAAGCATCCATCTGTTGTGAAGGAGTAAGGTTTTTCCTGCCGGAGGTTTTGAAAGTACCGCCGGCATTTTGTTTCGGGGTTTTGAAAAGAAACTTGTTTTCTTCTTTATAATTCTGAATAAATTTATCCAAATCATCTGAAGAAGATAAATCCGCCGGAATATCTTTGGCAACAAGTTCGCTTTTGATACAGCCTGCTTTATCCAATTTTTGGATAATAGACAGATTTCTGTGCTCGGCTTTTAGAGCTTCAAGCTCTTTTGAAATTTCTTCGGCTTTAGCTTGCAGTTCCAATTTTGCCTGATTTTCAATTCTGGAAGAATTGCGATATTTTGCGGCTTCCTTTCTTAGTCTTTCAAGCTCTCTTTTCATATACCCAGCAGAAGTTCCGCGAATAAGAGCATCCATTTTTTGTGATGGAGTGAGCACTTTTTCCTCATTTTCGCTTTCTTCTGATACGGCTTCCTGAGCCGCTTCATTGTGCTGACCAATTCCTGATTGGTCTGACTGCTTTAGAATCTCTTCACCCGCAGCCAAATTTAGGTCCTGTGTACCTGACATAGGAACTCCTTTCTGTAAATTGCGGACAAAATACAGCTGCTGCTGTACGGTCCAATCTGTGTAAGTTAATAGATAAAAGAAAAACGGCATTAAAAATGCCGCATAAAAATAGCTGGATTGATGCAATTGATTTATATCAACTGCAGAGTCTATTTATTAATTATCCACAAGTTATATTCTAAAAATTTATTGTATTTTACGTTTAACAGAACTATTTATTTTTTTTGAAATATAATTTTTTATCCTGTCTGTATGAGTATGTAATATCATCATCCAGATTTTTATTAAAGACCTGAAAGTTCCGATAACCATCTGTTTTCTTTAAAAGAATACAAACCGGATGTCTGACGTCAAAATAAATTTCTTCTCCCGTAATTTCCTGATAGATGCCCTTGCTGTTTTTTTGTAAAATATACAAAAGCCAGCCTCCGTTACCGTTTTTTACGGAAGAATAATGTGTCCCCAAAACCTCATCTTCGCCGTCCGAGTTTAAATCGAAAAATACAGCGGCGCAGTCTTTTTTATATATATTGTGAATTGCTGCATTAGCCTCAGAAAGTCTGATTTGTCTGAGCAGCCAGCTCCATAAAATTTCCGAAGCCGGGCTTGAACTTTCCGTATTTTCTAAATCAAAGCAGGCTCTCGGTATATCAAAAGCCAAGCCAGCGAAGCCCGCGCTGCAAAACAGGATCAAGCTGGAAACCGCTTTGGTTATTATTGATTTCAATTTTTTCTTGTTCATCATCGGGGAAAGTTTGGACATAATACATTCTCAAAGTTTGTGCGCGGCTTTTTATTAAATCTCTTTTCCGGTCTGCACGAAACATTACCCGCTCTTTTGTTTCATTGTCCTTATCTTCTAAAGTATCTATAACGCCGTATTCTTTATTTTTATACATATTCCAGTATTTTTGATCATCATAGAGTGTTTGTTTTGCATTATCCGGAAATTTTTTATAAAGCAGCGAGTAATATTTATCAACTTCTCCTGTCCAGGCATTTGCTGCTTTTAGAGTGCATCTTGTCCATTCATCAAGAGTTTTTGCTCCGGTTTTACATGCACTTTCCTGTGCATCTATCGGGTGGACAAAAGCCTGTTCGGCAAACGCACTTTGGCAAAAACAAAGACACGAGAACAACATTATGCATAAAAAATTTTTAATTCTAATCATAACTAAATGATACAGTATTAAAATATCCCGCGCAAGTCACTCAATAGGCAATTCTAATCGGGTCTGGTTCTATAATAACTTTGTATATTTCTAAAATGCAGGCAAAGTTATTTTGCCTGCATTTATAACCTATATAAAAAATTTGACTTAACTAAGTTTTAGAGAAATTATTAATAAAATTATTAATAGAAAAACTACAAAAAATGCTTTTACTACAGAAATATTTTTATCAGGTTCTTTAAAATCTGATTTATCAACAGGTTGAAAATCAAGATTAAAGTCCATTTTAAATATTTTGCAAAAAATAAATTCTGTTACACAGCAAAGTAAAAAAGCAAAAATATTAATAAACCAAAATCCCTTTTTATTAGAAAAAATCTTGTTAATTTTGTATGAAAAATTTCTTTTTTCATTTTCTATAATTATTTTTTTTTGATTTTTGTCCATATTCTAATCTTAACATAGTAACAGTCTTATTATTTATCATATTTTCTGTTTTTCGTTTGCTATTTTATATTCTTCAGTTTCTTGCTGATTCGAAAATTCTGCATTTGGATTTTCTTCATCCTGATTATCATTACGCATTTGTTCAAGCGCATCCTTTAATGACATTTGTCCGTCTTGGCGGTTCATATTTTGTTCTTCATTTATTCTTTCCAGTTCGGCCAGTGCATCTTCTTCCGATACATTATCCAGCGTCATTATTGTTGTCAGCTTGCTCTGAGTACCTGCTGCGACTCTGCTGTTTTCCGTATCAACCATTTCGGAATAATCCGCAGGTATAGGCTCGCCCCAGGCAACATTTACACTTTCTACGGGTGTAGAATTCAATGCCATTGCGCAGTTAACAACATTTTGAATTGTTGAAGTAAAAGATACCTGTTTTATGTCATCGACTTTAGAAAGCGCGGCTATAAAAATTTTGCGCAGACTTTCACCCGACATATTGCCTGAGATATCAAGCCCGTAAGCTTGAGGCGGAGTTTTTGTAAGAATGTAAAAGAAACTCATAAGCATATCAAGATGTTTCTGTATAGCATCAGCCTGCAAGTCTGCTGTAATATATTCCGGCTTAATGCCATCAGTACCGACCTTTAAAAAGTCAGTATCAGGGAAAATTCGTTCATTGGTAACAGGGTTCATTTCCAGATTCTGCTCGCTGCCTGAGAGTTTAGGATTTGCATGTCTGTTTATAATTTTTGAATTCTGGCTCACGGTCAGCATGATTTCTTCCACAATTGATTTGCAGCGTTTGTAATCACTTTCGCCGAAATAAGAATCGCTTTCAGTTGTATTTTTTGTGGGGAACACAAGAAAATCTTCCCAGTAATCGGAAAAATCATCTACCGGCGCTGTATTAAACATTGCCATTTCGTCTTCTTCCAGAAGTCTGCCAAAAGTTCCGTTGTTAGATGTCCAGATTTCGTTTTCTACGTAACCTTTGTGATGCTTTTCTACTTTTTTAAACTCTTTCTTTGCACCGTTTTCAATGATTTCTAATGGATATACAAGAATATGACCTTCGATATCGTTTAAATTCCCTTGTTTAAACACAGGTATCCAGCAATCCGGACAGACAGAAAATATTTTTACCTTGCTGTTTTCAAGTGCGACTTTAAAAATTCCGTTTCCAAAGCGGGAATTATCTATGTACACTTCTTTTAAAACAGAAATAAAATTATTTTCTTTTGATATTTCATCCCATATGGATTGTTTGGGATCATCAACATTGATAGAAATACCTTGATTTGTCAAAAATCCCTTAAAAAAGTCTGTCAATGCCCAGAACAGATTTATATTTATCAAAGACTGGGCAGTTGTGTTGTCAAGCGGATAACGTTTTCTTATTTTTAATACAGTGGAACTAAATGCTTTTGTAAAATCGCCGTCGTACAGATTTCTGTAATCTTCATAATTTGAAAGTCTTTTGATTGTGTCCGAATCATATCTTGCGTTTTTAATGTCAAAGTTTGTGAACATTTTTACCTCATTTCTTTCTGTTTTTGTATAAACCTGCATCAAAAAAGCATCTGTTAAGATGCTCTGCTTTTTGTTTTGTTAGATTAATTAGAATAATTTCTAATTTTTTGATAATTAGCTTTTCTATATATGTTAAATTTTTTGTAGTAAATTTTTAAGAAGTGCTTGTTAGTATAGTGATAATATTTATTATGTAGCGGATTTTGTGCGGGCACAAAGCTGCCCATGTGAGCAAGGTTGTTGGAATGAAGAAATTTTAGAATAAAATTTCGAAATGGAATACAAAACCTTGTGAACGCCAATAATCCAAGACTCAGTTTAATTATGCAGAATAAGTAGAGGATATTTACTTCTTCGTTCCGAAAAATCCGCCCTTGCGGGTAGGATTTTAAGTCACTCTAAAATAAAATATCTGCTCCCTATTTATTTATCAATTTTTTGAGAAAAGATTTTAGCAATAAATTGAATATTTAAAATACCTTTTGCGAAATGAATTACAGAATATTATTTGAACAACTACAAACGAGGTACTGTCCGAGGGCTGGGAAATTATAACAAACACAAAGGTATTTGTATCTTTAGCAATTTTTACAGCCCGAGTTGCCGAGACAGGTTCAAATTATATTCTGTTTGAATGGAGCATCAGGTATTTTAAATATTTGATTTATTGCTGATTAACTAAAATTACATAATAAATATTATCGCTACACTAAACCCTCGTAACCAAATCATTTATCACATAGAACACTTTACGCTTTACAAGAAAAAATGCTATTCTCTGGGATAAGACCTGAAATAATCCCCTACCTTGCGGCCGTCTGATGTCGTATACCCTGAAACATGCACCATTCCGCTTCCCTTCTTTGAGGCTGTTTTCTCCGCCTGCGATTTTGTCGGTATTCCTATTGTCTTTCTTTGATACCTTATCGCTTTTTCATTCTTTTGATATTCTGAACGTGGCATTTTGTCTATTTCTTCTTTTGTAAATATCCTGTCGTTTTCAAGGTGCGGATTTTTGTAGTCTTTGGGTATATTCCCCGTAAATCTTTTATTTATTGCTTCTGATTCCATGTATATTTTATTTGTGTAGTCTTTAAGTTTTTGGTACCGGGTATCCAGCATGTTTTTCAATGTTTTTCCGGTTATCTTTGTTTCTGTTTTATTCTCTTTTCCTTTATTTGCAGCGCTTTTTAACATTGATTCGTAAAGGATTTTTTCATATTGATTTAATTTTATATTGTTACTGTCCAATATTTCACTTAAGAGACTTTTTTTGACTGGATTTTTTACAGTGTCGGTCTTTTTATAGGAAAATTTAATATTGGATTCAGTGTTTAAATTATCTTTTGTACCAAGAGAAAATTGCTTATAAAATTTTTTATTTGTTGAGCTATCCGTAATTTCACTTATATCATAACCTGCAAAATTTTTTATATACTCTTCCACGCTAGTTCCATTACCATCACGAGGTATATATTTGCCTTTACTTTTTAAATATTTGCAAACCTCACTTGGACCAACTAAATGTGCACCGGCTAATAAACCTGAATCTGTCAATTGTATACCATTAATTTTTTGATTGTAATAATATTTATTGCACATGTTTTTAAGTTGTTTCCATTGTGAGCGTTCAAAACATCTTACAGCATCTTCTTGTGCAGCCGGATCATTTAAAAAATCCTTTTTTGAGTTTATACCATTTTTACCGGTGAATTTGTCTTTTTTTATATCATAGTAACCTGCTTCTGTTAATGCAAGTTTTCCAAGTTGATACATCCCATAATAATATGGATTATTATCATTATCGTATTTTCCGCTGGACTCTCTGTAGCCTAATTCGGCAAAAAAATCTTCAAGCGTTTTTGTCCTCATAAAACTTTCCTTTCTCAAATATAAAAACTAATTCTGAATTTTGTTATAACGTAAAATCCTATCACCATTTTGGCGGATGCTAAAAAGATATAAATCGTAAAAATTATTTGTCTTATTTTTTAAAACTCTTATTTTGTAAAATTCTTTGTTAAAAAGTATATAACTAATATTCTTATAATTTTTTGTAAATTTATTCTTTTGTAAAATACGAAAACAATACATTAAAGAACCGCAGTAAACGGAATCGTTTGCTCCAATGATTTCCGGTATTCCGTCCTGATTTAAATCAAAATCACCTACCCAAATATTTTTCTCTAAACCATATTTATGCAACAGACAATCATCATCGCATTTTTTATTTTTATAACCGGTTATATCTTGTTTTAAATAAGCCCAAAATATATTTGCAATAGAAGTATTCTTCTTTTGAGTACCAAATAATTCATATTCTGCCAAATATTTTGCATTTTTAAATTTAATTACTTCAGAATAATCATCTACATACTGATAAGCAAAAATAGCTTTCTCTTTATTTGCAAAGTATAAAAAACAAGCTGTTACAATTAATAGAATGGTTATATTAATACTTAATCTTTTCATTTATATATTATGGAATGCATTATCAAATAATCATTTATCATATTTTCCGTTTATGTAATATTTTAATATTTGAATTACTCAAAATCTATTACAACTATTTCCGGCGGACAATTAAAACGGATATGAATCGTACTTGTCCCTATTCCTCTTGTAACTATCATTTTTTTAGAACCCTCAACAATCAATCCTTCAGCATATCGTTTTCCGAATTCTGAAGGAATAAATAACGCTCCGTAAAAAGGTATGCGAATCTGCCCACCATGTGTGTGACCGGCAAGAGTAAGAATGACGGAATCCGGTACTTTAGGAAAAATATCCGGCGAATGAGTGAGCACAATAACATTTTGACCGCTGTTTTTAAACGCCTTATCAATATCGGGTTCTGAACTGAACGAATCTTCAATTCCTGCTATATATAATTTTTTCCCTTTTATATTTATTGGTGTGTTCTCATTGGATAATACTGTTATTCCGTGTTTTAACAGAATTTTTTTTAAATCAATATCTCCGGACCAGTATTCATGATTACCGACAACAGAATATACTCCATACGGTGCATTTATTTTAGAAAGATAAAGTGCTGTTTGGGGAAGCGAAAAACTTTTTTTTAGACTTATTCCGTCAATAAAATCACCGCCCAATAATAAAATATCGGGTTTTTGAGCGTTTATTTTTTTTATTGTTTGTTTCAAACGGTATTCTTGATGACTTCTCAAGTGAAAATCTGCAGCAAACACAATACGTATACCGGCAAGATTTTCATTCTTTATTCTGTAATGTTTCACGAATAAAAGGTTAGGTTCAATAAAAAATGCCCATACCGGTAACATAAATATAATTATAACTATAATAAATATTTTAATTCTCATATATTATTTAAAACTCTAAAATTTGCACATACTCTTTTTTGGTGTATCTATGCCAAAAATACAAGTTCAAGTTTTTGTGTCCTTGTTTTTTTATATTATTTACAATATCAATCCTGTGGATACCGGAATATTGCTGTTTCTCATAAATATTTATATACTTATCACCCTGCTTTTTGAGTATAAAAAAATCACAAAATTCAGTTCCGCAATACGGTGCTATTTCGTATGAACCGATTATTTCTTCTATGCCGTCATTATCAATATCATTAGTCAGCGCCCATAAAACATCTTTATACAATTCCCAATAGCCGGTTTTACCGTCTTCTTTAGTATAGGCGTACTGTTTGACATCTTTTTTTAAATATTCAAATAAAATATCTTTTGCTTTGCTATCAGATTCTCTTAAATCTTTTATATTATAAGATTCAATGTCAAATACTTTGCCGTTTATACCAATATATCCGTTAAAACATAAAAAGCCGACAAAGGTAAAAAAATAAAAAACTATAAATAAAATTGTTAATATTCTTTTCTTCATAAGAATATTATGAATCATATAAATTATAAAAAATTATTATATTTTCCGTTTATGTAATACTTTGATATTTAATCACTCAAAATCTATCACAATTATTTTACGCAGCAGAAAAGAAAGCGGGGAGAGGTGACTCTCCCCGAATATCGTAAAAAGAAGAGTTATGCTGTTTCTATACCTTGATAACAAGCTCATTATACATTTGCGGAAATCCTCTGAAATTTTCTTCATTTCCGAGTTCCTTGCATCTTGCAAAAGTACGATCACACTTTGTTTCGGTTCCCGTATAACCGCAGCGGCAGTCTTTGAAACGTCTTACCTGACAGGTAGTGCGATATTTCATAATCGGGGCTTGTATTTCATATCCGCCGAGAGAGCTCTCTATATCCATAGTTGCGTCTTCGTAACCGAGCTTTAAATTGTTGCATCTTCCGGCAAACAAGACCTGTGTATACTGGGGAAGCAGAGTATTTGTATCAACATCCAAAAATACCAGTGTCAAAACAGCGGGAGCATTTGTGATAACATCACCTCTCTGGCCTATAATACCGGAAATTGACAATCCTACATTTGAAAGTGTTATATTCAATCTGGAAACACCGGAATTATCATCTTTTTTTATCTTATCAAGTTTCAAAGGTGCCCCAAGATAATCTTCGCCGTTATAATTCAATGACTGCATTGTTTCATTGTCCAGAATATAAATAGAACCGCCTTCCAGTTGTATTTTTAAAAGTTTTCTCGGAATGACTTCATCTTTTTCCAGATCATCAAACGGGCTTGGGGTGGGGAAAACCTCTTTTAATTTTACCTGTATTTCTCCATAACCGTATTCATCAATATTTGACTGCAAAGTATCTTCATCAAACCTTACAGTGTAAGTTTTGTCATCACCTCCGAGTTCTTTTTTCCATTTCCACTCAAAGGAACGGAATTTCCCTCTTTTGGCAATAAAAAAATCTTCCAGTTTTTTTCTTGTTCCTGCATTTTTGTCAAAAGTCAAAGTCCAGCTCTTTTTTGGATTATTCCAGTAGGATTTTCTTTCATTTCTTGCAGTAAAAAATTTGTCAATAATTGTATAAAATTCAATGGTGGTTTCACTCTTTGCACTGTGGTAAAAATCGAGACTTTCCACAGGATCAACAGGAAAATCGTCTATACATACAAGCTTTAACTCAGATTCAGAAAATCCGAACTCGTCAATATTCTGCTTATAAATGTCGGAATCAAACGTGCAAAGATAAGTCTGTCCGTTTCCGCCTTTTGCTTTATCCCAGACAAATTCAAACTTGCCGGCCCGCCCTGCTGCTTCAATAAAGAAATCTTCGAGCTTTTTTCGTCCTTTAAAGTTTTTGTCAAATGAAAGTGTAAAAGTACGTTTTGGATAAGTCCAGACAGGATAGCGCTGTTCCCTTCCCTTCATTTTTTTATTTATTTGTGTGTTAAATTCTATCGCTGTTGAATAAGCTGTTTTGTATGGTATATCAAAAACCGGATAAGTCGTCATCTTAACTCCTTTCAAATTTTATTACGCATTCTGTACCATAAATCTTAAATGAGCGGAATTATCCTTTATTCCCTGATATGTAATCTGGTTCAATAATTCCCGGTTGTCCAGCAAGTATCTGCGTACATCTTTTGAATCCCAGGCTTTTACATTAAAATTGTTGAATACTACTGGAGAACTGTCTCTTTCTCTGCTGTTGTATTCGGTGTTTTCTCCGGGGCTTAATATTCTCTCTCCGCCTTTTAGCAGGGCAAGCTGCTCCTGTGTGCCGGCCAATTCGGCATTTGCACCAACCGGAACAATTCCACCGTCATGAAATGTCGCCAGCCCGAGTCTCCGCCCGAATCCTTTAAAAAAGTTTGTCGCTGCACCAAAAAGTCCTCCCTTTGAAGAACCTGCCGAGAATATGCTGCTAAGCATTGATTGTACTTTTTGTGTGCTCATTATCTGCTGTGTGACTGCCCTTAATGATTCCTGTATCATATAATCTGCCAGTGAGGTCGCAATATCTTTCATTTTGTCTCCAAAATGTTCATATTCGGTTATCAATTCACTAAAGCTGCCGCCCATAATAGATGCAACTTTTTCTCCTCTTTCCATCCAGACTTCTTCATCAGCTTGAGCATATTTTTGATTGTATAATTCGCCCAAATCCATCATTGCTTTATTCTGTGCATCCGGAGACATTCCCTGTTTGTTTTCCATTAATTTATCAAATTCTTCACGATACCATTTGTCTACGGCAAGCCTTTTTTCCATCGCATCTCTGTAATAGCCGATATTGGCTGTTAATTCTTCATTTTCTTTTTTTGACTGTTCCAAAAGCTCTGCATAAGGATTGTCTTTTTCTATCTTATCTTTATACTCTTTAGCCGTTTTTAAAAGATGTTTAAACAAATCATCAGAATCGTCTTTTATTTCTTCCATAGCTTTTTTTATTTCATCCAGCCATTCCATTCCGTCGGTGGAAGTTCCTTCGTTAAATATGTCAAAACCTGTCTTTTTCCCCATTTTAATTCCTTTCTGTATTGTAAAAAGCAGGTATTTAAATACCTGC